>JAOPTX010000004.1:0-205377 GCA_051532055.1 Fibrobacterales bacterium | reverse complement strand
GCAGCCGGAGCCTCTACACCAGTACCAGACAACGATACCGTTAACTCAGGGTTATCTTCTGCATCACTCACAATAGACATTATGCCATTTTGAGCTGAAAGCTGGCTTGCTGTATAGGAAACTGTCACAATCGTGTTACCAAAAGCAGGAACACTAAGAGGGAGTTGAGCATTGTGGGTAAATACTGTATTATCTACTGAGATATCGGTAATCTCGGTAGCTTCATCACCAGAGTTACTGAGAGTTATCTCAACGCTTTGTGTAGCTCCTTGCCATACATCACCAAAACTATGACTATCTGGTGAAATAGAGAGTCTCTTTACTCCGTCAACAGTAAGAGTAACCGGAATAATTACATTAGAGTTATTAACACTTGAGTTAACTACATGAATTGTACCAGCATACACTCCACCAATAGCATCTACTGCACTAAACAGTACAGGAACATTCGCCGTTGCACCTGGTGCAACGGTACCTGATGTGGCCCCTAAAGAAACCCATTCTACCCCGGCCTTAAACTCAACTGCAAGTTGATTTTTAAGATAAGAAGTGTTATAAGCGACAGTTAAGCCATCATCTTGTGTTCCATTTTGAATTCCCACAGTATTACCTGTAGTTGTTCCAACGAGATCATTGTAATAGAGGACTACTTTACCATTAGCATGAAGAACTGCTTGGAAGGTATAACTTCCTGAACCACTATACGGATCAACATCATTGAACTCAATGATAGCATGAGTTCCAAAATCTTGATAATAGATTGTTCCACCATCTCTTGGATCAAGGTCATCATGGAAGAGATCAATCAAATTAGCTGGCGCAGATACTGAAGGGAGCGCATAGTTGGATATCTGTGCACTACCTGTTCCAAAAGTGAGAAAACCATTTGAGCTCACAAATACTGAGTTAAAATCATTTCCATAAAATGGAAATTCAAAACTGAGCCCCTGCTCTTGATAACAATCATCACAACCAGACACATTACTGAGTACTGAACCTGTTGTACTGATACTATTCCAAGTAAACGCTGGTCCACCCGCTTCATCTGAGTCTTTCCAACTATACCCAAAAGTATCGGGGCCACCAGAATTGTTAAGTACTGGACGACCAATGCGAGTATCAACACTTTGTTTGTCAAGTGCGAGATAATGCTCAAATGAGTATGGCTCATTTGACAATGCTTTAAGCGTTGTATTATCAGACACCAGAAGGTTAAACTCTAGATCCGTACCACCACTATTAGTGATAGATAACGTACGGCTAACCTCATCTCCAACCAGCAATACTTCATCAAATACTCCTGGTATCACTGATATTTCAGCACCTACTGTACCAGTAGCTGAAAGAGAAATAGAAATCTCAGGATTATCAACTGCATTACTCAATAGAGTGAGTGTACCTGATTCTGAGATAAAATCAGTAGGAGTACAAACTATTTCTACCTCTCTTGAAGAACCGCCTGAAACCATAAACGGTAGCGTTATATTTGCTGTAAAGTGCATATTATCGAATACCAAATCATTTACAGTTGTTATATCTCCACCGCCATTAATTAGTGTTACCATCATAGATTTAGATCCACCGACTGCCACTCCACCAAAATCAAGATCATTCGAAAGAACATCGAGGTTTTTTACTAATGGTGCAACGCCTGCAGCAGCCCATACCGCTTCAACAATTGATGCATCATGGCCAAGCGTTGTAGCGGCAAGAATCCATGCATCACGAGAGTCACGATACTGTGACGAACTCGTTAAAAGATACATGTTTGCATACATTGCTATTTCGCCAGCAGCTTCGATACCAATTCCGTCAATATCATAGGGAAATCCATCATTTGAACCTACTCCTCCTTCAGATAGGAGATAGAATACAAAATTCTGAACACCACTATTATAGTGTACACCACCATTATCACCACTACCACTGTACCAATGGGTCCCTTGATAATATGAAGGCTGTTGATACCGCTGTGGATCTCTTAAGTCACGAAGTGCTTCATCTTGCAACCAAGAATCTTCACCACACAGCCAATCAGCTTGTCCATCAAGACCCGCCGGATATGCAGAACGTCCATCCTGTTGGGCGTGAAACTCAATAAGTGTACCGAGAATATCAGAAAATGATTCATTCAATGCACCTGATTCATAAGAATACACAAGATCCGATGAGTAATCAGTAATAGCATGACCATATTCATGTCCCGTAATATCAAGGACAGTAAGTGCATTTGCAATACTACCATCACCATCTCCAAAATAAAATGCTGAACCATTCCAATAGGCATTTACATAGCTCGTACCTTCATGAACATTTGCAGTTGCAAAGATTCCATTGTTATTAAAACTATTCCATCCAAGTACATTCGTCACATACTCCTGAACAATTTCCATATTATTAGCCAATGAAATAGCTGCTGGGTCGCTGCTACCCCAATCGTTTGTAGTCTGTTGAGACCAGTCACTGACATCGGTATCATATATGCCCCAGAGAGCATCATTATTTCGTAAGAAATAGTTCCCCGAGTCATCTAGCCAACCATTAATCGGAGTTATCGTTCCATCTTCATCTGGAAGTCGATTACCCTGTACCGCCTCTGCAGCTCCACCTACAGGTGCACTATGCATTACTTGATTAACACGAAAGAGTGTTTCACCAGTTTTTGCATCGACAAAACAACGCCATTTTTCTTGGTTGCCCACTACTCCATTGTCGACTTCAACTTCAATTGCAAGACGTCCATCAAAAATGACCAAACGAGAATTATCCTTCTGATGTTGCGCAGAGAGAATATTTAAATCCTGTTTGCTCATTGAAAAAGCATCGTCAAATGAGATGTTAGATTGACCTGAAATATTCAGATCAAAGAGTAACTTCCCTGCAACTCCATATACTTCATTTTGAGTATTAATATGTACTACAATATCACTGCCAATGACAGGAATACCTTTATACAATTGTGACAACCGAATGTGTGAATTACCCAATTTATCTTTTTGGATAGTACTTACTTCGACTGTAGAATTGTGAATTGATAACAACGTGTTCAAGCGTTTAATTATATCAAGTTTTGGGTCACCTGATATACTTAATCCTGAAATTCCACTGCTTGCCCCCTTATCATCAAGGTCTATTGTCCTTAAAGAGCGCATATTTTTTAACCCTCGACCGAAAGGGTTTTGCTCTTGCAGAGACTGCTGAGCACTATAAGTATTTTTATTAGATTCCGGTTTGAATGCCCATGCTGCTTGCATTCCAAGCAGCATTATTAAAACGGCATACATAAAACTCGAAAAATAAAATGTTTCTCTATTTTTCATTTAAATGTCCTTATTAACATGATGTATGTCCGTTTTTATTCAACAATTATCCATGAAGTTGCAATTTTTAACCATGTACTTAAATCAAGTGTATTCACATAGTACGTTCCCACTTCAGCATTAACACTATTCTCATTAGGATTACCTTCTGCTCTAATCACACCAGTCTCAGGGTTTTCATTCGAACCGTTTCCGAGTGTATAAGCTGATGCAGTGAGAGGTGAGCGTGGAGAAAGTACATCAGGTGTACCATCATCAACAATCATCTCAACCCAAAGGCGATTATTACCAGTCACAACCTGTTCTAAATCTTCTGCAGTATTACCTTCACCTAGACGTACAGTAAAATATCCATTTTCAACAGTAATGGCTTCGTCATTCGCAAGAAGGAATGATTCTGTATACAGTGCAGTGCCACCAACTTTTGCATCCATTAGACTAATAATCACATCAACGACTACAGGAGTTCCTGTCCCTAAAGGAGCGCCAGTATCATCAAATAGTGTACCGTTTATTGCAATCTTTTTATTTTCAGGTAAGGTTGCAACTACTGTAAGAGTTACAACATCACTTGTCGCGAAGCCCAAAGAGTTACTAACCACAACAGAAAATTGAGCGCCGTTATCTACGAGTGTTAAAATATCAGTTATATATTCTGCTGATGTCGCACCGGATATAGCCTCAGTACCGCGCATCCACTGATACCCTAAAGCACCTGTACCAGTAGCCTCTACTACAAATCTCGCAACTTTACCCTCTTTTTGAGTAACATTTACGGGTTGAGTAATAATGGTAGGGGGAACTGGTTGTTCAACTACAGAAAGAGTAGCCATAGTACTCGGTACTCTACCTGCACTATTAGAGACGGCAACAATATAGAAGTCTCCATTATTAATGATCTGGTTAACTGGGGTAGTATATGATGCAGAATGAGCACCGGTAATGATAAGGTCATTTTTCCACCACTGATATGATAGATTGCTTCCCGATGCAGCTACTGAAAAAGTAGCGATTTCACCTGCAATAACTTCTTGACTTGCTGGTTGTGTAATAATTGTTGGTACAACGGCGTTTATGGCCATAGTTACCGTTGCAGTTGTAGTGAGGATACCATCTGATACTTCATAGGTAAAAACATCACTCCCTGCAAAATTTGCAACGGGGGTATACACAAAACTACCATCAATTGAAACTTGAATAGAGCCAGTGCCCGCATTCAAAAGAGATGCTGTAAGCTGATCACCATCAAGATCCGAATCATTCAATAGAAGACCTGGTGCACCAACGGTGAGTGAACCATTTTCATTTACAGTATACACGTCATTTTGAGCAACTGGGGCGTCATTTACTGCATTCACGACAATTGTCGCTATTGCAATCGAAGAAAAACCATCGGCATCAACAAGCTGATATCCAAAAGTAACCACTCCACTATAGTTTGCTTCTGGTACATAGTTAAAAGAACCATCTGCATTGAGAGTCAATGTACCTATAGAGACATTAGAAACAAGTGATACAGTCATTGCACCTTGCTCAATATCACTATCATTTTCAATCACCCCCGGAGCCGTCACAGAAAGAGCGACATCTTCATCAGTAGTATAACTGTCATCATTAGCTGTTGGAACACCACCAAATTGAGCAGCAATGGTATGATTATCTGTAATATTCGTAAAAGTATATGGAGAAGAAATAGTCGTTGCTTGTCCATCAACTAACAAAGAAACAACATCATATCCCGCATCAGGAGTAATAGTAAATGCTTGATCAGATCCACTGAGAACTGTTGTCACACCTTCTGGATCGATAGATCCTCCAGAAGTTGACGAAGCAGTTAAGCTATATTCAGCAAGAGGGTTCCCGTAAACTCTGAATGAAAAGAGCGAGTAACCCCACTCAGTACCACGAGCTGTTCCATACAGTCTTACATACCGACCAGTACCAGAGAGAGTTATATTATCTGTCCCTCCATTACCCCAAGATTTAGTATAAATAGTTGTCCAATTCTGAGCATCGTCAGAAACTTGTATCCGATAATCTCTACCATATGCAGCTTCCCAAAGAAGATTAACTGCGGTGAGTTCATACTCTTGTTGGAGATCTACATAGATCCACTGTGGGTCACTAAAATCACTAGACCAACGGCTATTACCAAAGTCATTATTATCAAAAGCATTACTCGCGGGATACCCCGACTCAGTGGAGGAGGCAAAAGCTGGTTTTCCTTGTGCAATATCTTGTGCAAAAGAAACTACTGGTAATAAAACGAATAATACAAACATTAAACGTAAAGCTGTCTTAAATTGTTTTGACATGGAGCCCTCTTAAATTGGTTAGTTAATATTAGGTAGATATCTACTTTTATAGGGAAGCGATTGATATCGCCTAAAAAAATACAAATATTAAAACTATACTCAACAGAGAACATCTGCTTAAAAAAGTTAAGCACTATTTTATTCGAAAACATTAAGAGATCCCTTTAACATATCCCTTATTGACAAAGAGGTACAGGCACCCAAGGATACCACAGTTACTTATGTAAAAAAAAGTTCACATTTGACTCACTCTTTACCATCATATATAAAGGGTTACACGTGCTTACGATAAGGAAGCAATCCACTCCTATAAAAGTACTGATAGTCCACAGCATCAATGTATATGGAACCTGTGCTTGCTTAAAATTTTTAGATAAAAATTAAAGGTTTTAAAACAACATTTATTGGGGAATTAAATTCTGAATAACTTAATAACAAAAAAGACCAGTAGCATAACTACTGGTCTTTCTAAAAAGTGTGATTTGAAATCAATGACTACGAATTAGCATCAAGAATAGGATTCCACTCATCAAGACGTGCTTGTTGCGCATCAAGAACCGGCTGATAATCACCTTCGATAACGATAGTTTTGATAGCGTCACCTTGTTCAATTACATCAACAATTTCTTGATCAGCTTCTGAAACAACACAACCAAAAACTGTGTGCTTTCCATCAAGCCAATCAGTAGGTGTGTGAGTAATGAAAAATTGTGAACCGTTTGTTCCTGGACCAGCATTAGCCATAGAGAGAATACCTGGTTTATCATGACAAAGCTCAGCCTTGCATTCATCTTCAAAACGATAGCCTGGGCCACCCATTCCATTTCCATCAGGACAGCCACCCTGAATCATGAAGTCAGGTAACACGCGATGGAACATTAAATCATTATAATAACCACGAGTTGCGAGGTTAATAAAGTTTGCACTTGTTACCGGTGTCTCATCTGTATAGAGATTAAGGTTAATAGTACCTTTGCTTGTTTCAATTACTGCTTTAATATTACTCATATATGTTCCTTATGCTTTTCCAAAAATAACTGATGAATTATGTCCACCAAAACCAAATGAATTACTAATTGCATAGTCCATTTTATGATCAACGGGGCCATTTGCACAGCAGTCGAGTTCAATTTTTGGATCTTGATTAGTAAGATTGAGTGTTCCATGAAGTTTTTGCTCCATGAGACTTTTAATTGTTACGACTGCTTCAATAGCAGATGCAGCACCGAGACCATGGCCAATCATTGACTTTGTGGAGTTAACTTTTAATTGTGCAGGATTACTGCCAAATGCTTTCATTACAGCGCCACACTCCGCTACATCACCGAGAGGAGTAGAAGTGCCATGAGTATTTACATACCCAATATCTGAAGTAGAAAGTCCTGCAGATTTTAATCCATTTTCAAGACACATTGCTACACCTGCACCATCTTCACGAGGTGCCGACATATGATACGCATCACAAGTAGCTGCATAACCAGAAAGACGTGCAAGAATTGTTGCACCACGGGCTTTTGCATGAGATTCAGATTCAAGTACAATTGCACCAGCACCTTCACCAATAACAAAGCCATCACGATCAACATCAAATGGACGCGATGCCGCTGCTGGGTCATCATTACGTGTAGAAAGCGCTTTCATTGAAGCAAAGCCCGCAACACCAATTTCACAAACAGCTTCTTCCGAGCCACCCGCAATCATAACATCAGCACGACCGAGACGAATTTGGTCTGCTGCAGTCATTATTGCATGGTTAGACGTTGCACATGCTGAAGCGGTTGACCAGTTTGGCCCCATCCATCCAAGACGAATACCTACTTCACCAGCAGCCATGTTTGTAATAGCCATAGGTACAAAGAAGGGAGACACTCTACGTGGGCCCTTATTAATATTAGCTACTGAGCTTGATTGATAAATTTCCATACCGCCCATACCTGAACCAAGTATAACGCCAGCACGCGTTTTATCAACTGCATCTCTCGCAAGTCCAGCCATTTCTATTGCTTTTTCAACAGTATGCACCTGATACATGATATTACGACTTGTTCTTTTAGCGTCGCGTTCAGAAAAATAGGGGGATGCATCAAACTTTTTTACTTCACCTGCAAACTTTACTGAGTATTTTTCAGTATCAAATCTTTCGATATTAGATATTCCAGAGTTTCCGGCTACTAAATTAGACCAGAGTTCATCAACCTCGTTACCAAGCGAAGAAACAACGCCTAATCCGGTAATAACAACTTCTTCCATTCAGTCACTCCATTTATGACAACAAATAATGGCTAAATTTACTAATTTTCCCTGCATATTCTACTGATTTTAGATACTTAATGGATAAAAAAACCAACCTTGTCTGGATGGACCTTGAGATGTCAGGCTTAGAGCCTGAGACCGATGTTATCATCGAGATAGCTACTATTATTACGGACTTCAACCTATATCCCATAGCGGAAGGTCCGGTTATTGCGATTCACCAACCTGAGTCGGTTATTAAAGGCATGGATGAATGGAACACTAAACACCATGGCGAATCTGGACTCATAGAACGCGTTCGAAGAAGCGCCTTTTCACTCAAAGATGCCGAAATAAAAACTCTTGAATTTGTTAAAAAATACACTGATGTGAATACCAACCCACTCTGCGGGAACTCAATCGGACAAGATCGTCGCTTTTTATACAAATATATGCCAAAGTTAAGTGAGCATCTTCATTATCGAAATCTTGATGTATCGACGCTCAAAGAGCTTGCGGCCCGTTGGTATCCTCGACTACCGAAATTTGAAAAACTAGAGAAGCACCAGGCACTCTCTGATATAAAAGAAAGCATAGAAGAGCTTAAGTACTACCGGAAGACCATCCTGAAGGACCCCAAAAAAGTATGAGTAATTTTCCCAATTACGATTACGGAGGCTCTTACAAAAAATACTCTACCTCAAAAAAGCGCCCTGTAATTAGGGGGCTTTTTGGTATTACTGCTGTTGTTATTATTTCTCATCTGTTATTATCAACGCCTTCATCAGAAGAGGATATTGAAAACAACACGGCTACTGCCAATGAAATAGCGACCACAAATACTGCCAATCTCACTTCTAGCCCAGAGCCACAACCAGAGAAGCCTTCAAAAGTAGTTGCCTCTGTTGCGCCACTATCTGTAGAAAAGGTACCGTCACCCAAAACAGACAAAAAAATGCTCTTAGACTCTGATATGGATATGGAGCACTATTACTCATTACAAAAAGATTCTTCATTAGCGGCAATGATTAAAATCCGGTTAAATCGGCACAAACCGGCAGGAGCCTTTATTCTGTTAGTCGACGGCAAATCAAATGAGGTGCTTGCATGGGGGGAGCGAAAAGACTCACTCCTCTCTGTTATACCCGATTTTATTACCCGTTCTACTTTTCCTGCAGCATCACTCAGTAAAATTGTTACTGCCGCAGCTGCTCTTGAATCAAAAAAATATTCAAACTCATCCCAGCTCCCTCAAATTGGTCGGACGGTGACCCTCTACCGTCGACAGGTTAATCCACCCAAAAACTATTCAGGACATACTGTTTCATTAGAAAAAGCATTTTCCCTCTCTATGAACCCTGCATTTGCAGTATTGGGAGCACGAGTAGGTGCGGAACGTATGCATACGGCCGCAGAAAAATTTGGGTTTAACACAACATTCCCCAATAACATACCGAACCGTTCAGAGTTCCTCAAAATAGATTCAGGCTATGCACTTAAAGAAGCAGCATCAGGGTTTACTGAACTCAATACAATATCACCTCTTCAAGCCGCTGGAATCGCACGCTCAATATTGTATAGTAAACCATTCGAGCTCCCTTGGTCAAAAGAACTCGCAGGGTACATTCACCACAAGCCTATTGACATGAAATTTCCTACATTCTCTGACGAAACATATGCGGGTCTCCGCAAAATGTTTAACCGCACAACCAAAGCGGGCACGGCTCGTACTGCAATGCGTAAACATGTATACCGTTCTAATCAACGCAAATACATTACGGGTGGCAAGACAGGATCTTTGGATGGCAGTGACCCAGAAGGACGCTATGACTGGTTTTTAGGTTGGGCGTATAATAAAAATGACATTGATGACGCTGTGATAATGCTCGTAATGCAATATCACGGCGAGTACCGCAGTCTTAAATCTTCTGACATGGCGGGACTCATGGTTAATTATTGGGAACGCTATATTTCCCGCAACAAAGATATTGAGGTAGCACAACAATGAACGAACAAGCACTCAGCTGGTGGAACAAATTCCCCTTAACATTTGATGGTACACTGATTGATATTGGGATTCCCATAAAATATTATGGCCTGATGTATATTTTTGCATTCGCAACATCATACACGCTTTTAAAATATTTAAACAAAAAAGAACGTCAGGGCTTTACTCCAGAACAACTCGAAGGCATTGCAACGTGGACCATTGGTGGTGTACTCGTTGGAGCTCGTCTTGGTTATGTGCTCTTCTACAACTTCTCTTATTACCTCAAAAATCCTCTCGATATTATCGCTCCTGTTTCATGGGATGGTAACTCATTTGCAGAGATTTTTGAACTTTCTCTCTGGACGTTTAAAGGCATATCAGGTATGTCGTACCATGGTGGACTTATCGGTGCAATACTCTTTGGTGTGTATTATATGCGTCGTGAAAAAATCGATGTCTCTAAACTCATGAACCTTATGTTTAGTGTAGTGCCTATTGGATATACCTGGGGGCGCATTGGTAATTACCTGAATGGTGAACTCTTTGGTCGTTCTACTGATGCAGCAATTGGTCAGGTGTTTTTGAGTGACAAAACCCAAATGGTACGTCACCCATCACAACTTTATGAAGCATTTTTTGAAGGCATCGTGCTCTTTACAGCAATATGGTTCCTTAGAAAAACAGCATTTTTTAAAAATCATGTTATATCCATCTACATCTTTGGGTATGGCTTCTTTAGATTCTTTATTGAATACTTTAGAGAACCTGATGCACACATTGGACTCAACCTTCTGGGACTCTCTCGTGGACAACTCCTCTGCATTGGTATGATGCTCTTCTCTATTGGCCTTTGGTACTACAGAGAAAAAATTCTTCCTAATCAAACGACAAAGAAATAAACAATGACACAACGAGTGTTGGTAACCGGCGCCTCATCGGGTGTCGGACTTGCTACCGCTAATCTCCTTACAACTCAAGGTTTCGAAGTTATTGGCACCTGCCGTTCCCTCGAACGGTTTTCTACTCAAAACTCCTTACACTCTTTTACTATGCACGAGCTCGACCTCAGCAGCCAAGAGTCAATAGGTGCATTCTTATCGTCATCAACAGTGAACATTGCAACAATCGACATCTATATCGCTAATGCGGGCATTGGAGAAGTTGGCTCTGTAGAAGATACCCCACTCAAAAGTTCACGCATTCTCTTTGAAATAAACTACTTCGGTCATGTCACACTTATCCAAGCACTCCTTCCTCACTGGAGAGAGCGTAGAACGGGAACAATTATTGCGTTAGGCTCTCTAGTCACCAGACTCCCCTTCCCTTTTAAGGCACAATACTGTGCTAGTAAAGCAGCACTTACCAGCTTCTTACTTGCACTCGATATGGAAGTAGCTGAGTTTGGCATTCGCACTCATGTTTTAGAGCCTGGCTGGATACGCTCTGAGTTTCATAATCGTCTTGCACCAGTGATAAACAAAGCAACTCCCTATCACACTAAACTTGGTCCCTTTCTTGACCACAAGAAGGATCAATCTGTAAAGTATCCTGATGGACAGAATGTTGCCAAAGTAATTCTAAACCTCATTGATCGAAAACCATCACAAATTATTGTTACCGTTGGACCAGATGCCAAATGGGTAAAGCGATGGATGAAGATCCTTCCTTATCAGGTTGTTCGTTGGTTGCTACTCCGCTATATTTCTAAGAAGTAAGATACAAGGTGCGCTATCACCAACCATATATCCTATCATATAAAATTTATATTACTCCTCATTATACAATTCTTGCATTGTATAATACACCGCCCGGGGTACTCGATTAATATCAACTACGCCCCACCACTCTTCATTAGCATAACCATCAGGAAACACCCCTCCATTGGGAAAGCCATTTTCATTTTGATTTTCATACTCACCCGACTTCCACCATTCATCATTAAAGGCATAGAGACTCCCTCCTGCTGCAACATTTCTCGCATCTAATGCAGAAAAGTTACTCATAATGATAGTGGTCAAGAGTGAATCACTCAACACTTGCGCGTCTTCATCTTTTCTATCATTTTCATTATCAAAAGCATCTGAGCCATACTCTGAAATATGGAGAGGCTTTTGTGAAATTTCTTTCCACTCTTCAAATACATCTCCAAGCTTTTCACCCCGATAGATATTGAGGGACCAAATATCAGCCTCTTCAATTTGAGCATAAACATCAGCAAAACCTTCTCCGTATCCCACTGACACAGGGTGATTCGGATCTTCATTTTTAATATCAGTGAGAGCAGTTTTTACTGCAGTGACGGCTTCGACATCTGTTAATTTTCCATCACTGTAGAGATTAGTATAATTAAACTCATTACCTACTTGCCACATAAGAATCGCTGGATGATTTTTAAAGAAACGAACGGCTTTCATATACTTTTTTTCAGGAAAAGCCCCATACCACGATGCCACCTGCATTATCACCATAATACCATTTTCGTACAGCTGATCTAACACCAGCAATCCTTTTTCATTTTGTTCAAAGGCATCATAGGTTCTCACTGTATTTGCATTCATAGCTGAAATTAAGGGAACATCTGTTACACTATACGCTGAATAATGTTGAGGGTATTCCCCTGTATCACCCCGTTCACCTACACCTGAAGGACTCCAACAAATCGATTTAATTTTGTAAGAACGTTGAATGAGGAGTTTACCCTTTTCTTGATTTTGAACGAGTAACTGATATCCACTCGTTGATACTTTTGATGGAATAGTGCGATCAAAATCTATTATTGGCTTTGAGGGTGAATAGACCACCTCAGTCGGGAGTGTTTGAGAGAGTATGAGCAAATCACTACTCGATTTTTCATATTCTTCGGAGGATTTTTCTGAGTTATGACTCGTTACATTTTCTTCACTGCTTAGCTGACTTCTCTCACTTGACTCACCTGTACTCAACGCTTTTGAATAGCTTGTCACGTCATTACCACTCATTTGTTCTGATGAGTCATCATTTGCTACATCACTACTCATTAGATTTACTACAGAACTTTCCCCATTAATTGTATTAGAGCAGCTGGTCATAAAAAACAATATGTACATGAACGTTGGCATAAAAACTGTTACTAATTTTGCATTCATAAATACCCCCCAGTATTTGAATCGAGCACACAGAAAGTGTGTATGTGTATATGCAAAAATAGTTTTTTCATTTATTTTTTATAGAATTACCTTCCTTACGGAAAGTTTAAGAATTTATTACACTTTTGAGAGTTACATTTTCCCATGGCCTTTGGTGTATCAAAGACCACAAATTATAGAGAGCCTCATTTTGAGAACAATAAAAGCCGCCTTAAAAAGACAGCTTTATTGCTACTTGAAATTATCTTTATTTAATTAAATCTTGATTAATGGCTATCCCCAACTTTTTGGCAGTTTTTGGGTTCACTTTTAAAAGAGGATTTTGATCTGTTTTTATCGGAATATCTTTCATAGCTTTCTCTTTTTTTACATACGCCATAACAGATTGAGCGAGCATCTGCCCCAATAAAGTATCATCAGCGGATAGCCCTGCAAGTGCACCCATTTTAACCGGTTTACCCGAAAAAGAAAGTGTTGGAGTTTTGCCTGCAGTCTCGACAATAAGAAATGCGTTATCAAATACCTTTGCCTGATTCCCAAGAATGATCGCATCGACGTTATCTTTATGCTTCGCTACCGCTTTGCTTGCACTTAATTTTGAATCAATCTCTTCAATACTGAGAGTCATTCCTCGTTTTTTCGCAACAGCTTTGGTCTCATTTATATCTATTGTAGATGACGGGTGCCCCTTTTCTACAAGTAAGACAATTTTTTTCATATCAGGAAGAATCTTGGTGAATGTTTCAAACTGCTTTTCAACAGGTATATAATAAGTTACTCCTGTTATAGAGCCTCCTGGTTTATCAAGAGAAGAGACTGTTCCAAGCTGGACGGGATTATTACATCCACCGATAAATACCGGTTTTGAAACTTTATTTTTGGCTAACCATTTGGCACCATTGGAACGCAGCACTACAATGGCATCCATAGATTTCTCCCACCCTTTAATAACACCAGCCATTTCATCTAACGTTTTCAACTCATTTTTAAAAGTGATTTTTGCACTCGGCATTTTTTGTGATAACTCAAGGGAAAGTCCTGAGTTAACTCGACGAGCCATTCCTGACTCTCCAACCCATGTAATTCCAATATTTTGCGCCATACTCATTGAACTAAACACCACCATGGCTACAAGTAAATTTTTGATATTATACATATTGACCTCGACTAATTTCTTCTAGTAGTATACAGTAAGTATTAGTAAAACACCAAAAATATCACAAATTCTGTGAACAATATCAAAATTGTACAATTACCCAGTCTATTACAAAACCGGTAGGTGCATCAATTGCTATTTTCCAAGCCCCTGCTGCCTAATTTCTAGAAACCCTCGCCGAACTCCGTTCTTCAACATTTAGACTTTTTAATAATCAAAACTTACATCAACAACCAACTCTGTATCATCGATATCAGTATTCTCATACAAATCTTGAATGTCTGACTCACTCAACACTTTCTTATAAATTTTAATCTCATCAAGAACACCTTTAAAGTATTCACTGTACCCTGTTGATGCACCGTTGTTAGGGCGCGCTCCAAAAAGATACCCAAAGTCGGTGAGCTCAGCAAAGGAGTTGTCTTTGAACGCGCCACTGATTGTCTTTTTTAAATCGGTATCAATATATACGTCCAGGTCATCGCCACTGCGCACCATGGTAAACATTCTCCAATCATCACCACTACTAAAGCTCAAGTCACTCACCCCTTCTCCAGCATCATTCACCAATGTTTTAACCCCCGTTTTAGTTATCCGCGTCCAAAGAGCATCACGTGCTGGACCCAGTGTAAAAAACCAGAAGAGCGACTGGTTATCACTATTGAGCGAATGAGCTTTATACCAAAAGTTCATTGTAAATTCCCCCGTAATAAGATTTTTTTCATTTTTTGCAATATGGAGATAACTTCCCCCATCAAGGTACCCACCCTTACCGAACTTACCCTCAGCTACGATTTCACCGGTCCCTCCAGATTTCTGGGTATAGATATGGGCAACACTGTTACTTGAAGAAGCATCTTCAAGTGGTATCACTTTGGCCGCGAGATCACCAACATCGAAGGATTTAAAGAGAATGCCATTATGTTCAACAAGCATACCTACAGTGTTATCATCCATCATCACCAAATCAGAATAGGCGGATCCACCTGATATAAACTGTTTAGGAAAACTCCACGTCTGCCCTCCATCATAACTTTCACGCACCCCCACATTATCTCGGCCATCCCTTTTTAATGGCGACGAGTAGAGGAGTCTATCACCAGCATCCAAAACAGACCCCATTACCACAGGACCAGAATACATAGAAGAATTCCACATACGTGAAACGGTTTCTCCGCCGTCTTTACTGATTGATTCAGCCCGTACCATCCCAGGCCCATATTCGACATCCTGTATACCGGTCCGCGAAATAACAAGTATATCACCGTTGTCAAGTTCAACAAATTCTGATTCATTTGGATTATACACCCCATCATCCTTATGAGTGGTAAACCCTTTTACCCAGGTGATACCGTGATCATCAGAGTAGAGGCAATGCACCGTTCCTTTATTATATCCTGTTACATACCCCCAAAGAGGTACTATAAGACGTCCACGATTTGATTTTTTCAATTGAATGCCATGACCAGGTCCAGGCATGATCAAAGTAAAAGGAAGGCCACTAAGAATATGGGTAATATCTTCCTGATCTGTCCAGGTTGTCCCCTCATCATCTGAATATCTTCTATAGAGACGTGGATTTGATGGCGATCCTTCACTTCCCTCATATTTACTATATAAAACAACGAGGCGATTGATAACAGCGTCCCACACTGGTGCAATATTTCCGGTAGGATGAACGCCTTCATCGCCAAGGATTGTCTGACTATGCCAGGTTCTTCCACCATCATCAGAAAGGGAAATAACCGCTTCTTTATTAGCATGGTCTGACCAGTCTTCACGTTCTTCCGTTACTGCTATCAGCCTACCAGAACTGGTCATTACAATACCTGGAATCCGGTGTACTGGACGGTTATGGTAAAAAGGATTACTCTGATTCCCGCCAGGGAACTCTTTATCTGACTTACTAAATACGATGCCATCATCAGATGACTCTTCTGAAGACGATTGAGGCTCAGAAGATGAAATTTCTTCTGAAGACGACACGATAGATGATACAGCAGATGATACCTCACTTGACGACAATTCAACAAGACTGCTCCTTTCTGCATCACTCGACTCTTCATCAACTGAGCTCCATGCTGAAGAATTTTCAATACTCATTGATGAAGAAAAAACAGTTTCAGGTGATTCCGTTTCATTCTCACTACTTGAAGATTCATCAATTACTTCTGATGAATCACCATCCTCAAAAGCCACTCCATCAGGCTGTTCTGAACAGTGAAAAAGAACTCCCGTTAATCCAATCAATACCACTCTATGTATGTTATGTATCATTCTCATATCCCTCGTTGTGTCCCAGTGTCGTGTCTGTATTATCCCTTCCTTAAAAAATACTCCCCATTGCAAATAATAAACTCAAGCCTCACGCTCTTCCCTCAATATTTGTTGACATTTGCTGACACACAAAACAATCACTTATAGTCTTTTTTAGTGTTATCTCTTTAAAATAAGCACTGAGTTTGACAAAATAACTTTAATAACCCTAAGACAATTGCTTCTGAAGCCACATCTTCGATTTTTAATACCGCCATTGCCATTCGTTAACAATTGCTGTAATTCAGCATAGGTAAAAACACGCCAATTAAACAAAAAGCTCAACAATTAACACATTTCTTAACCCGAAAGTAAGTTTTACCTCAAGTTTTCCATTAATTTACCGATAATAATAATGGGAAGACACTATTTGCGCCCGAGAGTCTATTGTAATCGTAGGGAAGACGGAACATAGACATTAATACTTGAGCGTAGATCGGAAGAGTAGGTATCGTTATGGCTGATGAAAATATCAATAGTCAAGGATTAGACGCTGCAATAAATCGTCAAGAATTTAAATTCGACATAGATGTCGAGCGCACCCAACTTGCTAAAAAAGTTGAGCATAAAGGTGAAGTTGAGGAGAAAGGCTACTCTGAAGAGGCTGAGCAAGCAAAAAGCTCTCAACCAGACTTCAATGTGACCATTAGTCTCCGGGCACAGGAACTCGCAGTTCAAAATTCAGTAGGTAAAGAGGAAAGTTACGAAGTGGTTCAAAAGATCAGCCGCAATAGCGAGCTCTCTGGTGAACGAAATCAATCATTTATCAATCAAGCTGATTCAGCTCAAGAGTATATTGATAGAGTCAATAGCCTACAAGCCGAGAATCAAAGTGCAACTCAACGTGATATTGATCTTCAAAATGAGAGCGCCTTTAACGCCCCAGGGCAACAAGATGAAATTACCTATCAACAATCAGTGTTAGAAAGCCGCCGAAACCAGGCTTCTCGTATAGCTGAATCCTATCAACTCAACTCTCGATTAGAGTCCAATGCAAACCCAGAGGGTACCCCTTTTAATCAACTCAACTTTGCCAATGCTCAGGATACGTATAAAAGTGGCACTGATGAAACGACCCTCGCTGGAGGAACTCCTGAAACAGGTGGAGCTCCCGACTCACAAGTTCCTGAAAACGCTACCAACCTATCTGCTCGAATCGAGAACACTGAACGAAATGAAAATGATAACACTCTGATTCAGCAAGCTGCAGGTGATGAAACCGGAGTACGGCGACAGCGACAAGAGCGAGAAGAGCGTTTTGCCCCTCCTACCAACCGCGACACTCCTGAAGAGGAGCAAGTAGTAGAAAATAAAGTTATTCAGCAAGAAGAGAGTCGTGAAGAAGTATCCGAAGTCGACAATGAACAAGCTGAAACAACCTACCTTGAGCGCCTCAGACAACAGAGTGAAGCTATAATTGACCGGTACCGAGAAGGTCGAATATTTGAGTAGCGAGAACACGCTCAATACTCTTTTTTTGTATCTTTTAGCAATCCATCATTCCTGGTTGCTATGTTAAAAAAACTGATTATCTGGTCTATAATTATTGGCGTTTTCACTGGGCTTCTTGCCTATGGCGCGATTTTCATCTATCTGCCATCACAAGATCCTCATAACGAGATGACTAAAGATGCCATCCTCAATACCCTCAAAAGCGAAACCGTAGTACTCTATGAGGATGAAGATAATCAGCTGGGGGCATTTTTCAGTAAAGAACATCGACGCTATGCAGACTACGCGACTATTCCTCAGCATATTGTTCAGGGACTTATTGCCGGTGAAGACCAAAATTACTTTTCACATGAAGGCTTTGATCCCAAAGGTTTTGGTCGCGCACTCTTTAAAACCATAACTACGGGAAAAAAACAGGGGGGCTCTACCCTCACTCAACAGGCAGCGAAAAATCTCTTCTCTCTGTACGACCGAACTCTTACTCGAAAAGTGAAAGAGCTCATCTATGCGAAGCGCCTTGAATACTATTTCACTAAAGAGCAAATTTTAGAATTTTATCTCAATCAGTTTTATGTATCTGGCACTGGACGCGGTGTAGCCATTGCCGCTAAATACTTCTTCAATAAAACGCTCGATCAACTCACCCTTCGGGAATGCGCCTTTATTGCTGGATCAGTAAAAGGCCCCTCTAACTACGACCCTTTTATTAAACGCACCCAAGAGCGCAAAAACACCGCCCTTACACGAGGGGTACATCGTACTAACTATATCCTCAACCGAATGAGCACTGAAGGGTACATCTCTGAGACCGAACGACTACAAGCGGTAAATGACACCCTCGCCTTCGATAAAGGCAACTTCAAAAGCGCCCTCTCTACCCCTATGAGCTGGGTCTATCAACAGCTTCAATCCGAAGAGATGCAAAAAATACTTATTGATGAAGGGCTCGTTCCCTGGGAAGAGTCTCAATTAACCATTATTACCACACTTCGGAAAGACCTTCAAGACGGCCTCGTCCATAGTAATAAGAAAAACTTATCACGTCTTGAAACCCTCATCAATGGATATAAAAAACCTTCACGAGAAAAGCCTTCAAAATATTCATACACTACACCAGGTGAATTTGGCTACGGAAAGGTGGAACAAATAGAAAGGTCTACAAAAGGTTCTATCACTAAAGTACACATATCAATGGGGCAGGTACAAGGAACCATTGAGAAGAAGGAGCTCAAAAAATGGGCCCTCAAACAAGCATCCCATAAATATGGGCGTACGTGGTCTCTCTCATCTAAGCGGTACAACACCCTCATTAATCCTCTTATTAAATCTGGAGCCATACTCTACCTCAGAACAATCAATACACCTCAAGGTCTCGATGATGCTCAATACAGCATTGAACAAGAACCAACTATTGAGGGAGCGAGTTATCTCCTGCATCAAGGTAAAATACAAGGGGTGAGTAACGGTTTTCGCAATCGAGGATATGACCGAATCTCAAGAGCAAATCGCCAATTCGGTTCATCATGGAAGCCGCTTCTTTATGCTACAGCGTTAGAAAATGGTTGGGGATATATGGACCTCCTCGAAAATGAAAATAATGTGTTTCAATACTCAACCAGTTTTTATTTTCCCAATCCCGATCACAAAAAAAGGGGCAATCAAGTCAGCCTCACTTGGGCCGCTACTCGATCAGAAAATATTGCTTCTATTTATCTACTGACCCACCTCTTAGATAAACTGCCCAGTGGCAAATTCTGGAATCAAGCTAAGCGTTTTCGCTTTACCCCTGCCTCTGATGAATCCGACAATGCATACTATGAACGCCTGAGAGATTCACTGGGCCTCCATCTCAATAAAAAAGCCAACCTTGAAATGAGGTTTGCTAAAGCCAAAGAGCAGCTTATGACCGAGCTTGCCTTTCTTGAGGACATGGACCAAATTCAATTTGTAAAACAAATGCAGTGCGGTCACGGCTTTAAAAAACAATACGCAAAACAAAAGAACCCCACCACCAAAAAATTCCTTCTGAACAACTTCCTTTACCATACCGCTGCATTGAATGGTATTGACAAGCGCCCCATTTACTACAATGACTCACTCAATCGCTATGGAAGTTTTTTACGAAAGCCAGACGCCCCTTGGAAGGCCCTTCCTAAAGAAACAATATATCCTACCCTCGATTCACTTTATATCAATGGTGGCATCCAAAAAACCTATCTCGACTCACTCGTACGCCTCATTGGTTCTCCATTGAAGAAAAATGAGATGATTCAACCTGAAAACTTGCGGTACTTCCCTGACTTCAACACGAGTCTTTCAATGGAGGTCTACATAGATTTTTGCAAACGAGTAGGCATCACCCAATCCCTCGAAAAAGTTCTCTCTCTCCCCTTGGGCGCAAATGACATTCATCTTTCAGAAATAACACACGCCTATGAAACAATCCTTTCGGGAAAACAATACAAGGGCCTTCTCAATGAATGGGGTGAAGGAGTACTTATTGAAAAGATATATAATAATGCTGGTGAAATTATTTTTGAAAATGACATACAAGAACGACACGTACTCAACGACACTCTTGTTTCTCAAATGACAATCATGCTCAGGTCAGTTATTGAGAACGGCACAGGACGCTTTGCAAACAGAACGGTCTCATTAAAAAACCCTGAGTCCGATGAAAAATTTCAATACCCCCTCTATGGTAAAACTGGCACTACCAACAGCTTCCGAAACGCCGCCTTCCTTGGTGGGCTTGCTGGCTGGGATGATTCGGCAGATGGTTTTACACCTTATGCCGGCTACACATTAGGGAGCTATGTGGGCTTCGACAATAATAAACCTATGATATCGAGAGCCTTAAAAGTTTCTGGAGCCTCAGGGCCCCTCCCTCAATGGGCCGACATGGCTAACGTCATTATTACTGCAGACTCGGTTCATAAAAATGTTGATTTTCTCGACTTTGAACTTCTTATCTCTAACAAAATAACTCCCATAAATTCTCTCTGGGGAATCCAGAAAGCCGTTGACCCACTGACAGGGATATTTAATACTACAGACAAAGGCTCAAACACACTCCCCTACATTTACACCATCAAGGATTAGTAATGAAACCGGTATCTCTTATAGCTCATTGTTGTCTATCACTCATTGTCCTTGGATGTAGCACTACCTCCGTCAAAAATGAAACGCGTCGACCCGACCCGACCAAACGCATTATTACCGACACACTTTTTATTGTTGACACCTCAGAAACCACCCACGACACCGCTATTGAGTTTACTCCACTTACGGATTGGAATGAAGAGAAGCCTCACTGTGACAGTGAACAGGTACCTGCATTTAATTTCGATCAACTGAGCGATTGCATTGCCCAATCTATGCGCGCAGGTAAGTATACTCAAACCTTAGATCTTTTTAAGCTCCTCCCCAGCCGTGATCAAGACAAACGATTACTCCAACAAAAAGCAACGCTCAATGCACTGCTTCAAAAAAGCGACCAACATATAAATGAGGGGAAATTATTTTCAGATGAGCTTACAGCAGACCAGGAGCACTATCGCATTATGAGTGACATTGCGAAAAACCAGACTGAAATCCAGATTATGGACTCTTCAGAAGTAATAACCAAATGGAAAAAGTTAATTCAAAAAATCAATCGTAAGATATTCATGAAAGCCGACTATCATGAAATCACATATATGGTCGATGCAATGGGAGGGACCCCACCCACTTCAGATATCGCCCAACAAATTGATACCCTCCTTAAAAAAGTTATAACCCGAGACCTCCAAAATGCCCAAGTGATTCTCGAACAATTAAAAAAAGCAATGAATATGAAAGGTGACTTTGCCTTGGCGCGCACAAGACTTGGTGAACTCAATAAAAAGTATCGCCATATTGAGAAAGAGTACCTCTACAGTAAATTAGCAATTGCTATTGATCAAAAAGAGCAGGAGTTTAATACTACCGCCTCAGTTAAAAATAGCGACGCCCTATTGGCAGAAGCAAAATCGAGCATTAACCAAGGACAGTACCTCATGGCACTTGAGCTCCTTCAATCCATTGAACACACTAAACACCGGGCTGAAGTACAGCAACTGATGAAAGAAATCGGCAACAGCTACTGCAAGGAGAGACGCGTATTAGCCTCACAAGCCCTCAAAGAGTCATTTAGTCACCGAGGTACATCAACTGAACGAAAACTACTTGAGCGCGCACTAAGCCACCTGAATCAATGCATAGAAACATTCCCGAGCAATGATCACCGTGAAACAATAATAAAGAATAGAGCTGTTTTAGAAAAACGCTTAGACTAAGGAAAACCTTAATCCAATATTATTTGATCAACATCACCCGATAAAAAACTCATAAGCTCTGTGTCATTAAGTAATACTTCACGGGGCTTAGAACCTTTAGGAGGGCCGATAATCCCATTGCCCTCCATCTGGTCTATAATTTTACCTGCACGAGCATACCCCACTCCAAGTCTACGTTGAAGCATTGAGGTTGAGGCCGACCCTGCATGTACTACCAACTCAGCTGCTTCATTGAATTTAGAGTCCCGTGGTCCAAAATCTGCTTCGGTAGCCCCATCACCTTCTCCAGTATCAAAAGCTTCGAGTTGCGGATAGTTCACAAACTGATTTGCCGACTGCTCTACAATCGCTTCAATATCTTGATCCGAAAGAAATGCACCATGAGCCCGGACCGCTTCAGGATCTCTCACCGTCCGTACAAGCATATCACCACGACCAAGTAACTTCTCAGCTCCCATTTTATCAAGTACAGTTCGTGCATCAATCTGAGATGCCACTTTAAATGAAATACGTGAGGGGAGATTTGCCTTAATTGTACCGGTAATTACTTGCACCGATGGACGCTGAGTCGCAAGTATTAAATGAATACCCACTGCCCGAGCCTTTTGGGCAATACGAGCAATAGATGTTTCAACCTCTTTACCGGCCACCATCATAAGGTCGGCAAGCTCATCAATAACAATAACCAAGTAAGGCATGAGCATATTATCTTCTGTATCAACGCGCCCTTCAAGGGC
Organism: Fibrobacterales bacterium; assembly: GCA_051532055.1. GTDB lineage: Bacteria > Fibrobacterota > Fibrobacteria > Fibrobacterales > JAOPTW01 > JAOPTW01. The sequence goes on along the minus strand of JAOPTX010000004.1, from coordinate 182,418 downwards.
TCCATCTTTGAATTTTTGGTTAAAGCCAAAGAGGTTTCTCACACCACCCTTCGCTAAAACCTCATAGCGTCTATCCATTTCGATACATGCCCACTTAAGTGCTTGAATTGCAATATCGGGACTGGTAATTACCGGATGGAGTAGATGAGGAATTTTTTCATACGGCTTTAGTTCAACCACTTTAGGATCCACAAGAATCATTCTTAGTTCATCAGGGGTTTTTGTTGCAATAATTGAAGCCATAATAGTATTAATACAAACTGACTTACCCGACCCTGTTTGACCCGCAATCAATAAATGAGGGGCAGCTGCAAGGTCGAGTGTAAAGGCATCCCCTGCAATATCTTTACCAAGAGCAAGCATTATATTATCGGGACCTGTCTGAAAAGCATCTGACTCAAATACATCGCGTCCAAAAACAATATGAGGCTTTAAGTTGGGAATTTCAATTCCCACTGCAGCTTTGCCTGGTATGGGCGCAAGAATTCTTACCGACTTTGCCCTAAGTGCCAGAGCAAGATCATCGGATAACCCAGAAATTTTTGAAACCTTTACTCCAGGAGCAAGGTCAATTTCAAAACGTGTAATAATCGGACCGGTACATATCCCTGTCACCTTCCCCTTTACCCTAAAATTAGCGAGCTGTACTTCGAGATGTTTACTCAAATCCATCAATTCAGCTTCAGTATAACTCACTTCCTGAAAAGGGGGTGATGGGAGAAGAGTGGTTACTTCAGGTATCACATACGTGTCGTACTTCACTTCTCTCTTTTTAGCCGCGGTTATCTCTCGTTGTTTAATCACCGAGATCGCTTTAGTCTCTTTCTCATCCTCTGATATTTCAGTGCCACTGTTATTTTCTGCCTCTTGCTTAAGATCACCCGCAATAGATTCAGAATCGCTTTTTTTATTCTGTAGCGCCTTACTCTCTTTTTTAGTCAATTTTTTAGTCGACTCTGCACCCTCTTCGGCCTTGGAGCCTTTTGCCCCCTGCTTTCCGATGAGTCCACCAATTTTCACCTTTTGTGTATCGCGGTCTTCCCAATCATTCAGCTCTGACATCCGTTGTACCCGTGCAAGTTCATCTCGTACTCGTCTTTTCTCACGGGGGTCAAGGGTTGGATCTTTTGCCATCTCTTTGAGTTCATTCACATAGTCATTACTAATATCAGCATCATCTTCAATAGGCTCAAAAAATGGTGTTTCCTGTGTTGTATCAGCAACTTTCGGTTCACTTTTCTTTTTCTTCTTAGCCTTCTTTACCACCTCTATTTCGGCTGCTTCATACTCTTTCACTCGATTCTCAAGCTCTTGACGTTTGGCTACCTTTCTGAGGCGAGCCTCTTCACGATAATCAGATACGGTAATTAATACCTTATCGATAATGGTAGATGGTCTAAATTCAGTGGCCCAAATCACACTAAAGAACAGGGCAGTGAGAGTAAATGCGTAGGCAAGAAAGGTAGACTCTCCAAAAAGGGACGCGTAGAGGAAGTCAACCAAAAAATTGCCCACAACCCCACCAGTATTTTCAAAATCTTCCAAAGCAAACTGCGCGACTTCAAGATTTTTTAAACTCAACAGAATAGATATCTCTATAAAAAGGAGTAACATAAACCCGGTAAATCGACTCGACACTTTAATCACTGAAAGCTGTAACACATGAATACCGAGTGAAAAGAGCATAACAATGAAGAGTAATGAGGGAAGTTTCCCAGCAATTCGAATAAGTGTTGTTGCGAGCCATTCTCCAAGATAGGCTCCCATAAGATTAGCACTACCAGCAGAGGCAAACTCAGAAAGTAGTGATATAAGAAAGAGTGTAGCAAGGGCAATAAAAAACCACCCTCCTATCTCACGGCCCGTTGAATTCAAGTCGCTCTCTTCTTCATCAACACTTGTTTTACGCGCCGATTTTGTTGCAGGTTTCTTCACTGCTTTTTTCTTTGCTTTCGTAACTGCCACACTACCTCAATATCTATTTTTTAAAACGACGAGAAACCACTCTTGCTTTTTTAGCTTTATCTCTAATCAACACATCGACTTCGCTTCCTACCTTAGCATACTCTGCGCTGATAAACGCCATCGAGATCGCTTTTGCTGTAGTAGGTATGACCGACCCTGAGGTTATCTCACCAATAACAGTTCCATTTACTGCAACGCTACAGCCTATCCGAGGGATACCTTTATCGATAAGCTCTATACCAACTATTTTGTTATTGAAACCAGCGGCCTTAGAATTTGTCAATGCCTCTTTACCAATAAAATTCTTTTTATTTAGATCTGTTATCCAGCCAAGCCCCGATTCAAGTACGTTACGTTCGTCATTGAGCTCTTGCCCATAGAGAGAGAACCCTGCTTCAAGCCTAAGGGTGTCACGAGCACCTAGACCGATAGGCTCTAAACCATGCTCTTGACCCGCCTCAATCAAAGCATTCCAAACAGAAACTGCTGATTTATTTGTAGGAAAAAACTCAAATCCATCTTCACCAGTATATCCTGTACGAGACACTAAAAATTCTTCGCCTGCAATGGTCGTTTTAAAAGCATTATAATAATCGATTACACCCAAGCTTTGTCCGCACACCTTTTCTGCTATTTTTGCAGCAAAAGGTCCTTGTAATGCTAAAATACACATTTCTGGACTTGCATTATCCACAGAAACCCCATCTGGAATATGAGATGTTACCCATTCATAATCTTTATCGATATTTGCCGCATTCACTATAATTTGATACGATTCTGTACCCAATTTATAGACGAGAATATCATCAATAACCCCGCCTGACTCATTACAAAAGGCAGAATACTGGACTTGTAATGTGACCAATTTGCTCACATTATTGGTTGTAATACTATTTAAAAAGAGCTCTGACCCTTCACCATTCACGTAAAAAAGGCCCATATGAGAAACATCAAAAATACCAGCTCGTTCTCGCACTGCCTCGTGTTCTGCTTTAATTCCAGCAAAAGAGACAGGCATCTCATATCCTGCAAAAGGGACTATTTTTCCATTATACTTAGCATATTCATTAAAAAGCGGGGTGCGTTTCAGGGTACTCATGAAGATCTCGTGGGTGAAAACAATTACAATGTGTTCGAAAATATACTTAAAATAGGCCCTTTTTATGGGAACAAATGTGCCCTGACTTTTAAATCACTGAAGGAGATCACCCTTGCAATCAGCGTATGCAAATATGCAGAATTTTCCTTATTTTTGAGTAAATTGTGGTAATTATCTCAAAATCATAGTTAAATTAGAGGGTATATTTATAAGTTGAACCAGCATGAAATTAACCAAACAGACCCGCAAACTCTTAATCACTACTATTATTGCGTTTGTCATTCCATTTGCCCTTAATTTCCTTGGCTCATTTAGCTTAAATCAACAATACATCACCTCACTCGAAAACGCACTCTACGATACCTCTTTTCGATGGTTTATGGATGACTCCTTTGAAGAACCCAATTTCGAAGAAGTGGAATCACGAATCGTTTTTGTTGATATTGACGAAACGTCACTCTCCAAACTTGGTCCTTATTGGCAGTGGCCCCGTACCCACCATGCCGAAGTAGTCCGACAACTCAGTAGAGGTGGCGCTGCAGCAATCACCTTTGATATCCTCTTTAAGAAAGCATTTTTTGGTACTTCCAAAACAGATCAAGCAGTACACATGCTTAAAAATGTGCTTCCCGACATAAACTGGGATACCTATTACAATGACATTCGGCCCTATTATAATCACGACTCAATATTTGTTTCAGAAGTTGCCGAAGCGGGCAATGTGGTTATTGCAGCAACGGTAGGTCGTTCAGTCATGTATTTGCACGAATCTCAATGGCGCCCTCTGTCTACCCCCCAATGGAACGACACTATCAGCCCACACTCAGCATATGTCACCGCACAAACATTCGACATCAATAACTGGGATATACTCGACAATGTATTTCCTGAACTTGGCCAAGCAGCCCACACCATCGGCCTCGTCAATGTAATTCCCGATGAAGATGGTGTACACCGCTCTGAATACCTCCTTCAAGGCTTTCCCAATCCAAGTATTAATTTCAGCTACACTCCAGGGCTCTACCCGGTAATTGCACTACAAACAGCGCTTCTGGCAACGGGTACCTCTCCCCAAGACATAACTATTGACCCAGGTAATTCTCTCAAAATTGGTCCCCCGGTGACCCTCATAAAAGATTCATTCGGCTCACTTTCGACCAGTTATCCCAATCTCACCTGGACTATGCTTCGAGAACTATTGAAAAAGAGAAAAATGGTTCGCGCACAACAAGAGAACGACACAAACTTTCGCCACCTCACTGTTGCAACACAAGTCATTGTTACCAAAGAGAAAAATGGTGAGATGCATACCGATATTTTTGACGCCCAAACTCTTTCTCATCCAATGACCCAGGCAATACTCAATACTCCGACTCTCGACTCACTTATACAAGGCCCCCAAGATGTAGCACATACGCTCTCTCATGGAGTGACTCTGAGTTATGATGAAGATGAAGGTTTTTTTATGCTCACCGACAATGACGATGATGAGACGTACATCAACTCCTATGTTATTCAGACATTACAAGAAGAAGCGCAGCAACTGTCCGCACTTCCCGTAGGACACATTGCCCATCTCGCAAGTAACCTGACACTCTATCGACATAGATACACAGGTACCTATCAGTCAAACTTTATTCTCCTCAACGAATCATCAATTAATGCACTGCTCAATAATGGAATTGAAACTATTAATGCACTCCCCAACGGAAGCAGACTTTCATTAGGTGATTCTCTCCTCATTCCAATCACCGCAGAAGGGCGAATGCGGATAAATTTCAGTCATCATTCACGTAACACCTATGCTGGACGATCTAACAAAGGATTTGCAACAATCTCCTATTACGATGTAGTCTCTGGACGTATTGACCCCGGATATTATCAGGGCAAAATTTTTATCCTTGGCTCGTCTGCGGCGGCACTTATGGATATTGTCTCTGCCGCACCTTCAAGTGACTTCCCTGGTGTTCTCATTCACCTCAACATGCTCGAAAACATTTTAAACAGTAATTACATTAGATTCATTGACGATAACCTCTTGCTTTTACTTATGCTGCTCTGCAGTATCGTTACCGCATTTTTAGCCTCATACATCCGTCCCTATATTACCGTAATTTTAATTGCCATTATTGGCCTTGGTCTCTTCATCTATAATCTAGAGACCATGATCAATGGTACGTATATGGCACTGGCGAAGCCTTATCTTGTACTCATACTATCGCTTTTTACCACAATAATATTCCGCTATATATTTGAAGAGCGTGAAAAGAAACAAGCCGTTGACGCATTTAAAAATTACATCTCTCCAGAACTCATTGACGAAATGCTTGCAAACGATCAAAAACCTTCACTTGGTGGAGAAGAAAACTTTATAACCGCGTACTTCACCGACATAGCAAGCTTCTCTACCTTTTCAGAAAAAATAGGATCTCCCTCAAAATTGGTTGAGTTACTCAATGAGTATTTAACCGCCATGACCACTATACTTCTTGAGTATCAAGGAACACTTGATAAGTACGAAGGAGACGCGATCATAGCCTTTTTTGGGGCGCCAGTTAAAATTGATTATCACGCACAAGCAGCCTGTAAGGCCGCTCTGCTCATGCAAGACAAGCTCGGAGAGCTCAGAGACCTTTGGGCATCACAAGGCGAGAAATGGCCCGTAATTGTTCATGGGATGCGCATGCGAATTGGCATTAATTCTGGTCAAATTGTAACCGGTAATATGGGCTCATCGGTGCGGATGAACTATACTATGATGGGAGATGCCGTAAACCTTGCTGCACGATTAGAGTCAGGCGCAAAACAATACGGCGTCTATACCATGTGTTCTCAAGAGACCATTGATGCAACTGATGGAACGATCCTCTCACGGGTAATCGATGAGATAAAGGTAATGGGCAAATCAGAACCCGTAATCACCTACGAGCTTCTTGCACTCAAAGAGAATATAACAGATATTCTCTTTGAGCTTGTTGAAAAATTTACTGAGGCACGAGCACTCTATACTGCAACAAAATGGAGTGAAGCTGAAGCCCTCTTTACCGAGTGCTTAGCTCTTGAACCTCATCATCCCGATAGAGCCCCAGGATGCAAAACAACCCCATCCCACCTATTTATTGAGCGCTGCCAGGAGTATGCTACTCATCCTCCAGTACCTAAAGGTGACGTTTGGGATGGCGTCTATACTGCTACTGAAAAATAATTTGAACGCGCTCAACCGATAATTCACCGTTTATAATCGGCACACTATTGCACTCTTCATTACAAAATGATATACTCTACAAATAAGGTTCTTTTAACGAGATATTTTGGAAGAGTCCCCTCTCCTCTATTCAGCAACGCTGTGCCCTATCACCCAACTTCCGGTTACTTCCCTCGACCAGTTTCTAAACGTACCCCTTGGGGGAAACTACATATTTAACATTCGAAAAGTAGGCAAGTCTATCCTCTACATTAGTAGTTCGGGAAACTTAAAGAATGCCAATGCCGACCGATTTTATGAGCTTGTCGAGCAATTTATACAATTAACTACTGTCGAGAAACCTTATGTAGAAGTCCATGATTTTACCAACATCACCGGGAGGCTCTCATCAGAACAGGTTGGATTAAATAAAAAACATATTATTCAAAATAGCCCTAACTTAGCAGGCGTTGTCTATCTTCATGCCCCATTTTGGGCAGGGAAACTAGCTCAAATTGGTATTGCAACCTTTAATATTGGCATTTCACTCGTACTAAAGAAAAAGTACGAACACGCGATCACTGCTGCTCAATCTATGGTAGATGAAAGGCAGAGCGAAGTGTCACATTACTCTTTTTCTGATATCACTTTTCATAATGATTGGGCCTACATCGATCGTGAAAACGGGTTTGAATATATCACTGGTATGGCACCAGGAAAAATCCTCTACTCATCTCTTATTGGTGAATATAATTTTGAGAACGTTAAAAAGCTCGTCCCCCACCTTGAAAAAATATTTGCTACAGGCCTTATGAGCAATGCATCATATATTCGAATAGCCGATTACACCGGAATGACCAAGTCAAGTGCAGCCGGTAGAGCTCTCTATGCCAAGACCATTAAATCTCTGAATGAAAAATATAACTGCTTCCCTGACATTGCCTACATATGCAACGCAAGTATTATCGCTAAAACAGCTCTTAAAATCTACACTGCATTTGTACATCAAAAACTGGATTTTGTTGAGAGTATAGAAGACGCATTTAATAAGATCAACAACATTACTACAGACTCCAATGCCCATAAACGAACTACTTCTGTGAGCCCCCAAGACATTGAAGAAATCAGTGCAATGAGTAGCACATTAATGTGGGAAGGCTCATTTGGCTCTACCTATATTTCTCCTGACAATCCCCTGAAAGAAATCGCAGTCACTCTCGAAATTGTTCATGATGAAATTCAAAATTTACGATCTATTGAAGCGAATCACACTGGGGAGCTTAAGGACTCCCTTAGAGTTACTGAAGAACTTAAGAAGGGCGCCGAAGCCGCCAACAGGGCAAAATCAGAATTTCTTGCTAATATGTCACACGAAATTAGAACACCTATGAATGGCATCATTGGTATGACCGGACTATTGTTACAAAGTCAACTCTCTGATGAACAGGTACAATTTGCAAAAGCAGTGGATACCAGCGCACAATCACTTCTTACAATTATTAACGATATTCTCGATTTCTCAAAAATTGAAGCAGGCAAACTCACACTTGAGAGTATCCCTTTTAAAATTGAAACTATCATTACACATGTTAAAGAGTTATTAAAGCTCAAAGCCAAAGAACAAAAAAATGATCTCATTTTTGTGGTGGACCCTACACTCCCCATTCACTCCATCGGTGACCCCGGTCGAATACAACAGATTGTGATAAACCTTGTCAGTAATGCCATCAAATTCACTAAAAAAGGCACCATTACTATTGAACTTTCTCAAACATCAATGGTCGACCATCAACATGAACTCACCGTCGTTGTTAAAGATACCGGTATCGGAATTCCTGATGAGGCAGCTCAAAATCTCTTTGATAAATTCACTCAAGCAGATGGCTCTACTACACGCAAATTTGGCGGAACCGGCCTTGGTCTCTCAATTTCAAAACAACTCGTTGAACTTATGGGTGGAACTATTGGAGTAAAATCAACACTGGATTTTGGGTCAACCTTTTGGTTTACCATACCTCTTGGAACCTTCAAAGAACAACTCATTCAAACACACAACACGTTGAATAGTGAAACCCCCGAGGTAGAACTGAGAAAAGTATTCCCTGGAAAATCAATACTATTAGCCGAAGACAATATGATTAATCAACAATTGATTATTGGACTGCTCTCAAATTCAGAAATTGATCTTGACATTGTTGACACTGGTAAAAAAGCAGTTGATGCCCTCAAAGAGAAGAAATATGATCTCGTTTTTATGGATGTTCAAATGCCCGAAATGGATGGCCTCGAAGCAACCCAACTCATAAGAGAGGGTGAAAGTACCATAGAATCATCAAAAACTCCAATCATTGCAATGACTGCAAATGCTATGCAGGGGGACCGTGAGCGCTGTATTGACTCTGGCATGGATGACTATATCGCAAAACCAATTAAACTAGAATCATTCTTTTCTATGTTAAACCAGTGGTTTTCACCCTAGCGCCTCGCATTTACTCTAATTAGTTCCCAATACGGTTATCAAACCTGTATCAAAGTGCCCTCCCCACAGATTCATCTCCCTGCTTATTGCAGAACAGTCCCGATTAATCTACATTTAGGCCCATATAACAAAAAAAGCTATTACTTATGATTTTACCATATGAGAAAGAATTAACCGAAGGGCAACTCAAAGAAGTACGCGCTATCGCTGCTGAATTTGATGTAACTATTCAGCCTATTGCCGGTTCTCAAAAAACAATTTATGCAATAATTGGTGATGAGACATCATCACTCCTCAGAAACAGAATTGAAGGTCTTGACTACATCGATAAAATTGACTCGATACAAGCACCTTACAAAATATTGGCTAAAGATAGTGAGATGGCATCTCACAAACATCTTATCAATGGAAAAGAACTGGGAAAAGAATTTGTTGTATTTGCAGGCCAATGTACTGTTGATATCAATAATCCTAATTTTTTCATCGAGACAGCTCATGCTGTTAAAGAAGCAGGTGCTGACCTTATTCGTGGTGGCGTGTGGAAACCTCGTACCTCTCCTTACTCATTTCAAGGATCTGAAAAAGGTCTCGAAATTCTGCTGAAAGCAAAAGAAGAGACTGGTCTTGGTGTAGTTACTGAAGTAATGGAAATCGAACAAGTAAAACTTTGTGTTGCAGCAAATGTTGACTGTTTTCAGGTAGGTGCCCGTAACGCACTTAACTATAAACTGCTTCAACAAATTGGACAACACACTCACAATACTGATACAAAAGTCCTCTTAAAGCGCTCTATCCATATGGGTAAAATTGACGAGTTTATCCTCGCAGCAGAATACATTGCTGGCAATGGCAATGCTAATGTTATGCTTTGCCCACGGGGAACACTTCCTGCAGTTGATGGGTATCGTAACTATCCCGATGAGTGCATTACTCCACTTCTTAAAGACAAAACATGGGCTCCTGTTATTGTTGACCCATCACACAGTGTTGGTAAAGCAAAATATGTTCCTAATGCCGCTATGGCAGCTGCAGCATATGGCGCTGATGGTGTAATTATTGAGACTCATTGTAATCCTGTTCAAGGTGTCGGTGATGACCCAAAACAGGCGATCACTCCAGAGACCCTCCTAAAACTAATCCCTCAACTCAGAGAGATTGCAGCAAATGCTCGTGAGCTAAGAAACTCACACTAAGCATTACAGCTCCATTTTTTTTAAGGCGTTTTTCAATGAGAAAAACGCCTTTTTTATTTCCTCACTTGTGAGAACCGCCCCCACTAAAGTACATTTGAATGAGCTTTTCATTCTCACGGTGAGACCTCTATGCAAAAGACAGCGATACAGTTCCACGAGACACACTTTTCAGAAACCATTAATGCACTTTCAGCACTTGTAGCTATTCCCTCGATCAGTTTTGATGGTTACCCTGCCCAAGCAGTTACAGACTCAGCCCAGGCAGTAGCAACACTCATGACCAGCTCAGGGCTTTCAAATGTTGAAGTCATCACACTTCCGGGCGTTCACCCTTATGTCTATGGTGAGCACATTATTGATCCCGCTTACCCGACAGTACTACTTTACGCTCATCACGATGTACAGCCTCCCATGCGTACAGAACTCTGGAATTCTGACCCATTTGTTGCAACAGAAAAAGAAGGGAGACTTTTTGGAAGAGGTACCGCCGATGACAAAGCGGGAATAGTTGTACACACCGCCTCTATCAAGGCCCTACTTGAGACCCACACAAAACTACATGTAAATATAAAAGTTCTTATCGAAGGTGAAGAGGAGATTGGGTCACCTCATTTAAATTCGTTTATAGAGCACTATCGCAACAAGTTAGCTGCCGACTATATTGTTATTACAGATGCAACTAATTATGACACTGGAAAACCCACTCTCACCACCTGCTTACGTGGTATGGTATGTCTCGATATTGAAGTAAGTGCATTAAAGAGCCCCTTACATTCCGGCCTTTGGGGCGGACCTATCCCCGATCCTGCTATGGGGCTCAGTAAGGTCCTAGCCTCTCTTACACAGAGTGACGGCACAATCGCTCTTCCGGAACTCTATGAGGGCCTCATAGAGCCAACAAAAGAAGAAATTAGCTCTTACAAATCTCTACTGATGCACAACCAGCTTTTTAGAGAACAAGCAGGCTTACTCGAGGGGGTTGAACTCTTTGGAGATGGTCACGAAATCTTATTAAAACTCTGGAAAGAGCCCTCTTTAATTATAAACAGCATGGAGTCGGGAAGCAGAAAAAGCGCGGGCAACGTTATTATGAATGGCGCCTGGGCGCGTGTGGGTGTAAGACTCCCCGCAGGAATTGACAGTACCAAAGCAGAGTCTGCCCTCATTTCAAAAATTAAAGGTGAATGCCCCTGGGGGCTAAACCTCAAAATAGAAACAGAGGCAGCTGTTGATGGTTGGGCTACAAATACAAATGACCCTATATTTGCTCAAGCAAAACAAGCACTCACAGATGGTTACCAAACAGATGCGGTATTTGCAGGTTGCGGTGCTTCAATCCCCCTTGCCGATGAGCTTTCAACCGCACTCGGTGGTATCCCTACCCTACTCATGGGGATCGAAGATCCCTACACCAATGCCCACAGTGAAAATGAGAGCCTGCATCTTGATGATTTTAGGAAAGCAATAAAAAGCCAAATACTTTTTCTTGAACGTTTTTCAAAGATTTAGTTCACACAACGTGAACATAAAAGAGTACATTCTTGTTACAATTAGTGACTAATTCTTATGAATAAGCTTATTTTGTTACATTGAGAGAAGGCACCTTAAGGCAACTATAATTATGGCAAAAGACAATCTGGCGCACATTGCGCGCCCCGCAAAAGAATTTCCTCGAACTTTCGTTGATGCATCATTTTCACTTTCAGAATGGAGTGACATCCTCCCCTATTATGAAAAGCTTCTAGCCCAGTCCGTTGACACAGTAGCAACCTTCAAAACATGGGCACAAAACCGTTCAGAGTTGGAATCGTGCTACCTCGAAGAGGGCACTCGTCGGTATATCAATATGACCTGCTACACGGAAGACCCTGATAATGCTGCTCTTTATACAACATTAATTGAAGAGCTCGATCCTGAGTTTGTTCTCTATTCAAACAAACTCGACAAAAAAATGCTCAACTCTCCAGTAATCAATCACTCTGATCTCACTGAATACCAAAACTGGGTACGATCAGTAACTACTCAAAATGAGCTATTCAAAGAAGAAAACATTGCTATTGAAACAGAAATTGGACTTGAAGTACAGAAATATCAAAAAGTGACCGGTGGTATGTCTGTCATTTATGATGGAGAAGAAAAAACACTGCAACAGGTACTTGCCCTTTTAAATGAACCAAATCGATCAATTCGAGAAAAAGCATGGCGACTCGTTGCAGCAAGAAGACTCCAAGATAAAGAAGTACTTAATACTCATTTTAACTACATGCTTGAGCGCCGGCTTAAGGTTGCACACAATTGTGGCTGTAGTGATTATTTAGAATATATTTTTAAAGCAAAAGAACGGTACGACTACACCCCACACGACTGTGAACAATTTCATCAATCCATTAAAGAAGTCGTTGTACCTATTAAATCTAACAGTGCCGAGGAGCGGAAAAAGCTTCTTAAGCTCGACACCCTACGCCCATGGGACACGTCCTGCGACCCCCTTGGACGCCCTGCTCTTAAACCTTTTACAACCCCGCAAGAACTCATCAACAAAACCTACACTATTTTTAACACAATCGATAGTGAACTGGGTGCCATTTTTGGGTTAATGCGTGACCGTAAACTCCTTGACCTCGACAGTAGACTCGGCAAAGCACCTGGTGGCTACCAGTGCGGCCTTGATGAACAGAGACTCCCCTTTATTTTTATGAATGCCGTAGGTACGAGCTCAGATGTAAATACTCTCCTTCACGAGGGAGGGCACAGCTTCCACCAATTTTTTATGAAACAGCTTGATCTTCTTTCATTTAGAGAAATCGGTTCTGAAATAGCTGAAGTAGCCTCCATGAGCATGGAACTTATTGGTGGTGAATACCTTAGCGAATTCTACAATAGTGATGAACTCAAACGAGCGCGTATCAACCACTTTGAAGGTGTTGTTGAAGTACTTGCCTGGGTTGCTATCGTTGATAGTTTCCAACACTGGATCTACACAACTCCTAACCACACAAATGAAGAGCGTAATCAAAAGTGGGTATCAATTCTCCGAGACTTCAAACCTGAAGTTGATTGGAGTGACCTTACCAATGAAGAGGCCTACTTTTGGCATAAACAACTCCATATATTTGAAGTTCCATTCTATTACATTGAATATGGTATTGCACAAATTGGCGCACTCCAAGTCTATAAAAACTTCAAAGAAAATCCAACTCAAGCTCTCACAGCCTACAAAAATGGTCTATCCCTTGGAAGTACCAAGCCCCTTCCTGAACTTTTTGAGGCAATGAATATTAAGTTTGATTTTTCTAAAGAGACCATTGAACCTCTTATGCAACTTGTAGTAGAAGAAATCAGTGCACTAAAGAGCTAAAAATAAAGTATATATTCTTAATAGAAGAGGCCCATTTGATTTATCAATGGGCCTCTTCTGTATATACCATCAGCTAAATGTTAGTCAGAACGTTGAATCTTGGATGCTGCAGCTCGATCAACCAACCACATCATAATTCCTTCTGCTGGATCAATATACGACGCGGGATAGCTCATTGATATCGCGTCCATCTTAAAAATATGATACAGGGTGTCAGCTCGCTCTTCTCCACTAATCAAAAAGAAAACTCGTTGTGCATTATTCAACACATCAAGAAGCAGGGACACCTTGAGTTGTCCAGAATGAGGATCTTGCACAACGCAGGTAAACTGAGTTGATGCATTAGGTACTGGAATAATTTCTGGATAGAGTGAAGCCACATGACCATCCTCCCCTAAGTCAAGAAGCAATAGATCAAAGCAAGGATAGTTATCCCTTATAGGAACGAATTCAACGAGTTCATGTTTATACCGAAGAATTTCCATCTTAGGATCTGCATCTCCGTAAATTCTATGAATATTTTTTTTGGGAAGGGCCACACGGGAGAATAATCGATCATTAAAGTAGAAGAAGTTATCTCGTCCATCTGCAGCAAAACATGTTTCATCAACCCACCAGAAATGAAGTCGTTCCCAAACGATTGAATGCTTAAAATCATCACTTGAAATAATCTCTAAAATACGAAGAACAATAGGATTTGAAGTGAGGGCAATATGAAATGCATCACGTGGGTCTCTCGAATAAAGCACTATTTTTTCAGCCATGAGAAACGCGATCTCTTCTGAATATTCTAGGATTGATAAATTCTGAGCTCTCATCGGTAACCACAGGTAAAATTGATTTCAGACTTATTGTATCAATGATTCCGAAGAGGTGACAAGGACAATATGAGTCACTCCTCATTAATGCTACATTGTAATGTGACGAAGGGTAAAATAGATAAAACACCCCTCTAATCTCTCAAATAGATAAACCTGATCAACTGTTGGAGTCTTTAAATATTTGAGGACACCCGAGATAAATGAATCATGATAATTTTAAAATATTTGTTAGTGTACCACTTTCCTTAATGCCTATAGGACAACAATTAGAGAATAATTATTTAATTGAATCCTTTGAAATCCCTTAACTGATTTGATAACTCATTAAAGAACGCATAATACTCACCTCTATCATAAGTGAGCATAACTGGAGCAGCAAGCCGCAGCTCCATACTATTGTCTGCGTTAAAAAGTATTCGTACCCGAGCCTTAGGAATTGAATAGTAGAGCTTATCATTTGGTGCATACCGTATAAAACACCAATTGCCTTCTTTACCACCATGCTCTTCAAAACCATATATAAGGAGCATCTGCTCGAGTGCAGCCTTTTTATCATCAGCATCTAAAAGATACTCAGGGAACGGAATAACCGAACGATACTTTGGAAGCCATGCAATTGAAGGTCGTTGGGCAGGCATTTTCCTAAAGGGCATTACATTATAAGCCACTGCGCTGAGTGCTGCGAGACCAAATAACCCACCAATTAATAGTTGATCAATAGAAAAATCCAAAACGTACTCAATTAAAATTAACTTTTATTAAGATAGAATTGATCGAGAGATTCAAACAGTGCAACCCTCTTGTTTTCAAACTCTTCTAATGCACGAAATGCAACGAGTACATCTTGAGTATGGTACGCCTCTACCACAGCAAGGATGGATTCATGAATTGTAACATGTTGCTGATATAGCTGTTTAAACTCTGCACTTTCACGTACCTCACCTTCCATGGCATCAATTACTTTTCCAAATTGACACTCATGAGGACCAGTAATTTCATCTACTTTCAAGCTCACTTTACCGGCAATCATATCCAATAATTTACCCGCCCATTGCATATGAGAAGACTTAATACCATTAATATCCATTTCTTTTTCACTTAACGTATACACATTGAGACGCTCATAAATCCCACCACTGAGTGACGCAATATACTCACTATAGGTCGCCAAAACCTTCGTCATATTATCGACCGAATCCATCGCTTTTTTTGTATCTGCTATTTCGCTATTTGCATTCTGAACCTCTTGCGATGAGTGCAATAAATTCTCAGCAATTTCATTTGAAGCGATAGTAGTTTGACCTACATTTTCAGATATTTCACTAAGGACAAGTTGTTGTTGCTCGATTGTCACATACACCATTTGTGAACTCTCACTCACTCCTTCTATAATTTCCTTGACTTCAGTAAATGATGAAAGAGTTCCAGTAATTTCATTTTGCATTGAGGATATCTGAATCTGTATTTGCTCAGTAGCCTGAGCAGTTTGTTTAGCAAGTTCTTTTACTTCACTTGCCACC
Source organism: Fibrobacterales bacterium (assembly GCA_051532055.1). GTDB lineage: Bacteria > Fibrobacterota > Fibrobacteria > Fibrobacterales > JAOPTW01 > JAOPTW01. The sequence goes on along the minus strand of JAOPTX010000004.1, from coordinate 166,799 downwards.
ACTGCAAACCCTTTGCCCGCATCTCCAGCAGAGGCCGCCTCAATCGTGGCGTTAAGCGCGAGTAAATTTGTCTGATCTGCAATACTATTAATTACTGCTATAATTTTCCCAATTTCCTGTGAAGTCGCACTCAGGCCCACCATTTTAGAATGAGAAATGTCAACCTTCTCAGTTGCGCTCTTAGAAAGGTCTGATTCCTTACGCGTAACCTCTCTCACCTCAGTTATTGAACTATTGAATTCTTCTACAGCACTTGCGATGGTACCAATTGACGTAGACAGTTCTTCTACACCAGCCGACACACTCGTTACTTTATCAGTAATCACCATATTACGATTCAGTAAGCGATCCATTTGCTCAGCAACATTGAGCGTCTCTGTCTTTAACAATCTGGTTATATTCTTCATTTCAGCTGAACCAGCTATAACCGAGGAAGATGTTGCAAATGTATTGCGAAGGACTGTTCTAAAATTAAGAATCATATCATTAAGTTGCCTCCCCATTGTCTGTAGCTCATCTGTCCCATTAAACATCAATGTTTGAGAAAAGTCCCCTTCACTCACTTGTTTATTGAAATCCGATACACGTTCAACCGGTCTTGATATGGCCCTAAACATTAAGAATGTAATTATAAAAGCCACTAAAAGAACAAGAGACACAACCACCAAGGGCACTATTATTGCAGATTTTTCTACCTCGATTACCTTTCCAAACTGCTCTTTAAGCAAAGCTTCTTGCATTGCCTCCACCACTTCTAATCGTTGTACTAAGTTTGCAGCATAGGGGTCAAACTTTTCCATGTGCACATTACCTGCATCAGTGCCTTCACTAATGTAAGTTTTCGCCATTTTTTTCCCCACGTCATAAAAGCCACCAAAAGCTGCACTCAACGAGTCCACCGCCATAAGAGCCGAAGGTCTATGCATCGTCGACAAAAGCCGCTGTACATCTTTTATCTTTAGCTTAAAATCTTTTGCATACGTTTCAGCTTCATCAAAACCATCATCAAACCCAGGCTTTCCTCGAGTTGCAGAAATGTCCGTAAGCCACTGTTGCACCTGAATAATATCAAGTTTTAAACTCACAATCAAAGGTGTAAGCTTAAGACTCTCTTGCCCAATTTTATGAGTAAAGTAATTTACCTTTTGCGCATAGTATCGCCCTATCGCCATTGAGAAAATAGTTGCTAATACAAAACTTGCTACAATTATTAAAATCTTAAATTTTAGAGAAATATCATTAAGCATGAACCACCCTTTCCTTTCTATTTCACTCTTTATTATATCATCAAACATCAATACAAACCATACATTTGGATCACTAATAACTAATAATTACAGCTTAATAACCAACACAAGCTCGTTTGAGTCTATTTTTTAATCCTCCATCACTGTACTACCCGTCTGACCATGCTGGTTCGGTAAACTGCGGTAGTAACGCAGCCACATATTCACCCCTCTGAGGCCTCTTTTTTTCACCATGTATGACAATTTCTATATCGTGAACCGCTTGATCAAGTAACCCAACTTGAGCGTAGAGTTCTTCTGAGGCAGCAGCCGACTCCTCAGATGTCGATGCATTACTTTGAGCAACATCTTCTATTTCGCCAATATTTTTCCGTATCTCCTCTATTGTACCCACTTGAGATTCCGAATTTCTTGAAACCGTCCCGAAGCGCTCCGTAACAGAACGTGAACTCAGCTCTATCTCTTCAATTATTTCTGAAGCTTGAGCTGAAAGTGTTGCCCCTCGCTCCGCATAACCTTTTGATTGATTGAGAAGCTCCGTTGTTTGTTTCACTGACTCCGCAGCTTTTTGTGCAAGACTACGAACCTCTTCAGCAACTACAGCAAATCCTTTGCCTGCCTCCCCTGCTCGTGCCGCTTCCACTGCCGCGTTCAGTGCAAGTAAATTTGTCTGAAATGCTATTTCATTTATTGTACTTACAATCCCCCCCGTTTTAACAGAAGAGTCATACATATCTTTTACAGCCTGACTTAAACTCTCAACAGCCTCTTTCCCCTCTCGTGTTCGGATATTATTGTGCTCTATTATTCCTGTTACTTCCTGTACTTCTTTTGAGGACTCCAACACATTATCAGAAAGATGATTAATACTCTGAGTAAACTCTTCAACATTCGCTGACTGCTCAACAACTCCTTTTGCAATATTTTGACTCGAACTTGATATCTCTTCACTCATAGATGTAACACACCCCGATATTTCACCAAGCCTCACTGAACTGCTCAAAAGTTGGGATACAATTGAACGACTCATAAGTAAGGCCAAACCGATTGCTATAGCTCCCGCGATAATCATTGAAAGTACCAAGGCATTGGTAAGGCTTTTTAGTGACCCACTAAAGTCACTTAAATAACTACCAGAGGCTATAACCCAATCAAGTGGCTCATAATAGGTGTAGGCAACAATTTTCTCTCTTCCACCCCATTCATATGACGTAATCCCACTTTTTTTATCACACATTTCTTGAATAAATGGATACTTGCTTAAATTTTCACCCTCTTTTGAAGGATGTATTGCCAAACTCCCTTTTGAGTCCATCACATACATATACCCTGTTTCCCCCACCTTTTGAGAGAGCACCTTCTCACGAAAAGACTTTTTCACACTTTGAATCCCCTGCATATCAACAAGATCATCGTAATAGGCACTTACCCCTATTATCCAACCGTGCTCAGGAACGTGAATGAGAGCGGCAACCTTTTCACGAGCCAGTATATCATCACTATTTTTCCAATTATAAGGCTTAAGTACTACTTCATTTTGTTTTAACCCCTTACCAAGAGCGACCATCTCTTGAATAACATACGCTCCATCAGCATCTTTTACAGAGCTAATGTCCTTACCATCAGCAACGCGTCCTTTACTCACCACATATCTACCTGAATAATCGATTGCAAACACATATCCAGTTGTCCCTACTACTATTGAAGCTAACCGATCTTTAATTTCGTCAGGAGAGTCCAACGTTTGCCCTACTATTTGACTAACAAGCACAGCCTGTTGGTGCACAATAAGCTGTGCTTGATTTCTTGATTCACTCACCTGACCTGTCACAGCCAAAATATCTTTATCAAGCATCTCAGAATAATACTCTACCTGGCTCAATAATTTATCTTCGACCTGCTTAAACAGAGCATCTTTAGAGCTTACATAACTGATTATTCCAAGGGCGAGTAGTGGTAGGATTGCAAAAAGTACTGAAGAGATCATCAATTTCTTTTTGAGAGATAGATTAGAAAAGTGCATAGTGCCACCGTATTAATGGATTTGCCCAATTGTATCACGCTTACTTTTTATTATACCACAACTAAAAATAAAATTTTACTTTTTTTAGTCAAATTTATAGACTGCGGTATAAATTATTGACGCAGCCAAATCAAATTACACAAGTATATATACAACAGGAAGAAATCCTATTTTTTTATAGCACGGACACCAACACTCACCACAAACCAACAAAAACCAGCCAACACAATAGTTGCTCCTGTTGCTGTTTGAGCCCAGGACTGAGCAGAGATATAGAGCCCCACTACCGCAGAAGTAAGGCTAATAATTAACGCCCACCAATACATCACCCCCGCCGATCGAGACAAGTTACGTGCAGCTGCCGCAGGCAATATCAACATTCCTGTAACTAACAACACCCCTACCCACCAAACAGCAAAGATAACAACTAACGCAAGGAGCACCGCATAACTGTATTGATAAAAGGAAACGGTTACCCGATGTGTTTCAGCAAGAACCGGATTGAGCCCTACATAGATAAGACGATTAAAGCCAAGCACCTGATAAAGAACCACTATTATTGCCAAAATTGAAAGCCACGTCAAATCTGAGTGACTAATCGTAAGAATATCACCATAGAGAAATCGCGTTATATCAGTACCAATCGAACGATCCCTGCTTACAATCGCCAGACCAAAAGCTAGTACGCCAGAGAAAAGAACCCCAATAATGGTATCGGATTCCAACATGCTTTTTCGTTGAAGCGCAACAATCCCCACCCCCACAACTACCCCAAAGAGAGGCATAGTCCAATAGGGATTAAAACCAAAAAGCAATCCTAAAGCGACTCCCGTAAAAGCCGTATGACTTATCGCATCAGCATAAAAAGCCATTCTAAAATTAACTACTTGCACTCCCATCATCGCCGTCAAGGGCGCCAAGATCAACACACCTAAAAGTGCAAGCTGCATAAACTGCATTTCCATGCCCGCAATAGGAAGACACGCTAAACCTGAACATATCCACTCAATCATACATCCTCCTTATGATGCTGGCAATTATGACTATGCACCATCCCATCCGAAGCTATTGCAGGACTCACTAACCCCATATGCGCACCAAAAATTGTGGTCAGCACCTCTTGAGTGAGAACGTCATGTGGCGCACCCTCAGCCGCCACCTCTTTGTTCAAACAGATAACATGGGTCGCATGATTACTCACCGTCCCCAAATCATGACTAACCATGAGCTGTGTATATCCCCGTTCTTTTCGCTGTGCTTCAAGGATTTCACAAAAGAGCAGCTCGCCATGAGGGTCTACCCCAGCCGCCGGCTCATCAAGAATCAGTAATTGAGGCTCTTGCTGAAGGGCTAAAGCGAGAAGTACCCGCTGGAGTTCCCCTCCTGATAATTCTCCAAGACGCCTCTCTGCAAGGTGCTCAGCCTTCACTGACCGAAGAAGCCCCAATGCATTACTGCGCACATTTTTTTTAATACCTAACCATAATGGCCTTCGCTGTTGCCCCATAGCCAAGCACTCTATTACCTGCAACGGTATACCTCTATCAAAATGGAGTCGTTGAGGCACATACCCAATCCTTGGCCTCTGACCAGGCTCATCATGAGAGTATTGTATCACCCCTTCATAAGGCACCTCACCTAATATAGCCTTTAAGAGCGTCGTCTTTCCCGCGCCATTTGGCCCAATTATAGCAGTCGAACCACCTACAGGAATTGTCGCCGAGACGTTCTTAAGTATCGAAACCCCATGCAAGTTAATGGACACATTTTTAAGACTTACCGCAGTACTCATTCACGACCCTTTTCAGTTGATATAACTACTTCATTCAAACGTTTCATATTGCGCGCATGCCGTTTGTAGTAGCCAAGCACATCGGTTTGGGCAAGAGCATTAGGCGTAGATTCCCATAACACAACTGGCACCGACACTTCACGTGAGAGTGTTTCCAATACCTCTGGGGACATTTCATTCTCAACAAAAAGCGCATCGACCACTTGCCCCTTTAGCTGTTCAACCAACACCTTAAGTTCTGCAAGAGTTGGGCGCGCACCATCATGGGCATGAAGGGTACCGACACTCGCTATATTGAGTTGCGGCAATAGATAGGCAAAAAGGGCATCTTGGGTTATCACCCTAAAAGACTCTGTCCGACTCACTCTTTCAATTGTACTCAGGGCTTTATGCCTTTGGCGAATACTATCGAGATTCGTTTGATAATGCTTTGTGTAGTTCGTATCAATATGCATCAATGCCTCCCCAACGGACTGCGCACCATAGAGTCGTTCGAGTGGCGAAAGCAAATAGTGAGGATTTGCTTGGTGAACGCCTTCTTCATGCTCATGATGATCATGGTTTTCATGAAGACCAGACAATTCAGTATTTTCAGAATCACTATAGAGCACCAAAGAGTCAGGAACTCCAGCGGCCCCTACAATTACAAATAGTTTTGGATATTGAGACAATATTTTTTCAGTGATAAACGCCTCCATGCCCAAACCATTAAGGACTAACAATCGACTATTATTCAATGTCATCATATTTTGAGGAGTGAGTACATAATTATGGGAGCACCCCTTGTTCCCAGGTGCCAGTAATTCCAGCGAAACGCCAGGTACACCTTGCACGAGTTCATTTACTAATTCATATACTGAATAAGTCGATACCGTAATATGAAGACGAGAATTTTTATTTGATTGAGTATCACTACACTGGAGTACTACCAGCGAAAATAATAGGGTGATAATTGTGAGTATCAGTGCCCGAAAAGCAACCACATGCAATCCCTCATATTAAACTTATCCAATTGTAGCTAGTTTTATAGATGATGGCAATAGATTGCGAAGGAGAGAGAGCTCCTTCTAAAGAAAGTTACAAGGAGAAATACGATACCGAGATAACAGGTGCCCTCAGGCACCTATAAACCTCTTGATTATTTTACTATTACAAGGTTGTTCAAACCTTGTTCAGATGATATTGCTGGTGCAGCAGGATCTATTTCCCATGAAACACCTTCGAATACATATTTATACTGATGCTCACCAATTCGAAGAGATACTTTAGTTGCCCAAACACCGCTTTTAGTTTGTTTCATTTTGAGCATTTCCCAACCATTGAATGACCCGGCAAGATAGACATCTTTTGAGTCAGGAGAATAAATTTCAAATTGAGTTGGTTTTGATACTGCATTTGACGATGCAGGTTTTTTAGTAACAGCCTTCTTAGTAACACTTTTTTTAGCGACAACTTTTTTAACCGTTTTCTTCACCACTTTTTTTTCAACAGCTTTAACAGTTTTTGCTGCGACCTTTTTGACAACCTTTTTAACTACTTTTTTCTCAACTTTTTTCACTGCTTTTTTAACTGCTTTTTTGGCAGCTTTCTTGGCAGCTTTCTTGACCGCTTTCTTGACCGCTTTTTTAACAGTCGTTTTTACTTCTTTTTTGGCAGCTTTCTTAACTGCTTTTTTTACTGCTTTTTTAACAGTTTTTTTAATTGCTTTTTTGGCAGCTTTCTTAGTGGCCATCATATTCTCCTGGATAGAACTGAATGTTTCAAATATTTAATAAGAAGTATATCAAAGTTTCACCAAATAGCCAACCTATAAAAAGCAGGCAAATAGATATAATTACTTTTTAATATTCCCCTACGCCCTGCTAATTGTAGCTTACACACCTACCATGAGAGTTATGAGTCAAGATTTTTAATACGGAGCAATTGAAGTTGATGTGATTCATGATGGTATACTAAAGCATTCATTACTGTCATACTCATCTCATTCAGATCAACTGGATCAAGAACCATATCACGTACCAATCCTTCATCAACAAGATCAAATACCATGAGCTTATCTTCTTCTTTTGCAGTAACTAATGAAATGATATCGGGATGACAATTCAGAACCTCAGATAAAAATGGCCGAATAGCATCCTTGTTATTAGAAAGATCGGTAATCATCACGCCATAAAAGGCGTTTTCTAACAATTCTACAGCCTCTTCAAATGTAGATACAACAAAGACATTTTCTTTTTTATCATCAAAAACATTTTGAAGTTCTCCATAAGAAAATTCTTCTCCCACAAAGAGAATATCAGATTGTTGAACATCTTCTCGATCACTCAGTAACTCTTCTACACGCTTTAATATCAGCTCTTTGTTATATGGTTTTTCAAGAAAATCCCGTGCTCCTAATCGCAAACTATCAATAGCCATTTTCACTTCTGATGTTGATGACAGCACCAGCACCGGAATATCTTTATCTCGATTATTTACATTTCTCAAAAACTCAATACCATCCATTTCAGGCATAATAAGGTCGAGTAAAATTATATCAATCGAACGTTCAGTTTCTAATATTTGAAGGGCCTCTTTACCATTAGCTGCTTCGAATACATGTTCAAAACCTTTTAATACTGTAGACCTCAGTAACGCACGATTTTGTGCAACATCTTCGACAATGAGAATACGTGACTCTTCCATTAGATGACCTCATAGATTCTCATTTATAGTACCACACATTACAAAGAGAGTCAACTATCAGCATGGGAATCCTATGAAAACACCCCTCAACATTTAAACTCTTTCTAGGGAAGTTCTCGAATCATATCTACAAGATTATGCCTAATAAGTTCTCCTCGACCTTCCGTAGCCGAATAGAAATTTTGTCGATACTTTGGGAGAGGATCTTTTGAGATAAGTGAGTCTGATGTCGATAATACATAATCCCATTCCAACTCAGTGGGCGCCTCTAACGAGACCAAAATAAATATCATTGAAAGCTGTTTTGATGCACTCTCAAAGTCAGGGACCCGTGATCCATGTTTAGCAATAATATCATCGATACTCATATTAACCAATGAGTCCGCCGTAAAACAACTTCGATTCGTATCAATGGCACTATAGCGAAAATGATGTGGTATCACTATTTCAGGCACCGAATCAGCTGGTAACATTCCCATCAAATAGAGCTCTAAAGGAGCATATTTGACCATATTATTGGCGACGCCACCAGTAGCAAATTTTTTAAAGCCAGGTTGACCCCCAGCACAGTACGTCCCAGAATCCACTTCTACAAGAGTTTGCGGGTCCCAGCCACCAAGATACCCTCCAACACCTAATGTCCCCCAATGACTTGTTTTAGACGAATCAATAACATAATCCGCCCAATTATGGATTATCTCATGTAAAATCGGCCCTCTCAACAGATAGTTTCGCTGGGGAATATGGATATACCCTTGATACCGCTTATTGACAAAATCTTCTTGTACAAAATTCCATGGCTGTTTTCCTATCCCCTCTGTTGTATTTTGTAAATTTTTAAATGCTGCCCGATATCTACAATCACCTCTTCGTTCTATGTTATTTACAAATACCGCAAAATCAAAGCTATCAAGAAAAAGTTGATGCAATGGCTCCATTATCTCTTTCATAAAGCTCCGGTCCATCGTAGAGCTATTATAAAGATACATATCACAATTTTCAAATCGAGCAAAGCGAGCTGAGTCAACAATCATAGCGACCCCTTTACCAGAAGAATGCACAACCATTCTCACCGAGTCACTCGTCCTGTCCTCTATTTTGGCAAGTGCAAACAACAACGAGTCATTATCCTCTACTTGTACCCAAAACGGTTCTGTAGTATTACTCAGTTCTACTCCCGAAGATTGACTGTTGACCAATTCGCTATTATTTGAACTAGGGCCATCATCAGAATTAACCCCATAAAAATCATTACTACAGCCAATTAAAAACAGCACAATCACCACGAGAAATATTTGTTTCATAAGTCTAATATATCCCGTTTTACTTGAGATGTTTTTTTAGAAAAAGATCGTGCATAGCCATAAAGGCCCCCTAATACCACAACACCTACGCCAAGCAATCCATAAGTAGGAATATTTGAAAATAGGGAAAGCGTCACAATAAGCAATATACACACTCCTAATACCACTATCACTACGCTCAAGGAAATCCCTCCAGTGGACTCCTGACATAACTCATCGATAAGGTCATTTCTATTTGGCTTCATAGTATTCCATGATCTATTTTACCCAAAAACTATATTATTAGAAGTTGAAAGGAGTGATCATCTATAAAATTGTAAGGTTTTGAAAAGCTTTTTAACACAGCCTATTACCCAAAACGCCTTCTAATAGGGAATTAGGGCTATTCCTCAGTTTTTTTATGTTTTTCCGTCGAGACAATCGTACCATCTTCTCGAATAAGGGCCCCGTCTTTCTCTTCTAGAATTTCTTTATGGAGTCCACGGAATTTAATCCCGTTCAATTCCTCCTTTATCTCTTTAAAGCTGCTCCCAAGGCGAATAAGCAGGTCTGGTATTACTTTAGTTTTCACCTCTATAAACGGACTTTCCGCGATCATTCCTTTAGAACGCTCTTTAAGCTGCTCCAAAGCTTTGCCTACTTTTTCTCGCTTATCCATTGATTCTTTCAGCGCAACAAGCTTCTCTTTCATTTTAGCTTTATCAGCCTCTCCGAGTGTTCTGAGATGTTCAACTGAATCATTTCGTGCGAGATCCATCCCAACACGCGCCTCTAGCTGTACAATGCTTTGCGCAAGAACCTCTTGAGCCCCTTCAAGCTCTTTTATTTGTTCAAGAAGCCGAATGTCAATTCCCGCAATAAGTTCCGTCTTGGTTGCAATAGACCCAGCAGAATGCAATGTCATCCCATGTACCGCATTGGTCACTCCTCCGATAACCGCCCCCTTCTTCTGGACCTTGACCTTATTCCCCAAAACAGTAATCTCACGCCCAACAAAGACTCGAGCTTGGTAGAGAAACCTATCAATAAGGCAATCTCCTTCTATGCGCACCATACTTTCTTGCACAAACCCTATCTCTGCATTTCCTTTAACGTAGATCGAAGTCGCCTCTCCAAACACTCCTTTCAATACTTCAAGGTTTTTACGCGCATCAATACGAGCATTATTGGCAACACTTCCTTGTATGGAAATATTACCCCCGGATTCAACAGAAAAACCCTCTAAAACAGACCCCTCTACAACAATATCTTTATCATAACGAACATTACCCGTCTCTGCATTGACGTCTCCTTCGATAATAAGACCCTCGGAGACCATAAGTGTCTTACCATTTACATAGAGCACTCCCTCAACTGTTGTGCAATACTCGATTTCTCCTTCTTTCTCTGTACTCTCTATAAAATCGCCCACAATAAAATCATCATCCTTAATAGGCTCAACAGGAATACTCTCCATCCAAATATCAATGCCAGCCTTCCCCTCCTTAGGTTGAATTTTCTTGGCAATTGCAATCCCTTCTTTAACATGTAAAAAACTACTCACCGCTTTATGATCAACTTGCTCATTCTCTTTAACCTCAACTCTTTTTTTCTCAACAAGAATCTCAAGCTCAGCGTTTCTTCCTGGAATCACATCTATCTGTTTCCGAATCAAGAGGTCACCCTTTGGATTATTTAATACTTCTTGAAGAGTAAGGCCCCGCTTCTTAATGAGCTTTTCATCTAAATACTCAGAAAGCGCTAACTGCTGCTCTTTGGCCCCTACACTTACTGGTTCAACTAAAAAGAAGAGTTGAGTCTTATCACTATTCGGGTTATATGGTGAAAATAACGCCAATTCATTATGAAGATTACAAACGAGATACCCTGCTTCACCTGCCGACCACTCATAAAAAGTCCCTTTATCTTCAACAACAATAGATTCATCCAAAGAGATAATATCACTATCTGGATCAACATCAATCTCAACACCCCGAACATTTTTCATAGTCTTGGCGACCCGAAAAACAGCTTGGCCTTGAGCCAAAAACAGGAGATTATCATACAACTTGCTTGCCGATGGTTTAACAACCTCTCGATTATTCAGAGAAGAAAAGAGCGATTTAAATGTTTTCGCATAATCTTGGAGTTCTGTATACCCAATTTTTTCCCCTTTAGGTATATAGCCGATTTCTAAACCAAATACTCCTGCCCGTGCAACAATCAAATTTTGTACAGTCCCCCCTCCTGAACATGATTTGATTGCTTCTTCAATAGCTGCGATCTGTATACCTTCAGTTACTCCAAGGAGGGCAAGCTCTTCACGAATTAACGAAAGTGTTACCTCTGGGTAGAGTGAGGCGAGCATAACCGAATACTCATCTTCACTTATTTTAAACTGTAGGATTTCGTCAGCCATTACATCTCGCTCAGTATGGTATCTATATTTTTAAGGGTTTCAGGCGTGTCTACTATTACTTTCTGTTGGTATAATACTAAACTGATAAGCGTTGCGATTCTCGCAAACTTTTCTTGAATATTAGTCACCGGTATATGGTCTTTATTATTTACAACCAATACCCCCAATTGTTTACCCGATTTTTCTAGTGGAATTGCTGCGACCGCTCCATCTACTGACACCTTTTGATTAACAAAAGCATTTTTAGCCAGCGTATCCAAAATCACGCTACTCTCAGTATTGATGCTAGAAAATGTCTTATTTAAGAATGGAACCGACACATAAATTTCATCAATATGAAACATTTTAGTTGCGAGAGTGGTAATTCTCTGAAGTAATTCTTCTACAGCTCCACCTTCGAGTAATTCGCTCAATATCTCGGATCGCTCATTCAGTTCCCAAGTACGCTCTGCAACCTTTGCTTCTAAAACATTATTCATATTTTCGAGTTCTTGATTTTTTCTATTTAACTCTTCAAGAAGCTGTGCACGTCCACTCCGCTCTTCATACAACTCCCATGCATTATTCAAATTCAGAAGGAGTTCCTCTTTTTTTAAATCTTTTGAGAGATAACGCCACACATGACCTTCGTTTATCGCTTGAGTAATTGACTCTACATCAGAATACCCAGAAAGTACTAACTTAATCGCCAGTGGATTTATCGTATGCGCCTCTACAATAAATGTTACCCCATCCATTTCGGGCATGCGCATATCCGAAATCACCAAACCAAATGGTTCATTTTTAAGATACTGCAGTGCTTCTGCTGTACTTGTACAGAAAGTACCTACATAGTTAGTAAGTTCCAGGGTCCTCTCCAGGGCATTCAAAACACTCTGTTCATCATCAACAAACAATACTCTTCTCATTTCATTCCCTTTCTAACAGGTGAATTTTTCCAATAGGAAGCTCAATTACGAAACGAACTCCCTCGCTAAAAGAACGATCAACATAGAGCGATCCGTTATGCTTATTTACAATAATATCATGTGAAATACTCAGTCCCAATCCAGTCCCCTCACCTACTCGCTTGGTAGTAAAAAAAGGGTCGAATATTTTTTTAACTATATTTTCTTCTATGGAGTCGCCATTATTTTCTATTTCACACACCACACTCTCATTTCGTACAAAAGTTCTTACTCCAATACGCCCCCGCTCATGAGGACTACTCTGAATAGCAGCTACCGCATTAACTAAAACATTGAGAAAAACCTGATTAATTTCACCAAGATTACAGGGTACAAGGGGAATATCACCAAGGTACACTTCGACGTCCGCTGCATGCTTAATTTGATGTTGTACCACAACGAGTGTTGACTGCATACCCTCATTAATATTATTTTCTACAACACCATCGCCAGTATCCACTCGTGAAAAGCCTCGTAGGCTTTGTACAATCTCCCTTATTCGTTCAATCCCCTCTTGTGTTTCACTCAGTAATGTTTGTAAATCACCCGCAGAGCCAACTAATGGAGCATATTGAGATACATCTTTCAGAGAAGGCTCTCTTTCATTCGTACTCCATACCTTTGCAAGGTTTTGAATCTGCAGTACATATTCAGATAGATGATCAATATTGAGAGTAACAAAACTTAAGGGGTTATTAATTTCGTGCGCAACTCCAGCTGCTAATTGACCAATAGCAATCAGTCTCTCATTTTGCACCATCTGCATCTGCATTTGTTGCATATATTGAGTCCCTTCTTCAAGCGCTCTTACCTTTTCTGTAAGCAGTCTATTCGTTTCAAGAAGATCATTCGTATTCATGGCACCCAACTTAATTATAAAACATTACTTTTTATTAATAACTGTTCGAGCAATGATCTGCCCATTCACATAGGCATAACTTCTTCCCTTATCTTTCCCTTTTATTACTGATTGTCCTGTACTAATACGGAGATGTACATCAGGTATAATTTGATTTATAATTTCTATTTCACACGAATCAGATTGCGGATGAAACACCTGACCTTCAATTATAGACATAGCATTTTGGAGCTCTTTTTTTTTCGCAAGAATTTTTTTTATATTTTCTAATGCTGTTTTTACAAATTGTTTTGCAGATGTATTCATCTGCGCCACTTTCACAGCAGCCTCTTTGGACATCAGGTCCACCCCTTGGAACATTTTAAATTTATCTACCTGCGTATCACAAAACGTTACGCTTTCACGAAGATTATACATGTTCCTAAGATTTTCAATGTTGACCCCAGCAAAGAGCTCCGTTTTTGTTGAATGAGAACCTACCGAATGAATGGTAATTGAATGAAAAGCATTTAATACTCCCCCTATAACACTCCCTTTATTATCACCCACAATTTTTTTGCCACTCACCTCAATATTTTCACCGGCAAAAATTTTTGCATGATAAACAAAACCATCCACCATTATATTTTTATCTACCGAAATGGTGCTCTCTTGTATAAAGCCTATTTCAGCATTGCCTTTCACCTTAACAATTGTTTGATCACCAAAAATACCACGCTTTACAATTAAATTCCCGCCACATTCTATTATTGCACCATTCTCGACATTCCCGCCGATAATGCAATCTTCTTTTGTCGTAATTGAAAAGCCTTCTTTAACATCTTTTTTTATAACAACCGAGTGATCAAAGGTTATATTTCCGGTTTCTTGAGATACCTCATCTACTTGTAAGTTAGTATTGATACTACATCCATGTTCCTGTATCGTAACAATCCCATCTTTTTCAGCTCTATAAAGAGTCGATTTTTCGCGCTCTTCAATCAATACATTTTCACCCGCTGTAAACTCACAATCCACAACCGGTTCAACAGGAATTACATTCCCCATAACATCAACCCCAGCCACTCCCTCTATAACTGGCAGTTTTTCACAGAGTATCTCGCCCTTAAACACCATGTCGAATTGAGACCATGCCTTATGATCTACTTTTGTATCATTCTCTACATCTCGTTCTCGTGGAGGAATATAGTGAACCACTACTCTACCATTTTGACCTGGAACCGATTCTCGTCTTTTTCGACAGAGTACTTTTTTAGACAGGTTTTCTTTAAGCAATGCAGTAATTTCACCTTGGTCAAGAGTCGACACACCCTCTTCAGCTTTATTAAAAAAACTCTGTATGAGTTTCTGCTGACCAAAATCTGCCGGATGAAAATAATAATGCATTTCGGTCTCAGCATCATTAATGAGCGTCGGTTCAATGATATTGAGATGCAACCTATCATTCAGCACCCCGTAACCCTCTTTTTTTGATACAAGCTGGTATACAGCACTCAGCTCATCAACAGAAAATGCATCGGGGTCTATCTGTAAGAAATCACTATCGAGATCAACCATGACTTCCATTCCATACACATTTTTCCGACTTTTACCAATGGTAATAAAGGGCGTTTGACCAGTAAGATAGTAGACAAAATCAGCTTTCTTTTTGCCATCATCACTCATAAGTGACTTATAGACTCGTCTCAATTCCGTTCCAAGCTGGTTCACTTCATCAGAAGAAAGTAGAGTGTCCGTAATAGCCAATGTTACCTGAATAGAGGGAACTTCAGCAACAAGAACATCCTGCTCAATTACTCCCCCAGCATC
The DNA here is from genome assembly GCA_051532055.1 of Fibrobacterales bacterium. Lineage (GTDB taxonomy): Bacteria > Fibrobacterota > Fibrobacteria > Fibrobacterales > JAOPTW01 > JAOPTW01. The sequence goes on along the minus strand of JAOPTX010000004.1, from coordinate 151,735 downwards.
TATCCGTTCAATTATATCCTGTAATGAATCATTAGAAAATCCTTCTCGAATTTGAAGGTCTTGTAATCGATCAAGAAAATCAGCAACACTGGTTCCTGGCGCAACACTTTTACAGACAACTTTTGTCCCTTCGCTGTTTATAACTAAATCAATATGTCTCATACTATACTATCAGTATACCATGCCACTATGATTATAAACCATCAAAAAGGTTTTTTTGTCATTTTTTTGCCTAAAAAAAATCTAAAACGGGAATGTCCCGACTTGAAATCCAATTAAATGTTCAATTTCTGTATCAAACTGACTTTCGCTAAAGAGTGTCAATTCAATTGAACGCACTTTAAATCGTAGTACTGTTTCAAAAATAAAGAGAGAGTGAAATCCATCAAGATACTCTCCTCCATTATCAAAGGAGTGCATAGTATGTAAACGAATCCAACTGCTCAGATAGTTCCACGATACCCCTGTTGTAAAAAAACTATTCACAAATCCCCAGCTTGCAAAACGGGGATCATACCCATACTGCGCTCGGAGTGTTGTATTCATAGTAGGTTTAAATCGCCGACTCATAACGGTATCTTTTTCGACTATTTTTGAAAAGGTGTCAGACTCTGAAAAGGTTGCAGTAAATGGTTCCGGAATTTTACCAAATTGTTTATAGTCAACGTCCACAGCACCACTCCCTCCAAAGCCAAGATGTAGCCACGATCGCGGGGAGCAATATCTGCGAAACCGACCAGCACCCTCAACATGTAAAGGAGCTGAAGAACCAATAACCTCAGGAAAACCCTCAGCTTTAAAATGCCCAGAAAGGTCTATGTATATACCACCAGTAGAGAATTCTCCATCATTCAGTGTATTGAATAATCCTCCAAGCCCAAACTCAAATGCTGTTACTTTCACCTCTTTCAAAGTATCAGAGTCAGTAATGGTAAACAATGAATTATCAAAAAACATATCTGCATATAAGAAACCTTTATGAGAGGATTCATACCCTACCAACACATGTAAAGAATCCCGTTCTTCTTTCAATATATTTCTCTCAATTGCGAGGGCCCCCATTAGAGATTGATACTCAATATTTTGATAAAACTGCGACAATTTAAAAAAGAACGGCGCTCCTCCTAATGCATAAAAAGAAGCAGCTCCCCTCATGCCTTGAACAAAATTCCCAATCCACCCCTGAAGAGCTACAGTGTATTGAAAATGATTTACACTTCCATAACTCACCGCGCCATACGCATGGGGATATAAAAATGACCCACCAAATAACCCGCCCGTAAGGGTAAGTTCGTCTTGGACTTTGGCGGCTACTTCTATATCAACGGTACCTGAATCGATACTTTCAAATAAACTGAGGTGTGGATATGAATAGTAGGAAGACCGGTGAAGATCCCCTACCATTCCTTTCAAGTGACTCCCGGTAATAGTAAGAGGATAAAAACTCAAAAGATAATGCACATAACTATGAAATTGAGGCTCTAGTGTATTGAGATGCAGTTGATTAAATTTAAACGTCTTTGATACAGCTGAGAGACTCAAAGGTGTATACTCTTTATGTGTGAACTCCCCACCATACACCAAAAATAGAGCATCCATTTTACTCTTCATGAGTGCTGCACCTTTATCTATAATAGCTTTAAAAGATTCATGGCCAGAATAAGCAGAAGGCTGAACCTTTAAAACATTATCACTATAGTAAAGGTCCCCTGTTACTTGCGATCCATGTATAGTTCTGAAATAGCGTTCTTTCCCAGATTGGCTATTAATACCCGTTATTTTTGCCGGACTTGCATCTACAGCTATAAGCCAATTAACTTCATGTTCTTCCAAAATAAAATCGGGAACAAAACGAGCATAAACAAGACCATTGGTAACCTCATTTTTATTAAAAGAGTACAATTCACCGTGGTCAATATTTGAAAGTGTGGCTAAAATAGCTTTTGAAATATTTCCACTTTTATGAATATGAGGCTTCTTTGTCTGTACATCTGAAGTAATAATTCTTAATGGAACTCTAAGTGAATCATAGGAACTACCCTTCTCATAAAAGAAAGGAACTATTTTTTCTGCTATTAATTCTGCGAGTATCGCATCTCTACCACTCGTTCTATTAGTTTTTACAAGAGTTTTTTTTGTGGCGCCATCACTAATGAAGCTATACCGTTGTTGAATACCCATAACACCAAAAGGAGCGCTATATTGTAGAAATCCCTCATCACTATCACCCTTCATAATCTCTATAATCTCTGGTCTATCCAGAAATACTGCTATTGAATCAGCACTATGCCCTGACGCCCATAATGCAGCAATAAGCCCCCCCCATGATGATCCATACACATAATCAATGGGGATTTTATACGTCTCAATAGTCTTAAGTATCCCAATATGAAGCGCGCACTCTTCATATCCACCACTTAAAAAAAGGCCTGGACGAATCGGCACTCCATCGCTTAACTCCTCAACTTCACTGAAATCACTCTCATTCGCACTATTTTTATTAGAAGTATTATGAGTGACGGCACTCTCTTCAACAGTTTCGTACAGTTTGCCTCGAGAGGCATCTGTGGTATTGAGAACTACCTTACTATTCCCTATAGAACAGAATAAAAAAATTGTTAGTAGGGTTTTTTGAAGGCTAATAAAACTCCTATCTGATCTATTCAACATAGTAATCCTCAAATAAACTCTTTTCTGTGAAACCAGAATGCCGCTCCAGCTAGGAGCAGAATACTATACAACAGCCCATAACAGAACGCAGTACTCACATCGCAAAAACTCAGTGGTATGGCATGTATCAATTCATGAGACCGATTAAATAATGTAAAGTCAGGCACAATAGCGTGAAGCAAATGAGCGATAGAATCTTGTACCTCAGAATAATGAGCTGAACCTATTTTTTTGGTAAAGGCTATCTGTTCCAATACTGATGGAAGTGTTTGTCCTGCGACGTATAAGCTGAAGGTGAAAAATGCACTCAGAGCCGTGCTCGAAAAAGTAGAGAAAAACAAAGCAATCGCTATGACTAAAGCCATCTCCGACCCTTTCAATACAAGAACCCAAAGATGCTCTACCGTTATTGCACCTCCTGAAAGTAACACTGCAATTATAAAAGCCATTGAGAGCACTGTTAGATGGCATGCAATAATATACAGTAAGCCAATATATTTGCCCAAAAGAAACTGTGTTCTCGAAACAGGTTTCGTTACAATCGTATAAAGGGTATGCTTTTCTAATTCTGTATGTACAAGGCCAACGCCTATAAATATCGAGATCAGTAACCCACTGAGTGACATCACACTAAGCGTAAACGAGGTAACGACATAGACGCGATTAAAAATAGCCCAATCTCCAAGGACATGTGCAAAGCCTATGAGAAATAGTGCGATAGCGCCAATGACATACAACACTCTATTTCTAATGTGTTCACGAAATGTGTTCTTTGCAATTGTATTAATAACCAATGGAACTGACCTCCTGAAGTAACAATTCTTCGAGAGAATTTCTCGATGTCGTCTTATCAATCAAATCACTGATAGTCCCTGCTGCTCGTACTGTCCCATCAACTAATAGGGCAATACGATTTGAAACAGATTCAACATCATGTAAAATGTGACTGGAATAAAAGATAGTAGTACCTTGTTGATTTAGCGTAACCAGAAGGTCACGCACCAATCGACGGGCCACAGGATCAAGACCACTCATCGGCTCATCTAGAATTAAAAGAGATGGTTTATGAAGTATTGCCTGAGCTATACCTATTTTTTGAACCATCCCTTTAGAGTAGGTTTTTAAAGGAGTATCAATCCAATGATCACCAATATGTAACTCGGCTGCAACCTCTGTAATTCGGTCATTTCGATCATTCAGACCTATTCCATGTAACTCGGCATAAAATGCGAGTAATTCTCGTCCAGTTAGATAGCTATAAAAATAGGGATGCTCAGGAAGATATCCTACTTGCTGTGCAACTGATTTTGAAAAAGTTTTTTCTCCAAACAAGGTTGCAATACCCGAATCGTATCGTATTAACCCAAGCAGAGATTTTATTGTTGTAGATTTACCTGCTCCATTTGGACCAATAAACCCAAAAAGATCTCCTTTATGAACCGAAAACGTTACCCCTTTAAGAACCTCATGTGGTTTCTTAAAAAGGTCCTGCTTCCAAGTTTTTCGAAGATCCTTTATTTCGATCATTTTTTATACCGTCTCACTGCATGCATGATTGCACCGGCTAAATAAAGAACGACCCCAAATCCAAACAAAGGCATACGCCCTCCTGCAGGTAGATTAAACATGGCTATCAAATCTGTATAGAGAAACGATCCGGCAAGAATAATAATACCGATCAACTTAAGAATCCAAGGTAACTGAGACATAGTGGTCCAAATGAGGTGTATAGGTTAAATATATAAAAAGTCTGAAACCAAATGATTGATTTCAGACTCAAAACTACCACTCTGCACCATGGGTGAATTTTACCGGTACTCTTAATTTTTATAACTTGAGTCTTCCGTACCCCCCTGCAAGATTTTTAACATTAAAACCCTCGTTTGCTAATATTTGAGATGCAATATAGCCACGCATTCCTTTTTGACAATAAACAAGTATATCTAAGTCTTTCGGAAGTTCAATGAGATGGTCTCTTAAATTATCAAGCGGTATGTTTTTAGCTCCTTCAATTGCCCCCCTTTCAAACTCATGAGCCGTGCGGACATCAACGACAAATGCCTCATCTAATGTGCTTTCGAACATAAATTCATTTGGCGTGAGTGATCGGTAGCCAAAAGTATTTTGATTTGAAGCAACATAGCCTGCAACAACAATGGGATCTTTTGCCGGCGAAAATGGTGGTGCATAGGCTAAATCTAAATCATGAAGATCATCTATGGTTAGACCTGCATACAGTGCGGTAGACAATACATCTATCCGTTTATCAACACCTTTTTTACCCCATGCTTCTGCAGAAAGTAGCTTTCCTGATTTTTTATCAAAAATTATTTCGAGAGCTATCTCCTCCTTACCAGGATAATACCCAGGTGTTGCCCCTGCATAAATAAAGCTCGACTCTGGATTGTAACTACTATCATAGATCTCCTTCGAAGACAAACCTGTGCGGGCAAGGGTATAATCAAATACTTGTACTATTGCTGTACCATACCCACCTTTATAGTGAGCTGAACCACCTGTAGCATTAATCGCTGCTGTGCGTCCCCCTTTATTTGAGTGAGTCCCCAATGGAAAGTATCCGGGCTTTTTCGTAAGAGGATTTGGTATAGCAACACAATCTCCTGCAGCATATATATCTGGGAGTGATGTCTGCATTTGGTCATTTACAATAAGAGCGCCATTGCCCAATACCTCTGCACCATGCTCTGTTAGCAGTTCGGTCACCGGTTTTATTCCTGTAGAAAGCATGAGATAGTCAGTCTCAATTTCAGTTCCATCTTGAAGAGTCAATATTTTACCATTAAAAGTTGTTGCAAATTGTCCGGTCTCTACACGTATTCCTTCTTTCACCAACACCTCTTCAGCAAGCAATGCAAATTCTTCAGAATACATAGGAAGTATCTGTTGTGTACCTTCAACAATAACGACTTCTTTACCAATATGACGTAAATTTTCTGCAATCTCTACACCAATTAGACCCGCACCCAATATTGTTACTTTCTGTGCACTGACAAGACCATCCTTACCCATGAGTCGATCAAAATCGTCAAGAGTTCTTAAAAATGATTTATTAGCAGCCTCTTTAATTCCTTCAATTGGTGGAAGGACAGGACGAGCCCCCGTAGCAAAGATCAATGTATCATAGGAATACTGCCCTTGAGGAGTTGTAATAAACTTCCCCACCGGATCAACCTTGATGACCTCTTCTCCTAAATGCATTTTTATATTAAAACGCTGTTCAAGCAGTTCAGGCTTTACCACAATTAAGTTTTCACGTTGTGCTATTTTTTTGGATAATGCATACGGCATCCCGCAGGTTGCATAACTAATTGCAGTATCTTTCTCAAATAATAGTATCTCCGCCGACTCACTCATTCTTCGAGCTTTTGCTGCAGCTGCGGGTCCTGCTGAGAGCCCACCAATAATTACAATTCTTTGTGCCATAATCTCTTCCCTTTTGAAGAAGCATTGATAAGTAATAATGCTCGGTTATTTACCTTGAACTATTGCATTTACCGATCCCCAAGTCTTTCCATTGAGTACATTTTCAATCCCCATTCCTTTCAGCGCCATAGTTGCAGTTGCAGATCGCATACCTGATGCACAAAACAGAATGAGTGGTTGCTTCATTTTTTCAAATTTAGCTTTGTGCTTTCTCATCTCATCATGAGGAATATTAATGGCTCCTGGTACCGAACCACCTCTAAATTCACCTGCACTTCGTACATCTATTAACGTAGCTCCACTCTTAACGGCCTCAGCAATTTCCTCACCGTTTCCACCTAATACTTTTTTTATTGCATCGAATATCATAGGATACTCCTTTATGGATAAATTGTTAATAAGAATATAAGCATTTTCTAATATATAATCAATAAAAAAATGCACTTTCTCTAAAAGTGCATTTTAGTTATAATTAAAGCCTAAAATTTCTTTAATTGAATTACGGGCACCTTCTTTAATACCTCTTCAAAATCGTTCTTTTTAGGTGTAACAGTTGTAACATCGAGAACTTTCTTAATCTTTTTAGCCGTAATTCGCGTCCCTAGGGCACGAATACCTCTAATAGGATAGAGTTCCTCATCTGCGAATTCAAATATTTCAATTGCAGCAGATGCACCACGTTTTTTTGTACCGGCAAATTCAACAAGGCATTTTGGTTCATGATCATTGCTAAAATAAAGGAGAACTGAGTCTTTATTATCAGAAATACAAGCCATATCTTTACCGGCAGTAACTTCACCGAAATCAAAACGTTTCACATAAAATGAGAGGGAATTACCTTCATAGTAAATTGCCGAATGATATGCTTCTGGGTCATACCTTTTAACACACAGTACTTCACCACCAATAGCTACTGAAGCTTCAACGGCAAAAAAGTTAACTCGTCCATTTACACGGACAACCATTATTAAGTCATCCCCAGAAAAAGCCCCTATCTCTTCACCCCTCTTAACGTTACTCACCACATTTGTGATTGAATCGTAAAAGAGAGTTTGATCTTCTAATGTAGATGTCCCTGCTTTAAGAAGTTTAATTTTTTTCACAGGGTGTTTGGTAACAGTGTTCCCTTTAGCCCCCCGCGCTTTCACCTCTGTCTCACTGAAGTCAACCTTAAAAGCAAGTTTAATACGTGGTTGTGGTTTCAGAGTCACCTCAACTACTTCCGCTTCACCATTAGGGTTTGACGAGAAGTAGAGCACTTTAGATTTTGCACTTTTTGCTAAAGGATAATCTTTATTTCGAGTAATACCCGTCACATTAAAGCGTTTAATATACGACCGTTTATCTGTCCCATCTTCATAGATATAGTTGTAGGTTGTTCGATCATCCTCTTTATGAAAAATTTCAATGTGAATGATATCTTTACCAACATAGACCTTTTTATCGACCTTAGTAACCATAAACGTAGCGTCTTTCTTAAAAACAATCAATTCATCATACGGAGAGCAATCAAAAACATATTCATCTTTTTTAAGAGACGTCCCTACAAAACCCTCTTTTTTACTCACATAAAGACGTTGATTCGCAACCGCGACTTGTTTAGCAGAGAGTGTTTGAAACTCTTCAATCTCGGTTTTTCTCTCACGTCCTTTCCCATATTTTGTCAGAAGGCCCTTAAAATAGTTAATTGAATAATCTATGAGATTGGCGAGAAAATTTTCAACTTCTTCAATTTTGTCATCAAGCTCTTTTAAGAGTTCTTGATTCTTCTTCGTATCAAATCGGGAAATTTTTCTGATAGGAATCTCACAAAGACGCAAAACATCTTCTTGAGTCACTGGTATTCGGAGTTTTTTAGTATGTGGTTTCAACCCATCATCAACAAATGTTATCATCTCTTCACGAGATTTAGCCTCTTCAATCGTGAGGTAGACCTTTTTCTCAATAAATATTTTTTCAAGAGATGCCAAATGCCATTTACGATTAAGCTCATCACGTCTATTTTTAAGTTCCCACTCAAGAAGAGACACAGTGTGCTCTGTTGACTGTTTTAAAATTGTCTGAACATCGGTAAAAACCGGCTTATCATCACGAATAATACAACAATTTGTACTGATAGAAACTTCACAGTCAGTAAAGGCATAGAGTGCTTCTATTGTTATAACAGGATCAATACCTGGGGCAAGATGGATAAGTATTTCAACTTCACTCGCCGTGTTATCCTCGACCTTCTTAATCTTAATTTTACTTTTATCATTCGCAGATACAATAGAATCTATCAGTGATGTTGTCGTTGTCCCAAAGGGTACTTCAGTGATTGAAAGTGTTTTTTTATCATACTGTTCAATTTTAGCACGTACCTTAACTTTACCACCGCGCTCACCACTCTTGTAGTTAGTGATATCGACAATACCACCCTGCTGAAAATCTGGATATAAAGTAAATGAGCGTTTTCTCAAATGAGCAATAGATGACTGAATCAATTCACAAAAATTATGAGGCAATATCTCAGTTGATAGCCCAACTGCAATCCCTTTAACCCCTTGAGCAAGAATCATTGGGAATTTCATTGGGAGTTTAGAAGGTTCTTTGGAGCGGCCGTCATAAGAAGGCAACCAATGTGTCGTATCAGGATTAAAAGCAATTTCTAAGGCAAATGGGGTCAGTCGTCCTTCTATGTATCGAGCAGCTGCCGAGCGGTCGCCGGTCATGATATTACCCCAGTTACCCTGTGGATCAATCAAGAGGTCTTTTTGACCAAGAGTAACAATAGCATCACCAATTGAGGCATCTCCATGAGGATGATACTGCATTGTATGCCCAATGATATTAGCTATTTTGTGATAACGACCATCGCTTTTCTCCCAAAATGAGTGGAGAATACGACGTTGAACAGGCTTTAGCCCATCTTCGAAATAAGGTACCGCCCTATCAAGTATCACATAGGATGCATAGTCGAGAAACCACTCTTCGTAGAGTTGTTCAACATGCTTATTATCAGTAACAGAGAGTTCATGATTAATCTCATCTGCAGCAATCTCTTTTAAATCGAGTTCTTCTTGGTTTTTATCTGTCATATCTTTCTTTTGTACTTAAAGAGTGCAGCACATTTCTATAGTACTGCATACAAATCACTATTTCTATCTGTCTGCCGAGTTAATTATGCAACTACATCGTCAATAACGACATTACGTAAATTTTCAATAATAAATTTCTGACGCTCAGGAGTATTTTTACCCATAAAACGAGTTAATAATTGAGTCTTAGACATCTCTGGGTGAAGCAAAACTGGCTCTAACCGTAAGTCTTCACGTAAAAACTTCCCAAACTCATTAGGAGATATCTCTCCAAGCCCTTTAAAACGAGTGATCTCTGACTTTTTACCCAATCGTCCAAGAGCTACATCTTTTTCAAGTGCATCATAACAGTAGACAGTCTCATTTTTATTCCGAACCCTAAAGAGTGGTGTTTCAAGGATAAACACATGACCATTCTCAATAAGCTCAGGAAAAAACTGAATAAAAAAGGTCAAGAGAAGCAATCGAATATGCATACCATCAACATCAGCATCAGTTGCAATCACCACTTTATTGTACCGCAAACTATCAATACCATTTTCGATATCGAGTGCATGTTGTAACAGGTTAAACTCTTCATTCTCATAGACCACTTTTTTACTCAGACCAAAGCAATTGAGTGGCTTCCCTTTAAGGCTAAATACCGCCTGAGTTTTAACACTTCTCGCCGTAGTAATAGAACCTGAAGCAGAATCACCTTCTGTAATAAAGATCATTGTGTCATTACATTCATCTTGTTTTCCACCAAAATGGAATTTACAATCACGGAGCTTTCGATTATGAATATTTGCTTTTTTGGCCCGTTCATTTGCAAGCTTTTTAATACCAGCAATCTCTTTACGTTCTTTTTCAGACTGCTGAATACGTTTGAGTATTGCTGTTGCCACTGCACTGTTTTTATGAAGGAAATTATCAAGCTCACGACGAATAAAGTCAGCCATCCATTTCCTGAGGGTCTCCCCCCCTTCACTTACATGGGTAGAACCCAATTTAGTTTTCGTCTGAGATTCAAATACTGGTTCTTGGATTCTAACTGACACCGCCGCAATAATTGCGCTTCTAATATCTGCAGCATCATAATCTTTTTTAAAGAAGTCGCGAATTGTTTTTACAAACGCCTCTTTAAATGCATTGAGATGAGTCCCTCCCTGCGTAGTATATTGTCCATTAACAAAAGTAAAATATTGTTCACCGTAGTGATTGGCATGTGAGAGGGCAATCTCAATGTCTCGATTTTTCTCTGCAATATGAAGAATTGGATATCGAATAGTATCGTCTACATGACGATTTAAAAGATCATGGAGACCATTTTTAGACTCAAACTTTCTCCCATTAAAGGTGATAACCAATCCAGGGTTCAAATAGGAGTAGTTCCAAATTTTCTCTTCTATATAGTCATAAATAAATTTGTATTTTGGAAATATATCAGTATCAGGGATAAACTTAATGATGGTTCCCTGTTTTTCTTTACAAGATTTGTCTTTAGACTCACTTTCTAAAAGACCTCTACTAAATTCTGCAATGCGCGTCTTACCTTCTCGAATTGATTGAACCCAAAAATAGCTCGAAAGTGCATTAACCGCTTTAGTGCCAACTCCATTCATACCAACAGATTTTTGAAACGCCTCATTATCGTATTTACCACCAGTGTTTATTTTGGATACGCAATCAACCATTTTACCAAGAGGAATACCACGTCCATAGTCACGAATCGTAACTACACCATCCTCAATAGAAATATCTAGATTTTTACCAACACCCATATTGAATTCATCAATAGAGTTATCAATAACCTCTTTTACAAGAACATAAATGCCATCATCAGGGGTAGAACCATCACCTAGTTTACCAATATACATTCCAGGACGCCGTCTTATATGCTCGTGCCACTCAAGGGATTTAATACTATCTTCGGTATATTTTGCCATATTGGGATATATCACCTTTTAAATCACTGCTCATTTGAGCAAATATAAAAATTTCAATCAGATCTGTAAATTGCGGTCACAAATATAAGATTCTAAGGTAACAAAAAGCACATATTTTGTGATACAATAATTAAAAACGCTATAACCTTTGGAAATACATAAGGTTACAGAATCATAAATTAAAAAACAAATTTAACAAATTTACACCCTAAGGCCACCCAAAGTGTAATCAACCTATAGTTGCTCAAGATACAAACCTATATTCAGTAACAAATTTATTTGTTGCATTTATTTTAAATAATGATACTATGCATTAAATACTCAACGGGTGGTATCATGCAAAATCAACGTTCCCTCAAATTTAAAATCATTCTAATTGGTGTAACATTACCCTCCATCCTACTAGTTATTTTATTTGCCCTCTATTATAATACTACAAAGTCGCTTACTATAAATGGATACATTGAAAAGGCTCGGGCTATAAACCTAACCGTAGAATCGGCACGACAAGAAATGGAGGACAAGTGGGACAAAGGAGTATTTTCTGTAGCCGACCTTAGAAAATGGGCTGCTGCTGGAGAGCGTGATAAAGTTGTTGATGCTGTCCCTGTTGTCTCTGCATGGAAATCTGCAATGCGAAAAGCAAAAGAAGGTGGTTACGAATTTAAAGTACCTAAGTTTCAACCGCGTAACCCTAAAAACCAGCCCGATGCGCTCGAAGCAAAAGCAATAAACAAAATGAAAAGTGAAAACCTTTCAGAGTACCATATTATTGATAAAGAACTCAACGCCATACGCTACTTTAGACCAATTCGACTTACTCAAACCTGTATGTTGTGTCATGGCGACCCCGCAACATCACAAGAGCTATGGGGTAACGATCAAGGGCTCGATCCTACCGGAACCAAAATGGAAAACTGGACCGTTGGTTCAATTCATGGAGCCTTTGAAGTGGTACAATCCCTTGATACTGCTGACGCCCAGATGAGTTCAAATCTTCTTTGGGCTGCAATCGTTTGTTTTATAGGACTCACCATTCTTATTGCAATATTCACGTATGTTATAGATATCACTGTTGAAAGACCAATAAATGGCGTCACTGAAGAGCTCTTTGAAGGTTCAGACCAGGTGAAATCAGCTTCAAACCAGATTGCCTCATATGCACAAGCATTAGCTGCTGGAGCCACAGAACAAGCAGCTACAGTAACTGATATTTCTGAGCACCTGACCACAATGTCCCATTCTACAAAGCAAAATGCAGAAAACGCAAATCTAGCGAATAATATTATGAAAGAATCCGAAACTCTCACAAAAGATGGGCAAGATTCAATACAACGGCTCGGAGATGCAATCAATCAAATAAAACTCTCTTCAGACAAAACTGCAAAAATTGTTAAAACTATCGACGAAATAGCCTTCCAAACAAACCTTTTAGCTCTCAATGCAGCTGTTGAAGCAGCTCGAGCTGGTGAAGCCGGCAAAGGGTTTGCTGTCGTAGCCGAAGAAGTACGTAATTTAGCACAGCGAAGCGCAGAGGCCGCCAAAGATACAACTGAGCTTATTGAAGAATCTCAAAACAATGCAGAAAACGGGGTAGGACTCTCTGAAAATACCGTAGCCTCAATAAATAAAATTGCTGAAAGTTCAAATAAAGCATCTACAATAGTGCATGAAATAGCTGCCGCCAGTACAGAACAAGCTCATGGAATAGATAATATTAATAGTTCAATTAATCAACTTAATCAAGTGATTCAGACCAATGCCGCCAGTGCAGAAGAGGCCTCATCATCATCCGAGGAACTCGCTGCACAGGCCCATTCACTTGATTCAATTGTACACCATCTTAAATCAATCGTTCGAGGCGCACAGCAAGAACGTCCCTCACAATCAATTCCTCCTGTGCAGAATCAACAAGTATTAGCTCCCCCCCCTCTCAGCCGAGAAACAAAAAATGACTTAATGGATTTTTAGCATTCCACTTTTTAAGATTTTTTTGGTAAAATTAAATTCATAAGAGCCTTTTTACACCTGAAAGGGCTCTTACCTTATAAACTTTCTTCGTATAAATCATTGAATCGACACAACTGTGTACGATACTTTTCCAACCCTGATAATAATTTGTAACTGTTACAACTAAACGCCTGATTTTCATGATTTTCAACAGTTATTTTCCTAATTTTGAATCGAATCTTACACTTATTTGAATTTTTTGATTCAATTAAAAACGGCTAAAACTGCCTAAGCACGCGAAAGCGAGGTACATCATGAGTATAAATTATAGAGAAATACCTTATAACTACACTTCACTCACTGATAAAGAGATCATTCTCAAATACCTCGACTCCGAAGCCTGGGATATCCTAGAGGAGCTCCGCTCTCATCGCGTAACTGGGAAAAGTGCAAAAATGCTCTTTGAGATTATTGGTGATATTTTCATTATTGATCGAAACCCGTATATCTCAAACGATTTCAGCGAAACTCCGCAAAAACTTCGCAAAATAAAAGCCCAGCATAAGCGTCGTCTTGAAATGATAGAAGCTGGCGCGAGTAACGAACACAAAGAAAGTATTCTGATCAAAAAAACTCGTAAATTGGTTCGCGACTTTTTCAAAAATTTAGAAGGGAAGGCAAAACAAGAGAAAAAAATTCTCTCTGCTTTCAGTAGTGCTACAAACAAACAAAATATTAAATTTTCAGCGTTTCACAAAGTAGCGCACTGTACTGATGCAACTGACTGGAGAATTGAATATCCAGAAGTTATTATCTATCCAGACTCTGCTAGAGAGCTTCCACAACTTGTAAAAATTGCTCAAAAGCTCGGATTAAAGATTATTGCTCGTGGCGGTGGTACTGGCCTTACGGGTGGTGCAGTTCCTGTAGTTCCTAATACTCTGATAATTAATACTGAAAAGCTTAATAAAGTCGGCGCTATCGAAATGGTAACGACAAAAGAGGGTAAAGAACTCCCTATTATTAATCTTGAAACAGGGGTAATTACTAACGACGCAACCTCACATTGTAAAAACAAAGGATATGTATTCGCTACAGATCCAACATCTGCATGGGCCTCAAGTATTGGTGGTAATATCGCCGAAAATGCAGGCGGTAAAAAGGCAGTAATGTGGGGTTGTTGTATTGATAATCTCTACTCATTTAAAATGGTACTTGCCGGTGGACGCCTCATCGAAGTTGAGCGTAAAAATCACCCACACCGCAAAATAGAAGAAACCGATATTGTCGAATACGAAACCTATGAGTATGACAAAAAAGGGAACCGCACTCTCCTTGACACTTTTACACTTAAAGCAACTGAAGTCCGTAAAAAAGGCCTCGGCAAAGACATTACCAACAAAGCACTCGGTGGTGTTCCTGGCATTCAAAAAGAGGGTGGCGATGGTATCATTTATGATACTCGTTTTGTACTCTACACTCCTTTCAACCATGCCCGCACAATTTGTCTAGAATTCTATGGTACCAACATGGTAAATGCATCAAAAGCTATTGTGGAAATCCGCGAAAGCTTTGGTTCTAGTGACTATGTATTCCTTACGGCACTCGAACATTTTGATGATGTCTACATGGACAAAATTGACTATAACGTTAAGTCAAATAGAAATGAGTCACCGAAAGCAGTCCTCCTCATTGATATTGAAAGTAATGATGAAAATGCTGTTGATAGTGCCTGTAAAGACATTACCGAGCTAGTACAAGAGTATAACACCGAAGGTTTTATTGCAAGTGACGCCGATGAAAGTGAACGATACTGGAAAGATCGTAAAAACCTTGGCGCTATTGCAAAACACACCAACGGTTTTAAAACCAATGAAGATATTGTAGTACCTATTAAAAAAATGCCGGGTATCATCGACTTTTTTGACAAACTCAACGCCGAAAAAGAACTTGATAACAGTATACAAGCAATCGAAGAGATTGAACGTTTTTGCGAAAGCCTCAAAAGTAAGAATATTGATGGTATCAGCAGTGACAAGGTCGACCTCTATGTAGAAGAGATTACAGCCTATGCCACTTGGTGTAAACTCATGTGGGACAACATTGAGAATCCAACTAAAAATGTTGATGCCTCATATCCAAGCGAAGAGCGTACCATCTTTAAAATGATTCAAGATGGTGAAATCAAACCTGACTTTGATGGCAAAGTAATTCAACCCTTCCATAATACTTTCAAAGTATTCCCTACAATTCTTGAACTCTTTGACAAAACTGCCGACAGTGTTCGCCGTAGAAAAATTATTATTGCAACGCACATGCATGCGGGTGATGGAAATATTCACGTAAATATCCCCGTTCACTCAAGTGACCATATTATGATGCACGAGACCGAAGAGGTTGTTGATATCATATTTAAAGAAACCATCCGTATCGATGGTGTGGTCTCTGGTGAACACGGTATCGGCATTGCGAAGCTGAAGTATCTCGATGAGTCAATCATGGAAGAATACGCTGAGCATAAGAAAAAAATCGATCCAAGTGATCTGTTTAACCCTGGTAAACTTGCCAAAGGATTCCCCTTTGAGAAAGTGTACACTCCTTCATTTAACCTCCTAGAGCTCGAAGCATTTGTTTTAGAAGCTACTGACCTTCAGAGTCTTTCAGAATCTATAGCAAACTGTGTTCGCTGTGGAAAATGTAAACCAGTCTGTAATACTCACTACCCTGAAGGGACAATGTTCTATAGTCCTCGTAACAAAATTTTAGGTGTAGGCCTCATTATGGAGGCGGTACTCTACGACACATTAACCAGTAATAGTATCTCATTCCGTAATTTCAAAAAATTGACAGAGATCGCACAAAACTGTACCATGTGTCATAGATGTGAAGCCCCGTGTCCAGTTAATATTGACTTTGGTAATGTAACCCTCAATATAAAGAAACTTTTAAACGCTCGTAAGAAAGCAGTGTTTCACCCTGGTGTTGCATTTGCCTATTTTTTCCTCAGCTTAAAAGGGGTCTGGATAAACCAAATCTTTAGATTTGGCATGTTCAAAGTAGGCTATCGCCTTCAGAGACTTGGACATGCACTCCTACGACCATTTGAAAAAATAGTTACCAAAACGATTCCTGGTCTTTATGATATGGTCAAAGGGCGCTACCCGATGACAACCGCCCCTACACTTCGTGAAAAATTTAGCCTCTCCGACAGGAACACCGTTTACACCTTTCACAATCCCGAAAAAGAGTTAGTGAAAACGGTATTCTATTTCCCAGGCTGTGGATCAGAACGTATGTTCCCCCAAATCAGTCTTGCGACTATAGCAATACTCTATGATGCAGGAGTTCGAGTGGTCATACCTCCTCAATATGTCTGTTGTGGATACCCACTCAAGTCTGCGGGTAAAACAGAAAAGGTCGAGCAAATAGTAGGATCAAATAAAGTACTCTTTCATAAGATTGCAAAAATTGTAGACTACATGAATATTGAAAGTACCGTAGTAACGTGTGGCACCTGTTATGAAATGCTCAGTACTTATGGGTTAGAGAACATATTCCCAGAGTCAAACATGCTCGATGTCAATGACTTCTTGGTTAAAAATAATCTCATGGGAAATGTCGGGAATGAACAAATTATTTATCATGAGCCGTGTCACTCGCCTCTGAAAGATACAAACACTGCTGGGGTTGTTGAGGCACTTACTGGCAGCAAGCCATTGGTAGCACCGAACTGTTGTGGTGAGGTCGGAACATTGGCAATTTCAAACCCCTATATATCTAACACAATTCGTGAGAGAAAACAGACTCAGATTCAGGACCTCACTGATAACAAAAAAGTTGAAGTTCTTACTACTTGTCCTGCCTGTACACAAGGCCTTTCAAAAATCCATGATGACATTACTGTTGAAGGTAAACATATGATCGTCTACCTCGCTGAGAAAAAACTTGGAAAAAACTGGATGAATGACTTCTTTAAACATGGTAAAAAAGGTTTAGAAAAAAGTCTTTTATAAAAGAGAATAGCAGTAGTTAACAAAAAGCAGAGGTGATACCCACTCTCTGCTTTTGTTTTTACAGTATCATGGTCTAACAATCATAAAATCAATACTGTTCTCCCATTCTGCCCAACTATAAAAAAGTGCCTTCTTGTTTCCGCTTCTAACTATATTTCTCACATGGAGCAAACCCAATACCAATATAGTAGTACTGAGATCTACAAAGCCTACTTTAAGACTATAGGTAAGTCATTTGATTGCGACCTAAAAAATGAGCCCAAAGTCGTTTCCATTCCACTACTGGCCAAATACTACGACAATTTCCTCTTTGATGGGTTTGGTACATTTTATGACAAAAGTGGACTGTACGACTACGCAGAAGAATCTCTTATGCTTCTCAGACAACATTTTAAGCAGATTCGACTCGTCACGAATTCCGGTTCTCTCACTATTAAAGAAATTCAAAAAAAACTAAGTGAAGATGGTCTCTATTTTCATCCAACTGAAATTATTAGTTCAGGGTCCCTCTTTAAAACACTTAATAGTACCCTTAATATTAGTGAAGCATTTCATTTAGGGGCAGATACCGCCAAAGCACTCGTTGAAGATGGGGGCGTTTCAATAACCACTACCCCAAACCAACCAATTGTCATTCTTAACTCACAAGAGTTCACTGAGAGTGATTTTGAACATGCAGAATACATTTTGCAAAAAGAAGGTTCCCTTCTTATCGTACTCAACCCAGATGCATTTGCACCACTCAAAGGCGAAAGTCCTTATCCAACGGTAGGATACTACGGTTGGGACCTCCACAAACGGTCTGGCTGTAATATTCTCCATCTTGGTAAACCCTATCCCCTCATCTACACTCGAGCGCTACAATCACTCATTCCCTCAACGGGATCGGTCATAATGATTGGAGATACTTTAGGTACTGATATTGCAGGAGCAAATTTACAAGGGATCGACACTGCTCTCGTTCTTACCGGAAATGGTGCGGAAAGTTCTCTGCGAGATGAAGAGTATGAGCTCACAATTAGACCCACATACTACCTCAATAATTTAAAAGCCAAGTAAATCAAATTTTACTTTTTTTAACTCATTAAGTTAAAAAAGCGCACTAAAGCATATCTATCAGATACATTTTTCAGGTTTTAGTTCAACTTTTAGATTAATTATTGAGATTACACCTGAATTGTTAACAATAATTTTGCATTAAACGTTCTTTTATGATAAAATAAACACTCAAACAAATCAAATTCGAATACCTTTTATATGAGGGTTTAATGGCTGTCACAAAAAATATGAAAAAAGCACTACCTGGAAAATTTTCAGATCCTACCTGGCTCTATTTGAGTTCTATTGGCAAAGTTCCTCTTTTAACAAAAGAAGAGGAGATTACACTCGCCAAAACTATTAATCAGATCCAAGCTAAAATTTGTCTCATAATATTTGACTCCCCGAGCGTTATTCAAACAATCTCTGAGCTTTCAGAACAATTGCATAACCAAGAGTTTAAAATTGAGGATATCTTTCAACTTCCTTCCGAAGCATGGAGTAACACTGTAAAGTACGAAGCAGTTGAAGCTCAGGTTTTTGAAACATTTAAAGAACTCGAGAAACGGTATAAAACGTGGCAAAAAAACCACAGAACCTATACTCTTTCGGTTGAACGACAAGAAGACCAAGAGAGTATCGATAAAAAAGAGGCCAAGGCCCAAAAGACCTTTTATAAAATTAAAGAGCTGACCGTTTCACTAAAGCTCAATCACAAGCAGACTGATAAACTGATTAATCAGTATAAAACACACTGCACTAAACATAATATTCATCATGACAACATGAAGCAGCTCTCTCAATGGGAGATGATACGCAACCAAACAAAAGAGCGTCTCATCAATGCTAATGTTCGCTTGGTAATTAGTGTTGCCAAAAAATATATTACCCGAGGAATGGAACTTATTGACCTTGTACAAGAGGGCAATACAGGACTTATAAAAGCTGTCGAAAACTTTGATTACACCAAAGGTTATAAGTTCTCTACCTATTCAACATGGTGGATTAAACAAGCAATTACCCGTGCGATATCAGACAAATCAAAAACCATTCGTATACCATCAAATATGCAAGATGTCGTACGTAAAGTATTAAAAGCATCACGACAGCTCGTTCAAGATTATGGATATGAGCCGACGATTGAAGAACTCGTTAACATGACAGGACTATCGAGCAAAAAAGTAACGTTAGCACTCGAAATCTCACAAGAACCTGTATCACTGGATAACTTTACTTCAGGCGATAATACCACAACTTTTTCGGATTTTCTTGCTGATACGACAACCGAAGCTCCATCGCAGTCGATCAATAACGAAATTTTAAAAAACCTAATTCATGAAATTCTTGATTCTCTTGATGAAAAAGAAGCTGACATTGTCAAAATGCGATTTGGTATTGATGATGGACGTATAAAAACTCTCAAAGAGACAGGGGAGATCTTTAACATTTCACGGGAACGAGTAAGACAAATTGAATCGAAGGCTATTTCTAAATTGAAACATCCAAGTAGGATGAAGCAACTCATGGAATACTCTTCAAATATTCAAGATCTTAATGTATTTTAGGGGTATGAAATTATTTAGTAATTCATACATAGAACAGTTGCAGTACCGTTTGGAAAATAGAGCTTTTTTAGCCAAAATCAAACGGGATCGCAGATCTGTAGCCCAGGCATTCAAGCCGGACTCAGTAAATATTCCGTTCTATACCCCTATAGATATAGAAGTTCCAGAGCTCGATTTTCGAGCTCCTTTTCGGTTTCTTCGCCCTCATATTTTTAAGTTTTTTATAGCACTCATTGCTATTACTATTGCCTATCTATCAATCATGTTACTGCCTGATTTTATTAGTTCTGATTCGATAGTTGAGTCACCCAGTCCTTCAGTAAAACATATAGAAACCCCCACGACAATAGCGACACCTGTATCTATTGTTACAAAAGCTAAAGAGACACCACCAAATACTGTGAAAAAAAAAGCTGAACCCATTCCAGCAATCCCTATCCCTCAATATGCAGTACTCGTCATCAAATCAACAAAAGCCCTGCACATTGTCAAACAGACCAATCAAAAATGGGATATTGTTCAAAGTCTCAGTATCGCAACGGGTGAATTTGAAGGAGATAAACAGGTTGAAGGTGATAAGAAAACTCCTGAAGGAAACTATTTTATTAAGGATATCCGCACAGGCCCATCACAAGGCTATCTCTATGGAGCACTTGTCTTTAAATTAAACTATCCCAATGAAACGGATGTTAAAACGGGAAAAACAGGCAGTGGTATATGGATTCATGGTGTCGAATTTGGCCTCACACCAGTCTACACCAAAGGGTGTGTCGCTCTTGCGAATAAAGATGTTGTAAAACTTGCCCCTTACCTGACGATCGGCACTCCCGTAACTATCCTTCCAGAGCCTCCTAAACAAAAACTTGAAGAAATTTTTTCAGTTGCCCGCCTCTCCAAAGAATACCCAGACATTTACAACAATTATGTTAAGGTGGGGCAAAGCAAAGAACAGCTCACATCAATTTTTTCACAAGCGAATACCTTTTCTAAAAAAGAGTCTAATTACCTCACTAAAGAAAAAATTCAATCAACATCACAAGAGACGTACGATTATTTCAGAGAGTTTGTAAGCAAATGGAAAACCGCATGGGAGTCCCGTAATGCAAAAGAGTATGGCACCTTCTATCACCCGAACTTTATTGATAATAGAAGCCGCAGTAAAAATGCATTTATAGAGAGAAAAGCAATGATTTTTGGAGGCAAGGATTCTATCAGTGTAAAAATTGAAAGAATTCAAGTGTTCCACAAAAGTGACACCCTTATTCAAGTATCATTTTTACAGGATTACACAGCTTTCACGGGTACACGATCCAAAAATTGGGGCAAGCGCACAAAACATCTCTATTTAAAAAAACATAACGATAACTGGTTAATAAATACCGAAAAGTAGAAGACTTCATGAGTGATACAAACGATACCAACCAAAGTTACAACGATTTAACCACAATTGTAACCTCTTTGCAATCCGAAGTTACGGAGTTACGTGAGCAAAACAAGAACTTGCCTATTCCCACGCAAAAGATATCTGAGTTTGATGAGACGAATGCACTCCAACTCCGTAATCTCGAAGAAGATTATCGAAGACAAGCTGTTATCGTTAAAGAGCATATGCAAGAAATTACCGAATCTCTTAATGAATTCGATGATCAAAAGCTTGCAATTGAAAAAAATGGTAAACGTGCATCCTATATAAAAAACAAAATTCATAGCCTTGAACTCCAAAAAAACGTTGTCGACCGAGCTCTTGAAGATGCCAGTATGCTCAACCGACTCTTGTGGGAAAACAAGAAAAAAATTAAAGAACTCGAATCTGAAAACAAGCTTATAACTAAAGCGGACAAAAATATCACTCGGCTCGATACCATTCTCACCCGTATCGAGACAAAATATCCCGAACTTAAAGATGTAGAAAAAGCCCTCAGAAACTCGAAACAGTTTATTAATGATCTCAATGAGCTTGAAGCAACCATGGAAGAGAAGTATGAAAACTTCAACACCAGCCGACAGGTTATTGATGAGACCTTACAAAAAGCCGACAAAGTCCAATCGCAGATTAGTGAAGTTCAAGATTTCACCGGACGACTAGAAGATCAAAAGAAACACTTCTCTTCAGTAATGAACTCATTGAGCAAATCTGAATTGACTGTGCGTGACATTGAAAACCGTATTGTGGAACTCAAAAAATTTGAAACTCAAATTGAATCACTTTCCGAAAAAAGTGAGCATACAGAAGAGAACCTTAAAAGACTCGAAAATACTATTAAAGCATCTCACGAGAAACAGAGTACTATTGATTCTGAACTCGGACGTTTACAAGAAGTATCTGAGGATTTAAGTAAACTCGAAGGTCAACTCGCTTCTATTCACGAAGAAAAGTCTCATATTCATGAAGTTGAGGAAAAAATTAACGCCCTCATGAATCATGGTAAAGAGGTTGGGCACCAAATTGAGTTTCTTGAAAATGTAAAAAGACAAATTCAAGACCTTACCATTAACCAAGAAAAAGTTAAAAACTCATACGAAAACTCTCTCAATAAAATTGAAAAACTCGAAGAAAAAACAATCCAGTTTGAAGAGCTTCACAAAAAAATTAATCTTGTTGAAAAAGCGCACCAACAGATAAAAACACATATACTCAAACAGGGTAACGTCATTGACACCTTGGATAAACGTACTGCAACTCTCAATTCTACACTCGATGAATTTGCACTTCGATTTCATGACCTCCAACAACAAGAAGATCGCGCTCATTCACTCAACTCTCGTCTTCAGTACATGGAGAAGCTTGAAAAGCAGATCGAAGACAAAATCATGAGTATGAATTCACAAGATTTAGAACTTTCAAAAAAGAACGAAACTCTCATGGAGCAGACCCAACAACTCAAAGCCCTTACCGAGAGTTTACCTATTCAGTTTGCTAAAAACAAAGATGAGTTTAAGGCAATCGAAAAACAATTCAGACAGTATACTGACAACTTTGAAGACCTTGAAACAAAAATTGGTAAAAAACTAGCAACCCTCGATTCTGAGAAAGATGTCATTACCCAACTTGAAAATAAATTTCACGAAACATCATCAATGGTCGATAAACTCAATATTGATATTGAAACCCTTCAAAAGCAGAGAAGCCACATTGAAGAGGCCGATGCCCGTATTAAACAACTTGACCTCACTATCGATAAACTACACAGTAGTATCGATGACATATCTAATGAGCATAGAGGCATTAGACAAGCACAAGAGTCTATTAACAACCTTAGTGAAGTAATATCAACAACTGATGAGAAAATTTCCCTCATACAATCAACTCAGGATGAGCTTAAGGCAATTGAAAATTCTCATGTTCAAGTCCAAAACTCTATGGTTCAATTAGAGCAGAAGATGAAAGAGGTCTCGGTTATGCGGAGTATGCTCAAAGACTCTGAGAAGAAAATGTCTACCTTGCAAAACCTCTTTACTGAGATTCAGTCCGAAACTGAACTTTTGAGTGAAGAAAACATTCGTATTACTGAGATATCTGAAAAAATAGCAAAACTTGAGTATCTTTTAGGTGAAGCAGATGCAAAGATAGACAACCTAGAAAACGGATAATATGACCTCAGTACCGCGCCCTTCAATAATTCAGGATAGTGAAATAACCCGTGAACACCTTCTGAGTTACATACAGAAAAAAAATAGTGCAGTAGATCTCGACCAGATCGGCAAAGCCATCATATTTTCAATAGAAGCCCATGCAAATCAATTCCGCAAAAGTGGTATGCCCTATGCTGAACATCCCATTGAAGTTGCTAAAATTCTTGCAGATTATCAAGTAGACACTGCAACTATTATTGCAGGGCTTCTCCATGATGTTATAGAAGACACCGCTTTTACCTTTAATGACATTAAAGAAAAGTTCGATTATGAAATAGCTTTTATGGTGGACGCGGTAACTAAAATATCTGCACTCCAAGAGAAGTCTCGTCTCGACCGAAAAGCAGAGACCTATCGTAAACTACTCCTTTCCATGGCCAAAGACACACGAGTGATCATGATTAAGTTTGCCGACAGGCTTCATAACATGCGTACGCTCACCTATGTACCTTCTGACAAAAAAAAGACAATTGCTACTGAAACGCTTGAAGTATACGCTCCCCTTGCTCACCGATTTGGTCTGAATAAAATCAAATCGGAACTAGAAGATCTTTCCTTTAAGTACCTTAACCCTGATCAATACAACTTTTTAATACAGTGTTTCTTTGAAGATAAAGATGAGCGTGAAAAATACATAAAGCATGTTGTCGAAACTCTCAAGCTGAAGCTTAATGCAGAAGCAATTTCTGCCACAGTGCAAGGACGCCCTAAAAACCTCTATTCGATCCATAAAAAAATATCGAGTCGTGGCTGTTCCTTTGATGAAATTTTTGACCTCTTTGCCATTAGAATCATTGTTGATGACCCTAATACCTGTTATTCCGTTCTTGGACATGTACACAACTTATGGCGCCCCCTTCAATCACGTTTTAAAGATTTCATTGCTCTCCCCAAGTCCAATCTTTACCAATCTCTACATACTACCGTAGTAGGCCCTGCAGAGAAACTGATCGAGATTCAACTACGAACCAGGGAGATGGACAATGTCTCAGAGCGTGGTTTTGCGGCACACTGGTCCTATAAAGAGATCAATAATTCATCTCACCACATTGACTGGCTCGACCAGATGGTAAATATTCAAAAAGAAATATCAGATTCAAGTGAGTTCCTCGAATTTTTTAGAATCGATCTAAAACCTAAAGAGCTTATTGTATATACCCCAAAAGGTGACACTATTTCACTTCCCGATGGTGCTACTGTTCTGGACTTTGCATTTGCTATTCATACCAACATAGGTTCTCACTGTATTGGAGCTAAAATAGATGAGCAATTTGTAAATATCGATCATGTACTAGTCTATGGCAATAGAATAAATATAATTAAGAGTGAGCATCAACAACCCACTCTCGATTGGCTTAATCTCTGTAAAACCCACAAAGCAAAAGCAGCAGTTCGCAAGTGGCATAGAAAATTTGAAAACTCCCAGATTACTAATTTAGGGAAAGCTATTCTCAAGCGTGAATACAAACACCTTAAGATCATTAAGGAGCATCAGTTAAAGCTCAATGATTTTAACAACGAATTTGGAATGCACAAAACATGGGACGCCCTTTTCCACCGAATCGGAACAGGTGACCTATCAATTCACAATCTCGGTAACTTTCTCCGTACTTTCTACATTACCGGCCCTGAGGAAAGTGAATCGTTAGTACCTACACCTGAACAGTATTTTATGGTAAGTAAACAGAGTAACATGATGATCTCCTTCTCTAAATGCTGTCATCCTCTACCAGGTGATACCATTGTTGGGTATCTTTCACATGGTACTGGTATTATTATTCACAAAGAGTCGTGTAGCAAAGCAGATAACGTACGTGAAAATGAAAACTATATACCAGTTAAATGGGATAGTACGTCTGATGTCAGTTACGATGTACGTTTAGAGGTACTGGCAAACAACCGCAATCAGCTTCTTGATCAAATAACGACCGTATTTTCAAAGCACTCTGGCATTGCTATTGACAGAGCTTCTGTCGTAACATCGGGGACTCAAGCACGAAACCGCTTTAGGCTCAAGGTTAAAGACCTCTATCAGCTGAAAGAGGTAATGGACGATATTAAAAACATACCAGGTGTACTCAAAGTATACCGTAATGAGAGGTAATGACTTATGGATTCAATTATTCAAAACAGAAGATTTGCCTGTCTACAACGTAATGCAGCTTACGAAAAAGTCCTCACTTTTCTTAAACAGTTTCATTTGAATAACCCCTGTAACACTTCTGAAGAGTGTCGTGAAATTTCAGATCTCAACGAAATTTTAAAACTGCTTGACACTTGTATTAGGTTTTCAAAAGATGCCATTTGGGGTATTGAGCGAGAACAAATTCAACACTATAGAGACAACCAAGACTATGGAGTACTTCAAGAAGAGATCTTCTTCATAAAATATCTCAATGAAATTAAAAACTCCATTGAGTACGAGCGTTGCCGTCTTGAAACAGACCTTGAACTCGATGGCTATATAGCTGATTTAGACCTGTTACGGTCTCCTGGTCAAGAAAGTGGCTATGTTGAAGATATTCAAGAATATACCACTCAACTCAAAGATATTAATCTCGACTATTTTGAAAAAATAGCACAAGTAGGCACCCCAATTGACAGTCGCTACAAGCTTGGGAGAATTCTCTACTCTGTAATCAAAGAAAACCCCAAAAAACTCTATGCAGAAGGGTAATAGTCTTTTTTTACATAAGATTACACCCTCTCTCAATTTGATTATTTGGCCCTTTTTTACCATTTAAAAGCCCCTCATCTTTACATTCACAAATACTATCACATTACATTGGCCATCTCGGAAGCTAATTCAAGCTATCGGGTTGCAATTTATGACTCATTTTTTAAATTTAGCGCCAATTCAAACAAAAAATAAACTAAAAATCGAGAAGCTATGAGACCTCTAGAAAAGCAAAGGAATATTGGGATAAGTGCCCATATTGACTCTGGTAAAACAACACTAACAGAACGTATTCTGTACTACACTGACAAAATTCATGCGATCCACGAAGTTCGTGGTAAAGATGGTGTTGGTGCAGTTATGGATAACATGGAACTCGAAAGAGAACGTGGTATTACCATCGCTTCAGCAGCAACCTATTGTCAATGGAAAGAAAACCCAATCAACATCATTGATACTCCGGGTCACGTTGACTTTACTATTGAAGTAGAGCGCTCATTACGTGTACTCGATGGTGGTATCATGGTACTTTGTGGTGTTTCTGGTGTACAATCTCAGTCAATCACTGTTGACCGTCAGATGAAACGCTATAACGTTCCTCGTGTCGCTTTTATTAATAAGCTTGACCGTTCAGGAGCTGACCCAGAAAAAGTAACCGAACAACTTCGTGAAAAACTTAACCTTAATGCTGTTCAAGTTCAATCTACAATCGGTCTTGAAGATCAACTTACTGGTGTTCTTGACCTTGTTAAAATGAGAGCATTCTATTTTGAAGGTGAAGAAGGCAAAGAAGTTCGCGAAGACGATATCCCTGCTGATCTTCTTCAAAAAGCAAAAGATATGAGAGAGAACCTTCTTGATGAAGTTTCACACTTTTCTGATGACATCATGGAACTCATGATGGAAGAACAAGAAGTCCCTGAAGATCTTCTTATTGCAACAATTCGTAAAGCAACACTTTCTTTGAACTTTGTTCCTGTATTCTGTGGTTCTGCATACAAAAATGTTGGTGTTCAAAAACTTCTTGATGGTGTGAATGATTATCTTCCAAATCCATATGATGTTGAAAACAAAGCACTTGATATTGACAATAATGAAGAAGAGATTATTCTTGAGTCAGATGCCGATGCTTCATTTGTTGCATACGCATTTAAACTAGAAGATGGCCGTTTTGGTCAACTTTCATACCTCCGTGTGTACCAAGGTACACTCAAGAAAGGTATGACAATTTTTAACCAGACTACTGGTAAGAAAAACAACGTAGGTCGTCTTGTTCGTATGCACTCTGATGATATGGAAGAAATCTCTGAAGCAAAAGCTGGTGATATCGTAGCTATCTTCGGTATTGACTGTGCTACAGGTACTACTTTTACTGATGGTAAATTAAACGTGAACATGACTTCTATGCACGTACCAAACCCAGTAATCGAACTTGTTATCGAGTGTCAAAATCGTGATGCAATGGCGAGTCTTTCAAAAGGCCTAAACCGTTTTACTAAAGAAGATCCAACATTCCAAGTGTATGTTGACAATGAATCTGGTCAAACAATCATCAAAGGTATGGGCGAGCTTCACCTTGAAGTTTACATCGAGCGTCTTAAACGTGAATTTGGTGTAGAGCTTACAACAGGTAAACCTCAGGTTGCATTCAGAGAAACTATTGCTACTGCAACTACTTTTGATTACACACACAAAAAACAAACAGGTGGTTCTGGACAATTTGCGAAAGTTGTTGGTAAAATGATCCCTCTCGACCTTGAAGAATCTGAAGAGAACTATGTTTTCCAATCAAATATTGTTGGCGGTAACATTCCTAAAGAATTCATTCCTGCGTGTGATAAAGGATTTAAATCATGTATGGATGCCGGTAGCCTGATTGGCTTCCCTGTTCTTGGTGTTAAAATTGAACTTGACGATGGTGCATACCATGACGTGGATTCATCAGATATGGCTTTCCAAGTCTGTTCACGTTCTGCATTCCGTCAGGCATACGAAAGAGCACAACCATCTATTCTTGAGCCTATCATGAAAGTTGAAGTTGAAACTCCAACAGAGTTCCAAGGTACTATTCTTGGTAACATCAATCAACGTCGTGGAATGATCCAAGGATCTACAGAAGATGGTAACTTTACTATCGTTACAGCAGAAGTTCCGCTTTCTGAAATGTTTGGATACGCTACTGAATTGAGATCACAATCTCAAGGTAAAGCAGAGTTCTCAATGGAATTTGCAAAATACGCTCGCGTACCCAAAAGTGTTTCTGAAGAGCTTATGGCTGAGCACAAATCTGGAAGATAATACTTTTATCGTAACGGTGAATGTTATGAAAAGGCTGGGCGCAATGCTCAGCCTTTTTTTGTACCCCTAACTAAAATGCCATGACAAAAAGTATATCTCTGTAATTTATCATTTTCTCCATTTTCAGCTCTGTAATTTGTTGTTATAATAGTAATGAACTAATATAAGGAGTTACCCAATGGCAAAAGCACTCATAATTGTTTCAGATGGCGCAGAAGAGACTGAACTCTATGCAGTAGCAGACATCCTTGTTAGGGCTGATATTGATGTAACAATTGCCGGAGTTGAGGCACTCATTTTTAAAGGCAGTAGAGGCCTTCCTGTGGGGGCTGAAGTCATCTTTAGCAAAGTAATAAATAACACATACGATCTCATATATCTCCCTGGAGGTGCCGGTCAAGCCGCTACCATGCAAGACAACCGCATGATACAAGACAAAATAACTGAGCAAATGGATGCAGGTCGACTCCTTGCAATTATCTGTGCCAGTCCCCTTGCCCTAATCACTAATCAACTCGCAAAAGACAAAGTGATCACTTCATTTCCTACATATAAAAATGAACTGATCCCTCACGTGAAAAAATGGGTCAATGAACGGGTAGTGGTATCTGATAATCTAATTACTTCACAAGGTCCAGGCACTGCTATCGAACTTGGCCTTAAACTGACTGAAATCCTAGCAGGTCCCGATAAACGAGATGAGGTTGCCCATAGCTTTTTAGTGGGATAGCGCCCTACCTACAGGTGGCTGTTTTCTACGTTTTTAACCAAATTTTTCCATTTCTGTAATCATAGTAGCAAATCAAATTATTTATCATCCTAATGTCTACAAATAGGGTAGACATTAACTATATTATAAGAAACACTATCAGATAATGCGGATTTTATGGATTTTTCACAAAGAATTGTAGAACGGAGTAAGACTCCCATGCACCGAGGTGCAATATTTCAGGTTGAAGCCGATGAAAAAGGGCTAATTTTAGTCGAAGCAAAAGAGTCGAGTCTCAAAGTTTACTTAAGCGTAGACCCTGAAACTGACAAAATACTTGAATCAAAGTTTTTCACCTATGGAGGCCCATCCTACACTGCTATTGCAGATGTTTTTTGCCATTTATTAGAAAACCTTTCGATTGAAGAAGCTACTCATATCACTCCACAAGAGATCGAAGCTCTTCTGAGAGATGATCCCGGTGCCCCGGCTCTCATTGATGGATCCCCTGAGCTGGGCCTCATTCAACCCATTAAAAATATAATTGCTGCTGAGTATCCTGGAAGAAAAGAGGATGCCAAGAACAGACACGAGATTCGTAAAGTTCATGTAAATGCAAACGGAAAAACTGCGTTTGCAGTAAAAACTGAGGCAGACCAAGAGTGGGTTGCACTTTCTAAAGAGGAAAAGATTACCCGTATCGATAAATGTCTCGATGAGCATGTTCGTGCCGGCCTCCAGATGGATGGTGGTGATGTTAAGATTCTCGATATCGAGAACGATGTCAAGGTACTTGTTGAATACGAAGGTGCATGCGGCTCATGTGGTGCCGCAAGTGGTGGTACACTCTTTTTTATGGAAGATCAAGTTAAACGCCACGTATTTCACGGCCTCAGAGTGGAACCACAAGGCCTTTTTGATGGAATGATGTAATATGACTGAAGCGACACCAATGAATACTGAATATAAGCATGGCTTTGTCACTGATATCGAAATGGAATCATTTGCCAAAGGCCTGAGCGAGGATGTAATCCGTCGGTCATCTGAAAAACGAAATGAACCTCAATTTCTTCTCGATTTTAGACTCAAAGCATATGCTAAATTACAGACAATGGAAGAACCTAATTGGGCTAAACTAAATGTTCCTCCAATAGACCTCCAAGATATTGTCTACTACTCTGCTCCAAAGAAAAAACAAGAACTTGATAGCATTGATGATGTAGATCCTGAACTCCTTGAAACCTTTGCAAAATTAGGTATCCCACTTGATGAGCAAAAGCGCCTGGCAAACGTTGCAGTAGATGCAGTATTTGACTCTGTATCAATAGCAACGACCCACAAAAAAAAGTTACTCGAACATGGGGTTATCTTCTGCTCATTTTCTGAAGCGGTTCACGATTATCCTGAGCTAATCCAAGAACACCTTGCTAGTGTTGTTCCTGTAGGTGATAACTATTTTGCGTGCCTCAATAGTGCAGTTTTTACCGATGGTTCCTTTGTATTTATTCCTCCTGGAGTGAGAAGCCCAATGGACCTTTCTACATACTTCAGAATTAATAATGAAGAAGCGGGACAATTTGAAAGAACACTTATTGTAGCTGCCGAAAATAGCTATGTCTCCTACCTCGAAGGTTGTACAGCACCGGAATTTAGCACCAATCAGCTTCATGCTGCAGTTGTTGAACTCGTTGCATTAGAAGGGGCTGAAATTAAATACAGTACTGTTCAAAACTGGTATGCAGGCGACAAAGAGACCGGCAAAGGTGGCGTACTTAACCTTGTGACCAAACGTGGAATTTGCGCTGGAGACAATGCAAAAATTTCATGGACTCAAGTTGAGACTGGCTCAGCCATCACATGGAAATACCCGAGTTGTATTTTAAAAGGTGACAATTCTATTGGCGAATTCTATTCAGTAGCCCTAACCAATGGATATATGCAAGCAGATACCGGATCTAAAATGATGCACATTGGTAAAAACACCAAATCAACAATCATCTCAAAAGGTATTTCAGCAGACAACTCTTCAAATGCCTACCGTGGCCTCGTCAATATTTCAAAAAGCGCTACTGGCGCTCGAAACTACACCCAGTGTGATAGTATGCTTGTTGGTGAAACCTGTAGTGCTCACACATTCCCCTATGTATCAGTTGGTAATTCTAAAGCAACGACCGAACATGAGGCGAGTACGTCAAAAATAAGTGAAGACCAACTCTTCTATTTTGAGCAACGGGGTATCTCTCGAGAAGATGCGATATCTACTGTAATTAACGGATTTTGTAAAGATGTATTTAGAGAGCTTCCTGCTGAATTTGCAGCTGAGGCGACAGAACTTCTCACTCTTAAACTCGAAAAGAGTGTCGGATAAAAGGATTAAATAATGTTAGAGATAAAAGACATACACTGCTCTGTAGTTGAAGGCCAAGAAATTTTAAAAGGGATCTCTCTTACCATTAAACCCGGTGAAATACATGCAATTATGGGGCCTAATGGCTCTGGGAAAAGTACTCTTTCAAAAGTTGTTGCTGGCCACCACGCCTATGAAGTAACAGCTGGCGACATCACTATTGATGGTGAAAGTATTCTTGAAAATGATGTAGCGGATAGAGCAAATAAAGGTGTTTTTATGGGGTTTCAATACCCTGTTGAAGTACCAGGCGTGAATAATGCAGACTTCTTAAAAATGGCACTTAATGCAAAGCGTTCATACGAGGGTAAAGACGCCATCAGTGATGAAGATTTTGAGACACTTCTCAAAAAAGAGATGGACGTTCTCGAAATGACAGATAAATATCGTGAACGCGGTCTTAATGATGGGTTTTCAGGCGGTGAGAAAAAGAGAAATGAAATTCTTCAACTCGCTATTCTTCAACCAAAATACGCTATTCTCGATGAAACTGATTCTGGTCTTGATATCGACGCCCTTCGTATTGTTGCCAATGGTATCAATGCAGCAATGAATGAAAATCGTGGCGTCCTTCTCATAACTCACTATCAGCGCCTTCTTGATTACGTCAAGCCCGACTTTGTTCACGTGCAAAGTGAAGGTGCCATTATCAAATCTGGCGGCCCTGAGCTTGCCTTAGAACTCGAAAAACAAGGTTACGACTGGTTGGTAAAATAGGATATCATTATGACAACAACAGAAATTTCACCAGCAGTCCAAGAAATTCTCGATATACAAGAACAACTCTGGACAAATATTGGTCTTTCAAAACATAAAGAAATCAGTGATTCTGCAATGAGTCGTTTTGCTGAAATTGGTCTTCCCGGTAAAAAACATGAGTCTTTTACCTACATCGATACCAAAAAAATAAATACAAGCTCATTCACTGCAATTTGTGACAATGCGATACTTACTGAATCAAAAATTCCTGATTCAGTAAGTGCTATTAATTTACATGACTCAGAGGGAGAGTACCTTAATATTCTCGCATCCAATCTTATAGATGAAACTGACCCTTTTGCTCTAATGAATTATGGATTTTCTCAAAATATACTCTGCTTTAATATTCCAAAAGATACATTGGTTGACAAACCAATTATCCTCAATATTAATTCCGTAAACCAAGATGGTTCAAATAACGCAGTATTTTTTAATCGACTCATTATAAAATGTGAAGAAGGGTCGGTTGCTAACTTCATTATTAAGATTAAGAATAGCACCTGCTTAAGTTCAAATACGATTATAGATTTTGAAATCGGTGAAGGAGCCGCTATTGAAGCAGCACGCTTTCATGAAGGCCAAGAGAACACCTTTGATTTCTGTAAATTAAATATTCGTCAGGCAGCAAAATCACATTTTAAAACATTCTCGAATGATTTTGGTTCTGCTATGTTGCGCAACAACATTGAAGCCCACCTTGATGGTGAAGATGCTGACACCGAGATCAGTGCCATCTCTGTTTTGAATAATGACCTTCAAACACATAACTACTTAAACATTCATCACCATGCCCCTCATTGTAACTCAACTCAGAGATTCTACAATGTGTTAATGGATAGAGCTCGTTGTTCAATAGATGGAACAGTTAACGTAGATAAAGGTGCACAACAAACTGATTCAGATCAGCTTATTAAGACTCTGCTGCTTTCTGATGATGCACGCGCTTCAACAAAACCAAATCTCAAAATTTTCGCAGATGATGTATCCTGTACTCACGGCTCAACTTGTGGTTCTCTCGAGGAAGAAGATATTTTCTACCTCACTTCACGAGGTATTAGCGAAGAACAAGCACGTGAAGTTCTGACACACTCATTTTACCTTGGAGAAATGAAAAAGGTGTTTTCATCTGACTACATAGAACAGATGAAAGTAAAACTCGAAACCCGACTTCAACACTAAACAGGTTGCACATGGTTATGACTCTCGATGTAGAAAAAATTCGCAATGATTTCCCCATTCTTAAAAAGACCTATGGCGATAAGCCACTGGTCTTTCTCGACAACACTGCTACGACTCAGAAACCTCAGTCAGTCATTGATTGCCTAACTGACTTCTGGTCCAATAACTATTCTAGCGTTGGTCGTGGCGTATATCGCTTAAGTGAGAACACGACTCAAGGTTTTGAACAGACACGAAAAAAAGTTGCAGACTTTATCAATGCATACCGTCCTGAAGAGATTGTATACACTCGGGGCACCACTGAGTCACTCAATCTCATTGCAGCATCTTGGGGAAAGGCAAACCTTAACGAGGGTGATGAGATTATCATTTCCGCCCTTGAACACCACGCGAATATTGTCCCTTGGCAACTCATAGCACAGGACAAGGGTGCTATTCTAAAAATCATCCCTTGTAATGATGATGCTGAACTCATTATGGATGAGTATAAAAAACTCCTCAGCCCCAAAACAAAAATAGTCTCCGTTACCCACATAGCAAATTCAACCGGTACCATTAATCCTATTAAAGAAATTATCGATCTTGCTCATGAAGTAGGTGCTATCGTTTCTATTGATGGTGCTCAAAGTATTGCTCATGAAGCAATTGACGTACAAGCCCTTGATTGTGACTTTTTCTCTTTTTCAGGTCACAAAATGTATGGCCCTACGGGAATTGGCATACTGTACGGCAAATATGAACTCCTCGCAGCAATGCCCCCCTATCAAGGTGGGGGCGAAATGATAGATACCGTTACTTTTGAAAAAAGCACCTACACCACTCCCCCACACCGGTTTGAAGCGGGGACCCCTGCTGTTGCAGAAGTATTGGGACTTGGAAAAGCTATTGAATACCTCCAAGAAATTGGTCTTGATGCTATTGCAGCCTATGAGCATGAACTCCTCGAATACGCAACTGAAAAACTCTCTCAAATTGAGGGACTCAGAATTATCGGAACTGCAAAAGAGAAAGCATCTCTTATATCATTTATCTTGAAGTCCGCGCATCCCCATGATGCCGCTATGATATTTGATGAAGAGGCCATCTGTATCCGTGCAGGGCACCACTGTGCCCAACCCGTTATGGATCGCTTCGGAGTGCCCGCTACAAATAGAGCGTCATTCTCATTTTATAACACTACAGAAGAGATTGATGTATTTGTGAAAGCTATTGAACGAGTTAATTTCCTTTTTAGCTAATACTTATTTTCCTAAACCCTACAGGCTCTCCTGTAGGGTTTAGGAAAATCAAATGTAATTTCTGACAAGCCTCCATCTAGATCACTGGTCATGGCTGATCACATCTTCCATGGTTCGTCAATCGGAGCATATATACCCAAAGTGCGGGCAACTTATTTCTCTGATACATCTCAAACCTTCCCCTTCGTACTTAATTTATAATGCTTAATGGCAGTTATAAATATTAGACCCATAAATGAGCTTACACTAATGAGTCGCTTTCCTTGACAATTCTCTAGAAATAAAATCCACCTATAAAAATCTATCAAATTCGACTATACAAAAGGACCACTTACTTTAAGTAAGAATTTTTTCAATGAGTAGATATTCAACAAAAATAAAGAATAAAAGCCATCAATCTCAACTGTCACCATACAGTAATAGCTTCATTTTACTTGAAAACAGCAATCTCAAGCCATTTCGAAATCTCCCCACCTCAAAAGCACCTGACAAAGCAACTCCTTCCTACAACCTTCCCGCCACTACTCAAAATCTTTACTTTAATTCACTTTACTCAATAGGTATATTAACCCTACACATTACATACACACAAATAGGAAACAAACCATGAAAAAACTCATATCACTTATGAGTCTTTTATCGTTCATGCTCTTCGTAGGATGCCTCGGTGAAGACCCAATTTCAGAAAACTCAAGCAACAAAGACCAAGAAAGCTCATCTCAAGGTAACTCTGATGCAGCATCATCCACTGAGGATAACTCTTCGGAAGAACCTCAAGATTCTTCTTCAGAAACCCCTGATAATTCAAGCCAAGACACCATGAGCAGCGATGAGGAAGACCCAGATTCAAGCAGTGAAGAAACCACCTCATCCGTTTCATCAACTGAAGTCTCATCAGACGACGCATCTTCATCTGAAGAGGAAACAGTATCTTCAAGTGAAGAAGAAACCTTCACACCTAATGATGATGCCGCAATCCTCGATGATTTCGAAGGCGCCATTGCACAAAACGTGCTCGCACCGACAGTAGCTAAACAATATGGAGTTTCAACATTAGATGCCGGCGGATACTGGTACGTATTCTATGATGAAGAAGAAGACGAAGACGAAATGAGCTATGTACACAACTCTGATGGAGAAATAGTTGATGAGACAAATTTCCCAACTTTATTGAAAGACGGTGCACTTCACGTACTCCTCCACACCTCTGCAAAAATTTCTGATGACGATGGACGTTTTGCGGCTGTGGGCGTCAACCTCAGAGAAGAAGGTGAACCAATTGATATGACCGGCCTCACCGATGTTATCATCACCGCCAAAGGCACTGGATCAGTCAACTGCTCATTTGCTACTTCAGGACAACCAGAAGGCTGGGGAGCATTTGAAATAATACTCGACCTCACCGATGAATTCAAAGAAGAAACGTATAGCATTATGAGCTTCTTGGGCTCTCAGTACTCAGAACTTGCAGATGAAGACATAAGAGATTATATGGATACAATGACTAAATTCGCGTGCTCCCTTCCGGGCGGAGATGAAGCAAAAGACGCTGAACTCATCATTGATTCAATCGAATTCGCCGGTCTCAAATACTCTGATATCAGCTGGAAATAACCAAAATCACCAATATATAGATCAAAAAGACAAAGACCTACTCATAGTAGGTCTTTTTTAAAAAATATACGTAGACATATATTAAGCTATATTAAGTAAAATACATCAGTCAGGCAATTCCTGTCACGGACAACCATGTCCAGAAATAACCTCATAAATACCACTGTAACCCAAAATTTAACTTTGAAGTCATTAAAGTTATAGGTATATTGTGTTGACAATAAATCAACAGGAAGCAACCATGAAATTATTCAAGTCTACTCTCATACTCCTTGGCCTAACTTTTTTTGTTGGATGCCTTGGCGAAGAGACAACAGCTCCAGAAAGTAGTGAGTCATCACAACAAGAGTCTTCAATGACCGAATCAGTAGCAGACGCTTCTTCAACAGAAGAAGATGATTCTTCTGAAGCAAAAGCTGAAGACAAAAAAGATGAAGATTCTTCTGATGCAAAAAAAGACGAAGATTCTTCTACAACAAAAGACGAAGATTCTTCTACAACAAAAGAAGATGACAAAGAATCATCATCTGAAAAAGATGATGAACCTGATTCATCATCATCTGAGAAAGAAGACGTAGTAGTTTCATCTTCTTCAAAAGAAGAAACCAATACTACAGACGGGATTATATTCGAAGATTTCGAAACAACTACTGGTCAATTAGTATTCGCAAAAAAAGTTGGCAAAGAAGGTGGCCTCACCACTCTTACAACTGGCGGATACTGGTTTGTATATGCTGACGAAGAAACACCAGCAGCAGACGATGAAATAAGTACTATACAAGATTCTGAAGGTGAAATCATCGACACAGTATTTTCTTCACTTATTGAAGAGGGTGCACTTCACGCCTTCCTTCATGCCTCTGGTAAAATTGAAGCTGAAGAAGGCCGTCAAGCTACTATCGGTGTGAATCTCATTGGTGATGGTACAGATGGTATGTCTTTAGATCTTTCTGGATTGACTGAAATCACCATTCTTGCAAAAGGAACTGGAACTCTTACTTGTGGGTTTAATACTGAAAAACCTGTAAGAACATGGGGAACATTTAACGGTCGCATCGATCTTGGTGATGACTATGAAGAATTCACATTTAAAACAACTGAACTTATTGGTGAGCTCTATTCTGACGTTGCAGATGAACCGCTTGCAGATTTTCTAGCAACTGTTACTCAATTCTCTTGTGACGCAAAAGCTGGCGTTGCAAAACCAAAAGATATTGAAATTTACATTGAAGAAATTACAATGAAAGGCATCACTTACGCTGACGTTACTATCAACGAATAGTTAGTATCTCTAATACAAAAAAGGGGGCATGCGTTACGCATGCCCCCTTTTTTTGTTCCCCTCATCTTAGACTATACCAACTAGTTCATACACAAAGTCAAATGACGAGACATTGTGCGTATTTCTCAATACACATCACCACACTTCATGTTTGGGTGAGTGGCACCGATATTAACTAACCAACATATAAACCGAGAATGAGTTTCAATACACTGTTTTCTATGGCATCATCGGGAAATAAAACTCGTGTAAACTATCCACTTTAAGAACACGCAACTCAAGAGTATCCCTGTACAGATCATTTTCAGCAGTATCAAGCTCGAACACTAAGCGCTCATTGAAATCTTCCAAGCTGCCAACCGCCTGCGTAAGTAAATAATACGTTTGAAATCGCGTTGTCGTATCTACATAGGTATCTTGAAGTTGGAGTCGAATTTTATTTAAAAGTCCTTCCAAATAGTCCACCTCTTCAACTGTCACAGGCTTAACTTCGACAACAGATGAAGAACTCAAATCTTCTGACTCAACCGACGCCCCCCCACAGCCTTGTGAAAATGTAACGACAAATAGCAACAAATAAAACATACTTACAACGGAAATAAAGCGCATCGTGTCCCTTTTGATTAAGAGTATTGTGGCAAACAATGCATTTCCCCAGTGCCACAACCAAATCAGCTTAAAAGTAACAAATTGCCTCTTCAAGGTTCGTTTATTTTTGTTTACATAGCCATACACTGCACACTCTCCTCCCATTAAAAGTACAGTATTCCACTTACCTATCATCAAAATATTGAGTTTTTTAACTTTTATTACTCTTTATCGATGATTATCTACCTTTATCTGCTGTAGACTTACTCAATATTGTATACTTTTAACCATCTCCACCCCATACGCAGAATTATTCGCTTGACCACATATTACCCCCCAAATTATCCCACGAGCTCCTCACCAACAATACTTATTGTGTTGATCCTATTAACATCAACACTTTTTGCACACCCCGACTCAATCCCCTATTACCAATTACCAAATGCTCATTCAAACCTCTCTATCCCCCTCTATGCCTACCCTCCCCAACTAAATAAACCCACGATTCCTATCCTTAGAGAAAAACACTTTAAAGACCCGATAGATTATGGAGAGTCATTACTTATTGTTAATAAACTTCTAGCCGGCCCACTTGGCGCTACACCAATACACTCCCTCAAAAAATCTCAAGTTCTTCTTTCTAAAATCAATACAAAAGACCCGATCAATAGAACGGCGGCACTATTACAATCATTCTTGCATGCACATACCGCATCCATTGATTCAACAATTATCTATATTAGAAAAGCGATTGTATTCAATAAAAAACACATTGACCTTATTACTGAATGCGCAAAAATTCTCATTTGGTTTGAGCGCTATCCCGATGCCGTCCGCACATTAAAGGCGCACCTTCAACACGATAGGGACGATCCAGATATCAATGCACTCCTTGGGCTTTGCTATTATCACCTAAAAAATTACCCTGAGTCTATTAAAGCCTTTAAACGCAGCCTTAACCGTTCTCCCAATCATGTTATATCATTATCAGGCTTAGGCTGGCTTCTAACAAACCATCATACACAAATCGACAAAGGCATCTATTATCAAGCAAAGGCATGGAGACTCAATAAAAAGCGACTTTCCACTGGAATTAACCTTGGTCTTGTCCATCTTTCCCGTTCAGATTTTTCTACATCCGAACGCTACTTTAGAGAAGTACTCACTATTTCTCCTTATAATACTGGGGCTCTAGCAGGTCTCATCGGAGCACTCAAAGGCAAAGTGACTTTGAATGACACTACTAAAAATCTTAATCAGCAAGAAATACTATCATTACACAAACAACTTCTACTGCACTCAAATATCCCTCAAAAAAGCCTCATTATGGTCAATCTTGCACAAAGCTATTTAGCAAGTGACTCTATTGATCAAGCTGTATCAATATGTGAAAAAGCCTATTTGATGAATGATAGAGACGCCAGTGTAAAAATGGCACTTATTGATCTATACGAAAAAAGCTTTTACGCTATAATTGAAAATCAAACAGCTCCACTTTCACTTGCTCTCACTCAAGCAATCAACTCCCTTAATATTCTTCCTTACCGCACCAAACTCTTTCAGCAAAAGTATTCAGAGTACCAAATACTTATTAAGCGTGCACTTGATAAACAAGACCCCTCCACTATCACACCTGACATTCAATTTCTTATCCAGGAATTCGAAGCCCTTTCAACAGATAATTAACAGCTGTTTGTGTTTGTTGACTAACCTCGGTCACTTTTTTCAACTTTTCTAGAAAAATTAATAGTACCATTACATGCATACACCCATACACTGGCAACACATGATACAATGGACTACGCTCATAATCATCATTGCAGGCTTACACAGCTCCTTTTCTCGTGAAAACTGTAGTAGTAGACGGGATTATTACTTCAGATACAACAAAGAAGTATCTAAAACTACACCAGAAAAACACCCCTCAGAATACTACGTACTCCAATACTCTTGGTCACCAAACAACTGTAAAGCTCCAGGAATTAAAAAACGTCCCGGTCAACCTGACTTCCTTCAATGTGGTAGGGGCCAATCATTTGGCTATATTCTTGATGGATTTATTCCCCGAGGACCACAACAAGGCAACTTCGAACCTAGCTATTGTGAGGGAGATCAACCCAAAATCGCGCAAAGTATTCTTAATGGGTATCTTTGCATGACACCAAGCCTAAAGACACTACAGCATAATTTTGAAAAATATGGAACCTGCCTCCATGACGAGAGGCTCGAAACACCCGAACTCTATTTAGAGACAAGCTTCATGCTCCACAATTCTCTCTCTCTTCCTACAGAAAAAACTGATGCATCCCGCAAGTCACTCCAGTGGTGGCATAAAAACAACCCTCGCCTAAAAAAAGGGGCAATTAAACACCACAACAACCGATGGTACCTTTGCTTCGACAACAACCTTCAATCGATAGCCTGCCCTCAAAAAGAGTGGGATAGAGAAAACTTCAAACATCGAGGCCTTCGCTCAACAAGAAAAACACTTAACTCGTTTCTCCGTTTTACAGAGTACTACAAAAGCCTTGATTCTTTAAGTTATGAATAGAAATATTATTTTTTAGCGCGCTCTAAAGCATACGCTCGCGCATTTTCTAGGTCGTCTTTGAGCTGATCCACTGCTTCAAGCCACTTCTCCGTTTTCAATCTATCGAGATTCCCTAAAGAATCAGCCGCTTCAGTTGGCTCTTTCATCTGATCTACCCAAAAATCAATGAGGCTATCCGCCTCCCTAAGTGGACCATCAAGAATGTGTTGAAAAGTACTCTTATAAAGGTCATCAAAGAGCAACCAACTCCCAATAAGCTTATCGCACTGTGCAGGACGATGTTCTAAAGACCGGGAACTATATTTTTCTTCACTACAATCATAGTTCGAATCAAATAAATCGGTAAAGATGTAATTGTCACCATCAATATTTTGATAATTTAAATTTGTAAAAGCCTTATCCACCGCCCAAGGAATCAGTGTCATCGGTCTATTAACCGCCTCCTGATACCAAAAATAATCACTATTTTTTACTGGATCAGACAACATAACACCGCTCACATCATAATCGGGCTTATACTCCCAAAAGAGGGCCCCCGCATCGGCTTTAATAGTACGACTCACCACCAAATAAGCAGAAATAGCCTCCATATCAAACATTTCACTCGTTCGATCTTTCAACTCCCCTAAATCATTTTCATCTACAAAGGCCTTCGCAAAGGTTTCAATAGCATATGCTCCTGCATTACCGATCCCATCTTCTTTAATCACCGTATAATCCAAAAATTCCACTGCATTTTGAGCCATGGTATCATAGGTTAATGGCCAAATTTCACTATAGAGATTACCATCATCTCGAGCAAAACGATGTTCTAAGAAGGTATCATCTATCTGCTCTGTAAGGGCAAATAATCCTACATATTCACCATTGAGCACAATTTTAGCATGGGTGGAGCGTGGCGCTGGAACCCCCATCTCTCTAAAAAAGTAGTACCCCAATCGCTCGTGAAGCTGGGTTTCATCTTTGTTCATCGAATGAAACCTAAGCTTTTTAACGCCTCGTAGTCGACTGTATCGCGAACCATCCCAATTAATTTTAACTTTTAAGGAGTATTTTCCACATCGTTCATACAGATCTTCATTTTTACACGCGCCTCCGTTATACCGAACACCAACAGGCTCATACCGAACCCCCTCAAACTCAAGTGCTCCTACAACATACTCTTCACTATCAATACTCGCATCAAGTGCATTCAACGCAAGAGTATCGATAAACAAGTTAAAGGTACGAATTTCCTCTTGACTAAAAAGATAATCTTGTAACTGCGACGGGTCTGTAATTTCTTTTTCTGGAGCAGGTGCAGGCACTATATCACACCCAAAGAAAACGATAAATAAACCCAAACTTAAAGACCGTATTTTATTGAGCATACACACTAATATCCTTCTCATTTTTTTTCCGATACAACCGAAAAGAATAAATAAAGCTCAGAGATATCATGTGGCCTCTGTCAGGTTTTGATTGCTGGATTTCTTGTTGAAATTGATAGCCAAGCTCTATATCTCCAACCTTTTTCACACGATATTCAATACTTGCTGAAAGCCGATACTCATCAATAGTTGCCCCCATATAATATGGGTAGAATAATTCAAAACCGACACTTGGTTTAATAGCAATTTTTTTAAAACTATAGCTGATACTATTCTTTAATCGAAGGAATTGATAATACTCTTCATCACTATGTGTAAGATTAATTTTATTTTGAATTTTCAATCGATGCTTCAACTTGACTCTTTTAGAGCCATACTTTGCGCCAACAATCATTGAATATTTAAGGATTGATTCATAGCCCTGCTTCACGCCTGAATTATCATTTTCAAATATAAAGCGGCCAGACATCCCGAAAGTAAGCCAATTAAACAAGTCATATCCCGCTCCAGCTTCACAAAAAAACTGATCGAGGGACTGAGAATTATCTTTAAAACGAATATCAATACTCGCAGTGAGGTCACTCTTTTTAGTCACCCCACCTTTAGCACCTATCGAAATTGCAGACACCACGTCACTATCAGCCCACAACATACTGAGGCTCAGTAAAACAACAACAATACCTGTACTAAAATTAAACGAGCCCACCACTGACAATACTATCCTTGCTCTTTAAAATCTACAGATTGGTCCTCATCAAAGTAGACCATGAGACGTGCAGTATCTCTCATAAAGTTAACATCGGTAACAGTCACTCTATTAATCGTAACTCCAAGACGCTCTTGAAGATCTGCTTTGAGAGCCGCATAATTCTCTGGCTTTATGTTTTCAATTTTCTCATACACAACCTCTTTATGAAGGTCAACCTTAACCATTTTAAGGTTTTCAAGAAACGAAATAGCGACAACAATCATCGTATTACTGAGGAAAATTTCAGCATAACTCATTTTTTTATTTGCTAATGAGTTCATTACCGAAACACCAATAACAACAAATAGATAGGTCATTTCTTTAATATCTATTGGATCTGTACGATACCGTATAATACCAAATATTGCAAAGAGGCCAAGCGCCATCCCTATATCTAATTCATACTTCTTCAGAGTAAAACAAAGAAAGAACACTATTATACTTATCATATAATAAGTGAATAGGTAATCTCTTCGTTTGCTATGTTGATAATACTGCTTCCATATTACTATGGTAAGAAAAAACATATTAATAACAAAACGAAACATCATTTTGTATACATCATCATCCAAAAAAGGAATATCTAAAAATTCCATCTACGCAACTCCTACTTTTTTGATTTTCAATACCTTCTCTTTGAAGCTATTGTATTTGAGATTTTTATAGTGTACAATCATACCTATACAGTACTTACTTAGACTGTATTTATGAATACGCTTGGTCCTCAACGCTTTAACAATTGGGGACTCTCGGTCAAACCGCTCTTGTTTCACCTCTACAATCACCAAACCCTTATAAGGCTCAGATTCAATATCGATGGCATTTGACCCTGCACTATACTTTAATTGTAAATCTATTGTCACCCGTTCTTGATCACATTTGTTAACGAGCGTAAACCTTTTAAAGCCTGTTCGAAGTGATGGGATTAGAGCATAATCCCGCTTCAGTACTTTATTGATAAACTGAGTCGACTCATCAGAAAGAGATTTTTCAATTGTTGAAATTTTAGTCCGAGTCTTGTGAGTATTTCCTTGATGATCTTTTTCTTTAATTTCAAGATAGCACCGATTCGATTCTACATACTCACGCATTCTTATCTTGACTCGTTTTACTTTCCCATTGTGATGTTCATTGTAAAAGAGATGATCTACAGTATCAAAATAAAGCGAGTCGTAGGTCATAATTCTATTAGAATCGATTTCAAGAACCTGATAATATGATTCTACCAGCGCAAGTACTTCACAAAGATCAGAAATATGTAAGATAAATTTTGAATCAGTTCTTTTCAAAAGAGACACTCTATCCATATCTGAAAGCGAAATCGGTTCAAAACATGCAACCGCACATTCAACTTCATTAGAAGGAGAGTTTTGTTTCTTTAATTTTTCTGTTGGTTCTGTGTGCATTATACCCTAAAACATCTTGTTAGAAAGACTTTTCGTAGCTTGTTAAAGCCCCATCTAAACTACGAACTCAATAATTGCCATAAACAGTTGTCAATAACACCAATCAAATATAAGCTTTTTATTGTAAAAACGTTTTTCCATATCTGACTTTAAAATAAATTCACTGCTTTTTTACTAATCTAAAAATTGATTGATACGATTTTTCACTAAAACTACTTACCAAATGAAATATTGAACATATTAGTTAGTGCTATCCACTTTATGAGTTATCAAATAAATACTTGATACATTATTTGTTTTTCTCATACTACAATCAATGGCAAGCTTGCAACGCCCAAGCCCCTACGCAATAACGTAAAGACAAACACCCCAAATAATGAACTAACCGTAAACAATAAGCCTTATTTATTTACAATAAGTTCATTATCAGGGTCAA
Source organism: Fibrobacterales bacterium (assembly GCA_051532055.1). Lineage (GTDB taxonomy): Bacteria > Fibrobacterota > Fibrobacteria > Fibrobacterales > JAOPTW01 > JAOPTW01. Next base: position 107,155 of record JAOPTX010000004.1, on the reverse strand, counting down.
AATGGTGGTATTTTATTTTTTTTGATATTTTTCAAGATTTTAACTTCCATATTCTGCGAGAAATGTTTATTCTTTTTTTACATAAGTACTTTTCATTTGATCCTAAACCACGGAGATACAGTATGACCCACAAAAAAGTCTATTTGCTCACCGCCCTTGTGATTACTTTTACCATTTCAGCCTGCAACCCTCTTGAGTCCAACAACTCATCTCAAACACCAGCAAGTGAAAACCCAGCAAACCTCCAGCAAACCCCTCCCCCTCCGACCATACCACTTGTCGCCAAAGTTATACAAACCCCACAGGAACTTCCGCTTTGCGACAGTACTTTTGAAGGTGCAGTCTATTATATTTTTGAAACTGAAACTCTTCAGGGCTGCCTTGTAAATAAATGGACACCATTTACCCTTTCAGGTAGCGAAGGCATTATGGGCGAACAAGGCTCCACAGGACCACAAGGCCTCGACGGCTCTAACGGAATCGATGGCGAAGATGGCACTGCATGCACGGGTGTCGAAACTACCAATGGCATCATAATACGTTGTGGCGGGGTAACAATTGACACCCTTACCCATGGTAGAGATGGAGCAAACGGAGCAGACGGTCACTCTTGCATCGTATCTGAAGAATTCGCTGAGGGAGTAGTCATAAGCTGCACTACTGGCTCATCAGATACCCTCTTTCACGGCACTCAAGGAGCGCAAGGCCAAGAAGGCACCATGGGTACACAAGGAATACCCTGCACCATAGTTGAACGACTGGAGCTCGGCTTTGTTATAGAGTGCGGCGAAGGACCTCGTGACACTCTTTACCATGGCACACAGGGAATCAATGGTACACAAGGTACCAAAGGTATAAATGGAACTAACGGAACAAATGGTACAAACTTTCTCTCAGGCATCGACCAACCTCTTTTTGAAGAGGGCTCAGAAGGCGACACATATTTAGATGTCGAAACAGGAATACACTTTATTAAAGAAAACAATGGATGGAGCATCCTGAATATCACATACGATTTAGAAACTATTTCTCTCGATTATTTACTAGAGGCAGAGGCCCTCCCCTATAATATTATGAGAAGTGGAGCCTCATATATAGATATTGTCAATGCAGGCTTTAGTGACCTCTCATCACTTTCCGGAGCCTTTACCGACAATCGAGACAATACCACCTATGAGTGGATTAAAATCGGCTCTCAAACCTGGATGGCTGAAAACTTAAATTACTCAGGCCACAACGACCTCCATGAAAAAACATTTAGCACAGGGCACTGCTATGATTCGGCAGACCGATCAACCCAAACAAACTGCAACACCTATGGTAGACTCTATACATGGACTGAAGCGATGGAACTCACTTCTCAATACCTTACTGAAAACTATAGCACAACAGATAACAGAAATGGCGTCTGCCCTGAAGGCTGGCACCTCCCTACGGCCATAGAATATGAGACTCTCGAACACTATGCTTCTAATTATTTTAGGGACACCACAAGTGATAACATTGTCACAGCAAGTCTAAAATCAACCTCTACAACATGGGGCAATGAACGTGGTACTAATCTATTTGGATTTGCTGCACTCCCTGCTGGCACGCAAACTACGAGCAGCTCAATAGAATTAAATGTTACTGCTTATATGTGGACTGCAACAAACAAAGACCCCACGAAAGCCATGGTAATAAAAATTGACCGAAACCCTACAGGCGTAAATCAACTAGGACTCGGCAAAACCTACGAAGGGTCAGTCAGGTGCATACTAACAGAATAAGCCCTCTAAATCGTTGATAAGCATAGATACAGATAAAGCAGGAGGAGCCCTGCTTTATCTGTATCTGTACGCAAAGCCTCTAGGCCTAATCTATTACCGAGAAAGTAATTTATTCAATAGTTTCTTTTGTCCTAATTTTTCAAGACTCCGCTGAATCCACTTACGCTCTTCTCTCTTATACCAAAAGAAAAAACGCTTTTGATCTTTTTTCTCATTCGACGATACCGCCCTATAGACCGGCTCCAAGGTATAAGGGTGATACCCTGAGTAATAAATTACCGTCGCAACAGTCATAGGAGTCGGAGTAAAGTCCTGAACTTGCTCCAATTTATATCCAAGCTCTTTTGTCTTCAGCGCAAGATCAGCCATATCCAACAACTGTGATCCAGGGTGACTCGAAATGAAATAAGGGATAAGCTGTTGATTCAATCCCGCCTTATCACAAATAGTATCAAATTTTTTGCTAAACTTTTTAAAAAGTTCGAAACTTGGTTTTCTCATAAGAGTCAACACATCATCAGATGTGTGTTCAGGGGCAACTTTAAGCCTCCCAGAAACATGATGCGTTATCACATCCTCCATATACTTACTTAACCCTTTTTGAACATCAACCCCTTTATTGTCAGTAACAAACAAGTCATACCGAATTCCACTTGTCACAAAGGCTTTTTTAATATCTGGATGCTCCCTTACCTTCCCATAAAGATCTACCAATGGATTATGATCAATATCGAGATTACTACATATTTTGGGAAACACACACGAAGGCTTTGCACAGGTATCACAGATATCCTGCTTAATACCTTTCATCTTATACATATTAGCACTGGGACCACCAAGATCCGAGACATACCCCTTGAAGTCTTCCATTTCTGTAACCGCATCAACCTCTTTCATAATTGATTTTTCTGATCGACTTGCAATCATCTTACCTTGATGGGCAGAAATAGTACAGAAGCTACACCCCCCAAAACACCCTCTATGCATATTGATTGAATGCTTGATCATCTCAAAGGCAGGAATTGCACCTCGTTTACGGTATTTTGGATGCGGCAAGCGAGTATATGGAAGATCAAATGAACGATCAATCTCTTTTTCATTCATAGTTTTATACGGAGGGTTAATCAACAAAAACGAGGAATCAACCTCTTGTATAATGCGACGCGCTTGCTGTTTATTCGATTCTTTCTCAACAATTTTAAAATTTGCCGCATAACTTTTTTTATTTTCAAGACACTCAGCATGTGATGCGAGCTCAACATCGTCCCATCGTTTATTTTTCGGTAGCCCCGCATCTTTATCTACCAGCACAGCCGTTTGCGGTATGGTAGTGAGAGAATCAAAAGGAACCCCTTTTTTAAGCAAGCGAGAAATTTCTAAAATTGCATTTTCACCCATACCATAAGAGAGAAGATCAGCCCCCGATTCTTTTAAAATAGTAGGCTTGAGAGAGTCTGACCAATAATCATAATGAGTAACTCGCCTTAAAGACGCCTCTATCCCCCCAAGAATTACAGGGACATCCGGATATAGTTTTTTTAATATTTGTGAATAAGTCGCAGCCGCATAGTCAGGTCTAAAACCCGCTTCCCCACCTGGTGTATAAGCATCATTTGAACGCTTTCGTTTATGCGCCGTATAATGGTTTACCATTGAGTCCATGCAACCTGCTGTTACACCAAAGAATAGATTGGGTCGTCCCATTTTTTTAAAATCCCGAAGGTCATCCTGCCAGTTTGGCTGAGGAATAATCCCTACAGTATAGCCCTGACTTTCGAGTAGCCGACCTATTACCGCCGCACCAAACGAGGGGTGATCTACATACGCATCACCAGAAATTAAGATAACGTCAAGCGACTCCCAATCTCGAGCTTTAACCTCTTTTTGCGTGATAGGTAACCACGATTCTAATGTATATCGATGACTCATATTCCAAACTGAATAGCAAACAGATCACCACAATGTAGCAAAATTAGGAGTTAATCAACTTTTTCGTTTCAGTTAACGCTAGCTTCGGCAGGGTTATTACAAAGGTGCTCCCTTCATTGAGCACCGAGCTAATCGCAAGAGCTCCCCCATTTTTATCGAGCAATTCTCTGCAAAGACGAAGCCCTATACCCGACCCCGACTCATTCCCCGTACCCTGTGTTGAAAAAAAAGCAGTCCCTGAAAGTATACTGGTTATAGCACTAGCCTTTAACCCAACACCCGTATCCGCTATTGAAACATCTACCTCAGCCCCTGAACCAAAACAACTCAAAGTCACCAATCCACCTTGTGGAGTAAATTTTAATGCATTATTAATCAAATTACTGAGCACAATCTTTATGCTTGCCTTATTAACATATATAGATTGATAGCCACAGGACTCAATATGCACTGTCACCCCTTTTTCAGCTGCAATTTGCCTATAGGGTGCAAAACTTTCAGTCACCACCTCATCAACCCCCACTACCTCTTTCTCAAGCACTCTGTTATCTTGCTGAGACTGCGCCCAGATCAATAAATTTTCTAAAAGAGAATAGACATTCTTGGAATCCCTATGAATCTGAACAAACAGCTCTTTCTTTTCTGAAACAGTATATGCAGAATCATTTTCACTTAAAATCCCCATAATTCCCACAAGTCCACTAAAAGGGCGCTGCAAATCATGAGCTATAACAGAAAATAATTTATTTTTTAACGAATTAGACTCATCCAACTCAGCCCTCTGCTTTTCAACCTGCCCTAAAGCTTGAATTAAGTTTCCATTCACATTCCTAATCACTCGTGAAACCATATATCCAAAAAAAAGAAAAGAAGCAGCAATTACCAACCATGAAGTAATTTCAGTGTGATATCTATCTACATTGACTGAAAATGCATGCCTTCCAGTAATCGCAAGCAGCCCAATCCCTACAATTGAAAGCCCGCCTCCTACCATGGCCCACAGAGCTATAGTTTTTCTCCCAAATGCCATAGCGAGAGTCATTGAGGTAAACAATAACATCACCCCACCGCCAACCAACCCAAAGGAAAACAAACCCAACACTCCACTTACAAAAGTCAAACCAAGCATTATATAAATCTTAACCTTTTTTACTAACCGCGCCCTCCCTGCAACCGCAAAAATCATTACAACAACTACACAGAGGTGAAACACCATAATGTTTTTCCACCCAATCTCAAATGCCCGCACTATTGAAGCAGTGACGGCAAAACAAGCAACCCACAAAAACACCTTGAGTAACCGATCGACAAGCGCTTCCTCACCCCTTTCTACAACACTAGAGAAATCAGCCATATTTACGCCCCCAATACTCTTTTTCAAGGGAACCCGGTAACAATATAGAGAACACACTCCCTTCTCCAAGTTCACTTGTGACCGAGAGCGAACCCCCTAATTTCTCTACGAGATCATAACATATCCCCAAACCAATCCCGACTCCCTTTTCATTTTCAGTCCCTCGAGTTGAGGTGTGAGTCTCTTGATCAAAGAGTTTCTCAATATAGTCAGAATCCATCCCAACTCCAGTGTCAGCGACACGAAGCTCAACCCCTTTCTCTACTTCATGACAAGAAACCTTAATAGCACCATCTACCGGAGTAAACTTAATGGCATTATTGACCAAATTACTCAATACTATCCGAATTGTAGGCTCATCTATAGAAAGAACGGTTTCATCAAGCAAAAAATGCTGTATCACGACCCCTTTTTTCTCTGCAATTGTCAAATAAGGCGCTATAGCATGAGCGACTAACCGCTGAACCCTAATATTCTCTTTATTTGAATGGACCTCACCTAACTCAGAGCGCGCCCAAATCAGTAGATTATCCAGAAGCCCGTAGACACTTTGAGTATCCTTGAAAATTTTCTCAAGAAGCGCTTCTTTCTTCTCATCACTCATTGAACCTTTTCCGTTATGAAAAAGCTGCATTACACCTAAAAGGCTATTAAAGGGTCGCTTCATATCATGCCCAATAACAGCAAAAATCTTGTTTTTAGTTGCATTAAGCTTCTCAAGCTCACTCTTCTGCTCATTAACCACAAGAAGATGCTTATAAATCACATCATTCATAGTACGAATAATGAGTAACGCAATAATTCCCCATATAAGAAGAGACGTTCCAGACGATATCCATGTAGACAAACTATAGCTATAAACACTACTATCTACCGAAAAGACATACATACCTGAACTCACACAATACCCAAGCCCAAAGTAGAGTGCCACAGCTACACCCAGAAACACCCAACTGAGTACAATTTTATTAAATGCTGACGCAATAATAATCAAGACAATAAATATCATTGAAACATCAGACACCACCCCAAAGGTGAATAGCGAATTGACTCCGGCTATAGATATCAAAATAAAGGAAGTAAATATCTTAAACGAAAGGCTCACACTATTTCTAAAAAAGGTAACCCCCCAAACAACAGCAATAAGTCCAATATGAACCCCCATTGCTGGCTGCCATCCAATATCAGGAATACGCCCTAATGACGCCGCCAAAATGAAGACAAATATTATGGATGCAATAATAAAAATATTATTTACGAGCTTATTTCGTTCATTATCGATTTTTTGATCAAAAAAGTACATTTTACACCAAGCGAACTCGCATGTCCTCACAAATTGTGAGCGGAATCATGGCCAGTATATCACTTTTTTGTCGATAAAACAAACCTTTTTAAGGTATCTTTAAAGCAGCCCAACCATTGTATTTAGGAAATTAAAAATGTAATATGGACACCGACCTCCAAATTATCGTCTCAATTCGTGTAAACATACAATTTACAATTTGCTATGAACCTTTTTTGAGTATAATTTAACTAAACAATAGAAAACAGTGGTTTTTACCAAATCATTAAAGGATACCCCCCTATGATAAGAATACCAAAAACACTTACGATGATGCTCGCCATTATGGGCATCTTTACACTTATCGGATGCCTATCCGATAATAAAGATTATTTCGATATGGAGCTCCCCTCAGACGCTGAAGTCGAACCAAAATCTCTTGAATCAACTCAAGCAGCATGCTCCGATAAAATTGACAATGATGGCGACGGCAAAAAAGATTGCGAAGACATGGACTGCTTAGGAAAAGCAGGCTGTCTTGTTGAGCTCAGCTGTACTGATGGTGTCGATAATGACAACAACGGTAAAACAGATTGTAGTGATAAGTTTTGTGAATTCCAAGCCGAGTGTCAAGATGGTGGCGAAAATACTCAAGACAAATGTCAAGATGAAGTCGACAATGATGAAAATGGAAAAATTGACTGTGATGACCAAGGTTGTCTCGACTTTGTTTTCTGTCAAGAACCAACCGAAGACACTGATGCACAGTGTAAAGATGGAGTTGATAACGACGAAGATGGGTACACTGACTGTGAGGACACAAAATGTGAAGTCTTTCCAAGCTGTGAAGAAGATGTTGAAAACACCTACACCCTCTGTACTGACCAAGCTGACAATGATGGTGATGGCGACAATGACTGCGCTGATAGCGACTGTAAAGTATTTGTAATCTGTAACGTTGCAGAAAACGAACCTGAAACATGCCTTGACGGCGTAGACAATGATGGTGATACCATGATTGACTGTGAAGATAACGAATGTGAGCTCTTTGATTTTTGTAATGAAGCTGACCCTGCAACGTGTAAAGATGGCATCGACAATGATGACGACGGCTTTACTGACTGTGCGGACGATGGCTGTGCATTCCATGACTTTTGCGCTGAAAACACTGTTGCTCTCTGTACAGATGGTATTGACAATGATGTCGACGGTCTTGAAGACTGTGATGACGACCAGTGTATTGTATTTGCAGAATGTTCAGAGTCTAAATTTGATATCTGTGCCGATGGCCTTGATAATGACAACGATGGTTTAATTGACTGTGAAGATGATGAATGTCGCCTCTTTGACTTTTGCGCAGAGAGTAAATTGAAATATTGCATAGATGGCATTGATAATGACCTCGACGGTGGTGCTGATTGCGCAGACTCTGACTGTCGTGCATTTGATATTTGCGCCGAAAACAGCTTAGCCACTTGTACCGACGGGGTTGATAATGACTTAGATGGCGTATCAGACTGTGAAGATGTAGATTGCTGGTCAATACCTGGAACTAATTGTGGCGAACTCAGTCCAGCAATGTGTGAGGATGGCCTGGATAATGATGACGATGGCAAAACTGACTGTGATGATACCAATTGTAAGCAATTCGAAGATGTGTGTCCATACGAAGCCCCTTCTCAAGGACCTGCCGGAGGCGGCTCTGCAGGTACGGGTGGCGGCACAGGCGGCGGCAATGGTGATGGTGTAGGCGCTGGTGGTGGCGGTGCAGGCGTTCTTGCAGAGTGCGATGGAGAAGAAATTGTACTTGACCGTTTTGAAAAATTCACTATGACTATTTATGATCACGATAAAGGTACTGATTTTGGTGTTGGTGGTGGTGCAGATTTACTCAGACAAGGAATGGTAACCGATAAACTTGTTGATGGCAGACCTGTATTCAAGAAGAACCTCTTTAATAATAAGAATATTGGCAAATGGTGGTCAGAGGACTATGCCGTCTCTACAACTGATGTAGAACTTCCCTTTGCTAAATCCGGCACTGCAACCTATCTGTTTACTGATACTGACTTCTTCCCTTTAGATGGTGCAACTGCCATGGAAGGTGATGGCGGGCTCAACTACAACTTTGCCGGTCACTTACAGTGGAACTTCACCTATGATGGGCAGTTAGGACAATTCTTTAGCTTCTCTGGAGATGATGATGTATTTGTATATATCAATGATAACCTTGTTCTAGATATTGGTGGTGTACACACTCCTGTTGAAGATCACTTTACACTGGATGTAGAACTCGACAGACTCAACCTCGGGAAAGGTGACGATATCAAACTTGACTTCTTCATTGCAGAACGTCAAGAATCTGGATCACAAGCAATTATTGCAATTACAATTCCTTGTATTGTAGAATAATTAACCAAACAATTAAAAAAATATCTACCTAGTAACCCTAGGTAGATATTTTTAACCTTAATTTGAAGAATGAACTTAAGTGAGGCACATATGAAGCGTAGACAAATAACTATGGCAACCGCTATAACCGGACTCTTTCTCCTATCGGGATGCTTATTTGGGGATGACAAAACAATAACCCCGCCTGAAAAGGGCTCAAGCTCCACTACATCAGTGACCTCTTCAGACGACACATCAAAATCCTCACTATCAGAGGTCGAAACATCATCTCAAGCCAGTTCTGACATAGAATTGACTGATTCATCTTTCGAGTCTGCAAATTCATCTGTAAGTTCAAATGAGGGGGAGTCAGCTGAATCATCTTCAGTACCTGACATCATATCTTCTTCAGCGCCTGACATCGTATCGTCTTCATCTAAAAAGGTCACAAAAGCCATAAAAGATGACGATGGGAACTGTATCCAATATACTGAGAAAACATGTTTTCAATACATTTTAGGTAATTATAACCAAAATTCAATGGAAGAAAACTACACTGGTGAGATACACTTCTTTGAAGACAGCTTTACATCTTTTGAAACAATTAAATGTCAATTATGTAGTGATACAGTTAGACACACCAAAGCAGTTTTAACTTATGTTCGAGATTGTCATGGGGAGTATTGTGATAATAATGCTAGGGATATTGAGGCAAATATTGAAGACATAGTAAGCTTTGTTGATGTACCAACAGAAAATGCCGCACCGGTCTTTTCTCTCACTTTTGACCTATGGGGAGAATTCTCTGACAATCAATTAACATACGAGAAGACAATGGAGTTTATTAACGCAGGCACTGTACCAAGAATAGATCTGAGATCCGTCACCTTTTCTACTGATGATGATGAATACATTCAAGTCATTTCTATCTTGCCAGACACCACTGATGGCTTATTTTACTGGGCAGAAACTGCGGTAACGTGCCTTATGCCAGAATGCTTTGATTAACGTTATTTAAGTAAAGTGTCACACGGATTCACCCCAGCTGACACTTTGCCCTTGATGCGATATTGATGTGATATTATGAAAGAAACATTTTTTTTGCCATAAACCCAAATTAAAGTAGTGTACCACACAACCTGAGAGAATAATATGAAACTCAATACAATTAGATCCTTACCCTTATTCTTCGCATGTGCCTTTATTCTATCCTGCGCAAAAGACACACCACTTGTATCTCCCCCATCATCCTCTCCAGGTATTACTGACACATCTTCAATGAGTCAACCCATTTCATCTGAGACAGCGAATTCTTCATCCTCAGCTGCAAATATTGATCTCTCCTCAACGGTTTCGAGCAGCACTACAGATGACCCACAAAGTAGTTCTATCATTGATGTATCAAGTAGTGAGGGTGACAATACAAGTAGTGAGACCGGGCAATCTGATAGCAGCACACCATCAAGTGATGCCATCATAGACACGTCATCGCCTGTAAGTTCCTCTACCTCTTCCTCGTCTTCAAAAGCGGCTTTTGACCCCGTTGCAGCCTTAGCTGCATGCGAAACTATCAAAAAGAAATCCTGCCTACAAGAGATATCACCTTATTATACCCGCAATACTATTGAAGAAAATTATAATGAAAACTTTCACTATTTTGAAAATTCACTTGATTACCATGCCCGGAAATGCTCAATATGTTCTGACACCCTTAAGTTAACTAAAGCGGTCCTTCAGTATGCAATGGATAATAGCAACAATACCGATGAAACATTACTAAAAGTTGAAGTCACAGAACTCCCCCTTGAATTAGAAGGGCTAACAAATGTAGGGCAAATATCTTTCAAATTTTGGGATGCCTTGAGTGGGAGAGTCGATTCAAATTCAAGAAACCAAATAATGAAAAAGGCCTTAGCAGGTGAAGCGGCGCGTGTTAGACTTGTTCGTGTCACTTTTTCAAATGACGATGGCACCTATACCATGCCATTTACAACCCTCAACACTGACACCACAGATGGCCTCTTTTATTGGAGGCCCGAACAAGCTACCTGTGTAATAGATGTCTGCTTTGATTAGAGTAACATAAAAAGCATTACCCCTCTAAAAAGCTACTGAACAAATTCAGTAGCTTTTTTACTACCCTAAACTGAACTTGTTCCTCACCCAACACATAACATTATTGGGCGCGATTGATCACCCGACACTATTTTTTACCTTAAAACATGTAAACCTAAGACCTGTATCTTTGTAAATAATAAATTACATAAGTATCTCATAATCACAAAAAAACAATCCAATGTTGACAAATATATAGCACAAGAAAAAGCCGTCAGTACACCATCAAGCCATATATTCTCTATAGGTCAAAAAAGTACGATACTATTGTAGACATTATTTTTGCTAAAAATAAGCAATAATTTATTCTAACTCTGCAATCCTATACACCCACAACTTAAGCCTAGAACCTCATTATTGCATTACTAATTGCATTTATTTATATTATTGTAACTGGGACACATACAATAACAAAGAGATCATTATGAATTTAACCATACATAGTATTTTGGCATTTGTCTTGGCAGGTGCCATAATTATTTCATGCGATAAAGAGCTGTCAAGTATAAACAATGATGACCTAAGCTCAAACACATCAGAAAATCTATCGCTCGATACCGCAGAAAGTTCATCATCAGAAGCAATACAATCATCAAATAATACTGAGTCTTCTACAAACCCATCAAATGCTAGTTCTAGCTCGTCAAGTAACGTACCTGTAAGTAGCAGTGATGACTCCTCTTCTGAAGAAAATTTATCAAATAATGATTCCTCTTCTGACCTGGATTCATCAAACAATGAAGCAATAAGTAGCTCATCAGATGCCCTCGAGCAATCTTCTAACTCAAGTCAAGGAGAAACTACCTGTAGTGAGTATGAACAAGTCACGTGCCTTCAAGAAATCAAACCCGATTACAATAAAAATGAAATATTAACTAATTACAGTGGTGAATTTAATTTTTTTGAAGTGGGCTTTGATGACATTAAAAAATACAACTGCCAAATCTGTAATGACACAATTAAGCACTCTAAGGTTTCTATTACATTCGTCAATGACTGTGAATATGGCAATACTTGGTGCTTTGAAAATAGAGGTACAACCATTAATAAAAGTCTTGATGCAGTTCGAGAAGATATCGAAGTCCCCGAAGGATTTCATCCTCAGTTCTACATGAATTTTGATATATGGTCTTCATACTCAGACCCTGAATTTACCTATGCGAAAGAGTCTGCACGCATCAATGCCGGAACAAAACCAAGAGTCCTTTTTTATTCAATCACCTTTACAGATGAAACTGGTCAATATCAACAAGGATTTACTATAGATAAAGATGGAATGGTTGATGGACATCTCTGGTGGAAAGAGACCAAATCATCCTGTACCCTTGATGCTTGTTACAACTAAATAGATATTACCATTAACAACGCATAAAGAAAGGCTCACTTNNTGAGCCTTTCTTTATGCGTATATTTATTTTGATTTGGGGGATTTTCTACCCCTATTCAACCAATTCACACAACTTTTCATCACCGGTAAGATCGATACACCATCTATCTTTTTTATGCCCAAGATAGACGTTATCAAGTTGATACCCTGAACCTGCAAGTATAAAGAGCGTCATTATTTCTTCAGCGTGACCTTCTGCAAAGATATCACCCATAGGTATCTGTATCGTTTCCCACTCGCCGGATTTTTTGTAGCCATACACACTAATATCAGAGTTCCACGCCCGAGCAGTACCACTCGGGGCAACATAGTATGCCCAATACTCTAAACTCGCAGAAGTTGATTTCACATCAAATGATATCACCCCATCTATCCAATACGTAAAATCCCGACTATTTCCTGAAGGTATATCAAACCCTTCACCGTATCCAGCGCCCATTGAAACACTCATAGCAAAGCCACCATCTAAAGTTGACCCCGTTACATTTGAGCCCGTTTTCGCCCATGCACCACTATGGGGGGCATCGGTAGCAAAGGCAACACTATCGGAGTTATAGGTATCTTTATATAAAATAAGCATGCTATCGTTTACAACAAAATACTGCATACAGACCGCAAATCCCTCACACCCCTTATCTTCACAATCAGTATCGGTATCCTTATCATTATCTATTCCATCGGAACATTGTTCGACTGTACTTTCCTTGAGCATACAGACATCAATATTGGCACATTCATCATCAGCGCAGTCAATCAAACCGTCACCATCATTATCAACACCATCATCACATTTATCAAATGTATTCTCCGCCTTTAATTTACAGACATCAAATCCGCTACAGTTGAGAGTATCCAGACAATCGACAAAACCATTTACATCATTATCAATGCCATCTGAACATTTCGAAGCGGTGTTTTCAAAGGCTGCACAGAGGGTTAATTCGCCACAACTATTATCATCACAATCAATAAGCTTATCGCCATCATTATCAATACCATCACTACAAAGTACATCGTTATTCTCAATTTCATTACACACCAATAATGATTGACAGTCTAGATCATCACAATCTGCGAGATCATCCCCATCATTATCCTTTGTATCGATACACAACTCAGTTGTATTCTCAGACGGATTACATACTTCAAGCTTTGAACATTCTTCATCCGCACAATCAATTTTATTGTTTCCATCGTTATCAATTCCATCAACACACAATTGATAGGTATTTTCCATGAGGGGCTTACAAACTGGAAACCCAGAGCAATCAGTAATATCATCACAATCAGTATCCCCGTCGCCATCATTATCGATTCCATCAGCACATTTTGCAGAGGTATTCTCGTACATGCTACATATTTCGAGCTCACCACAACTATTATCCAGACAATCGATCAGCTTATCGCCATCGTTATCAATTTCATCAGAACACATAAGGGTATTATTCTCAATATTGCTACAAACATTTAATGGCTCACAATCTGAGTCATCACAATCAATAAGACCATCGGTGTCATTATCAACGCCATCAATACAAAGGTCTATAGTGTTCTCTTGGGCATTACACACTTTAAGCACTTGACATTGACTATCTGCGCAATCTATCGCTCCATCACGGTCATTATCAACACCGTCCACACAAAGAGCTGGCGTTGCCTCATACTCACCACAATCAGGATTGACCCCAAAACATTGAGGGTCGTCACAATCAACCAAGGAATCTCCGTCGTTATCACTCATGTCAGTACAGAGCTCCAAAGTAACTTCACCACAAAACCCATTGTCATAACAATCTTTATCGTTACAATCAAAGTACCCATCTTCATCGTTATCTATAGAATCCTGACACATAACTAATGAATTCTCAAATCGGCATGCGCCTTCAACAACTAAACAACTGGGGTCATTACAGTCAATTAAGCCATCCCCATCATTGTCTCTGTTGTCTTGACATTTCTCTATACTATTTTCATAAATGATCACTTCAGGATCTTTGTCCAAATCGAGGTCGTGATTTCCAAATTGATCAGTGCATGAAACAAGTAGTATTAGTTCCAAAAGAAAAAGAGTAATTTTAAACATAATTGCCCCCAAATATGTATATCGTGGCTTTATAGTACCACATGTGTGTGTATTATTCCATTATAATATACCTTAAAAGGGGTATGCACTTTTTGAGCGATATCTTATTTTACACAAATTAGAAGGGAAGTGTTTCAAAAGTGTGCACAAAAAAAGCCCAACTTTTTTTAGTTGCGCTTTCATATATAGTACCTTCACGATAGTATCTATTTAATTGTGATGCTAGATCAGGGGTTAAATATCAAACACAAAGCCATTTTTAACGAGAGCTCTATACTTTTTAATATCAAAACTATAGAGTGCTGCCGCCCTATGCGCAACTCCTTGCTGCTTCTCGCCTAAATCAACGAGGAAATCCATTTTAAGAATTTTTTTGAGAAAATTTCGTTTATCGAGTTTTTTGTCGAGTATGGCTTCATACATCGTATGGAGCTCAGTAAGGGTGAATTTTTTGGAGAGCAACTCAAAGCCTATAGGTACATGATTAACCTTATGCTTAAGAGTCTCAAGCGCTTTTTTAACGATATCCTTATGGTCAAAGACCATTTTGGGTACCCGTTTCACCTTGTGCCATTTAATTTCCTCAACCACTCGGCCTTTCTTCAAATCAAAGTGTTCAGGATTTATTAACGCAAAGTGGGCAATAGTAATGACTCTGTCGTCTTCAACTCGGCCTGCCTCGCCAAAAGCATGATATTGCTCGAGGTAGACTCCATTCACCCCAGTGAGTTCTTCAAGTACTCTATTTGCAGCACTATCCATATCTTCATTAGGGAGAACATACCCACCTGGTATTGCCCAATAGCGTTTATCGGTCGATTCCACCCGCTGAATACAGAGAACATGTAACTCACCATCTTTAACGCCAAAAAGAACGAAATCGAGAGATATATTTGCTAAAAAACCATTATGGTTTACCATTGTCATGTATTGTACCTTAAGATCACTCAAATGCTGTAGTAAATGTACATATTACAGGTATATGGTCAAGTCGAGAAAAAAGTTGTATTAGAGTACCTAAACAGCAATAACTCAAAATATTCCAATAACAATCTAATATACTGAAATAGGGAGCGTTGGAAAAGCTGTTTGTAATGTAGCTTGTAGAGTAATTAAGTGTGCATGATCGATACCTGAACAATACTCTTCTGTTGTCTGTCGTGCTACTGAATAGAGCTGAATACCCTTTACATTCTTTGCACCACTCTGCACTATTTTATGTAACTGTGCAATATAGGCATCAGTCTCGGAATCATCAAAGGAATCCCCCTTTACCGAACAGATCATAGTCTGTACCTGTATGGGTATAGTGCGCGCTGTATCTGCAATAGTTTTAACAACAGTATCAAGTGAAAATGATGATCGATCAACGATATCGAACCACTCTTGGGTGCCTGCATCAAGTTTGGTCCAAAGCTCACCATTAACAGCAGTTAAATGACCAATGCCCTCTTTTACAGACTCTCGAGTCAGCATTGTTGCATTCGTTATGAGTACCAACTTAATATTAAGATCTACATTGGTTTTTTGAATTTCAGCAAGCATTTTACATACTTCTAAAAATTCTGGTCGAGTCGTTGCTTCGCCGTCACCAGAGATAGAGATATCTTTGAGAGTTTTTTTATCCTCAGGTACATTTTTAAAAGCCTCAAAATTGGCCAATTCACCTGAACGATATTCCTGAATTATTTGAATCAACTCATTGTAGAGTGTTTCGAAAGAAAACTGCGGTTGTTTGTCTGCCTCGTTTCGATCCACCTGACAATAGACACAACTGTAGTTGCATTTTTTGTTGATATTGAGGTTAACCCCAATAGATATCCCCCCTGCTCTGCGAGAGATAACAGGATAGACATACGTATTGTTCTCGAATCGTCGAGAGTGATCGGCGTATGCTGAATTAAGATCTGAATTAGCCATATGAACTCTCTTACACATTATATATGTATCACCAAGTAGTACTACTCGATGATACATACCAAATGGTTATTCTATTTCGCCACCCTGTTTCGCTATCTGCTTTCTCTTATTTTCATCTAAATAGAGTTTACGGATACGAAGGGCTTCTGGAGTGATCTCTACCACTTCATCAGGATTGATAAATGTTACACACTCTTCGAGAGACATTTTTTTGTATGGAGAAACAGTCGTTGCATCATCGGCTCCTGAAGAGCGAATATTAGTCTGCTGTTTTCCCTTAGTACAATTCACAATGATATCAGTATCTTTGTTATGCTCACCGATAATCATCCCAGGATATACTTCTGTTCCCGGAGGAAGAATCATCACACCACGGTCTTCAAGTTTCCATAGTGCATATGCAGTAGTATCACCAGCTTCTTTAGCAATAAGAACACCATTTTTACGCGACTGAATTTCACCTTTATATGGTTCATAGCCTCTAAAAATAGATTGGCTAATTGCATACCCTTTTGAGAGAGAGAGAAGAATCGGACGAACACCAATAAGTGCGCGTGATGGAATTGCATACTCTACATGAACCGAATCACCTTCGTGATGCATATCAAGCATTTCACCTTTACGTTTACCCAGTTCATCAATAATTGATCCACTAAATTCACTTGGAACTTCAACGCTAAATGTTTCTATTGGCTCGAGAGTTTTGCCTTCTTCTTTATGGAAAATTACTTTCGGTGCTCCAACTGAAAACTCATAAAGTTCACGGCGCATATTTTCAATAAGAATTGTGAGGTGAAGTACACCACGTCCCGCTACAATGAAGGTACCAGGGAGAGGACTTTTTTCAACTTTAAGAGCGGGGTCAGCCATCTGAGCACGCATAAGACGAGCTTCAAGGTGATTACCTGTTAAGAATTTACCACCAAACTGACCACAAAGTGGTGAGTCATTAATACTAAAGTTCATTGAAAGTGTAGGAGGATCAATCGCAATGCGTTCGTACGCTTTTGGACGATCTACATGAGAGAGGGTATCACCAATATCAAATTCTGAAACACCTGCGAGAGATACAATATCTCCAAACTGTGCCATCGGTACTTCTGTAAGCTCAATACCTTCGTAGCGCATAATCTTTTGGAGTCGAATCTTTTTAAACGTCCCATCAGGGTGTGACTGATTAAGAGTCTGGCCCACTTTAAGAGATCCTGTCTCAAGACGACCTACAGCCAAACGACCAAGAAAATCAGAGTATTGGAGAGAACTAATTTGTAAGATAGGGTCGGCTTCGAGATCACCATGTGGTGGTTCAACTTCTGCGAGGATCATGTCCAAGAGCGGCACAAGGTCACTATCTGAATCGGGCATCTCTTTACGACATGTACCTGCACGACCACAAGCAAACATGTATGGGAAGTTCAGTTGTTCTTCATTTGCATCAAGATCGCAAAAGAGGTCAAACACTTTATCCAGTGCACCTTGAGGATCACATCCATCACGGTCGATTTTATTGATCACTACAATAGGCTTGAGGCCACGAGCAAGTGCTTTTTTTGTTACAAAGCGAGTTTGAGCCATTGGGCCATCCCACGCATCAACAATAAGGAGAACTCCATCTACAGTACCAAGTACACGCTCTACCTGACCACCAAAGTCGGCGTGACCAGGGGTATCTACGATATTGATTCGTGTACCTTTAAAGTTAATAGATGCTTGAGCAGATAAGATGGTTATACCACGCTCTTTTTCGATATCATCACTATCAAGTGCACGTTCCTCGGTCTCTTCGTGATCTCGGTATGCGCCCCCTTGTTTAAGGAGTCCATCTACGAGTGTCGTCTTCCCGTGGTCAACGTGTGCAATAATTGCGATATTTCTTAATTCTGTAGTACTCATCTCAACCTGATATTCTATATATTTCGCCCAAATTTAGTTAAAATGATCTCCAATAGATAGCAATTGACCTTAATTAAACCATAATTGCTACTTTAAAGCCTATATGAGACAGCAAACACTAAAAATTCTCCATATTTGTATCCTTGGAATCTTCCTACAACCGCTTTTAGTATTTGCGGTGACCGTGGAAGATTTAAATCCCAATGACCTATTAAGAGAACAATTGGTAGAATTAAACAGTGGATTACCTCCTGAAGCGGCACATTATTTCTTTGTCGATCACTACATTACTCCGAGCGCACAATCAATTCCTCTCTCAACTCCCTATGGTGAAATAAATGGATATCCATTTAAACAACAGATCGGAGCTGCAGCACTTGATACCATAAAAAAACGTTCGTGGCATATGGGTTTTAACTATCTCTATGCACGCAGAGGGTGGTCTAAAAAAGATTTTTTAATCTACTCTGAATATGAAAATCATACCGAAGCTTATTCAAGTCATATGTTTGGTTTTATCTATACACGAAGCAAACAACACTTTCTTTTTAACAGTGGTGCAGTCTACCAAAACAATGTCGAGAAGTCTCAGACCCTTACCAAACATCATCCGAGTCGATTTCTCGGGTATTCTAGTGTTCACTATCGGGGCGCTTATGCAACCTGTGCCTACCGTACTTCTATTGAGCAGTGCCATGTCGAAATCCAACTTCACCAACGTCCCTTTCGTGGTACCGGCTTTCACCAATACCTACCCGACCTCTCCTTTTCATATGAAAATCAAGGCACCCCTTCATTTCTCTACTCTCTAGACCAACACCTTTATGATAACAAGCTTTATGCAACACTAAGCGCATCGCACAACGATCCTTGGTTTTCATCGGGGCTTCTCACTTGGTATTTTGACAAGGGACGTTTTTTAAAAGCTGAGTTGTCATCATTTCTTGATTCAAATGAAAATCTACAACTAGGCGGCGAGCTCACCATTCTTTTTGCACGCCTTGCCTACAACCACCCTAAAGAGTACCGTTCCTTTATGGGGGCAACTCAACGATTTGCCTTTGAAATCGTCTTTCACCTATCATCAATTAACGGCCCTGTTGCACCTCGTGCAATTGACCACAGTGAAATGACACAAACGACAACTGAGAGCCAATAGCGTATGAAAAAAATAATTGCTCTTTTTATTCTTTCCCTTTCGCTTATGCAATGTGTTATGCACTATCTCAATGAGTCGAAGGCACGCATTCAGCTGTTCAATGGTTCTCCGTATTCTGTTTCGGGATTAAGTATTATCCCACTCGACTCAACAACTGCACCTCTCATACTTCTTAAAGACACCATTCCTTCTGACAGTATATCCTGGGTTGCTACAACGGAATTTACCGGTCCCTCATTCAATCTCTCTTTGCATGTTTTTGACACACTCTCCCCTCACACCATTGATACTACTCTTATTTTTTCTAATCGAGAACTCCCAGCAGAATCCATCCGTTTTCTGTTCACTTGGGATAGTATTCCCCAGCTAACCGTGCGATAGTACTAACCACTTAATATTTTAGAGCTTATGGAAGAACGATACCTTGGAATAGATTTTGGAGAACGGCGCATCGGCCTTGCAGTAGGCTATAAAGAGATGACCATTGCATTCCCCCGCGACACTCTCGATACACAGCGCGTTTCGAACATATTCGAAGCCATTGACGCTTTTATAACCGAAGAACGCTTAGAAGCTATTGTCATTGGATACCCTGAACGGACAGATGGTAAGTTTACCGACAAAACTGTTAAGGTTGATGCCTTTATCGAGAAGCTTAAAGAGTCTCTCTCAAAATCATACCCTATTTACAAACAGAATGAAGCGTATAGTACCGTGATTGCTCAAGAGAAAACGAAACACTATTCGAAGAAGAAGAAGAAAAATCAGAAGGGTAAAATTGATAGTGCAGCAGCGGCAGTTATTCTTCAGGAATTTTTTAATACGTCACTTTAATACGTCACTATAGCCCTTTCAATTGTATCAAAAACTAAACGATACTTACTCTATTATAATAGACTTAATAGGACCAGACATATTCAATCCCAAGTTTCACCATGGACTGGCTCCTTGAAATAAAGGATAAATACCTATTCTCAACATAAGCATTAAATTCTTCATCAATGTCATCATATCCTACTGGACTATATTCTAATACCGAAGTTGTTGAATACTTACCAAAAAGAGTAAGAGTGTGGTGTTCATTAAAAATCCAACTAAAATATATGTTAGAAAAGAGTTTTGTATATCCTTGTTCGTGTGAACTCTCATGCGTTAACTTTAGACCTTCCACTACATTCTCCTCATACAATTGATCGGCCCCTAAATTACTGTTGATATATATCCCACTATACGTTCTGAATTTAAATGAATCACTCAAATACCAACGGAATGATACAGTAGAGTAGAGTGTTCTCTGATCAGGATAGTATTCAACAGACTGAGAAGTACTATCAGTAGATTCATCAATATTGGACTGTTGATTAGAGTGATAGAGAACCCCTGGTGTCACACTAATTGACCACTTACTCCCGCGAAATGAAAGTCGTGAATAAATGCGAGCCCCTTGCTCTTCTTGGTACTTATTGTATTCCCCTTGAACAAATATACCTGGAGTGAACCAGCCGAGTTTCTTATAGCGATAGCCAAAAGAGAGGTCAAAAAAGTAGTTATAATTATCACTATAAATTGCATCACTATTGCTATACTCAAAACCACCACTTGGCATAACCTCAAATCCATTATAGGTAATAGAGTAGCGTGGCATAATCATCAAGCTTACACCAGTTGTAGTATCGCTATGACCTTGATCAAAATCGGCACTCAGAGAGAGTCCAAAATCATACTCTGCTCCACTCCCAAACATAAGATAGTCCATATCAACCGCTAAAGAGTATGCTTGGTCTATTTCGGCATGGGCTGTATTCCACTGTTCTTTATAAATAGTGTCAGTACCATCTGAACCAACTGAGAAGCTATCATTACTGTAGACACTATTTTTGCCCACAGCACTTGCGGTGATATCCAATAGTAGCAGTGACTCTTCTGGAGAATATTCTTCATCATTCAATGGTTGTTCTAATACAAGGAGTTCTGCACACCCTTCAAGTGCTCGACTATTTACCTTAAGGTCATCAGAAAGCTCAAAAAGTTCGTAGTAATTCTGTAACTTTTCTCGTGCAATACAGATAGCCTCTTGTTCAGAAGCTGATCCAACAATCTGCTCTAACAAAAGAATAGTTTCAGCAAAATTACCGGCAACCTCTTCTTCATCTGCTTTATCAAAAAGATACTGAACTGGATCATAGGTGAGAGCCCATGTAGAGCTATAGATTAAAAGAAGTAAAACGAATGGTTGCATATATCTCATCATTGTACAATTATAGAAAAACCCTGCAACGCAATGCGCTACAGAGTTTTGTTTTTTCCTAGGGATTCTTACTTATTCTTCAGTAACAGGGCGCTCTCTTTTTTGTTTGCGCTCTTGATACTTAGCTTTAAGCTCCTCTTTTTGCTCGTCAGTCATCTCACGTTTCTCTTTGAGGCCTTCATATTTTGCTTTGAGCTCTTCTTTTTGCTCATCGGTCATCTCGCGTTTCTCTTTGAGGTCTTCATATTTTGCTTTGAGCTCTTCTTTCTGCTCATCGGTCATCTCACGTTTCTCTTTGAGGCCTTCAATTTTTGATTTAAGCTCTTCTTTCTGCTCATCAGTCATCTCACGTTTCTCTTTGAGACCTTCAATTTTTGATTTAAGCTCTTCTTTCTGCTCATCAGTCATCTCACGCTTCTCTTTAAGACCTTCAAGCTTTGTTTTGATTTCCTCTTTTTTCTCTTCAGTAGCACCTTTACGGAACTCTTTTCTTTCTTGTTTATTCTCTTTATAAAGATCTTTACGCTCTTTGTGATTCTCTTTAATGAGATCTTTACGCTCTTCTTTGAACTCTTTTAGCGCCTCTTTAATTTCAGCTTTTTCTGCACCTGATTCACGGAGCTCTTCCAATTTGGCTTTAATTTCACCTTTAAGTGCTTTACGCTCTTCTTTATTCTCGGCATGAAGCTCTTTTCTTTCAGCTTTTTGCTCTTGACGCATTGCACGACGCTCTTCAAGTTTCGCTTTCAGTGCTTCTTTATCTTCTTCAGTCATGCTTTCAAGTTTTTCACGAAGTTGCTCACGAATTTTTTCACCACGCTCTTTAAGCTGGTCTGTTTTTTCTGTTCTCTCTTCAGTTGCAGGTGAAGAGACTTCATCTGTCACTTCATCTTGTGCAAAAAGTGGCGTTCCGAGAAGTGCTAATGCAGTTATTGTGAGTAAAAATTGCTTTTTCATGATATGCCTCATATTTAGTCATTTCGTTTCTTAATACTCTGTATTGCAAATTAGATGCCAAAAATAATCGATGAATTTTGGCTAATTTAAAGGGTTCTTATACTTAAAAACGGAACAGATCCTCCCAGCGGGAGTAAAAGTTCCGAAAAACAACGCTATTAATCTTTAAATTGAGATTTTTCAAGCTCCAAACGCCCCATGACATCTCTGAGAACTTTACGATCGACCCCTAAAATTGTCCCTGCCAAGGTTAAATTTCCTTTTGCCTCCTTAAGAGCCGACTCAACAACCTGACGTTCAGCACTCTCACGCGCCTCTTTAAGAGTCATTCTTTCATGACGCTCAGCAATGGTTAATCCAAGATCTTCTTCTTGAATAGTGCTACCATCACATTGAATAAGAGCTTTTTGTACTCTATTTTGCAATTCACGAACATTTCCAGCCCAACGATGCTTCAGGAGTGACTTTTCACCATTTTTGCTAAACCGCACCCCCTCCATAGCATACTCTATCTGATACTTTTCTATAAGATGCTGGGCAATGAGCAAAATATCTTGACCCCTATCTCTCAAAGGCGGAAGTGTAAGCTGCATAACATTAATTCTAAAATAGAGATCTTCTCTAAATCGTTTTTCAGATATGGCATTTTCTAGATCGACATGGGTTGCAGAAAGGAGTCGAAATGAGACAGGAACCTCTTTTGATGACCCAACAGGGCTCACCTTTTTCTCTTGTAATACTCGAAGAAGCGTAACCTGAACATTGAGATCAAGTTCACCAATCTCATCTAAAAAGAGCGTACCTCCATTACATTCCTCAAATATGCCCTTTTTATCTTCAATTGCTCCTGTAAACGAACCTTTGACATGGCCAAACAATTCTGATTCAATAAGATTTGGTGGAATTGCGCCACAATTGACCGCAATAAACTTTTGGTCTTTCATCTGAGAATTTTCATGAATAAAACGAGCGAGCACTTCTTTACCCGTTCCAGTCTCTCCATTTATGAGGACCGGCACCGGTTTACTTGCAACTTTCTCCGCCATGGACACAACTCGTTTCATTACATCGGAAGCGAAAATGATATCACCTTTACGCTCAATTCCCTTAAGCTGTTCTATGGTCTCTTGTTGTTCATTTTTAACAAAAAGCTCAGTCAATAAGGTCACCACCATTCGAGTAAAAGTATCGAAAAGTGTTACGTCATTATCAGTAAAAGATTCCTTACGAGCCTCACGCTGAACATAGAGATAGCCATTGAGCTTATCTTGAACAACAAAAGGACTTACTAAAATACTGGTGAGCCCATGAGTGACAATCGACTGCGAGAGGTCACTTTCATCCATAGTAGAATCCAAGCTCCATACTATTGATTTCCCCGATTCTTGTGCTTTTTGTATCGCCGACGAACTAATAGAATGTGTGCTATCCTCTGGATAGTTAAATTGATTTGTATCGCCTTCACCATCTATAAACAATGTTCCGTGATCAGCGCTAATAAAATCACATGCAAGAGAAAGAAGTTTTGGCATAGTATGTGCCACATTATTTTGCTGCAATACCCCATCAACAAGTGATGCGACAGTATTGACCATATCAATTGAACTCGTACTTCGAAGTGATTTCTTCTCTGGAGCTATAATTGTAGGAGATGCCAATGAAAACTGATAGACTGCTTCTCCATAAGAAATCACATCTCCCTCTTTCAGTCTCGCGGCATCCAAGGCGACCTCATTAATACAGAGCTCTTGAGACCCTAATTTAACAATTGTGATAGTACTTTTTCCCATCTGAAATTGCAATGCAAGCGGGTCCATTAATCGTGAATCTGCCTCATCAGCAGTAGTATCGGAGCCGAGGGTAAATATTGGGTTTTTAACAACAAAAAAACGATCGCCACCCTTCTCTGTCAGAGTATAGCCAGTCATTGAATCCCTTCTGATTTTTTAGGTATATTCGATATACTATCGCGTAACATTCGTTTCTCTCTATTAAGAGTATCAGTACTGAGTGGGTGGCTTGGTGTGGGCATAGTACTTTTTTTGTCCTTAAAACGTTTCTCAAAATGAGACTGGTCAATCAGTCCGCTTTTCTTACCTGGTTGAACAAGAAGTTCATCATTAAGATACTTTAACACACCAATTCCTATTGCAACAAGAAGAATTGAAACGGCGATCAATCTACCAATAATTGAATTACTTGTATCGCGATCATCGCCTTTTGCAACTTCCCTCTGCTCATTAACCTTCTGACTCATCTCAATTAATTGTGTAACTAATATACTATTATGAGGATCCTCCTGAACCAATGTTTTTACAAGTTGATGGGCCTCACTATAATTTCTCAATTTCTGTAATTCTATAATCTGTTTTTGATAACAATCAACCCGCGCCGTTTGGTACATCGATTGTATAGACTCTTTGATATTCGCCCCATCAGTAGCGACAACTGCAAAATCTAATCCCCCTTGGAACTGAGCTTTCAATATTTCAAGGTTCTCAAGTAACTCTTCTGTATCCTCAAAACGAAGATCTGTTTTTGATGCTAAACTTTTTTCAATAATGGTATACCACCACTGAGCGACATCACTGGTATCTCGGCGATCATGAACCATTGCATCAATAATCTGCTCAAATGAATCGTGCGAATAAAGATGACTGCCGGTGAGCATATAATAGAGGAGCGCCCCCAAAGAATAAATATCACTCTGTACCGTCAGTGGTTTTTCACTAATTTGTTCCGGAGATAGATATCGAGGGCTCCCTTTAATTCCCGACACGGTGGCCCCAACCTTTTCAACCATTCCAAAATCAATTATGATAGGCTTCAAGGAATTCGAAATCATTATATTCCCTGGTTTCAAGTCACAGTGTAAATATCCCTGAGAGTGTAGATACTGCACCCCTTCAACAATTTGTATAAAAACATCAAGCGCAGTAGATTCAGAAAGTTTACCCATTTGAGCGAGAGAAACCCCTGCGACCTTTTCAACAACAATAAAATACGATTTGTTATCTTCACCAAAATCAAACACTCGCTGAATATTAGGGTGATTCAACGGGGCAAGAACCTCGGCCTCCAATGTAAAGCGCTTATGATCACCATGACTATTCTCTTTAAGTACCACAGTTCTATTAAGAGAATCTTGCTGTGCTTCATATACAACAGACTCTGAACCAGTATAGACTGGTACCCACTTGGTGAAATCAGAACGATAAAAAGGCACGTCTACTCTTCTCCTAACGTTAACAATATGAGCTCATCGTGAGCGATTTGTACCCACTTTTTAAGATAAAAGTCATTTGGCGCAACTTCTATTCCTAAGGACCAGGTGATATAAGCCTCTTCAACATCACCCTTTGCCCAGTAGTGATTCCCTAGATTAATATAAGCTGATACAAACCGAGGATAGTGATTTAACAAATCAGTAAAGAGGGCAATAGTTCGCTCATCTTGGCGTAATTTCGAGCAAGTCAGTGCCAGAACATTATTCACCTCTACATCAGTACCCTTCAATGCATATGCTGCACTAAAATAACGTTCCGCATCACCATAACTATTCTGAGAATAATACGAATACCCCTTTGCGTATAAGACACCAACAATTGAGTCCCGTTTTTGAAGAGGAAGAGCCACATGAGTTGCTATTGTCGACTCTCCTACTAAACGATCTAGAAAATAGGCATGTTTAACAGTCAAAGTGTCATAAAAGTCTATAACACCAATAAGTGCTTCAATGTATTCCAGCCGCAAGGCTCCATTGAGAGGGTCACCATCCAGGGCTCTTGTATACAACCTTTCAGCACGCTGATAATCTTCCATCTGCAAGGATCGGCGTGCATCCGATTCAATGGAACCACATCCAAATACTAATAATTGCATCAACAGGAGTGGCACAAGCCGTTTCACCATAATTTTACTCAACACGCTATACATGAGTTACCCTAATTTTCTGATTCAAAATGTAGACAGGTTCTTAATTATCTAATAAACTATACTTAAATGGCTCATTACTGTTAACCCAAAGATCATTTAGCGCTCTCTAATAGAGAGCTACAACGATGGAATTTGACCTTCCATTACAATTTTTTACCACCACAGAGTGGGCATTATAAACTATTCTTTATAGAAACAACAAATCGGATAGCATTTATTATGAAAAAAATTATTATACCCTCTCTCATATTACTGATGGCAGCAAGCTCTGCACATGCACTTCTCGGTGGACTTGGTTTTCACTACGCACCCAACCTTATGGGTGGTGTTGAATCTGCCGATGAATCAATCGGAGGCCTCCCTCTGACCCGGACTGAAGCAACAAAAATGCAGGGGTTTGGAACCAAGCTGTGGATTGACATTCTTCCTATCGTTGATGTTGAAGCAACGGGTAACGTGCAATTCACCGAGTACGATGTTGAATACAATGGTATGGGTATTGAAGCTGAAACAGGACTTCCGGTAATTGATGCTGCAAAACCAATGTTTGCGCTCGTAAGAGCGGACTTAACAATAACCTACCCATTCTTTTCTATCCCTGCATTAGTAAAGTTTTATGTAGGCGGTGGTTATACGCACACCTTTTCTCCTAAGTTGATCAACAAAGATTTCCTATACAACGCATCGGGATTTAGCAACGATGGCGCATCAATTCCAACCGGAAAAACCGAGCAAGACATTGTTACTGAGGCAGCTACAGCATTCAAAGATGAAGGCTTCAACTCAGGAGTTGGTGGCCATATCATTCTTGGCGCACGTACACAACTTCCTGTAATACCACTTGCTGCATATATCAATGCCAAATACCATGTAGGTGGTGGACTTGATGATGGAGCAACAAGTGGTGTCACGATTGAAATAGGTGGCGGCCTCTCTCTATAACACCATAAATACTCAATTTTTTAGGGTGCTCACATAGTTGAGCACCCTTTTTTTGTCTTAAAATGCACATCCCACCCCTATTTCCATCAACAATCCGCCCTGTAGCCCTATTACCGAGTTATTAATAATTATCCACTGTTTAGGGCTTAATTTTGCTAATTTTAGCCCTAATAGACTTCAAACAGAGCGTAATAGCCCTCATGATAGCAGAACCAGTTTCAATTATAGAGCCTGAAAATTCACTTCCTGACCATACAATTGCCATGCTCAGTGAGCCTACGCAACAATCACTTATAGAACAAAAATGGGACGACCTTTTTCCTGTACAGAAAAAAGCAATTCCCTACATGCTTGCAGGTCGAGATATGCTTATCCAGTCTCAGACTGGCTCTGGAAAAACGGGTGCATTTGTCATTCCCCTCGTTGAACTCATTGTTACTGACCATGATTTCCCACAGGCCCTCATTATGGTTCCTACGAGGGAGCTTGCAGTACAGGTTGAATTAGAAGTCCAAAGAATTGGTAAAGGTCGTGGTGTTAAATCTGTCTGTATTTATGGTGGCGTCCCTTACGACAAACAAGTAAAGCAACTTAAGGAAGGGGCACACATTGTTGTTGCAACTCCAGGCCGTCTTCTTGACTTATTAGAGAAAAAAGTATTTGACTTTCTTTCACTTCGTGACCTAATTATGGATGAAGCTGATGAAATGCTCTCTATGGGCTTTTATCCCGACATGAGAAAGCTCAAGTCATACTTCCCAAAACAGCGCTGTACCACACTCTTTTCTGCAACAATACCTAATGGTGTTAAATACCTCGCTAAAGAATTTCAAAGCCCTAATGCTGACTTCCTCTGCTTAAGCTACGAAAAGATGTCTACTGACTTTCTTGAACACGACTACTATGTGGTACCACAGCTCGATAAAGATAATTTTGTTATCAAACTTCTTGAGTACGAAAACCCTGAGTCGTGTATCGTTTTTTGTAATCAAAAGAAAGATGTACACTACCTCGAACAGTACCTCGATAGCTATGGATTTACTATTGGCGCACTCAGTAGTGATGTAACCCAGAATAATCGTCAAAAAATATTAAAACAGTTTAGAAGTCAAGAACTCAAAGTACTCATTGCAACAGATGTTGCAGCACGTGGAATTGATATTTCTCATGTAAGCCATGTAATTATTCATGATCACCCTGAAAATAATGAAGTATATATCCACCGTTCTGGTAGAACAGCGCGTGCGGGTAATACTGGTAAATCTATTTCACTCGTTACCCAACTCGAAGAACTTGAATTACTCAAAACTGAAAAACAGTTTGGCCTTAATTTCATTCAGAAAGATATCGCAGTACTTGATGAGCTTGAAGGTCGTGTGAGAGAACGTGTGAGAAACTTTCTTGCATCAGAGAAACGTTCAATTCGCCAAAATCAGAAAAAACGCATTGGCCGCTATCTCCCTCTTATTGAAGAGATGCTTCAAAATGAAGATGAAAAAGAGGTACTTGCCTATCTCCTCGACACTTTTTATTGGAAGAGAATAAACAACAAAGAATAGTATGATACGTATTAAAAACAAATTAGAAATTGAGCGCATTAGAGAAGCAAGTCATCTCGCAGCAAAAACACTCTACCTCGCAGGAAAAATGGCCCTTCCCGGGACACGTCTCCTTGATATTGATGCTTTTGTACACGACTACACCATAGAGAATGATGCAATTCCTGCACCATTAAACTATCATGGTTTTCCAAAATCAGTATGCTTATCAGTAAATGATTGTGTAACTCATGGAATTCCTGATGATTATATATTACAGGATGGTGACATTGTCAATATCGATGTCACTTCAATTCTCAACGGGTATCATGGCGACACGTCAAAGACGTACCTTGTTGGTGATGTTTCTAATGAGACTCGTAACTTAGTTAACGCTGCGCATACTGCAATGTGGGAAGGCATTAACGCAGTAAAAGAACGTGCTCATTTTGGAGATATTGGTACCGCAATTCAAGGCTATTGCGATGAGCTTGGATATAGTGTTGTGCGCGATTATTGCGGTCATGGTATCGGACGCCAGTTTCACGAAGATCCTCTCGTACTCCATTATCATTCTCGCCAAAAGAGCCCCAAAATTCAGAAGGGTATGGTTTTCACCATTGAACCTATGATAAACATCGGGGGCTTCAAGGTCAAAACTCTTGAAGATGGCTGGACCGTTCTCACTGCAGATGGCTCACTATCAGCGCAATTTGAACATACTTTAACCCTGACAGACAATGGAGTTGAAGTACTTACCGATGTCGCTTTTGACGATGCATAATATTACAAATCAAACTGAACAATCTATTGCACTTAATCGTGCAGTAGATGAAAAAAACAACAGCAACAGTCTTAGTCCTGAATCTGCAGAAGTGATACTTATGGATGCCTTACTACAGAAGAAATCTCGTCAGGAGCAAAACTATAGTTAATCAAGATATTGAAAAACGCGTATTGATAATTCTCCCCAATAATCCGGGAGATGTAATCATGGCGTTATATCTCATTGATTCACTCAGACGATACCATCCTGAATTCACCCTTGAATTCCTTGTTGATGCAGAATGTAAAGATCTTATACAATATCATCCTCACATTGAACACTGCCATATACTCCCGCGCTCTTCTATTCAAAATCATGCTGAAAATAATGACTACAGTTGTGCATATGACTTGTTAAGAGAGGCACTCAAACAACTCCTTTCAACCCATTACACCATCTCCATCAATCTCTTTCAAGATGATTACTCCGCAATACTTCAAAGTATGATATCTGCTGATGTTAAAAAAGGCAAGCGGTTAGGCCCCTTTGGTGAATTTATAATTGGCGACACTTGGAGCAGGTACCTCTATGCAATCCCTGCCAACAGAAAGGCAAACAGGCTTCATGCTATAGATATTTATCACCGGATAGCGGGGATTAACACTTATACTCGTCCCGTTGCATCACTCCCTCCTTGTAACCTACCTAAACACCTCCTCAATTCCATTCCCAATGATTGTATTGCAATACAACAAGGCTCTGCTTGGAGCGGTAAAAAATGGCCATTATCTTATTGGTCAGAATCAATTCGCAGCATTATAGATAATGGAATTGATCATATTGTTTTGATTGGTGCCCCCCAAGAGTATGATAGTAACGAAATACTGCGAGCCATTGCTCCAAGCCGCATTTCTAATGTAGCAGGTGCAACATCACTCCTTGAAGTATCACAGGTTTTAAAAAGAGCGCGCCTCCTCATTACCGGAGACACCTTTGCCATGCATATGGCAACAGCGGTTTCATGCCCAGTCATTGCACTCTTTGGACCGAGTAACCCCATTGAGACAGGCCCTTATGGCGCACATCACTTTATAATTCAATCCAATCACACTACGCTAAATGATTTTGACCTCAAGACTGATGTACACAAAAGTCTCTTAGCTATTCAGCCAACCACTGTTGCGGACCTTGCACTTTCTAACATCCCTTTAGAGAACTGCTTATCAGAAACATTTTGGAATACTTCACAGAGCTATCAATTTTTGGTTAATAGCGACGCAAGTAATCACTCAATTGTTGCATCATTGAGTATCACGCCAGATATTACGGCCGTCAACATAGACGAGGTCACATCTTTCCTCAAGGCCATTGAGCTAAAGCTGACAGCATATCTTGGAACTATTCCTAGCCCTGCTCAGAGTGCAGAACTTGCACAACTTGACGGGTCACTGTATCAATGCACCCAGAATAATCTCTCTTTTGAATTATATCGAATTACTTTAAACAGCATCCCCATTGATTCCGTTGACCTCTATCTCAATCAACGGCTCGACATCACCAAATACTTTTTAAAAAGCTTGAGTAATAACTAACCGAGCCATAGATAAAAATTCAGTGAGTACACCCTACACAACAGTTTGGCAACACTTTAAACTCCTTTGTGTTGACTACACTTCAATAAGGTATTATTATCTAATCTACAGTTAGGAGGAACTTTGAAACACATTATATCCATCATACTTTGCTTTATTTTTGCACTCTATGCAAGCGAACCTGTAGATGAACTTGAAGCATTAATGGAGATGTCATTTGAAGAGCTCCTTAATCAAACCATTGTGGTAGCTTCAAAAAAAGCTGAGCCTGTTTCAGATGCTTCTGGAACAGTAACGGTATACTCTAGAAAAGCTATGGATGCAATGGGTATTTACACCCTCAAAGATCTAGCAGAAGTTACACCAGGCTATTCACTCAATGTCACCTCTGATAACGATGCGTGGCTAGAGACTCGAGGAACATATGGAACTCACAACTCAAAACACTTAATTCTCGTTGATGGTATTTCTATAAATCATTCTCGAAATTATATGGGCCAGGTAGACTGGGACCTCCCCTTACATTTTGCTGAGCGTGTAGAATTTCTCAAAGGACCGGCATCAGCTCTCTATGGCACTGGCGCATTTAACGGTGTTATTAATATTGTTTCAAGCCCAAAAGAACAAGCACGGGTACTCGTAAATATAGGTACTGAAAATTTTAAAAAGAACAACGATGATAATTATATAATGAATAAATCACTCTTAGCTTCCCTCACAAAAAAAGGTACCTATGGTGTAACCCATCTCAGTATTGGATATCATACTAAAGATGCAGATCAACAGCCAACCTCGAAAAATTATTTAGACGAACTCAACAAAACAATTGAAACAAGCAATCAAACGGGCCATTACACCATTGACAATCAACAAACATATACCGCCATTGATAGCTCTGGATCATTCACCCTTTTAAATAGTGATACTCTTCAGGCGAGCGCCGTTACTATTGATAGCTCTTTTTCATTTTCCAGTACTGGTTCTCTCCCTCATGATACTATTACCGTGCAAGGCTACCCTGTATACTCAAAGCAAGATCTCATCGACCAATCGATTATTCTCGACAACTATTCTTTTGTTGATACACTCAACAGTAACGACATTCCACACTATGTTATTAAAGATTCACTCGTAAACAAGCAAGTAGCCCGATACCTTACAGCTATCGACACCAATAACCGAATTTTTCCCGAACAGTATGGCGCTACACAAAATGAGATGAGAACCCAAGAGACGTCATTATTCATACATGTATCTCAACTTTTTACTGAAGGTCTCTTTAAAGGATTTAAAATCGGACTCATATATACTGACAGAGAAAATGGCTACGGCATGGGCTGGGCAGACAACTCAAGTATTTCGAACCTCCACATTTGGAGTTCTCTTATTCCGTATCTTTCATATAGCAAAGACCTCTCACCATCACTTCACCTCTATAGTAGTATTAAGTACAATAAAAGCAGAGAATTTGGCAAGCAGGCCAATAGAGTAGGTTGGTGGGCGGAATCAGGCTCTTCCGATGCTATTATGAATGGTACCGCATTGCCCCGTTGGGGGCTCTTTGAATACGATGTATTTACTCATAATATTGAGGGCACCTCAGAAATTTCCTATTCAAACAATAAGGACTTCACTATTATAGCCGGCTTACAATATGATACCCGATGGCAAGATCAACAACGATCGTACACTATACATTCTAATGCGCTAGCTACCAATGGATTTAATGGAGGACATACACAACTCTATGGTGAAAAAGCGCATACTTGGTCGGAGTACATTCAAATAAGTTATACACTCCCCCTTTTAAAAGGGCTCATCACAACAACAGGAGTGAGGCAAGACAATGGGTATCTCGATGGTGAAACCTACTCAACACTTTCACCGAGACTCGCCTTAGTACAAAAAATTACTGACCAGATAAACATCCGTTCTTCCTATAGTCGCGCCCTCAAAGCACCAGGCATTCAAGAAGTAAGTCACAATAATGAAAAGAGCTATCAAATTGAAAATCACAATACACAATACCCAGATAAACAAAACCTTACTCATCTTAAAACAGTGAAACCAGAAATCATAGAAACCCTCGAAGGAGGCATAACCTATAATAGATCTAAATTCTCTGCATCCTATACTCACTTTTATAACATGACTACGCAAACCATCGGTAAATTCTTCTTCTGGAAAAAACATGGGGCAATAGGTAACGGTGGTGTAATTGATGGCTCCATTCTTGAATCAGATTTTTTTGGAAATTACGATGGAACAACTTACGCACAGGGTGGTGAGCTAGAGTTTCAAGTTACCCCATGCAAACGCTATTATATAGTTGCAAATGGTTCTTTTGCAGAAACATGGGGGTTCCCCAATCCCGACACCCCTGACAATAAAACCGGTTACACCCCTTACGCCCCAATCTGGACCGGAAACATAGGTCTATCCTATACCGCAAATGTATTCAACTTTTTCACCTGGATTAAATACATCAGCGGGTACCGAGAATTTCAAACTATAAAAAATGGACATTACACAGTAGACTTCAATAGTCGTTTAAATCTTGCATCATATGCTGATTTGACCCTCAAAGTCACCAACCTATTGAACAACAAGTATAAAACAGCTGTAGGGGCTTATTACCTTCCTGAGCGGACTATTACTGTTGGGGTTGATACACAGTTTTAGAAAGGGTATCGAATACTATCCTTAGTAATTTACGATACCCAAAAGAGCCTATCAATCGACAGGCTCTTTTGGGTTTAAAATAGTAGATGTATAAAAATCGATAGGTTACTCAGTTGCTTCGATACTATCCCAATCTAATGGCTCTGAATCGAGTTCATAGTACCGTATCCAATCATATTCCGCCTTCATAGGATAAGTATTACCATCATTGGGTCCACCAAAACCTTTACCATAATTACCTATCCAAAAATTAGCAAGAAGTGAAAGGGGTTCATCGGGAATATACTCTATATCGCCATCATTTTGAGCAAAAATTTCACGAGTCAATTCATCGTTAGTATAAAATTTAACATATCCAGGCCCCCACTCCATACTATACACGTTAAAATTATGGATTTCATAATTAGAAGGTGATTCCGAGCGATTATTTTGATCACCATTGGTACGCCATATATTCGTTTTATACGATGTATGATACTGCCCTTCAACTTCAACGTCCATCTCTCGCCAATGCGTTTTTGGGAAATGAAACCAAAAAAGTGAGGTCACCCACCCGCTCCCTGGTGGTCCCTTTATACGGCCTTCGAGGCGCCCATATGTATAGGTCATCTTTTTAGTCGCTAACTCACCACATATATAATCTCTATTACCCACCTCTTCATTTTCGGTATTAGAAAAGCTGCCCGGCACAAATTGTTCTTGCACTGTTAAGTACATAGCCGAATCATTATATTCGATACCATCGGGCCCAAACCGGCATAGATTCCCATCCCATGTTCCATCGCCAGATTTCCAATAGAGAGGATTTGCTGGAACTCCATTAAATTCTTCGGCAATTTTTAAAGTAAACCCTTCATATTGTGGAAAGTCATCGGGGTCAAAGGAATACGGGTCCACTTCAATTGAAGATGAAGACGATGACTCCTCGGAACTTGAGGCTATTTCACTTGATGAAGGCTCTTCTGAACTAGAACTTATCTCTTTGAGTGAACTTGATGATTCTACACCTTCAGAGCTAGAAAACTTTTCACTGCTCTCAATTTCTTCAGATGACTCAGTAGCCTCTGACGATAGTTTAGGAGTTTCGGAAGAGAGATCATCT
This sequence comes from Fibrobacterales bacterium, assembly GCA_051532055.1. GTDB lineage: Bacteria > Fibrobacterota > Fibrobacteria > Fibrobacterales > JAOPTW01 > JAOPTW01. The sequence goes on along the minus strand of JAOPTX010000004.1, from coordinate 72,110 downwards.
CTACTCGAAGGCTGTGTTGATTCTGAACTTGTTGATGTAATATCACCTGATGCGGGGTCTGGTGAACATCCTGTCCCAATGAGCATAGATATAAATACCAATGCTTGTAATAGCTTGTTTTTCATATGATATATCTTTTTTTGTGCTGTGTGTTTCGTGTACTCTGTTTGTATGGTAGGTTAAAAATATATACTCTGAGCAAAGAGCGCAAGTACTACATTCCTCCGACACTACATAAAACGACCTAAAACGCCATGCTTCATATGTTTTGTAAGCACAACACAAAAAACGCCAAATAAATATTAATTGATGCGAGCCTCTTCGCCTGTATAGATAGAGCAGTACAGTCCATAATGTTATCTGCTATTTTACATTTAATTCTCTTTAGTAAATTCTATATTTGATTTCCACTTATATACGGTATACCTTCAATTCATAAGTACCCATACCTACCCTTAAACAAAGGAAGCACTATGAAATTATTTTTATTTTACCTAATAGTATTCTTTACTATAGTTGGCTGCCTCAATTCAACTACTCCATCGACTCAAGATTATGTACTCAACATAGAAAACGATGAAGACCTCAATATACACAGTATTATAGTCGAAATTTCTTATGACGGTACACAGTATACCAATCAAACGGAATCGTTCAGTTCTTACGATGATGATTTTGATCTTAAAGACAATCCTATTGTGCTCACCTTCCCCATCCAAGCAAGTAAAAATAGTGAAACAACCGTATCATATACCTGCTATTCATATGGAATAGCAGTTGCTGAATATAAACGAGTCATAAATAATTACAAAACGCTCGAAGCGAAAAATGAAGAAACGATTCATGACGACGTCATTGAAATCCTTTCGGATGAGTCCATAAGAAGTTCTCTAAAAAAAGAAAATATTAAATCACTTACTGAACTAGACTCAGAAACTCTCGCAGAATTGTTTGACGCTGATCAACTCGTAGAGATTACATCATTTATAAATAAAGAGCGTATTGCAGAACTCTCATCTAGTTCAGAAGAGGAAATTGAGGAGAGCTCAATTGAAGAAAGTAGTAATGAAACAGAGTACAGCTCTTTTTTACCTAGTTCAGACAGTGAGATTAAAGAAGATGAAGATTCAAGCTCAGAAGCACTCGATAGTAGCGACCTGAGCGAATTAAGTAGCTCTTCATTTAAAAACCCTACTTCTACTTCATCAAGTTCATTAATTGACCCCAATGAGCACTCATCTAGTAGCCAAGTTACACACAAATATACTATCACTATTAATTCGGGAATCACTACAAGCTCCATTGAAATTGAAGAAGGAGAGAAACAAACAATATCTCAATCACCAGAACCAAGCCCTGGATATCTATTTAAGGAATGGGAAAGTGGTTCACACTGTACTGTAACATCACCAAAAAGCGAAATAGATGCGCAGATAGAGTGTGATGATGACGAAACTATCGATGCGATATTTACACCAATCATCTATTCAATCTCAGTTAAAAAAAGTGGCACTTGTGGATCTATTACCACAAATTCTATTGAATTTACAACGGGTGATACACCTATTGATCTTGGTATAACAACAGATGATTATTGTAATTACTCATTAGAAACTGAACAGCTCAATCTATCTGGAAATAAAATTACAGGAATCGATGACGCGCATAAGAGGTCGACTGAATTAGAGATCACTATTATCTTTACAGAGTCAGAAATTCCTTCAGCAACTATCTCATTTATCTGCCAAGTCAATGGTGATGATTTTAATGACTGCCCATCAGTGTCTGATAACCTGAGTTCTATTCAATTGAAAGAAAACACCCCTACTGCAACAAAAACTATGACAGCAAAAGCAGGATATATTTTTGATCAAATGGTTGCTAAAGAAAATGTACTAGTATCAGGCAATACCATTACTTTTGATGGACCAGGTCAGGGATCGGTATATGTGAATTTCACCCGAAAAACTTATAACGCCAAAATAAAATCATCGCCATCTTCAATTTTCACACAGGAAAATCATAATGTTGGCTATCGCGTCAGAGAGCAACACACAGCCCCAGCCGACCCGTTTGGCTATACTTTTGACAAATGGGAAGGAAGTGGAGACTGTGTTGTTGAAAGTACTCAAGGACGTATTGCTACTTATTATTGCGACGGCGAGGGTCAAGTTACTGCTGTTTATGAAGAATTGACCTCAGGAAACTACATCGACACCCGAGATGATAACAGAACATTTACTTGGGTAAAACATGAAGAACTCTTTTTATTCACCACTAACCTTAACTACGCCCATACTTGGTGTTATAAATCAGTAGACAACAACTGCATTACATATGGGGGGCAATACAGTCCATTAAATGCCCAAGATATTTGCCCAGACCCATGGCGCCTTCCAACAAAATTAGAACTTCAAAATCTAACTATAAATTATTTTATCAATTTACCCAGTAGTGCTTTTGGAGGAATAACTTTCCACAGTAATTCACAAGGAGGTTCCTCCTCATCTAATTTAGGCGAAAAAAATGTCTTTTGGACTAGTTCACAAGGTATAGATGGGCCAGATAGTTACTACTACGCAGAATATACTAAATCAGATAAAAGCCTCATATTTACTTCATTTGATAGAAATAGTGGAACCGGCAAAAGTTTATCTGTTAAGTGCGTGAGAGAAGATGATTAGATAAAATGGAATCAGCGTTATATTTCAATATCAGGCCAGAACTTAGCCCTCCCACGATTTAATATTCATACTATTTGTTGAGGATAGATTGTGTATTTTCACCCGCTTCTTATAGGTTATTAATAAATATTAATGAAAGACACCCATAACCTTAATCCACCCTTCCCTTTAACAAACAATCTATTTTCAGCTTTCAAAAAAGTAAAAATAAAAAAGGGTATGNNCATACCCTTTTTTATTTTTACTCTTTACACTCTTGTGGAGTGTACCAGAGTTTTTAAGTCATCCTACTTTGCTCCATATGTAATACCATGACCATAAGGAAACTTAGCTTTAGAGTCATCACCTACTACAGGAATATCCGACTCTGAATCAGGCCATGCATGGGGAAGTAAACCAGTTGCAGGAGCATCTCCAAATAGTACATCAGCAACCCCGGCACCTTCTGACCCTGGCAACCATGCAACCACAACTGCTGTACTTGCGTCTATTTGCTCTGAAATAGGTAACAACCGACCTGTAACAAGTACTACTACTACAGGAATATCTTTACTGGTATATGCATCAATTAATGCTTTTTGTTCTGGGTAATATTTAAAGAGCTCTAAACGCCCAACTCGCTCGCGCCCACCGTCACAAACACTTTGCCACATATCTCCATTTGCACCACCACAGCGGTCATCATCACCATACCACTCAGCATAAGGATACTCGCCAACAACGACAATAGCAACATCGGCATCAATACCACTACCATTTTCATCAAGTACAACTGTTGCCCCTTGAGCAACTTCTTCAATACCTTTATATATTGAAGTACCCGTTTGACCTCCATCAAGATTCTCCCAAATAGTTGTTGAGTTATTTATATCCTTGTATTCAGCAGTATTTGCAACTCCTTGCCAATAACGAGTCCATCCACCTGACTGTAGACCAGTGTTATTTGCATGTTTACCTACTACTACTATTTTTCCTTCTTTTTTAAGAGGTAAAATTGCTGTACCATCAACTTCGTCATTTTTCACAACGACAAGTGATTTTTGAACAGCCTTACGAGCAAGCTCTTTATGCGCAGTTGACCCAACATCTGATTGATATTTATGACCAGCATCTGTTGCATCGAAAAGCCCAAGACGATACTTGAGACGAAGTATACGAGTTACCGCATCATCTATTCTCTCCATTGACACACCCTTATCCACCAGCCCCAATAAAATTTCATACGCATCTGTGTGGTGTGCAGTTGATTCACTTCCTGGATCAACGTTCTTTCCTTGTGCCGCCATAAGCAAATCTACACCAGCATTAACTGCAGACTTAATTGATCTATCTTCGCTATCATAGCCTACAGTCCAGCCCACCCAATCTGTTACAACAATTCCATCAAAACCCATAGTTTTTTTCAAATAATCAAGTTGTGTTTCATTATGATGCATACGTTTGCCATTTACCTGTGTAAATGCCGCCATAACACATCCAATCCCCATGTCGACAGTAGCTTGGTATGGAGCATAATGTGGACCAAAATCATCAATTTGTGATTCACCACGCTCATGGCCATCAGCTGCTACACCATCACCAAAATAGTGTTTTGCACATGCAGAAATAGTTTCAGCATTTGCAAGGTCATCACCCTGCAACCCATAAACCACTGCTTTAGTCATGGGAGTTACGATTTCTTCCGAATTTTCTCCAAAGGACTCATACATTCGCCCCCACTTCTCATTATTTGAAATATTTGCAACTGGCCCAAAGGTCAAATGCATCCCTGTAGCCGCAACTGCTTTTGCTGTAGCTTGTCCAATATCATAGGCGAGTTGCTCATTACGCGTTGCTCCCATGCCAATATTATGGGGAAAAACAACCGATTTGGGAAGAAATGCATTGCCATGAACCGCATCAATACCCATCAAGAGTGGAATACCTAACCGCGTTTGGCGTGCAGCATTCTGAAGTGACTCAAATTTAGAAGCCCATGCTCCCGCATCATTAGCACCTATTTCATTTGGAGTGCTCGCATGAATAAGTGACCCCATAAACAGGTCTTTAATATCAGATTCGATATTATCAGATTGAAACCATATTCCTTGAATCATCTGCCCAACTTTTTCTTCAGTGGTCATTTGTCCTAATAGATCGGATACTTTTTTCTCTATCTCAGGATCTTGAGTATACACAGGGTATACCAAACTGCCCATTTCTGATGAGCTTACATCATCTTCATTATCCGAAGAACTAACTTGACTAGATGACTGCTCTACATCACTCGATGAACTACCTTCCTCAGATGACGATTCAGGGCCTCCATCAGATGAAGAATCACCACTATTACTTGATTCCTCAGATGAGTCATCATCTTTAATTGACGATGAACTCCCATCTTCATCAGAGCTCCCTGCCGCAACATCAGAGCTCAAAACCCCTTCACTGCTTTGCGAGCCATCATTTGATGATTCATCCGTAACTTCTGTCGCGGCGTCACCGCACCCTTGGACTATGATAAGCATAAACAATGCGATTAGCATTATAAGAACTGAATTCAATTTTTTCATGTGTTGTGTCTTTTATATGTGCCACGCATTTCGCGCAGTAAGTTTGTATGGTACCATAAATGTATACATTCACCTATAGAGGCTCAACAACTAAACTCTTACGGATAGTAAGATTTAATGCCGACCCGCCAATACATATAAAACGGTAAAACCGGCTTTAAATCAGGGATTTAGCTGATTATTAGACAACGAGTCATACATAACTCATATAAACAGCCACAGTATCGATATTCAGCATAAACCAAAAGGGCCACCTCATCAAAGAGGTGGCCCAAATATTTAGATACTTATTGAAATATGAGTTATGTCATATTAATTATTTTGCATCGTATGTTAGTCCATGTCCAAAAGGAAATTTCGCTGCAGCATCACTACCAGTAACGGGAAGGCCTTCAAGCGAACTAATCCATGCATGGGGAAGTTTCGCTGTCGCAGGCGCCTCACCAAAGAGTACATCAGCAACACCAGCACCTTCTGATCCAGGTAACCATGCCACCGTAAACGCATCTGAATCATCAATAATATCATCAGATGGAATTGGTCGACCCGTTACAACAACTACTACAACCTTCATATCTTTTGCAACATATGCATCAACCATATCTTTTTGACCATCAAGCATACCACTAGTAAAACTCATTCGATCAGCATGTGCACGTTCACTATCTGCACAAACATCACTCCACATATCACCACCGCCAATACATGGCTCTTCATCACCAAACCATTCAGCATAAGGATATTCACCTATAACGACGATAGCAACATCACCCGATCCAGATCCATCTCCAGCTTCATCAAACGTTACATTTGATGATCCAGCAATTTCTTTTACACCATCAAGAATAGTAGTTCCAGCATCAAGCTTTTCCCAAATATTTGTCGCATAGGGGTCAGCTTTGAATTCTTCCCCACTCCCATCATTTCCTTGCCAATAACGAGTCCAGCCACCCGAGGTTAGGCCTGTATGATCAGCATGCTTCCCAACCACTACAAATGTTTGAGATTTATCTAATGGAAGTACATCGCCTTCATTTTTCAAAACAGTAATTGTTTTTTGCACCGCTTCTCTTGCCAATTCTTTATATTCTGATGAACCAATATTACTTTGATATGAATGCCCAGCATCTGTGCCTTCAAAAAGACCAAGACGATATTTAAGACGAAGAATTCGGGTCACAGCATCATCAACTCTCGCCTCTGAAACATCTCCACCATTTACCGCATCAAGCAGTTCCTGATACGTCTGTGAGTGGTGTGCAGTTACAGGATATGGTACTTGATCAGGATGAGGATCAGCAGCCATTAACATATCAACCCCTGCATTTACCGCATCAGCAACCGTGAGTGGTGTTTTTTCATCTACACCATCATCGCCACTGTTATAGCCAATACTCCAACCTTTCCAATCAGAAATTACCATTCCATCAAAACCCATATCGTCTTTAAGCTTAGTGAGAAGCTCTTCATTATGGTGCATACGATATCCATTAACCTGAGTAAACCCAGCCATTACACATCCAACACCACGATCAATAGCTGCCTGGTATGGTGCTAAATGCTTTTCCATATCACTAGCCGATATCGTTGCATCACCACGCTCATGCCCATTGTTTGTAACTCCATCACCAAGAAAATGTTTCGCACATGCAGAAATTGTACTCGGTGCTGAAAGATCTGAGCCTTGAAGTCCCTCTATAATAGCCCCTGTCAATGATGTTACTATTTCTTCTGATTCACCAAATGACTCATACATACGTCCCCACCATTCGTGCTGAGACATATTCGCAACTGGACCAAAAGTAAGGTTCATTCCACCTGCCACAACCTGCTCTGCAGTGGCTACACCAATTCTTTTTACAAGGTCAGCATCTCTACTTGCACCAAGGCCAATATTATGTGGGAACACTGTAGATTTCGGTAAAAATGCATTACCATGAACAGCATCAATACCAATAATGAGTGGTATCCCGGTGCTTGTACCACGAGCTGCGTCCTGAAGACCTTCCATTGTTGAAGCCCAAGAATCTACATCCTGGTCTGGACCCGCACCTGCACCATCTGCAGCTTTACTTGCATGAAGGACAGAACCCAAGCTATATGTCTCTAAATCAGCATTAATATCAGGTGAATTAAACCACGCACCTTGAATCATTTGTCCAACTTTTTGCTCAATGGTTAACTTACCAAGCCATTCAGCTATTTCAGTAGCATAATCTGAAGATGATACAAAGATACTTGATGATTCAGCTGAAGATTCAGAAGATGAATCACCACCAGTATCAACAGATGACTCACCACCAGTATCAACAGATGACTCACCACCAGTATCAATAGAAGAGTCTGTAGATTCCTTATCAGAAGAGTCACCTATATCTGATTCTGAGCTACTCTCACCGCCAGCAGAATCACCGGCACTATCACCAGAACTTACAGTATCAGAATCAGAATCTGCAACTTCACTGCTATTAGAACCTGCATCTGAACTCTCGTCTAGGTTAACTGGATCTTCCGAGCACCCTTGAGTCGCAATAAACATGAATAACGCGACAAGCATTATTAAAATTCTATTCAATTTTTTCATATATATTATCCCTAACAATTGATTAATGTTTGAAAGCCCCATGACTTTCTATTTTCGCCTCTATAAAGTAGATTCATTCTATTCATTTCGCACGAAAAAACTCTGTATCCCATCATTTTTTTAACATATTTCATGGAAAGCTTTGTCCACACTCATTTTTATTAAAAAGAGGTAAAAACAGTAATTTGAAGCAGTTATATGTCTATCATCAATAAATACATAAACTTATATAATTAAAAAGTATCAATTATTTGTCTTCAAATATTATTTAGAGCCAGCCAGAAATAACCACCCTCAAAGACATATATATCCTCAAAAACCAATGAAGACAAATACAAATGGCATTTAAGCATCCTTACCAACAACAAACAAGGCTAAGAGTACTCAACACTCTTAGCCTTTCGGTGCATTTTTTGTCTATTAATCCTTAAAATTAGTCCCCAGTATCACTTCCTGGGTAGAAGTGAATCACCTCAATCCCGTGAATCTTGATATCATCTATAATGAAGTCACCTTCATCTAAAAACCTGAAGACAACAGCGGCAGTACGCGTGGCAGCCTGTGAAAAACCAATGTCACGCTCTTCAACCAGTGACCCTGGCCTGCGAATAAAATTTTCAGAGCGTATTGTAACTTCATGCCATCCACCACCAAGGGCTACCGGCACATAAAAATCAAGGTGATCTTCCAAAGTGTAGGCTGATTGAATAAAAAATTCGAATTTACCCGTTCCACTAATAGTAAAGGTAATACTGTCCATAGCTGAAATATCGGCCCAAACAGAACTAGTGACGGCATCTGCTCCTTCACCAAAATTGAGGCCCAAATTCATCCATCTAATGACATCAGCTTCGTTAAAAGTAATTTGCTGTTTATAAGCCCAATCGCCATCACCTTCTGGGCCTGGTACCATAGCGAGGTCCATTTGCCTATTATCATTAGGCCAGTAAGAAGCACCATCGGCATTCTGCCACCAGTGCCCACTTCCACTCCAAGTCGAAAGACTCCCGAAATGATCTTTATCCTGAAAGTCTTCAAGAGTAATGTGATTCTGCTCATAATATATTGAGTCAACCTCTTCCCCACCGGGACGAAATTTATACTGGATTATAGACGTAATAGATTCACTTGAACCATCAACAAATGCAAGTTTAAAATCCCCTTGCGGAACGCCATCAAAGGCAAAGTCACCACTATCACTCACTATCGAGCAGAATTGTGTACTCTGTAGGCAGATCTCACTATTTTTGGGAACATACCCACCCACGTTACCATTATGCTTCAGTAAAGGCTCTGTCGTAACAGTATCACCATCAATACTCGCAGTCAGCGCCATAAACAACCCTTCCTGTTCATGCTCAATAAGTAAACTCCAATTATCTTCTGCTAATGCAGGAATATACACATTCCCAGAATCATCCGAAACAAGGCTATGAGCGCCAACAAGCGTATCCGCAAACACACCACTTTCCCAACCAGACTGAGAAACCACCGTCACAGGAATTTTTGCAGCCATCTCACCACTTGCATTTCGAATGCGAAGATTCATCCCCTCCTTACCATCGCTTGAGACAAGTTCTGAACTTGAAAATGCCATACTGGAGCTACTCTGAGAGCCTCCTCCATTCGAAGAACTTATTTGCACCGAACTCGATTGCACCACAGAAGAGAGTTCGCTACTTGAGCTTTCCTCCGCGATAGTGTTTTGTGTTTCTGAGGTATTCGTCTCCCCCGCAAACAATCCATCCATAGCACTACAACCCGTTAACCAGGTGAGCGCCACAACCACTACTATAAAATAACTCATTCTTTGCCCTCCCGAGATAAGGGATAGACTTGAAAATTAACCTGATATATTGTGTCAGGATTCTTGTCCATATCAACACACTGCCGTATTGCCTCACGACAATCTTCTATAATTTTTTTCACCGATTCCATTGTATTTTTATTTATCGCCACAGTAATTGTAGAAATATCACGTTCTTCAGGCGGATGTGCTTCAAGAGATCGTGAAGCCATAGTCATCATCTCTTTTTGAAAAGACCGAATAGCTTGGCGATCGGAGGCTTTTCCTGATGAAATATGTCGATAAGTAGGCTTTAACACCCCCTCATCAGTATACTCAATAATCTTTGAGCGCAACATGAATGTGATAGCCTGTTTAACCTGTAACGGCCTGAGTGGCGGGTCAAGTTTGTGTGATATTTCTTCATAATCATCACTATAATCATTGAGTCCGAGCATTGCTCTAATTGCCGTATAATACCATTTCGAGTAGAACTTATATTGAATAGAAGTAAGGGTAAACCCCTTTACAGCACGCAATTTAATGAGGTTTTCATAATGAAGCTTTGTTTCTTTATCTGATTTTGCACGACAAAAAAAGACCAATGTTTCAAAATACTCAGCCTGGGAACCAGTAAGCTCACAGAGTTTCAAAAAAGCTGGGATTTTCTTTACCGGTATATGCCGCTGCGCAGAGACTATTTTTGCCAAATACGACGCATCCATATCGACCCGTTGGCCCATGTGTTGAAACGAGAAAAAGAAATTTTCTGACTTTTTTTCTTCGTAAAACTCTTTGAGAAACTCCCGATAATCTAGAAAATTATATATCGGCTTCATGAGGGCCCCACCAGGTGTAGTTATGCATAAGACTTAATCTATCCAAATGTAGAAACATATGCAATCTATTTGTCCATATGAAAAGAGTTGATTTGCAAATAATTCTTTACAGTTGACCAAAACTCAACCCAAAGCTCAACTTCCTCAATGGCTCATTTACACCTCTTCTACCATTTTTGTCCATAAGTGTATAATGAAAAAGAGGACTATTTCTTAAAAATAACCGACTGAGAATTGTAAGCATCATGTTCCATTTTTAAGACATACACGCCTTTTGGCAAAGACGATATTTCATGAGTGGTCATAATAGAGTACACTCCATTTGCTGGAGAATGATTCGTTGAAAGCTGATCACGCTTTTCTTCAAGCGTCATTTGGTTTACCAGATCATCGACAAAATCATCGATAGTCTGAGCTGGAAGAAACTGTACCAGTAGAGATACAATTATCAATAGGTGTGGTAGAGGCATAGCATGTCTGCGTGTAATAACTCTATGGATAAATGTAGACTGAAAACCCACATTGACCAATGAGTTTATGTATTAACAACAGTTAGTTACTAACCATCATCCTCACTCAATGCATCAACCCATACATCACCATCTTCTGAAACTGAAATATCTAAAATAATGGGGCGACAACACACTTCGCAATCCTCAATATACTTTTGCTGGTCTACTGAACAATCCACAAAAATTTCAAATGATTGCCAACAGTAGGGACACTGTACAGAATAAGGAACAACTTCAAAACGCATAGATTAGTGCTTATCGCCCGCATTTACCGAATCGATCTGCTCTTTTAAGTTACCGGTAAACATCTCTTTATATTGTTCAGAAAACCAATCAATAGTTGACTGAGGGTCTTCAGTAATACATGTTGCTCCAGTAGTAACTTCAAAGGCATTAAATCGGGAAGCTGCATAGCGAAAAGCCGCACTCACTCGAGGGAGCTCATGTTTCGCTTCAAGAAACAAATTTGCTACCTCTATAAACTTATCAGCCATTTCAAAAAGGTCTTGTTGGTCATTAGGGCCTGGTTTCGGCTCATTTTGCTCATTCAACATTGTTCACTCCAAAGATTTTTAGATAAAAATAGTTATTTCACCTCATTTCTCTTATTCACGCAACATTAATATCAAATCTGTGTTCGTTAATTACACATGAACGTCCAGATTATAGACCCCCTCAACCACTGAATTATGAGCCCATTCAACCGAATGCCTAAAAAGAGATAGCAGTGCTCTTTTTTACTCCTACCATAGTAGAATAAATATAGTTTTTAGCCATATACCCAATAAATACGCCCTATTATACAACTCCACCCAAGGAGATTCAAGGCTATTTCAACACCACCAGGACCTCTTTAGATGCAATTAATTGTTGCGGCTGTGTTACTTATTTCAATGTCCCTTTTTGGGCAAGAGCAAACCCGCACCCTGCATATATACTCTCCTTGGAAAAAAAGCATCCCTCTAATGGTCTTTCTTGACAGCTCGAAAGGGGCACTCATTCAAGACAGAGAAGAGTGTGGCTGGTATACTTACACCAATACTTCTACCGATCCATTTCCTCATTTTTTAATCAAGACAAAAACAGGGGAGCAATACGGTACCGATGGTGCGGGAAGCGATACCCATCTCAATATTGACACACATTTTCCTTCTGGAGACAATAGCGCGCTCTATCTCACTTTCACCAATAGCTATTATGAGACAACTAAAATACGTCCTGATATTCCCGATGCAGAATGTTTAATTGGCAGATTAAAAGCGACCCTTTTTGACTGGACTGCTGGCGACTTCATGCGCAGCTCAGATTCAATACCTGCCTTTGAACCACCTAAAGACGCTTGTGACAGTGACAATGACGGTGTCTCTCGAGGATTAGTCAAAAACCAACTCGATAGTAACGGCCTGCCAATGCCCGGTGACCAAGCATCACGATGCATGGCCGAAAAAGTTACTGAGTGGTTTCAGGAACGGCTCGTTAATTTTGAAACGAACCAACATTGCGTCGATCTCGACCTCACCCCCAATGAGCGTGGAAATTTCGCTATCGAACATGTCCGTGAAGACCCGGATGAATGGAAAAATCCTCAAGGGTTTTTCCCACTCGACAAGTTTAACCACCCAAATAATAGCTTAATGTATGGTACGAGTAACCACAACTACCACTTCTGCATGATGGTCAACAGCGAATTCACGTACCTTACTGGTCAAGAATTTGAATTTGAAGGTGATGATGATCTCTGGGTATTTATCGACAGCACCCTTGTCCTTGATCTTGGTGGCATTCACAGGCCAGCACGTGGTGTATTGCAACTCGACACGGTCCTGGGCCCTCAAGATGTTAACAAAACCCACACCTTTGACATTTTTTATTGTGAACGAAAAAAGACGCTCTCTAACCTAAAAATTGAAACCGATATCGATTTTAAAGTTCCGGACATATACCATCATAGCACAAGCACTACGCAACATGGAATCACCAAATACACTATTCACTCTGGCCGTAATTTTAAAGGCGGCTGTAATCCCTATGCAAATGTTGTCGACTCCACCTCACTTTTTTACTGGAGCAGTGACACTCTTCTCAACGAATCAATCGATTCACTTCTTAGTCCAGGTACTACTCACTTTGAAGGAATTTCTCTCCACAAAAATGCCTTCGAATTTTCCGTATCACCAGAAGACATATCATCTCTCCCTCTTGGAACCTATTACCTGATTCACACATCAACAACCCCAGGTAGTGACACCCTTCATGTAGAAGTAAAGGTCACCACCAACGAGTACTATATCTCCTTTGTTGACCCCAACAATACCAATCGCCAATTTACAGACATCAAACCTATGGCACCTATATTTTTAGGCGCTGATCAATCGACCTCTTTTGCCGTGAGAGTATTTGAAATATTTAATGAGGGCAATGGGTACGACACCGTCCCTTGCACCAATTGCGAAGGAACCTTTCTTCTTACGTCAAGTGACACCACCCTGAGCATTGTTGACTCTACAGTATCAAAAGAGATACTCACCTTTGACATTACCGCTCAAAACCCAGTATCACAGGGAATACTCTCTGTTATCTATACTCCAGAACCCAATGCACCCCTCCCTGCAAAAAAAGAACCACGAGAAGCTCAGTCAGCTGAAATAACCATAAGTGATACCCCAAATTTTTATCCTGCACCGAGTGGTCACGGCTACATAGATCGCGATAGCGATGGTACAATGGACCGCATTGTTATACGGTACGACAACATCCCCCCGTTAGAAGCGATTAAAAACCTCTCAATATCTTTTAAATGGCCCCATTCCAAAGACACTCCCCTTGTCCCAGCCCCGGGTAGTTTTGAGCCAGCAGAAGACCCACTCTTTGCCTACTGGGATATCCCCTCTGATGAATATACATTGAGACCCTACACAACCAGCATCATTGATAAAATATTTGAAGAGGCCACCGTTACCTACCAATATCCTTGGATGGACGAACCTGATGAGTATACCATAACATTAAGCGACATGATGCCTCCCGTCATCGTACAGGCATGGCTCTATCAAGGCCCCTTAAAAGATACCCTCGTTGTAACACTCTCTGAAGAAGTACAACTCAGAAGTACCTATAAAAATGGTACTCGCAATTATGAAAGACAGCCTAAAAAAGAGGATGGCTACGAAACACTCAGAGCTGATAAAAGTTCACTCTACCGTACCGATAATAGGTGGATGGCTCAAACACTCTTTTTTGATGTTTCGGGTGCCCCCGATGATCACCCCATTTGGCAAGGTGATTCACTAAGAATAGCAGAGGGTGCAGACAGAATACGAGATCCCAATAACAATCTTCCGGGTGACACAACACGTGCAGTCGTTGTGAAAGCCATCGCACATAATAAGACCACAAAAAATGATTTCATATACATAGAAAGTGACTACCTGGAAGAGTCCTTTGACTCATTTAAATCCCAAGAATTTATCCCCCATGGGAACACTATCGACTCGCTCAATGCCGGCATCATGAAGCCCGCACATATGCAAGACATTCTCTGGCACCTCATGGATGATGATGGTAAAAATGAGAGCGATGCATCACGCTTTTCATATGTCTACTCACTCTCTATTTATAGTACCCTTGGTACCTTTGTCAATAGTATCAATGCAGAAGTTTCATGCAATGACACTGAATTATTTGGAATGTCATGCCTTGATTTTAGTGCAGCTGACTCCCCGAGCTTTGCACTGTATATCCCACCGTTTTCTATTAAGAACCGTCTGCTCGGAACCGGAGTGTATATTGTTCGCTTTGAAGGATTTTACCGCTATGACCCAAGAGGTGGTGGCCCCAATATTACAACAACTCCCGAACATGATTTCTTTAATATCGGTGTTCTTCGCAAAGAGTAACATAACTCCCCCTCCCACGCCCAAACACCACAAGTAGTGTAAATGTAAAGTTTACATTTACACCATTCTGGACAGCGTTGTCCTGAGAGTGTGCTTCACTTTCATCCTCTATCGTCCTTTTTAATTTCGAGAACCTATTTTTCTATCGCTGCTACTAGAACGGTTTGGGCACCGAATTGAATAGAATGTTCTTACAATTTATTCTTTAAAATCTACTGCACACAAAATACACACACTCATCTGATTGCGGGAGGCACACACTAATGAATCAGATTTACATATTTATACTATTAATTGGACTCGTATGTTCAACCGAAATAGTTCATGGGGCAAACGTACGTAATCTTCACCTGTTTTCACCGTGGGGTACACAACCAACCCTCATCCGAAATTCATACGGCGATGAACATAAATCAATTTCTATGTCAAAAGATGAAAACCATTGTGGTTGGTACACCTACTCCGCAGAGGGTGCAAACGATTATAAACAAGTCAAATTTACAAACAGTGCCGATGACTCCTATGGCGCAGGTGGAGAAGGCAGTACTGCCTATATTTCCTTAATGCAAGATGATGGTGTAACGAATGGATACTATGATAGCGATGAACCTCTTGTTGACCGGTTTCTCGTTTTTAATGACGACAATACCTATACTCTTCACTATGAAAGACCTGCTGAACTCAGTGGAAAATGTAAAGAGGTCCATATTTTTTCTCCTTGGGATACTTTTGCTCCTATTGTTGTACTTCCCAATGATTCCCGTCTCTACCCTACTCCCGATGCAGAAAACTGTGGATGGCACACTCTTGAGATTCCTCATACCGGACAATTCCAAACAATTACCCTCATGAACAAAGAAGATGAGATCTATGGAAAGACTGGAAAAGATGACTCAGACGGCATTGACCTTTCGGGAATCCTCTCCACCAATACTGAGGTGTATCTTACATTGGATGCTACGACCTCACCAAGTGTAACTGCATCAAGGCCTAAACTCGATAAACCCGGTCACTGCCTCCTTACTCAACTCAAAGGGGTCATTTACGACTGGGATGCTTATGATTTTGGCGCCTTTCAACCAGGCTGGGATGCCTGCAACCCCGATGGTATTATTAAAGGACTTGCCGCTGACACCCTCAATTCTGACAATTTACCTGTTCCTGGTCCCAATGCAAGTAAATGCTTTGCAGAATCAATCACGCGCTGGTTTACCGTGGAAGAAGGCGCAGCTCAAGGTAATCGCAGTTGTGTCGATTTACAATTTTCACCCAATAGCGAGGGCATTTATGAATTTAACGAGACGGTTGATATCGATGATCACTCGGGAGAAAAAGGGTTCTACCCCCTCGATACCTTCCCCCATGAAAACAACAGCCTTAAAAATGGCAGCGAATTAAAGGATAGCAAAGGTCGTCCACTAAAACACAACTACCACTTCTGTATGAATATTGCTACAAGCTTCACCTACAAAGAAGGGCAGCACTTTGAATTTGAAGGTGATGATGACATGTGGGTGTATCTTAATGGTTCCTTAGTACTCGACATTGGAGGCATTCATAAATCCATTGCAGGCTCTCTTAAAATAGACGACCATTTAGAGCCAAGTGATATTGGCGAAAGTCAAGACTTTAGGATTTTCTACTGTGAACGTCAAACCGATCAATCAAACTTAAAAATACAGACCGACATCGATTTTGACCCACCACGCTATTATCATAATGAACTCGACAGTTCAAGTAAAAACCGCCAAACAAACTACTACACAATACATGAAGGACATATTCAAAAGTCCGGTGGCTGCTCCCCTGATGAAACAAGCATTAAAAAAGAGTCAGACTTTTTCTGGAGTACCGATACCACTATTAGTTCAGATGATATCCCTCTTGATGCTGGTGAAAGTCATTTAAACAAAGGAATAATCATTGATAACAATCAATATCAATTCGCTATTGATTTGTTGGCCATTCAAGAAGATTCCGATATCGAAGAAGGAACGTACTACCTTATTCACCGTTCTCAAAGTACCAGCTCTGAAGAGCAGAGCTATGTAGAGGTCCAGGTCACCAATTATGATTACTTTTTGCAACTGGTGGAACCCTGGTCACCCAAAAATGAACTTTCATCTGACCCCATAGAAATTGGCCTCTTAGAACAGTATGATTTTGCAGTAAAAATTTTTGAAGTTACCAAAGATGACTCAGGAAACGATACCATACTCTGTGAATCATGTGAGGGATCATTCTCATTCGAAGGGAGTTCTCTTTTTGACATAAGTAATGAAAGCTACAATGAAGGGCTCTTTCAATTCTCTATCTTTTCTGATGAACCCATTAAAAAGGAAGAGATTACCATCACCTTTGAACCCGATGTATCTACCGAGTTCCCCCACAACAAACGAGTGAATTCAATTGAGACCCCCCAAATTACGGTCCTTGACTATCCAAACTTTTTGCCCGACAAACATGGTAACCGGTACATAGATACCAATAGTGATGGTACCATGGATAGGATAGAACTTTCTTTCAAAACAGCTCCCACAGATTCTGTACTTGAAAACCTTGACATCACTTTTACTTGGCCGAACAGTGATTCAGTTCCTTTACAACCCAAAGCAGGAGAACTCAAGCCCACTGATGACCCCTTTGTCATCTATTGGAATATTCCCAACAAACGATACACAATTCATCCATTGCTCACCCACATTACTGACCCTGCACAAGAAAGCGCTCTGATAGAATATAAACATCCAAAAACGGGTGAGTCTCGACAACACGTCATTGAGATGACTGACGCAATGCCTCCTGTTCTCGTATCTGCAGAGCTCCTCCGGGGTATCAAAGGAGATTTGGACACCCTTATTGTGCAACTCACCGAGCCATTAGAAGAGAAGGATCTCTATAAAGAAGGCAACAAAGGATATACAGCCACTGATAGGAAAGGTGACAACGCTACTCTATCCAGTGAAGCAAATCGAATCTCAAATGAGACGATACCCTTCACTGTGCACCGCATAGTATTTGAAAATAACGAGGACAATAGTGTTGCCGTTGGTGACCACCTTACCTTTTATGATCACAAAGACAATATCAGGGATTTGGAAGGGAATAGCCCCGGTGATAGTGCTTTGTCAGTAGTCGTCCAATCGACGACCCGACAAAACCTATCCATACACGATTTCTTTGAAATTACTGATGATCTCCTTCAAAATGTTTCTCCTGAAGATACCCTAACTGCAATACCCATGAGTCGATCAGGGCTCGATGACGAAAATCAAGCGGGATTAATACTCGGTAGCAATATGAAAGAAGTTCTCTGGCATTTTATGGACCCCTATGATTGGGCGGATAACAACCCTGAGCACTATTCATACCACTACACCATAACCGTCTATAACACTCTTGGAAACTATATCAATACCCACACCGGTGCAGTATACTGTAATAATGAGGATGTTTTTGATGGTGATTGTCTCGAAAGCTCTTCAGAGACAGCTGAGGCCTTTGCCCTGTTTATTCCTCCTTATGCTTACAATGATAGGGTTCTTTCAACTGGCGTCTATATCGCACGGGCTACCGGATATTACCGTTATACTCACGATGACACCAAAATAGAAACCTCCCCTTTTCAAACTCTCTTTAAACTTGGTGTTTCTCGCATAGAGGATACGGAGTAACTCCCCACTACAGAGCTCTCTTTTTATATATTTAACGTATATACCGTTAAGTATACTGAGAGCTATATGACCCCTATAATTCATTTTGGACTACTCCTCCTCTGTTTGTCACTCACCTTTTGCGAAGCAACAACTCCAAAGATCGAAACCGTCCTCGATTTGAGTTCTGAGGCAGGCTCCAGTGAAGAGCCCGTTTTATCAAGTGATGACGCACCATTAAGTGAATCAGCACCTCCAGAATCATCCTCACCAGAGTCAAGCAGTGCCCCCACATCCCTTTCAAGCGCAGCATCATCAAGTACACCGTCATCAAGTGTATCAAAATCATCAAGTGCAGCCTCAAGCTCAGATTTAAAATCTTTGGAGGACTCCAGTTCAAACTCCAGTAGTGCGACATCGAGCTCAGCTTCCCAAGACTCCCTTAAAATTATGACCTATAACCTCTGGTTTACGGAAACATGGATCACCTCACGAAGATCTATTGCCTTCAAAATGATTCAATCAGAAAACCCTGATATTATTGGCATTCAAGAAAACTGGCAAGATCAAGGTATTGGATACTTCCCTACAAAAGATATCCTTGATACTTTGAGTGAATACCGCTCAGCGGCTTTCGAAGATAGAAATGATATTTTATACAAAAAGGACCTCTTT
Organism: Fibrobacterales bacterium; assembly: GCA_051532055.1. Lineage (GTDB taxonomy): Bacteria > Fibrobacterota > Fibrobacteria > Fibrobacterales > JAOPTW01 > JAOPTW01. The sequence goes on along the minus strand of JAOPTX010000004.1, from coordinate 52,929 downwards.
ACGGTTATTGATAGTGGACGCTTTGAGCTCGAATCAGCAGAAGGCCGTCACTGTGTTTGGGCTCTGTTTAAAGACACCCTTGACCGCCAATTTTACATTTACAATACCCATTGGAATTATCAAGATTTTGCCAAGGATAGCTGGTTAAGCCATGGTGTCTCACTTGCTGCGAAAATACGAGATCGAGAGTTCCCTGATTACCCTGCAATTGTCACGGGCGATTTTAATACCAATGATGAGAACGGTGCCCAGTACTTCCGGGGAGAATACGCAGATAAAACAAATGATTACCCTTTTAGAGATACTTGGCTTGATATTAACGAAGTGGGGGTCGACTATATGCGTACGAAGACTATAGACAATCATGGCCGTACCGGAGAGAAACTAGACTACATCTATGTACCTGAAGAAGAGTGGATAACTCTTGACGCACAGGTCATTGAGTATAGAGACCCTAATGGTTGTGGTGATGACACCGATAAAATATTTTCAGATGAAAATGGCTGTGCCCCATCTGACCACGAACCAGTTACCGCGACTCTTCGTTTTAAATAATCAACGAGAAAAGAACTAAGGATTAATCATCAAGAAGATGTTTCACTTCATCTTTAAAGAGCTCGGTCATAACGTTCCCTTCTCCATGAGGCATTTCAAAATCCATAAGCTCGCCAATAGTGTGAGGGATATCGATAAGTGAACGATGAGTATTAACAAACACATCTGATTTAAAGTCGGGCCCTATAGCAAGGAGGTTTATATGACGGCAGCCATCACAGCCATCGCCATGGTTATGAATCCCACCCTCTTCATCAAGATGACGACCATGATCATTGGTCACGAGTAACGTTGTTTTTCCCTTATACACCGGGTCTGTCTCGAAAAAGCTCCAGAGTCGATATATATACTCATCGGAGTCAGTGATCGCCTGGATATACCCTTCCCAATCTTCAGCATGACCAAACGAGTCAGGATTTTTAAATGAAATAACAATCAGCTCAGGGTAATGTTCTTGAATCAGCTCTAAGCCTTTTCGATAGGTGGTACTATCGTAACCATAATCAGCATCAACGCCAACACCATCGACCCCACAATAAGTAGCGGGCCGATATTTATTGTGCCACTCCTCTTCATCAGTATCTGCGAGAACCTCAAGCTTTCCTTTTGATGTGAGTATAAAAGCATCTGTCGAATCTTTATTGTGTGTTTTACGCCACTCTTGTAAATATGAGTGTTTATCGGGTAGCTCTTTGCCCCAGTTATTCATATTTTGTCGAATTCCTGTGAGAGCAGCGGTATGCCCAGGTATTGTTTTTGTTTTACCATCATTATAAAATTCCATATTGACCACACCCAGTTTTGCCAATGCATTCGAGGTGTATGGAATATATTTATTGTCTTCTGCGCCCCACGATTCTGAGAATCGGACCCCATCAATTACAATGAGTACTACATATTGGGTTGCATAGTCGGTTATTTCCTCAACAATTTCCTCAACAACCGGAGGATACGGAACCACTGAACGTAGATCATCAGTATCTAAAGTAACATCCAGAGTATTTGAGTTCACGGCTTCTGCACTGGAACCCGATAGTGTTGTATTGATTAGAGAGAGCTTGGCAGCTTGGTCTTGATCAGGTGCAATAGTATTCCTATCACACCCAGCCGCTACACTTAATGCAACTCCCAAAACAACAAAAGAAATGATTGATTTTTTTGAGAAAAATTGTCTGCTCAGATAATTACTCACTAAGGGCCACCAAAAAAGGGTCTCTTATGAATATATCACACATTCAAGCAATATGGAGCAACTTTCTACTCTTCAGGAGCCGATTTTAACTTATTGAGCAAGGTCGTGACTCTTTTGCCTAAATAAACTGCAGTCGCAAGATCTTCTTCTTTGGGTTTGCCCCCTTCAGACTGAGCAACAACGCCTAGTTGACATCCTAAACGGTTAAGTCCTTTGTTGAGCCCATTATGCACATCAAGAGAGACCCAATACATTCCGTGTTGACACGCAAGAGTTTGCATATATTGGAGGGTATTCGCTTGATCGCCATTGGGTGCACCGCCGCAAGTAATACCTGCAGCAACCTTACCAGACCATTTTTGAGAATACCACGCATCGCCCGAAGCATCAACAAAAGTCTTAAACTGTGCAGAAACATTTCCCATATAGGTTGGTGAAGCAAAAATAATTGCATCACATTCTTCGAGAACAGCGTATATTGAACTATCTTCAAATCGACCTTCTATGATGTTTTTACCCTCAATAAGGTAACTCACCACCTCAGCACCTTCCTGCTGTATTGACTCAGCGCACGCTTGAACTAATTGACCCGTAATATCTGTTTTGCTGTAATATACAATTGCGACTTTACTCATGAGACTCTCCATCATTCTATTTTAGGCTCAAAGGTAATTATAAGAAATTTACAAACACCCAATGGTTTAAATTAACCATAAGGTTGTAGTACCTTTTTACAGATATGAAATAGAGTACCCACTACCAAACAGTAAGAGTACCCGCCCCAAGAATAATGTGAGTGCTTCTATCTACCACTGAATAGATTACCACTCCTTGCTTCAATTGCGGGACCTCAATCACTCCATTCTCGACAGAGAGCAATTCAACCTTCTCACCAGTAAACGAGAAGAGCTTTAGGTGAGCAGCACTGGATACTCCGCTGACAGTGAGCGTGGAACCATTAAACGCTACTAAAGCACTCTGCTGTCTCGACACTAATACTGAGACCTCTTGTGAATGTTCTGCAGTCTCGTCAGATGAGTCATTAGCATCACGCCCCTCTTCGTTCGAACTCTGACTCACTGAAGAATCGAAAAATTCACTCCCTTCTGAACTGAACTCAGTCTTACCATCAGAACTCTCTTCCGAAAAGTCATTTGATAAATTATCAGACAAGTCATCGGAAGACTGTGCGTTATCGCGTGCATCACTCGAAAGGTCATTTTCTACTACCACTACCACATCTGAGAATTTCATCGGTGCCGTCATATACTCTTTAATCGTTTTTGAAAACCAACCACCATCATTCTCTTCAACTTTATTAGTAGGATAGTTTGCATTGCCTGAAAGCCCCGCACCAAAGAGCACTCCAATGAAACCAGCTTCTATCCATTTCTGAGGGTTATCGACAAAATACTGTACCGCATCATCGCGATTACCTGCGTCTGGATGATCCATGTTCCCTTCGGATATTTGCCAGCCAACAATTCTGAGACCTGCACGGTGCGAAAGACATTTGGTCCAACTAAAATATTTGGCATAATTATCATCGGTCCAAAACCAATCCTGCTTTGCTTTTTCTGGGTTCCCTGCATCGCGGTCACTCTTCTCGACAAAGATCATATCACCTTTCCCCTTGTCACCTAATGAGCGAATAAAATCTCCTTGTGCATAGCCACTCATCACATGAGATTCGATACGTCCCTGTCCCACTTGTCCAGGAATGCCATACCCCCAGTGATTAAGCATGTGGCCCAGCATCACCCCTTTACTTTCAAGTTTCTCATGGGCACGGTCTACTAAATATTCAGACCATCCAACCATAGTTGATGCGTAGGTTACCCCCGAAAGTTCATTTGCTTTACTCATATCTACGGCAACCTCAGCGCCATCCATTGTCGGCAAGTGGTCATCTTGCATCAGCTTCCCATAGAGGTCCGGTTCTAACACCAACAGGTATTCTTTCTGATCAGGGCCTCCCGAAGCCATTTGATTCAGTAACTCATCATAGCGCTCAAAGTAATCATCCATGAACGTATTATCATTGAGATTATCTGCAACCATAGATTCGCTCACCTTACCAAAATTGTACCACACAAAAGCAGTTTTAAAACCGAGCTCATCACTTTTATCGACATACTCCTCAACAAATTTCTCGCCCCATGCAGTAAACGTTTCGGGCATAATATATTGATAGCGATAATCACTATCCGTATCAAAGTCACCATAGGTATCCCACTTACCGCGTGTGTCTAAATATCCGGTGGCGAGATACTCGGGCCATCCCTCAGGAATAGTACCGCCAACAGCCTCGGGTACTTTAAGCATGGGGGCATCACTTCCATCGGTCAGACGAATATCATCTATGAGCAGATGCAGTGCAGATCCATCGGGGTCTTTTGCATAAGCAATCCCTACACCAACATATTCAGCATCGGAGTCAAAGTCATCAGTTTTTTCACCACTCCAATCGAGTACTGCAAATTCTTCTAAAGGGACAACAACCTCATCCCACTCTGCATCTGCAGCAATGGGAACATTAATATGCATAGGAAAAGGAAAATCCGTCACCAATTCTAGCGCAATTGTTTCGGCTTCACCGGTTAAATTCTTAACTCTAAACCTGATATCTTTATAGCCTGTTAAGCGATACGAACGATTATTGGCAAACTTTGCTTGGAGATGATAATCACCTCCATCGCCCACATTTTCTTTTACTTCTAATTCAAGAGCATCGGTCCCCCGATAGGCGTCATCACAATTAATTGGAATCATCTCAGTTGATACCGTTGTGGTCATATCATTGAGGTCGATTGCATCAACTACACTACTGCTTATCTCTGCAATACGTACATCCCATGTCCAATCACCATTCTGAATACCCATTCGCTGGCAGCCTTCACCATCTTCCTCCCAGGCGTCGTAGTAAACGGGAATATCATTTAACGACCATACCGTTTGACTCGACACAACCATCACCATTAATAGACACCTAAAATAACCTGTCATTTTCATAGAAACCCTCTCCCTCAGAGCAGATGCCAAACCCGTCAACAATTACTGTTACAGTCAAATTGCGATCCTCTAAGGCTAGGATTAATATAGATCACGTAGACATTTATTACAAATTATTTTGTCTACAAACAACGAAAACCTATCAATAAGACCACTATAGAGCCCTCTGTAACAATTATTTTACTTCAACAAAGGTCAGGCAACCGGCCCCACAGGTTTTTCCTATTTTTTTGATATATTTATCAACCTAAACAAGGGAGAACTAATGGCTCAATTAACCAGAAAAGAACAATCTATTGATGTTGAAAATGGTATCAGAATATTTGATGCAGCAGAAGACCTTGGGGTCACCTTCTCATGTTGTCACGGTGTCTGTGGTGCATGCCTCATAGAGGTTGTATCAGGGGCAGAACACATAGAAGAACCAACGCAATCTGAAATTGAATTTGGTATTGAGGGGAATGAACGTCTCGCCTGTCAATGTAAAATAAAATCAGGCGAGGTCGTTATTGAACAAAAAGGATTAGACGATCTTTAAGAGTTACTACCGACAGGTCTTTAAAAAACATTAGACCCTGTCTAGTTTCCAGACAGTCTCAGTACATTCAGTACGACCTTTAAGGCCACCAGGGACATCTTTGATCACCAACACTGTTAGTGAATAGGCTTTAGCATACGCACCTTCAACCCACTCATGGGGTACTGAAAATGGCGGGCCATTCATCTCATTCTGGTCATATTCAATTGATACCAATAATTGTAGAGCAGACTGAGTAATCGCAATCAAATGATTACAGTACTTCTCTCGGAGATCATCGGGAAGAGCAATTAGAGCCGCACGATCATAGATTGCATCGACATGCCCTAAGGTAGCTGCGGTAATGTTAAAAATGTTTCCTTGAGCAATAGCAATACGCGGCCCTCGATACCAAGTAACATCGCCATCATTGGTCACTTCTGGTTCAATATCAAGTGACTCAAATAATTCAGAAACGGCAGTTTCATTTAATTCAGCACCAACAACTTCAAAGCCTTGCTCCAAGAGCCAACCTATATCAAGAGTCTTACCACACAGCGGGACAAAAACACGGCCCCCTGCAACGATATTGAGTGTTTTAAACCACGCTTCAATTTGCGGATTAACCTGGGACATATGAAATCCTATCTCATTTTTATGCCATTTTTTATGCCAGAAATTTTCATCCATTTATATAACCCACTGAAATGTACCTTAAATAAGTATACCTATTAACACTCGACCCTTGAGCCCCAATTGCAGAGTAACACACTATTGCCATTGATAAGTGCAACTATGCAATAAGAGACATACGACTCAGCTCATTATTATTCACTCAGCTTACACACTTCACAGCCAAAGAAGAGACTATGCATCCAACATCCAACACAAAACCCAAGAACAGCCTCGAGCCACGTAAGAAGAAAACACGATCCTAGTACAGCAAGTATTGCTTCGTTTGGCGCACCTAACAGACGGAGCCCAAAACAGGTTATACCCAGTACGGCCCCTAGGGTCCATGCGAATCGTTTTGGTTTAATCGGCTTCCATGCTGCAGGGAATTTTATTGTCATCGCTGTTCCTAAAAGGCCCGTTGGTGTAAGGGGGGTGAGTCCAAAGAGTGCCGCAACAGTCATATCAAAAATAACATAGGGCCCGACATAAAGAATGGGATCAAGTTCAGGTTTAAAAATGAGAATTACCATAGTAATCATGGAAAGAATATTGAGAAGGCCCGCACGTGCGCGAGTGGCAGTCTCATTAATACGTACATCACACTCTCCCGGAATCGCCTGGCCCATAGCAAAAAGTGGTTTCGTAAAAAAGGTGTGGTACTGTTTTAGCTCGTGATTATCCATTACTCTCTCAGCATTAAATCATTTTATACTAATATAGTAATTATGTGTTTCAATGCAACAATCACATCACAGTATAGAAAGCACTTTCTTGATAAACACATCTTTGAATAGTTACTAAGCCCCAGAAGCCTCTAGCCATCCAAAATACTCAAGGCAAGGAGCATTAATTATAGAGCTTCGCAAGCTCTTCGCTATTGATTTTTCGAGCATCGATAATGCGTTTTGCATAATTTGCCAAAGCAATTTCTTTTTCGCCCGCAGGAGTCCACTTAGGAACAGGAACCGGCTTACCCTTTTCATCTACGGCAACAAAAACCATAAGGCAGCGTATTGCATGGGTCATATCACACTTCTGTGGATCACATGATTTTATTGCTACTGAAATATGCATGGTTGAGTTACCGGTATAGATAACGCGTGCGGTGACCTCGACAAGGCTCCCCACTTTGATGGGACTACTAAAGTTGATATCACCCACAAAGGCGGTGACACAATATTTCTGACTCCAGCCTGCAGCACACACATATCCTGCTTGGTCAAGCCATTTCATAGCGGTGCCCCCATGAACATTCCCCCCGAAATTTACATCAGTGGGTTGTGCAAGAAAACGTATGGTCGCTTTGTGGTTTTGATCAGACATGTATTTCTCAGGGTTCTAGTGGAACTACAGGGGAATATACCTATTCAAATATTTTCTCCATCGTAAATTTTATGTATACCTTAAAAATATCATATTTGAAGTTGTTACACATTGGTTCTTTAAATGCTCGTTATTGTACGATATCCAATATGCACCGTACAGAATAACGCCCAGCCTTCGGCTGTTCATACCACTGAAAGGCTTTACTTTTTTCATCCGTTAAATCCAATTGATTCATACCGATATACCAATATTGTCCGTATCCCCCCCTCCCTTCTGTATCAGTCCAGTAGTAACTCGAAGTTAAAAGTCGAGAGTATTCATTTAAATGACTGTTATAAAAACCTGCGGGCAGTACTGAAAATTGAGTTGAATCATTAATGGGAAAATGGACATCCCAGAGGCCCAACGTTATATCCATAAATAAAGGCGCTATATCTGACCAATTATTCGTCTCTCTTATTCCTAGTTCATATTCTCTCGATACTGTGGCCCCCAATGAATCAAAGTCATCAAAGGATGGTAAAAGCCAATCACCGGTACAAGCTTCTTTAGCCGTTTCCCAATCATACAATGTACCATATACGTCACAATGCTCAAGAGAGTCATTATAACAACTACTTCCCGTTGCCGTCGTGACATTCATATTTTCTTTCATCCAAACCTGATCACCAATTTTAACCATTGAGTAGACTTGTGTTTCTCCCCGTGTATTGGGTCGACTATCAAGAAATGATTGTACCTGAATCACCACAGAATCTTTAATGCTCAACTGAGGAATTTCGAGATAAGCCATAGTTGTTCCAAAAGAGAGAGCGGTAACTTGCGCCCCTGCCAAAGATGCGATTGTTTCATCACCGAGGGTAATAATGACTGAATCGGAATACTCATTGGGCGTAACAAGAAAAGGGATTATAACGGGTACATCATTAATAACGCCAGCAAGCGTATCGATACTCACTTCAATGACTGGAACTATCGTAGAGCTACTTTGAAGTGCCTCTGATGAGGAAACCATACTTGAACTTATGGTACTACTCGATGATACATGAACATTTGAGGAACCTATTGTACTAGATGATACAACGGCACTCGAAGAGACTATCGTACTAGAAGATACAACGGCACTCGAAGAAACTTTTGGGCTCGATAATTCATCAGAAGAGCTACTGATACTTGGTTGACTAAGGGGCTGTCCTGAGTCATTTTTAAAGTCCACTACTGTACCCGATGTAACCTCTTTCGTAATGGTCTGTGTTGAGCCATTATAATCTATAGTAATCATACGGTCTCCCTGCGGTACCGCGGGCAATACTAACGTATCTCCTGCTGATCCTGTATATACAGTCCCTGTACCTTCTACCCATACTGAGGCAATCGGAATAGTATCAGGAATAATGACCTGTACTTCAACCGCCATCTGTAGAACGGTCTCAATAGTGACCGTATCGATTCCTGTTGTATCTACCGCATCAGGGTCAAGAGTAATAATTTCCCCCCAATTGCCGCTATTTCCGTCAATAGCGGCAATTTCAACAACAACTTTTTCATCGGGAAACTCAAATGAATATTCCCCATACCTATCCGTGGTATCAACCTGAACCGAATGGTGTAATGAGTCAATAGGAGAAACCCCTACTTTTCTGAGAGTAACGACAGCCCCTTCAACAGGAACGTCATCAGGATAGAGTACTACCCCGGCAAAGGTGTTTTCTGTTGCGGTGGCGGTTCCCGCATTCTCAGTTACTGTACACCCCAAACAAATAAGTGTGCAAAAAATAAGCGAAATATGATGTATTTGTGTTTTTGAATATGTCATAGGTATGTTATGATAACGTATGTGTGTTTCCCAATTTGAAAGATAACATTAATATTCAATAATCCCATTCTTGGGGTATACCATACACTCTGTTCCCCAACCCCTCAAATCACTCATTATTCTAAAACGTATCTGTAAACAAATCACAAATAGCTCTAGAGACTACCTGAATTCAGGTATGTACTACCCCATTTCAACTATATTTGGTACTTAAGAGAGGAAAACATACCTCTTTGATGATCCTTCTTCCTTTGGAAGAACAAAACCAGCTGCCATTTCTTTGATTATGACTCTCTCATTTGGCGGCTGGTTTTTTTATATCCCACACATATTTCAGTGATTACTATTTAAAAATTTCGTTGTATCGCCCATTCTTTTTGATTGCAATAAGAGCGTTATTATATGATTGGGCAATTAATTCATTTCCTGCTGAGAAATAGCTGTATAACTTAAGTTCGTCTATAGGCGTTTCAATCTTCCTGATACTGCCAAGCTCGAAGCCAGAACTCATTAAATAGGTGTCTGCTATTTGCCGATTCATCACAAATACCTCAGCTCTCTTCACTTTTAGGTAGTCAAATGCCTGTCGAATACTATTCACCTTATGAACGTTGAAATTATTCATATAGGTATCGACAAATACGTACCCTCTTACTTCAACAAACGAATAAAGCTTAAGACTCTCCCAACCATCAACTGCAATTGAATCAAGCCAAGTATAGGCAAGATACGGCTCTATCGATACTGGCTCAGGCACCATTATTGCTCCAGGTACCTTCTCATTATAACGTGCAACTCGAGCGACTTCACCATCGATAGCTCCATTCCTTAAATCTAAGGTTCCCCGCTTGGGGGGGAGTGATACTAATACAATAGGTATATCCATCTCTTTGGATAGCGCCTCCATGAACAATGCTACTTTTTTATAAAGAGCATCTTCTTCAGGGACAATCGTTGACATTGTTATGGTTTTTTGAACTTTTTCATCAGCATAGAGTGATACGGTTACCAGTAAAAGTAACGTGAGTATCAACAATTTCATATACACCTCATATAGTGCCTCTTTCACTCTACAGTATACAAACTACCCCGATGGAATGGGGTAGTTAATAGGGAGTGCTGAGCCTTTAGATTCGCATTTGACAAATATGTAATCTTGATAAGGTAAGGATTTCTTAGATTATAGTGCAAAAAAGGCCATTATTACCTGTTCATTGGTAATCTACCCACATTTAATATATTTTGCTTCTGGGCGCAGATTTATCAAGGACATCTCTCGATGGGGCACTACTTTTTTTTAATTCTCATACAACTGCTATGTACATGGTCTATAACACAAGCGTGGCGTAGTGACTACTATCCCATTGCCTGGGAATCTCCCATAACCGAAGACTTCTATACTGATCCCTTTATTCAAGACCTCTCTTACGCCGGTTATCACCGCAGTGAAATTGAAATCCCTGAATCATCTCTTACAATCTTCGATGTTTCAAAACCTCCCTATAATGCATCAACCGAAGCGGGCACTGATGCCACCAGTGCAATCCAATCTGCCATTGATGCTGCAGAAGCAGCAGGTGGCGGTGTCATATACATTCCTACCGGGACCTATAATCTGAGTCCTCAGGGAGATAATACCTACTGCCTCAAAATTAGCCACAGCAATATTATTATAAAAGGTGATGGCCGAGAAGTCACAAAACTCTTTAATACCTCATATGAAATGCGTAATAAAAGCATAATACTCATTCAAGGGAATGCGTCATGGAGTTCAGTAGCCGGTGATGTAATTACTATTACTCAAGACCTCATGAACCCCACTCAAATTATCCCGATTGAAAATGCTTCATATTTTGCAATAGGAGACACCGTCATCGTTACTGCAGATATCACAGAGGCCTGGGTAACCGATCATAAAGTATTAGAGTGGGAAGGGTATGCTGACAAATTTTCCCCAATACGCTACCTCCGTTTTATTACCGCTGTAGATACAGCAAACAATACAATCACCATAGATATTCCCACGCGCTACGCCCTTAAAACAAGAGATAATGCACGAGTCCACAAACTTTCACGCATGCTCACTGAAGTCGGCCTACAAGACTTTGGTATCGCCAACACTCAGAATCCGAGTACCACCGGATTTGCAGAAGGTGATTATACGTCAGAAGATAAGGCATCATATAACAGTCACGGTGCATTTGCCATCAGGATGACTGATGTTATTAACGGATGGATTAAAAACGTCGTCACCTATAAACCTGAAGACAACTCTACCGGTTCACACCTTCTCTCTAATGGTATTCATGTATTTGAAAGTAGAAGTATCACTCTTGACAGTTGTTGGATTGGGCATGTACAGTTCGGTGGTGGTGGCGGCAATGGGTATGGCTATCGACTTCAGAGAGCCCAGGAAATACTCATCAAACATTCCACTGCAAAATTTACGCGCCATGGCTTTGTCTTTTCACACATGGGGAGTTCGGGTAACGTGCTGCATCAATGCAATGACATTCAAACAAAAAAACAACATGGCGCAACGGGTGATGAGGCTACTTCAGGTTCAGGAAGTGATCACCATATGCACTTTAGTCACTCGAACCTTATTGATGCATGTACTGTCGATAGAAGTAGTTTTCAAGCCTTTTATCGCCCCTATGGCAGCACCCCAAAACACAATCTTACGAGTGCACATTCTACCTTTTGGAACACCACCTCTCTGAGTGAACAGGATTTTTTAATTTGGTCAGATCAAGGGAGATATGGCTATGCCATAGGAACATCAGGCCCCGGGTCTTCGGTAAAGACCAGTGCAAAAAATGCAACCTATGCTTTGGTAACCAGCCCTATTGATATTGTTGAAGGTGAAGGTGAAGGTGCAACCCTTGAACCGCAATCACTCTATCTTGATCAGTTACAAAAAAGACTGTTGCTTATTGAACCTACTGAATCAAGTAGTAGCCAGATTGCAGTAAGTAGTGTAATAGAGTCTTCAACAAATGAATCTTCGAGTATCATTATTGAGTCTTCACAAGCTCACTCATCAGACGAAGTGGTTAGCAGCAGTAGTAGCAGCAGCAGCAGCAGCAACAGCAGTAGCAGTAGTAGTAGTAGTAGTAGTAGTAGTAGTAGTTCGAATCAAACCATTCTATTATCGAGTTCACAACCAAGTGCGCATTCAAGTTCTCAATTATCCATACCGATAGGGAGCAGTGATGGTGCAACCGCATCTATTATAGAACCGGCCCTTGGCTCGACTCATACTTCAATGATTGTTAATACATGGAGTGGGATTGAAACCAACCTCTCTATAAACAGCAATGCGAACGTAGAGATTTTCGTGTATGACTTTTTGGGGAACCTTATGGGAAGGAGCTCTGGTGAAGGTGTTACTCGGTTATTGGAGCGAGTGCCGAAGGGAAGTTATATTCTTATCGCTCAATAAACTTTTGTTAACATTTTCTTCATCGTAAATACAGTCATATACATTTTCAAAAAAATAACTACAATTGCCTTCGCGATTATAGTTTACTATCGCTTTGGACACACAAACCAATTAAACACATTCTTTAAAAAGGAACATTTATGAGAGTATTTATACTCGTTCTATCTATTACCCTATGGTCATTTTCATCCTTATGGGCTCAACAACTTTCCAACTCAATTAAAATTGAAGCAGAAGATTACACTAATTACTACGATGCCACTAGTGGCAACTCTGGCGGCGCGTACCGAAACGGCAATGTCGATATTCAATCATGCTCAGAAGGAGGCTATAATGTTGGATGGATCGCTAAAAATGAGTGGCTTGAATATGAAGTCACCTTATCCCCTGGCGTCTATCAGCTCGACATGCGTCTTGCAACTCCATCAGACAAATACGACGGTTACAACATCTATATTGATGGTAACAAAGTAAAAGACGCTGATGATTTTGACAAGTCAGGAAGTTGGCAAGATTGGTTCACCAAAACGAGTGGCGCCGTTACCGTTACTCAAGCAGGCACTCATACGATACGTATAGAATTTACTGCTCGAGAATTTAACTTTAACTGGTTTACACTTACTGAAATCACACAAACAAATCAAATTGAAGCAGAAGATTATGCACGTTTTTATAAACCTTACCCTTTCAGAGACTGGCCCTATCGCAATGGCTCTGTAGCGATTGAATCAAGCCCAACCGGTTACCATATTGCATATATTAACACAGATGAATGGCTCGAGTTTGATGTCGCACTTGCTCCAGGCAAGTATACCGCATATGTGAGAGTAGCATCAATGTCTTCTAATAATGAAATTCAATATTCATTTAACGGCGTTTCATTTCCCAATACTAAACTTGATGATAATGGTGGTCCATTCAACTGGGTAGACTATGAAGCTGGTGTTGTCACCGTTGCCAATGGTAGCCTCAATACAGTCCGTATAGACATGCTCTCCAATCCTAATTTTAACATTGATAACATTACTTTTATTCGAATCCCTGATGCTCCTACTCCTGTTGAAGTACATGGCCATATCCACGTAAACGGCTCTGCAATTGAAGGACAAAATGGCCCCGTTCAACTGCGCGGCGTTTCTACCTATTGGAGTAATTGGCATGGAAAATATTTTAATGGAGAGATTGTCCAATGGCTCTCTGATGATTGGAATATTGATGTAGTCCGTGCCCATATGGCCGTCGATTTTGGCAGTGGATATATTGAAGATCCTGCAGTAAATAAAGCACGTATCTTTGATGTTGTTGATGGTGCAATTGAAGCAGGACGCTATGCAATTATATCATGGCATGCGGACAAGCTCTTTGACTACATCCCTCAAGCACAAGCATTCTTTGCGGAAGCAGCAGCACGCTACTCTCAATACCCCAATGTATTTTTTGAAATAGCTGCAGAGCCTACACAATACAGTTGGTCAAGTCTTAAAAGCTACGCAGATCAGATCATTCCATCAATTCGCCCCCATACAGACAATCTCATAATTATGGGAACGCCTAACTGGAATCAAAATGTTGATGAAGTGGTTTCGAATACTGTTTCTGATATGAATATAGTTTACAGCTTGAATTTTATTGCAGGTGCACATGATGGCTCCTTAAAAGCAAAAGCAACCTATGCGCTCAATAACAATGTTCCACTCTTTGTTACTCAATGGAAAACCACTGACCTCAGTGGTTACAATTTTGATGAACAAGCATCAAAAGGGTGGATTGATTTTATGTTTCAAAATAGAATCAGTTGGGTCAATGGCTTTATCTACTCAAGCTCAAGTAAGGAATATGCTGCATTAAAAAGCAGTGCATCTTCACGAGGCAACTGGGAATTATCAGACCTCACTGAAGATGGTCTCTTTATACGCAACGCACTTCTCAACCCACCATCAAGCCTTACCCCCGTAGACTACTATGGAGACCTTTCGACATCTGGTGCACACATCATTAGTAGTAACACCCATCAACCAACTCAACTGAGAGGTGCCTCTCTTTTTTGGTCAAACTGGAGTGCCGCGTGGTACAATGCATCTATTGTCAATTGGCTTAAGACAGACTGGAACAGTGATATGATACGGGCAAAAATGGCCGTTACAGAATCCGGAGGATACCTTGAGGACCCTGTTGGGAACACAGAGAGTGTAATAAGAATTATCGATGCTGCGATTGACAAAGGGATATATGTTATTGTAACTTGGCATATCAATCAAGCTGCGGGCGACTATCTCTCTCAAGCTCAAACGTTCTTTTCTGAAATTGCGCAAACCTATGGACAGTATGACAATGTAATTTTCGAAATTTATGGTCAACCCACTCAAATTCCATGGAATGAAATTAAAACCTATACAGAGGCGATTAGCCCATCAATACGTCAGTATAGTGACAATCTCATTATTGTTGGTACTCCAAATTGGAACCAGGAAGTTAACCAACCGATACAAAATTCAGTCAATGTATCTAATGTCGTCTACGCTCTAAACTTTGCAGCAGGAACTCATGGTCAATACTTAAGAGATAATGCCCAGTACGCTATAGATAATGATATCCCCCTATTCGTTTCAAGCTGGCAAACCCCAGATGCATCGAGCAACGGAGCCCCAGATTTCGTCGAGTCAAGACTTTGGACTGATTTTTTAAATTCCAATCATATATCATGGTGCAATTATGCCACCTTTAACAAAACAGGCGACACCAATATGTCAGTATATCCTTGGGCGAGTCCTTTAGGTAATTGGAGTTCAACTGATTTAACTCCGAATGGAGTGTGGGTGAGAGACCTCTTAAGATCATACCCATAAATACCGTACTTCTATAGTTTACTAAAAGAGCGTGATACCAATGGTATCGCGCTCTTTTTTTATTAACACATTAATTCCCTGGCTTCGGTAAATACTATGCAACCTCAGATGACTCTCCATCCAGTCCAGCTTCTTCTTCATTCTCGACATCACTTGCTTCTTATGCTCGGTCACACTGGGGAAATGAAGGTTCACCATGGGTGAAGGGGGGGGGGAGTATTGAGGAATGGTTAGGTTACATGGCATTGGACGACATTACTAATGGAGAAACCTTATGGGTTTACTCCCAAACATTAGGCTCTTCGGTATGTTAGTTGTGCTTCATGTAACTTATGCTTGGTCACACGGAGGAAAAAAGGTCTACCTTGCGTTAAGTGGCAATGAGATTGTAGTCCTATAGCACTACAATAAACACAATACCCAAAAGGAAAGATTGTGTTACTGACAAATTTTTCCACCAATAAAGCTCACTCCCGTGGACACTGAAATATCATTAACATTATTCGAATCTATTACCCAACTATAGGTACAATTTGTCAATTGTGATGGATCCGCGGTATTTATTCTCACTCCACCACCATCAATAACATCATAGTCTCCTGACAATAGTGGGTATCGGTATCGATATTTAAAATCTGTAGAATACCCACCCCAAAAACCACTCGCTTTAATTCCTTCTAAGGACTCAACAGTATAATCACCTACAGCAACAAACACAAATTGATTCAGATGATTTTCAGCTGCCTTATCAAGGGTTTCCCAAGGGAACGATCCACTACTTGACAATACATCATCAGATCCCAATGGAGACACCCACATATAACCCGCACGTCCTACTACATTATTATATACCAAGGAATTTGCATGATCATCACGACCTTGAATAGCGTCTCCCTCATTGTAGGCAAACTCAGCTTTTACTCCATTATAATCACCATAAATTGACCACACCATTCCATCCATAACTGAAAGGGAATAACCTGAACCAATATAATTCCCCAGTACTTTTGGAGCTGAGTTGTAGGAAGCAATATTCCCCCCTTTAATCCATACCGTTCCAGGATTAGTGTGGTGCCGCTGTATACCATTGTATTTCAGATAATTACTTACGATATACAGCGAATCACTTGAATTTACAATATGGATTCCCGCTCCATGTTTATCAAAACTATCATCATCATAGACACACACCTTGTTATTCTCTAACACAAATCCTTCAACAATTGTATAGTTTGTAATGTCTTCTGCTGTCATCAATGGATGTCCACAGGTGTCAGTACTGACAGCCCCCTGGTATTTATCAATAACCGATCTATAGACTGAAAATGAGAGATCTCGCTGATTAAAACTATTATCAAATCCACCAAGTAAATGGACGCCATTGCGTATTCGAATTGTAGAGTCTCCTTGACCAGCATTACTATAACTCCCCAATGCAACTCTTATCTCTTCTATTAAAGGCATTGTATCAACAACAGAAAGAGCTTTTTGAATCTGCCTGAATGGATTACCACTCGTACCATTTCCTAGTTCATCTGAACCCGTTTGCGAAACATGCAACTGTGTTAACACTGGAATAACGACTGCATCATTACTTGATAATAATCCGCCACTACCATTACCACCATTCCCAGAGCTCGAACCACCACCACTTTCGGCTTCACTAGAGCTTGATACCTGAATTTCATCAATTGAACTCGATACATTAATTTCTTCACTACTCAACGAATTTTCTTCCACAGAGCTACTACTCGGTAAGTCTTCAGGTAACTCCAAAGGATAGGGTATTGTTGGAACATTGCTTTCGCCCACAGCGCTCCCATTAACAAAGAAAAGAATAACATACTGAGCCTTAGGTATCTGTCCAAAGGAGAGTGTATCACCACCAATTTGTGTACCAAAATATCCCGTACCCAATACCCACACCAAAGTCTCAACACCATTGCCTGGAACGGGTATCACGAGTCTCTCAGATTCTTCTACCATATCCGTTCTATGTAGATCTCTCAGAACTGGGCTCAAGCTATCAACAAAGTGCGAATACCCAATACTATCTTTAGGGAACAACTCTTTAAACTCAAGAGTAAATGTAGTATCAGGTTGAAAGAGACTATAACTCCCATTTTCATCCGTTGTATCACGACAGATTATATCACACACGGTAATAGAATCATCGAGTGGTGTCTCAGTTGCAGCAATTTTAAGAAGTGCATTGGTAGAGCCACTATCAAAGTCTGGAGTATATCGAGACGACCGGAGAGTCACTTCAACATTAGGTGCATATAGACCATCGGGATACGTAACTTGTCCAGAGATCGTATTATCCGTTTGAGTCATTGTACCAGAATTTATAATTGCATCTGGTTCGCTTGTACAAGCGTTCAACAAAAACAACCCTACAATACTTGTAATCAGAAAATATACCACCGGTGTCCCTCGATTATTTTTTTTGTGTTAATGGAAAAAACTGCATGTTGAATTGATAGACATACTCTTCGTCACTATCAGTCTCAATTTTGTCAAACATCTCTTCTTTCAACTTATTTAACTTCTCTAAAAAAAGTTCGTACCTATCTTTTGAAATCCCAAAGGTCAGTGATGAAATTGAACGATCTTCTCGCGGAATACTCGTGATAGACCGCTCTCCCATACGCATCATATTTACTTGATAATTTTGAATGACTGCGGGCCCTACTTCACTCCCCGAGCGTATCAATGGGTCACTCGCCTTCCAAAAGCCTAATTCATTTTTTTCTATAAGTCCAAGTTGGTAGAGAGTATCTAACGCTTGTGTGACCTCAGACAGTTTGATAGCTGGATTGAGAAACTGAGCAATTTCATTAAGATTACTATCGTCCACATCTAAAATACAGAGTGATTCACGAATGGCTACATTATACCAGTGCTTGTAATATAGTTTTTGATATTGCTGAAGGGTCTTATGTTTTTTTACGGGTATAAATGCAATGAGACGTTCGAGGCGCTCGGTCCTCATTTTTTCAGTTTTCGCATTATCCACATGTACCATAAGACTGAGATACTCTTGTTCGTGCTTCGTGAGCTTTATTGCCTTCGCAAATTTGGGCACCATTTTTTGAGAAAGGTTACTGGTACCTTTTAAAATACCTGCAAAAAGCCCTAAAGAGTTGTAGCCTGCTTTTTGCATAAAATAACGATGAGAAAAAACGGGATTGTTCTCTTTTTGAATATCGTAATAGTCATTTAAATACTTTCGATATTCAGTATACTCATATATGTTTAGATGTTGTTTTTTCATGCCCTCGTGTATCTACAAAATCTGAACCTGTTTGACTGGCACAAAGATATTTCACTCTATATCATTGTAACCAATTAACCCACTCAACTCGTAGAACATCCAATATGTCCCAGACCACACTAGATAGCATTTTTCACAGACATTTAAACAGCATTTCATGTAAAAAATTACATACAACGATTCCACAAAGTGTCTCATACACGTAAAGCCACTCTCCTTTCAGCTCCCTCAAAAAAAGCACGAGAGGAGTTTACAAATGGCACTCAAGAAAAGCGATTACACCCATTCTTTACGGGTAGCGTGAGTAGTCTCCATAGAACTTCGTCCTTTACTGTACCACTCTTTGACCCGACTCCACTGCTGATACGTCCTCTCGGCGAGTGTGCGCATAGTCACCGTTTCA
The DNA here is from genome assembly GCA_051532055.1 of Fibrobacterales bacterium. Classification (GTDB taxonomy): domain Bacteria; phylum Fibrobacterota; class Fibrobacteria; order Fibrobacterales; family JAOPTW01; genus JAOPTW01. The sequence goes on along the minus strand of JAOPTX010000004.1, from coordinate 33,865 downwards.
AATCCAATCATACTCGGTTTTATCGTATCATTTAATTGTGCAACCAACGGAGAATTAAAAGACGCCCTCCCATGAACCGCTCCTGCGATATTACCCACCGTCGCACCATTACAATCCGTATCAAGACCAGCCGCTACAGTTGTACAAAGAGCACTATGCGGCTCTAAATTACTATATGCCATCCCCACAATACACACAAGGGCATTATTGATGGTGTGTACTGGACTCATTCCTTTATAGGTATCTTCCACACGTTCCATCAGTATTTCCCAATTATCATACTGATCAATCCATTCAAGTAATTCTTGTATCGCCAATGCAAGCCGACACTCTTTCGGAATTTCACTAAGCCCGATAGATACAAGTTTTTTCCAATCACCCTCAACAAATGCCGCAGCCTGCATAGCAGCAAAAAACATTTCACCATATATGCCATTACGTTCATGAGTCCAATGCGCATCACGCCATGCAAATTCTGCAGCAAGTTCTGGATTACCCGCTGCACACCAGGCAAACCCATCAGCTCTAATTTGTGCTCCAATCCATTCACGATACGGATTACGGTATCGACGCGTATATTCCGCAGTTGCAACCGTATCCCAAGTAAGTCGGTTGGTTTTATTCCAATAGTTTAATATTCCTTGAGTCTCTGCGGTACAAATTGCACTATACGGCAAATGCTCTGACCAATACTGAGCAACTGAATTCCAAGTGAAATTGGGCCCAAAGGTTTCAATGACTCCCAAGCCCACGAGTGAATAGTGAATATCATCATCAGGCTCCATATATGCTATATGTTCCCTTTGTGATGCCGGACACCAAAGTTCTAGAGATTCTTCTTCGGCCCCCTTCCCCGAAATGTAATCATTAAGGGGCCATTCATTTTGTCTATGTAAAAGACGCTTGATATCTTTACGGCCCGTAAAAGCCCCATTATAGACACCAAAGCCAACACCTTCAATAGGTTTACCTAATGCACAGCCAACAGCACGACCAGTCCAGGCACCATGAAATTTATCGAGAGCTTCTTCTTGGGTCGGGCTCCAATGAAGATTACGAGGCCCATCAGGACGCAAAGCTTTAATACATTCTAAATCATTGGGTTCACGATCCGAGAGCTTTTGATCGTCATTAAGCGCCATAATGGCATCATAGAGGGGTGAAACCGCATCACTATTCCATTGATCAGTCTCACGAGAGAGTGTATTAATGGCTTTTTCGAGGTCTTCAGGTATAACACACCCTTCATCACGCCGTTGCCGAAGCTCTTCGTGAAGCAACTCTAATGGATTGGTCCAACCCGCCATATATCCCCCTATTGATACATTGAGTACTCATATTGTATTCAGAAAAATAGATTATTTTCTTACAACGCCTACAGGAGAATAAAAAAAGCCTCTACTTTATGTTCTTTCAACATAAAGTAGAGGCTTTTTTCACAAATATTGTAACATCTACCAATCACATTGGCCTATGCCTGAACTATTACAGAGATCGAACCTATGTAGGCCACTCAATAGTATCATCATCTTTAATAAATGGTCCCCACTGTACTTCAGTGACAATACCTTCATCAAGCCAAAAATTGAGGCCAACACTGTCAGCTGCAATAAGCTCATGCTCAGGTTCATCTTCAGATGAGTGATCTTCATAATCGATATCAGTAATGTCCATTTTAGCAAGAAGCGCTTCAAGAGCTGCTTTATCAATGCCTATAACTTTTTCACCTTTCAAAAGAAATCGTTCTGAGTCTGCTGAAAGAGAGATCAATTTCCAATCATCTTCTTCATCAAAGTTTGCAGAGATCTCTTGTTCAAACCAAAACCATCCCTCACTTCTATCAGTTTCGTCTTCATTGTAGGCAAAGATATCACATTCATCAGGTGCGCCTAAAATTGCTTTTACAGCATCGCGCTCCATTCCAAAGCGAACATCACCTAACCCAACTTTGGGAAGTATTTCATTCTGCATATCACTCATAATTTCTCCTTTTTTAATTCTGCACTAAAGATAATAATTTAAATACTCCTCCTCATTATTAGCGACCTATTGTATTATTTAAACAGATTCTCATACATTATACCACACGCACGGGAAATTGCTCTTTTGACCACGAAACGAACACTTTATGTCGTATTACTGCTCCTTATCATAATAAATGGGTATTCTCAAGAGCTCACTATCTTTAATCCGACCCCATTCCCCTCAAATAACAGAAGCAGCCAGGGTCTCGAGAACCAAGATCTCCTCCATATAATTCTCGATTCAAGCACCATAATTATCGGGGGAATGGAAGGCGCTCTTCCCCCAGCCCAATTCAACCCTTCAGATTCTCTGATATATACTCGCTACAATACCCCTCTTAAAGTTATTAATCGAGATAGCCTTTTATACACAACTAACTCGAACTATTTTTTCCCTGGAGACTCTCTCACTCCACTCCTCGACCGAACGGAACCCTCGCTCTACACTGGCAAACCAACACCAACCCAATTTTCCATCTTTGAGTACCTTACCTATGCCCTCGACCCGCAACTAACGAAAGAAGATTCTGAAATACCTCCCCTTCTTATCATCGAAAATTATCCTTCTGATATCCTTAAAAAAAGTATTTCGAAGCATTTATCAGAACGTGGCTTTACAACCATTTATCATATGCGATCGGTAATGGATTCTAAAAAAGTTGATATGAGGCGCCCCCTACTTCACTTGATATATATACTACAATCGAACATACACCGCAATCAAAACAAAGTACCGTTTAGTGCAAGCCAATATACTCTGTTAGTGAGCTATAACAAAGACGGGTTCCTCGATTATATTGCGGTCACGATTAATGGTGTTTGGCATACGATGCTTTCTTACACCCTCAAACACTTTTCACTCCCTCACTATTATTGCCCTGAGGGCTGTACCTTTGAGATCGACTATTATGAAAATAACACCCAATGACATAAAAAAAGAGAGCCTCAAAACTGAGACTCTCTTTTAGGGGGAGAAAAGTTTAAAACGTTTTCTGTATTACTTTGCTAAACCTAACTGTACCACATACGCTCCGGTCGGGATCGCTGTATTGATTGCGTGTAACTGTGCAGCGCCTTGAGACAACTCTACTTGCTGGTCTACCACTCTTTCACCCATAAGTGAAAATACTGTTACATGATAGACACCTGATTTATCAACACTTAACGCAATAGTACCATTGGGCGAAATATGCTGCACTGCCGCGGTACGTATATTACTTATTGCATCATAGGAAATAGGAGAAACACCCTCTTTACCGGGCGCCCACGTTGAGTCAATAGTATAATCATACTCACTCGATGAAAGGAGTTCTTCTCCCTCTTCATCATCACTACTCATCTCACTACTGCTACGCTCATTACTTGAATCGTCTGTTTTTGGTGTGCTACTTGAGCTCTCAACAACTGGTGTCTCATCGGTATAATCTACATGAGCTGGAGCAGTGCCATCCAAACAGGTCACATTATCGATAGACAGTTCACCATCAGTACCACCGGCTCCTTTTATAAGCCATACCAGTGCCGTGACCTGAGATGCATCAACTTCTGATGCCTCGTTAACCCAGCCCGGTTGTTTTAAATTTCCCCATTCTACAACAGCAGTAGACCATTCATCACGCTGTGCAACTTCAGTCGTGTGATAGTTACGGTGTGCAATTCCTTCTTGAGCCACTTGAAAATTATGAGCTTTACCTTTATAATCATACTGAATTACTGAGCATCCGCTCATATCTTCCACAGTACCTGCTGCATTGAGTGTCATCACTGCTTTTGCATACGGCTCATATTCCCACATTTCTTGATACTCAAAGGTTGCCGACAACACAAGAGCCTCTCCTTCAATGGCTTGAGTAATAGAGGTAACTTGAGTCCCTCCTTTCTCAGCAGAGTCATCTTCAATACTCCATTGACCATTCCAAAAGTTCTTTGTTCCAGCATCATCAAGATTATCAATAAGGTCCTCTTTGACAGGTGTAGATACTTGTGCTTTAATCTCTGCTGCAAAATTCCAAGGAGCGCGATTTTCTGTCCAATTACGGGTATGATCCCTAATGAAGTTACCCCATGGAGTGCGGTTATCCATTGAGCCATTAAAAAAGCTACTTGGTTCATCTTTATTACCCATTGACCAACTTGCCCAGCTTATCTGATGCTTTGCCATAAAGTCCATCCAGTCGTAGCCACTCATATCAATATCACTACATTCTGAACCATAACATTTTTGAAAATCTTTCTGCCCAAAAGGCACCATATCAGGCTTGTAACTATCAGCACCTGGTGGCCAGTAACCCCACTCTGACGCAAATATCGCGACAGGCTTAACAGGTGCGTGCGCGTCAGTACTTGGATCTATAGGCTGCCCCATTGCCGCCTCATTCCACTCTTTTACCCAACTCCCGTGTGAACCCACATAAAAATGCATCACGTAGGCAATATTAGGATCATTTATAGGGTTAGCTGCTGCCTCATCTGCCCGTTGTGACCATATACGATTCCCAACAACGATAAGGTTATCTGAATACTGTCTAATAGTTGCAATTGCCGCTTCTGAGTGAGGCTTAATATCCCCTTCCCAGGTATGATAATGTTCTGGCTCGTTATAGACTTCCCATATAATATTATCAACATCACCAAACCGTTCGCCCAGTGCCCCAAAAAACCATTCCGCTTTACCTGGGTCTGGGTTATGCGTATGAAAATCAACAATCACATAAATGTCTTTATCAATTGCTGCTTGAATCACTTCTTCCATCTGCCCTTGATTGCCTGGCCAGAGATTAGGGTCAAATGCTGCCCGTACCATATCGACTTTCCAATCATCAGCAAGAGCATTGACCGTGCCACTATTCCAATAGCCTTCGCCACCCCATCCGCCGGTATTCCAATAGAGACTCACTCCACGGGCCTCCATAGCTAATCCATTATTTGCACCATAGATACGAGTTCCATGAGCTTCCATTTGCCCATAATAACTTACTGGTCCCGCCTGTAAAGAAATGATTGATGCCACGATCATGAACATCATTGTATTAAACATTTTCATCTAATCCCCAAAATGTAGGTGTGTATGTACACAATAAGGCCGCCTGCTAAGATCCACCCTTATTGTAGTATTAACATATACTGTTTCTTGGACAATAAGTATCTATATCATAAAGTTTTGTACTCTACACGGACAATCCTGTCCACACCCACAAACAAACCAAACTTTCATCAAAGACTAAAATATGTCTATAAAAAAAGGGTGCTGTACACACTGTACAACACCCAATAACAAAAGAATAGTTTCGTAGGAATTATTTAATTTTGCCCACTTTTACAACATACAATCCTTGAGTGATCGAATGATCAACACTAAAGCTATAGTCACCTTGAACGGCATGTGCCGTAGTATGCTGAGCGATTTGGTTACCCATTATATCATACAGTGCTATAGTGTACACTCCCGATTGACCCAGGTGTATTTGTGCATCTCTACTGCTCTGTAAGCGGACAAGCTGTGTCTGATGCATTACTGAAGAACCTCTTTCAAACAAAGCCATAATGTGATCACTACTACTTGGTGGCCCTTGTGGTGAACTTGAGAGACTTTCTGATGATGACGATGGAGAAAGAGAAGATAAGAAATCAGTACTACTATCATCTGAGCTCTGTGTATCACTATTTTCAACAGTGATTGCCACTTCAACAATCTTTTTATCACCATTCCCATCGGTAACTTGTGCCAAGATAACATAGTCACCAACAATTAATCCACTAACGGTCTCTTTGTTCGAGTTGCCACCAGAAATTGAAACGGTATTACCTGATTTTTTACTCCATGTAAACGTATAAGGCTCTGTTCCACCCTTCGCTTCAACAACAATTTCTACAGACTCTTTATCAGGATTCATGGTAACTTTTTTACCACTAATTGAAAGTGGCGTTGGTTCATCAATATCCGGATCAACTACTGGGTCTACTTCTTCTAGACCAGGAATCACACGAAGAACACCAGTTCTCCAACTCGCTACTTCTTTATGTTTAGCAAGAAGACCTTTAATATATCCATCTGCCTGCCCGGTGTTACCCCAAATTGCAGAAGACTGTCCATCGCTATGAATTGACCACATTGCTGATGACCAACCAAACTGATCAAAAATTGCATGCCACTGATCTGCACTATTTCCATCAAAAGTTCCTGCATTTCCACCACGCCCACCATCAGAATGTGACGTTCCCCACTCTGAAACAAAAATTGGAAGTTCATCTTCGAGAGCAACTTTAAAGTTTTTGCCAAGCCAGCCATCATCAACTTTATGAGTATATGAGTAAAAGTGCATTGCATAGACAATATTATTTGCAGGATCTTTAACGGGATCTTCTTTAATTCCCTCAAAAACCTGATCAAAGCATGGAGTACCTGCAATAATTAAGTTGTCTGAACCAAGATCACGAATATACTGAACGAGTTCATCATGGTACTCTCTCACGCCTGCCCATACATGAGGCTCATCAGTAACCGGTTCGTTAAAGGTTTCAAAAATTACGTTATCATAGTCACCATACCACTCAACAGCATCTTTGAAAAACTGTTTCGCTTCATCACGCTCTCCCCAAGCATAATGTGAGTGAAAATCGATAATGATATAGATTCCACGTTCAATACTGCGATTAATTACTTCAGCTGCTGCGCCGAGATCCGCATACTTCCCTCCAGAGGAGGTAGATACAGGGACACGTAATACTTCTGCATTATACTCATCAACCATTTTATCGACGATACTTGCATTCCATTGATTTTCACCCCCCCATTGATTCCAAAAGAAACTTAACCCTTTTGCTTGAACCATTGCATTGGTATAGGGTGCCTTTGAGCCTGCAATATACTGACCCTTAACTTTCATTTCACCGTAAACTTCTACAGGCCCCTCAGCGTAGAGATTACTAAAAGATGACAAAATAACTGAAGCAATTAATGATGCTTTGATAATAAAATGTTTCAAAAGGTATGTCCCTTATAATCGAAATCCTCAAAACCCCTGTTAAGAGTTTTTAAAGATCTCCCCTAGTATGATATATCTAATGTATACTTTAAAAACCTACATTACAACCATTTTGAACATATAGATTGTCAAATTGACACTTTTACAACCAAATGGTGACCAAGCGTCCATGTGCACTAATTTTTGGTCTACAATTTTGACCATTTACTTCATGTCACGTAAACATTATGGTTACAACCAAATCATTTTTGCCGTTTTTAAGACTTAAACAACACTAATCAAACAACACAAAACACTCATCCAATATTGGTTGTGGACATTTATTCAGTAGTTAATTATTAGAAAGATCAACAATTCATAGGAACTTAGATAGTATAGCAACAGTAATTAGTGTACTAATTACTCAATAAGCATTTCTATTCTACTGGATGAATTGTTTCTGATGCCTATCATAAAGTACAATAGAGACACTCACTCCCAAGTTGAGAGATTTTGGTGTATCAAAGGCAATATATTCTACACGGGGAAGGTATTTGCTGTTTTCTAAACGGACCCCAGGTACAGGACATCGAAGAGATTCCATATAATGTTCAATCTCTTGAAGCTCCTTTTTAGATATCCCTATTTTTTCTGTCCCGAAGAGGTATGTGCCACTTTGTGGGTGTTCGAAAGCTTCTAGAGCCTTTGCTTCTTTAAGCATCTCTACTACAACTAATGTCGTTCGAGCAGGAAGTGCCTGCAAAAAGTCACTTAATGTTTTGAAGTAGACAAGGTTCAAATGATCAGCGCCATTTTGCGTATCCATCTGATGGGTAAATTTATGTATTGACCCTTGATATTTTTTCTCAATAAAACCACCAATAACCATAATAGTATGGGCACCAAGGTTTTGACCAGAGCGGAGGGCGGTTGCTAGATTATCACTAGACTGAGGGTTAAGTAGTGCGATATTTAGTGGCATAAGGGTAAACGTAGCAATCAGAATTGGAAGAACAATGGGCTAAAACCAATATCACTCTTATTTAAAAACAAGATATGTGTTCACACGACCAATCATGCTCCCTTTAGTATGCTTCGGTGCAATAGCATCATCAGTATTCGGTGGAGGCACTTGTGAATCTCCAGTAGCACAAATTGATAAAAAGGGCTCATTTCGGGAAAGTTTACCATGTATTTGTACCACAATCGTTACTTATCACGAATATATCCAAACCGAGTAGTGAAATAGGACTGATGCTGTATCGGGGTAGTATACCCATATTCATCATGAAGTTCTTTAGAGGGCTCAGCCTCAATGACCACTAACATTTGCACAATATATACCCCATCACCCCACAATCTCCCATCGCGATTTTGCATACCACGACTATCTTTAGGTGAGAGGACAACTGCAGCAAACATCTCTCCATCATCATTAACTGCTTCAGCCTCATTAATATCTGACACCCCCTTAAACGTCCCTACATGCTGGCCAATATTATCAAATACTTTCATTGCGTAGGTCAATCTACGTTTCCACCCCTTATCTGACTCGCCAACTAAGTCATATTCCGAAATGGGGAATAGCGCATCGATTCGAATTGAATACCCTGCACGACTTGGTTCATCTTCTACATCATCTAAATACGTTACTTGTACAATTGAATCCACTGTTTCAATCTCTTCAAGGTATTCGCGACTCATATGAAGATACCCTTCACCAAGAAATACGTTCATTTCGGACTCTACCTGCAACACCTCTATATACAGAGTATCAGAGTATTCTCCTCCTTCAGTATCATCAACCCAAACAACGAGTTCCCACCGTTGAGTATCACTATATTCAATTTCACCATTAACGGTTAATGCATTATCAATAAGAATGAATGGAGAACCAGCATCGAGTCTCCAATCAAAACCAGTAGTCCCATCAGGGTCTGTCGCTTCAAGTTCTAATATAACTGAACCCATTGATGCACCTTCAGCCACTGTCGTACGCCGCGGATAGATATCTACTGGTGCACGGTTGACATTTACTATGTCAATGGTAAATGTTTCACTTATTAAGAGTCCCGATGCATCAGTTGCTATTACATCAATTGTAATGGATTCTCTCTCTTCAAACACAAATGCTTTGTTTGAAGAGACTACAATCGTTACACCATCCTCAGCAATTTCAAATGCACGATTATCGTCATCAGTAATAGTAAAAACATGAGTATCATCGCTATTCGGGTCTTTCACTGAAAGTTCGCCAACCACCGTACCTATAGGAATTCGTTCTTCCACGCTCTTATCACTCAGTCTTAAATCGTAAGGTGCTGCTTGTACCAGAGTAATAGTGAAAACCTCTGTCGTTGACAAGCCCGCAATATCAGTGGCAGTAACCGCAAGTTCGATTGAAGTACGCTCTTCATAAACCAGATTCCTATCTGATGCAACAACAATAGTCACCCCATCAGAATCCATCTCAAATGCATTATATCTATCATCAGAAAAAGTAAAGGTATGTTTATCCCATGTGTTAGGGTCTCTAACGGTAAGCTTTCCAACAACGGTCCCCTTTGGCGCCATTTCATAGACCCAATCATCACTCAAGGCAAGGTCATAAGGCTTCTTATTTGCTTCGGTAATAGTCACCATTACGATCGTATCAAAACAGAGGCTGATCCATGCATCATCACAACTTCTAATACCCACCCTATGTTCATCTTCTTCTCGCAGGTTTAGAGACCCAGTATACAGCAGTGTATCCTGTCGTATTTCAAAACCCGCACCTGATATGAGTGCATAATTGTGAAAATCAAAAGTATCTTGATCGCTCACACTAAAGTCACCCACATACACATCGCCAGCGGCATCTTCAGGTATAAATCCTCCCTCAAAAACCAGGTCATACGGTTTGTGATTTACATATTCATAGGCGCCAGCATCGGCAGCAGATACGCCATGTTCCGAACGGTAGTGAGGGAGTGGGATGTCCGAGCCATTTTTTACAAAGTCTGTTATTCCAAGGCGTTGATCGTATTCATTATTGTGAGTTTCTACTTCAGTACCATTAATACCCGATGGTTTTAATGATGTTTGTCGCTGATTTTTAAAGGGAATAACATAGGTACCTTCTAGAAAGGTGAGTTCATCAAGCTCAGGTGAATCAGTCACCGGGCTCTTAATACTATATTTAGAACCCTCTATTTTCATACTTTGATTTGGTTTATAGGAATCTGCAGGGTAATCGAAAAAGAACATATTGCTCACAATACTTTGTTCTATAACTGAACCCCCATCAGCCGAGCCAGCTATATCAGCACCATTCGCCGCGGTATCCCCTCGCAGTATATTATTATATATAATAGAATTTGTAAGCTGTATTCTTTGGTGATTATACATTCCACCGCCTCCATAATTGGAGCTATTCTCAATGATTGAAATATGATCAAATTGTAAGCTCGTACTTTCCGCCCCCCCAAGAAAGACCGCCCCTCCTGCACCATAGGCTCTATTTTGATAGAACGTACTATTGTCGATTGTTACCGTCACCCCAACACCTGAGTATATCAGAAGGGCACCACCATTACAAAAGGTTAAATTTTGCACGGCTTTTTCATCATTCTTATTAAAGTCAGCACTATCATTAAACGCTTGTTCAACATAGGTGTCACACCATGCTTCACTCCGTCCAGCCTGGTTGTTTCCAAAATAACTATTTTNNTAAATAAAAGAGAATCAACATCAAGAGATGTGGTATCAGGATAATTAAAACCAGCAAATCCATTAAAATTAATACGATATTTATTTACTCCGAGAGCATCTCGTTTCTTGAGTCCCTCTAATGCAAAAAATTCACCATCTTCAAATACCGGCAAATCCTCTGAGAGAGTAATATCATTTTCAAGTACATAAGACCCACCCGAAACAATCGCATCTCTTAAGTCTTGTTCATTAAATAGAGTATGTGATTGTGCAAATAGAGATGAAGTAAAAAAAGTAACCAGTAACGCAATAAATGTATGGTGTGCTGTGTTCATAATAACCCCCGTTTTATGTGAGAGGCTCGTAGAGGTATCCCCACCACCCTCTCTCAACAAAGGTAACATACCTTATTTTTACACACCGATGATTAGTGTACATCGAAACGTAACCCTACATTTATAGTAACTGCTTATAAAGTGTTGCAAAATTAAGGCGCCAAGGCCCCAGAAACCCAAAACGGGCCCCTATCTATAAAAAAACTAAAATGGGGCAGGTTCGGTAAATGAAAACGATTCACCGGTGGTTGGATGTATAAAAGTAATATGTTCTGCATGGAGATGGAGGCGATCAGCCTTTGACCCATAGAGCATATCACCAACTATAGGACGATTTAATCCAAGCGTATGGGCCGCATGCACTCTCAGTTGATGAGTACGCCCTGTTATTGGGAAAAAATGGACCCATGTTCTCCCCTGTTCTCTTTTTATCACTTTCCACTCAGTTATAGCTGGTTTACCCTCTTTAAAGCACACCTTCTGACGAGGACGGTTATCATAATCAAAACAGAGCGGGAGCTCAATAACTCCCGAGTCTTGTTTTATATCGCCTTCGAGCACTGCTGCATACTGCTTTTTAACCATTTTTTTCAAAAATTGACGCTGTAACGCTTTATGGGCGAGTTTTGTTTTTGCAATAATCAAAACCCCCGAGGTGGCCATATCAAGCCGGTGAACCATCAATGGGCCGGTAGCATCAGGGTACAGGGCCTGCGCTCTGCTATACACCGAATCTTCAATTTCTCTCCCTGGAGCGGTGAGCAACCCAGAAGGTTTATTGACCAGTGCTATCTGATCATCTTCATAGAGTACCGTAAGTCCCTCCTCTGCAACGGTAATACTCAATACAGGATTAGGATCCATTGTAATACCATCAAGCATGTGACCCAAGATAGGTTCGCACTTCCCCTTACATGATGGGTAAAACAGAGCATGCTTACGGATCTCTGTGCGAGGGGACTGTCCCCACCAAAATTCCGCAAGTGCGATCGGTGTGTACCCATGAATAAAAGCATACTGAAACAGTTTTGGAGCGGCACATTCTCCAGCACCCGAAGGAGGGGTTAATTGGGGTGTCTCTTTAAAAATATCACACACTCCTCGAAGCTCTCCCCTACTATTGAGAAATTGATATTGATCAAAGAGTTTTTGTTGCAATGCAATGGAGCGGCTTTTGCGTTCTTGTTTTAATGCCGTCACCACTTTTGTTAGTTGGTCAACTCGATCTTGCGCCTCTTGTTTGCGTACTCCCCACTCTGACCGAAGCGTTTTGAAATCATATTTAAGTTTTAGGCTTTCATTTACAAGACGTTCTTCTAAAGCGGCATATTCAACAGTATCGAGTGTAGTACGTGCCTCTTCGCGTGCATGAGCCCTCTCTTTTTTTGCGTGCTTTCGCATTTGCTGGCAAGCTGCGAGCTCAGCGGCACTCGTCTCTAAAGCATCAGTCAACGCTGTATGAGCAGCTTGCCACTCTTCCGAAGACTCTAAGGCAATAACTTTTCTGTTTATTGCGATAATTATCTCTTCCTCTTGTTTATAAAAACCACCCACAGTATAGAGGTCATACACCGGAGGGACAAAACCAGGATGCGAATGATTATCAGCAAGCTTACCAGAGAAACCTGAAAGATATCCAACAACTCCGTTGGTATCTCGAACTAATAATACTCCAAACATTTTACCCGCATATTCATCTTCCACAACAGTATCGATACCAAAATCATGCTCCCAATCCGTTTGAGTAATCAAATAATGCTGTAAACTATCAGCAGCATAGACCGCTAATGGATGAGGTTCATAATTAAATGGATAGGTAAATCGCATTGGAAGGGGGTGCTCAGCAAGAACATCCAAAGGAATAGGCTTAAATATTGAAGAGTTTACCACTTGTACCACCACACAGTATGAAGCCCCAAAAGTAAATAATCCCTTACAAAACAGGATAGGAAAAGGGGTTTCTCACCTATTCTATGGCTAATACACCTTAGACCACCCCATAGAACGTTCACAATCTGTGAGCAGATAAACCCTTAAATTGCCTATAAAGGGTAGAGAAATTTTATTTTTTTTTGATATTTAGCACAAAGTTTAGGGTATACTCATAAATAAAAGTGGTGCGGCGAACCCAGTCTCATTTTTAAATCTACTTTTAGAGTACAACTATAGGGGTTATTTAAGTGTTTTATACAACGGTTATATTATTGTTTTCTTTACTATTGGGCGGATGTTTTTCATTTGGCTCTATAATAAGTGAAGAGACAACACCGTGTGCTGTTTTTCAACAAACACCAATGGCAAGCCTTGGTGAACTCGATATATCATTTAGTAAAGAACGGGGTTTTTTCTCAAGTTCATTCAAGCTTTCCCTGAAATCCGAAATAGAAGGCGAACTCTATTACACTACTGATGGTGCAATACCCACTCCAGAAACGGGCACAGAGTATGATGAATCAATACGTATTTCCACAACGACAATAGTACGAGCGGCAGTTTACAATGGATGTGTTCGTAATTCAGAGATCATAACCCATAGTTACTTTTTTCTTGAGGATGTATTAGAACAAAATGAAGACGATGTCCCCAATCATCAAGAATGGGGACACTCTGGTCCCGATTGGGAAATGGACCCCCGCATAATAGATGCGAATGAAATGCCCGATGAAAAGGAGAGTATCTTCCAGACTCTTCCTACCTTTTCTGTTTCTATGGACTGGAACAACTGGTTTGGTACCAATGGCATTTACCTTGCCGGAGAAAACATCGAAAAAGAGGTCTCTGTTGAATATCTTTCTCTTGATAAAGAGGGATTTGCAGTTCGCTCTCACATAGAAATTTTTGGCAACACCAGTGTGAGGCGTTGGAAAGTGGACAAGCTTTCTTTTAGATTAACCTTTCGCGATGAAACTGGATATTCAAAGCTTAATTACAAACTTTTTAATGATTCTCCTTTAGAAAGTTTTCAACGTATCATTCTTGATGCCGCTCACAACAACACCTTTTTTGCTGTTTCTGAAGCACAGCGGAAAAGAGCACACTATGCGCGAGATCAATTTGCTGCCGATTTACACAATGCCATTGGTGGCTATGCCCCTCATGGTAATTACGCCCACCTTTACCTTAATGGAATTTATTGGGGTATGTACTATATTCACGAACGCCCAGACCACGATTTTGCAGAAGCCTACCTCGGCGGTGATGACAACGACTATAATGTCATCAAACACAAAATGGTCAACATAGTGAGCGGCAGTAACGAAAGCTTCCAAGAGCTCTGGAGAAGAGCAGAAAAAGACCTATCTGATGATGATAACTATGAAGCGGTCACTGAGCTACTCGATATAGACCAATACATAAAATATATACTCGTACATCTCTACATAGGTAATAATGACTGGGGCACCAACAACTGGTATGCAACACAACATAAGAGAGGAAAGTGGCGTTTTCATACTTGGGATGCCGAGCATGTAATGGAGCACTCTCAAACGAATAACTTTAAGCGCCTCCACTATTCTGATATGGGCTTCCATAAACATCTCATGTTTAATGAAGAATATCGTGAACATTTTATGGAAGTGGTCAATAAAGAATTTTATGAAGACGGCCTCTTTACCGAAGATATCGCCTCATCAATGCTCATTAAAAGAGCAGAAGAGATAGAAACAGCCATCATTGCTGAGTCGGCTCGCTGGGGAGACAATAAAACTCCAGAAGAACCTCGCACTCAATGGGACCATTGGAAGGACACCCAAAATTACCTCCTCAAAATTTGGTTTCCTCGACGCACCAATAACATTCTTGAACAGATCGAGTGGGAAGTTGAGCACTACAAAACAGGCCTGCTTCCTCGTGAAGAACGAGAAGAGCTGTATGAATCATCTTCGTCTGAGTCTTCGTCGTCGTCATCTCCTCAATAACATTTACTGAGCATCAGGACGAGCATATCCAAAGGTATATACATTCGTATTCTCAAGATATTTATTCGTCCCTTTCTTTTTCTCCTTAAAATCATACCGCAGCGTAAATGTTACTGTTTGCTTCACTTGCATAATGATCACTCCCGAACCTACTTTTCGCCCATTATCTAATGTCAGATATCTATGACCATTTGTATCTATTGTGGGGAGCCATTCAAACACATAGCGCATATGTGATGATTCTTCACCCTCTTTCATTGCTTCAGCAACATCAGTAAAAGAGAAATATTTTAGAAACTGAGAATCAGTAGAAAAATAAGATATTTGAATAGTCGTCATCGCATCCCATACCATTGACCCTCCTTCAGGATAGGCAATATCTACCGAGATCAATTGTCCAATAGCCTCCTCGATGTCGGATGGCGACACTCGTTCAAAGGTTCTTGTATTCTCATTGAAGGTATACATCCCTTCTTCAGTTTGTTTTGACACAACAGTCATAGACTCAGTATCAGCATCCCTATAAGAAACATCACCTGTGGGGTCTTTAGAATAATCTAAAAAGGTCGTCTCACTTGCAACAACTACTTGCTCACTCCCAAGGGTTGAATCCTCATTGTCACCTTCATCAAGTGTATCCTCAACATGTTCTTTTTCAGTATCAGAATCCTTAGATGCTTTTTCATCGTTAATTGAGCCACCAGGAACGACGAGTTCCCCTGAATCATTTACAACGAATGGAGTCTCTTTTTCATCAGATGCCCCTTCACCCAAAATTTCATCCAAAATGGAATCACGTAGTGAATCATTGAGCTCCCCTGATTCGAATTCCTCTTTTGATGAAAAGACCAATCGAGCAAACGCGGTATCACGAGGATCAACTGCATGCTTCCAAAAGGCCATAATGACATCAGGATCATTTACTTCAATGGTATTATTATCCTCAGTACCGTCATTTAGGTCAAACGATATCTGCGGTGCACTCTTATAAACACCTTTAGATTGAAGATACTCCACCGTCCAAAATTCCATATCAGAAGAGCTACCAGTTCCCAATAACACTATTTCACTTGAGCGCGCGTGATCATGAGTATATAAGATAAGGT
Source organism: Fibrobacterales bacterium (assembly GCA_051532055.1). Classification (GTDB taxonomy): domain Bacteria; phylum Fibrobacterota; class Fibrobacteria; order Fibrobacterales; family JAOPTW01; genus JAOPTW01. The sequence continues at coordinate 17,823 of JAOPTX010000004.1, read as the reverse complement.
CGTGCGGTTCCAACTTGTTAATAGAAGTAATAACTACCTCATCACTATTAACAAAAGAAAGGGCTGATCGCTGATGACACTCTAGGTCAAAAACATCTAAATCTGTCTGAGCATCACCCACCCTTCCTTTTGGTAATACATCTATTGTTACCGTTTTAGTAACTGTCGTCCAATTATTATATGACACTTCGAACTCAAGGGTATTATAGCCTTCTTGTAAAGGCAAAACTGAAGATAACTCAATGCCCCAATTGCCTTCTCCATTTTTGACAATTGATTGAGTCGTCACTGATTGTTTCGTATCCCTATTTATCATTTTCACATGAGTTGGCTTAGAGTGATTCATTGATACTTCAAGATTTGATTTCAACACTTCAAGGAGGTTAAATTCAGGAATTGAGATCCGGTTGAAAATGTTATTATCATTTCCATTATTTCCATCATTCACAATTGATGCTGTTTGAGTATCACCCGAAACTACCAACATTGACGTTGCACCATTTGTTGCAACACTGTTAATCATATAAAAAGTATCGAATCCATTTTCTGGATCAATGGTGAAGGCATCTCCACCACTCAATCCTCTCGTAATTCGATTAAGGTTTTCTGAAGACTCTTTATCGGTAATATAGTAGATCACCACATTCATATCTGGATTTTCATCTTTAAAATCTGTCACTAGTTCGCCGGCTCTCTCCAATGAATTATAAGATGCACGCCCATTCATTTTCTTTGACACTTTAATACCTGATTCATCAAAATCTTCAACAGGGGTAAAATTAAATACATCTCCTATAGATCCCGCAAAATCCATGAAGCCAACATAAGAGCTTGGATACTGGTTTCGCTGATACTCAATACTTGCTATGATATCTTTGATACGACTATTATTTTTATCAGTATTATTGTTAGCACTCGATCGATCGATCATGTAGAGCACTGCAGTCTGACTCAATGCAATAGATTCCTTAGCTGCGCAAAATACCACTCCCGATTGAGATACTCTCGTCAGTGCATTTTTAAAAGTAAGAGTATCCCCCCTCAAATCTGATGGTGCTATACACTCTACAGATTTGGAAACTTCCAGCTCACACAATTCATCTGCTGTAACGGTACCCAAACTAAAAACTGATAGAATAATCCCAAAAATCATTCTCATAATATCACCTCATGTAAACTAGTAATGCTGCACCTTTTCCCTAGTCCCTCAACACGGAAGAGTGAGCACCCCTAACGAAGCAAAAAACAGGCCACTCCTCACCCATCATTTATGAATAAAAATGACCGAGTTAATTTGAGAAAAGTGGGATTCACCCAAAAACCGATACAATAAGTTCCGCTTTTTCATGGCCCAAATGAACCAATCTATCTGTCACTCCATTTAGAACCCCTGCCCCACTGACCGAAATATCCATATCTATGATTGCTTTAGGTATATTAATGAAAAAAGGTCGTAAACCTCCTTTATATCTAGAGGGCACCGGTTGATAATTAACGCTTCCTTACTAATATTTCTAGTACACATACACGACCAACTGTTAAAAAGAGTATTTGATTCGGGGCTTTTCTTCAAATACTATTGATAACGAGGGACCATTCAAACTATTGCATTGCCACTTTATAAGTGTTTTTACGCATGCATATAATTGAATAGTGCCACCATTCTTTATTAAGGAGATTGAGTCGTGCAATATCATTATATAAAAACATCCTGGATGTCATCATCCTCTACCGTCGTTTCTTTTGGGGTCCTATCGTCCCATAGCTCGACCGCACTCACTCCCCATTCGTTCGTATATAATTACATCTCAGGAAGTTACCCAGCCTTTGTTAGGCATTCCTGAACCACAACAATGGGTTCTCTGATATATTTAGATTCCAAACACAGCACAACACAACACACATAAACCACATTTAGGGACAACAATGAATCATACACACATCATTAAATCAATACTTATTACTTGCATTATAACCATACTCATAGCAGCATCAACAATCCATTCATCTGGTTTTCTAAAAAGAGAGGGGACCACAATCGTCAACGACGATGGCCCCATAATACTTCGAGGAGTCAATGTTGGGAACTGGCTCTTCTCTGAAGGATACCTCATGAATATGGATACCGAAGGATTCAAAACGCCATCAGAATTCCGCCATCAAGTGAGCACACTCCTTGAAGATGACGTAAAGGCACAAGAGTTTTTTGATGCATGGCGCGACAACTTTTTCACGGAACAAGATGTTATAACCATGAAAGAAGTTGGGGTTAATTCGTATCGGATACTTTTTCAATACAAAGACATCTATGACATTACCACTGATGCCTTAAAACCTAATGGTATTCAATATCTCGACAGCTGTGCTGCATGGGGAAAAAGACATGACATCTATATGATATTTGATATGCACGGCGCGCCGGGTGGACAAAATTTCATGGACCATGCTGATGTTAATCTCAGTGACACCGAAGGGATTTCTGAACCTTATGAACTTTTCAATGGCACTGAAGCTGATTTTGAAAAACATTCTCAACGCGCGGCGACCATCTGGAAACAGCTCGCGACACATTTTGTCAATGAAACTCACATTGCCTACGACCTCATGAATGAGCCTGTTATGGAAGAGACACAACACGAAAAACTTCGCACCATAATGCACGCCATAACCACCGCTATTAGAGAAGTCGATAACAACCACCTCATCATTGCGGAGGGAGCGTTATGGGCTGCGTGGCCAGAAGCCCTTGGAGACCGTTGGGACGATAACATGGCGGTATCGACTCACAACTACTGGACCACTGCTCCAAATGATTCTCGTAATTCGCATGTTGACTGGGCTACTCAACAAGACGTCCCACTCTGGCATGGCGAATCTGGAGAAAATTCAAATGTATGGTACGGTTTAGAAATTGCAGACTTAGAAGAAAAGAAAATGGGTTGGTCATGGTGGACCTTCAAGAAAATTAAAAGTGTCACCGGTAGTTACAGTTGTAAAGAAGATGAGAAATTCAAAAATGTTTTAGATGCCTGGACTATTGACACAATCTCCATTACGGCTGACGCAGCATACGAAGGCCTCATGGCACAAGTCGAGAGAATGAAGTCTGAAAACTGTCAACAAAATGTATCAGTCATTGATGCTCTTTTTAGAGCTGACTTCTTAACAAAATCAATCCCCTACAATAATGCTCCCATTCAATTACCAGGAAAAATAATGAAAGGTGGAAAAGAAGCCCTCGACTCAATTGTAAGTATCTTAGCTGAGCAATACGACATGGGTACTCAAGGCGTTGCTTATTTTGACACTGATTACATTCAAACAAATAGTGACTCAAGTGGTAATTGGAATAAAGGATGGGTCTTCCGAAATGACGGTGTTGATATTACCGAAAACTGGACACACTCAGGAAGTTATATGGTTTCTCATATTGAACCAGGTGAATGGATAAACTACACATTTGAAATAGTTAAGGCTGGAGATGTTGAAATACGGGCCTATGTATCTAACATGGAAGAAAAAACTATCACACTCAATCTCGATGGCGAAACACTCTTTGAAAAGGCCCCCATCAAGGCTTCAATGGATTGGGCCAAGGATAGTAAAAATGTATTAGGCACTCATTATTTTGAAAAAGGAATGCACACTTTTACGATCATGTTTGAAGAAGATGCAATGAACTTCTTTAGACTTCAACTCAAAATGCTCTCTGAGGATGATCAATCTTCTAGCTCGAGTAGTAGTAGTAGTAGTAGTAGTAGTAGTATAGTATCATCTTCAGAAAACAACCTTTCTTCAGAGTTACTCATTGACCTCAGCTCTAGTGCTGTGAGTTCTTTTGAGGAAGAGTCTTTCGGCAACCCTGTTGATCCGATGAACTCAAGTAGTAATACCATCTCCATAAGTTCTGACCAGAGCGTACCTATTACTGCACTTTCAAATAATTTTTCAATGACCCAATCAAAGCATACGATTCAGATTACGTCTCAACAAAGCATGTTCAATACTACAGTTGTTGATATGTTTGGAAATACAATAGATTCTAAGATGGGTACCGATGGTTCTCTTACCATACATACCGAGCAGTTTAGCTCAGGGAGTTATGTGGTTTTAATACACAACTCATTATCACACTCCTTTACCTTTATCGTACAATAACATTCTAGAACATAAAAACAAAAAGCTCATGATACTATCATGAGCTTTTTGTTTTTAATGGCATGTACTATCTCAACTCTGTTCTATTTGGAATCGAGCACTACTCTGTCCAAAAGTTGATCTCGATTAACCCACAACTCACCAGTTTCCTTTTTTAAACCCCCAAGAAAAATATCCCACTGATTAACCAACTGGGGAACATACATTTCACCCCCCGGAATAAATTCTATTCTCTGTTGAGCGCAAAACTCTTTGATAGAATTTTTGCCACCATCTTTCTCGGGCATGTTATGGTCAAACACCAATTGAGTTGTTTTTAATAGAGGAAGAAGGCCTTTCGCTTCGACCAGTGCTCGGCTTGATGCCGGCGTTGCACTTACGACGAGATCATAAGGCCCCTCAAAAGGAGTCAGATCGAGTGCGCTCATTTTTTTAGCGACCCTTTCCTTAGATCTTCCTGCCATAGTAACTTCTATTCCGAGCTTTTGAAGCACCTTAACCGCAACTCCCGACACACCACCATTCCCATAGACTACAGCACTCTTAATGGTAAGATTTTTATTTGCGATACGTTCGGTAATTGCAGTTTCAAACCCAATTGCATCAGTATTATACCCAACAAGTTTGCCTTCAACATGCACCACGGTATTGACTGACTGTAACTCCTTAGCAAGAGGGTCTAACTCATCAAGTTCAGCGATAATATCAGTTTTAAGTCCTTGCCCCGTAACCGCTGCTCCGAGTGCAATTGGTGAACGAATCATACCCGCATACTCTTTTGCAGTGATAGGATGGGGAAACGTCATATACACCACATTAAGACCGAGTTCTCTGAGGGTATTATTTTTTTGAATAATAGATGACGGACTTCCCGAGGGGGAGTAAATAAACCGGGTCTCTGGGTCAATTGAAATAGTAAAATCTGGTTTTTGAGAAAGTATAATAGAAGAACGACGCATACTCAATTTTAGTAAAGAGGCTTTCTCCAAAGATAAATAATCTAAAGAGAAAGAACGAACAGATAGCTCGGGTAAAATTGAAAAAACAATTCGATTATCAACTTGATTACTTTTTTATAAAAAAGTGAAAAGTATACCCCACGATACTCCCTTTTGTATTTTCATCTCAGCTAGTAGTATGAATAAAAGCGGAACCCTTCCTCCCCATAGAAGTTCCGCTTTTTTTATTTACCGAGAAGCCCACAGTAGAGTTCATTGACCCTCTGTGGTATTCATGACCAATTCTTTTTCTCTGCATTGCTATTGTCAAATATGCCCCGAGGGCTCCAATAACAGAACCTAAAACTAACCACACTAAATATCCATTACTTAGTGAACGCGTGATAGCCCCAGAATATCCCATAAATGACTGAGAAAGATGCACCGAAGCTACTCCATTCGTGTGAGAGAGTTCAATACCACTGAGTGGGTTATTGGTAAGAATATCAATGGAAAACTTACTCTCTGGATGCAGGGTACCAAGTTCAAGCCCTTTGCCGCCAACATTATTCAATGATTGACCATTTAAAAACAGTCGATCTGTGGTTTTTCCTGTAGTAAGAATCACATTCTCTGCACTCGCATCCCCTTTATTTACCACAATACAACTCAGATAATGATCATTTCTATCGTCCTGTTGCCATAATGATAACTGAGCTAAAAAATTCTTTTCAAACTGGTTACTATCAATCAATTTTTCTGGACTCTTTTTCCCAACGGTAATTGCTTTTGGAATAATCTGTTCCAGTTCAGCCTGAAAAAGTGCACTTCTCAAGCCAGACCTGATATCATTCTCTTCGTACCAGAATTTTGGGAAGTTCAAAGGGGTCGATCGACACTCTGCAATTACTTCAGCCTTAGCAGGAAAGAGGGTATAGAGTAGAGAAATCAATGCAACACCTGTGGTAATTATGAGTGAGCTTTTACCGATAATACTCCAGCCCCTCTTTGTTATATCTTGAGCTTGTTGCTTCATTTCACTCACAATCCCTCCCTCTATAGCGCATTAAAATCGCCTAAGAACCTACTAAATAGATAGTATTCGCAACACAAGCACCCTTCAATAAATGGCCCAATACCCCCACATAATACACAATCGTGACAATTTTACTTATTTGGGCATTAAAGGCAAGTGTAGTGTTAAATAGGCTCCTTCAATCTCCATCACTACCCTAAAAAAGGTATATTAAACAGGCTTCAATTAAGAGGATTAAGACATTGGTGTGGTAGATCACAATACCACAAGGGACCAATGAGGGTAACTGAATAAAGTATTATTCAGAAGCTTAACCAACTACTGATGCGAGAAACTATTTTAAAAGGGCACAAACATGATAGGAACACTATCGTTAGCGAATTGCATATCTATTCGTTCAATTTTTATTACACTCACATTTCTAGTACTCGGTTTATTACCCCAAAGGGCAGATGCACAGATTGATACCTTGCATTATATTCCTCCTATTTTTGGGTTTAATAATTCTGGCCTTTTGCATTACGCATTAATAATTTCAACACTCGAGCCTATTCCCTTTGAAGTAGAAGTCACTCATGGTGATGGGACTCTCATATCTACAGAGACTGTTTCCCTCTACAGTCCTGTGTATGTTGACCTTAAAAACACGGGCTCACTATTAGTTGCTCAAGGCGGTGAGGCGGCAGACCCCAGCGGTATGATTAATACCATTTTACCAAGTGCAGGAATTAAAGTGCATAGTCAGAAGAACATCTTTGTTAATATACTATACAGAGATAGCCCTCAAGGAGAAGTTCTCACCTCCAAAGGCACTGTAGGCTTGGGAAAAGAGTTTTTTAGCGGCCATATGCATAGCCAAGCTACTGATGTAACTGCTGACATTTGGCGTAAAAGTCATTTTATTTCAGTAATGGCTACTGAGAATAACACACGTGTTACCATCGCGAACCCCAACTATTCTTTTTACCAGCAAACTGACACTACTGACCTCCCTATCCTCAATAAAGGTGAGTCATACATAGTAGCCAATAGATTTGATTGGCTCCAGACAGAATATGGAAAAAGTGATTCTACAGTTAATGGTTTCAATGGAACGCACATTACTTCGAATAATGATATTGTAGTGAATACAGGGACATTTCATGGAGGTTATTCAAATGGTTCTAATCGTGATATTGGATTGGATCAAATTGTGCCTGTTGAATACGCTGGCACAGAGTTTATCCTCATAGAGGGTAAAGGAACTGAAGTAAATAAAGGTAATGAAGTTGCAATTATTATCGCAACACAAAACAACACTACTTTTTCTGTTAATGGCACCCGCATTACCACAACCATTCACAAAGGGGAATATCACATCGTTCCATGGGAGTATTATCAAAATCATACCATGTTTATTGAAACATCACATGACGCCTTCGTCTATCAAACTCTCGCCGGAAATACCGGCACCCATACAGCAGGAATGATCTTTGTCCCTCGCCTCACCGACAACGCAACAAAAGAAATATATATTGCAGAAATTGAGAACATTGCAGATGCGTCTCTCTACCTTTCAACCCACCGTTCTGCCACTTTAACAATAAATGATGACGAAGTGCCCCGATCGTTAAGCATACCCATCAATGACACTTGGGTAGCCTACAGAATTGAGCATGACGATCTGATAGATTACGAGAAAGATCACCACGACTACCATGTAACCTCTACAGGCCCATTAAATGGAGCAGTATCATTTAGTGATGGCGGCGCTGTCGGCGGCGGAGGCTACTACTCCGGCTTTACTCTCGATAATTCAAATGCCGGTGTAGGCACAATAGGTATCACCAACTACACTCTAAGATGCGACCTTGAAATAGAGCTCCTTGCACAGGGAGGTGTTGATTACGAATGGTTCGCACCTACAGCCTCACATATAGATTTGATCCGCAAAAAGAATGACTCCACCTATGTGTTCGAACCAAGCAGTGAGATAGGAGAAGGGCCCTTTGTCTATACCGTAACGGTATTTGTAGAGAATGCTCTTACCGGAGAAATTGAACCAAAAGAGAAAAACCTTTCCATTAGAGTTTCACCACTAGATCCCGAATTTGGCGGTGACATGTATGCGTGTATTGACAAAACCATTACTCTTAATGGCACTACTCCTTCTACAGAAGCAGATCCAAACTACACCTGGATTAATGATCAATTTCTCGATAGTGTACACTTTGAGTCTCCTAGTTTTTACCTACCCCCAAGTGTAACAGATAGAAAGCTACCCTTTGAAGTAATCTATGATGATAGTCACTGTAAAATGACTGACATCGTATGGGTTACTCCAGAAAACTGTGACGGGTGTCGCGTCACTCCTCGACAAGACACCTCAATTGCCGTTGAGTATGGTAAAGAAAACACCACTCCTGTCACCCTCAGCTCTGAAGGTCGGGGTACCATCAGTCACTGGAGTTACATTGAAGATGGCGACACCATCAAGCTTAACTCTCCATCCCCCGTTGTTACACCAATTGAGACAACAACCTATACTGTGTATTATGAAGATGCCCTATCGGATAACCTGGACTCCCTCTGTACTGGAGAAGTTACCATTGCTATTGAAGAAAATGAACCTGTAACGCCCCCCGCCGAACTTAACTATGCACATGTATACGATGAAAATGGTGATGGCCATGCAGATATGATGATTGTTGGCTTTGATCGACTTCTTACAAGTCTTCCTAAAAGCATTACCTCTATTGACTGGCCTAAGGATGGCAAAGATAAAATCACCGCAAAAGAAGATTGGCTTGAATATTTAAACGAAGACTCAACTGCGGTTATTATCACATTCCCAAAACCATTTGATTTTGGTACCAAAGGCGACAAAAAGTCTCCTCCTTCCCTCAACTATGGTAGTTCTTCAATTAAGATTGAAGACCGCATAGGGCCGGTCATTCTTAAAGTAGAGAAACGCCCACCAAAGCATCGTTATTTTGCTATCCAATATGATATTGACTCTTTAGCCTATTTCCCCAACTCAGACACCCTTATTTTTCATCTCTCCGAAGATGTTGCTATCGACAAAAAGGAGTGGGAAACCACGTTTATAGTAGTGCCCGACAATGGTGAGAGCCACACTCTAAGACTTACAGAACGCCCTTCAGTTGACAAAGATGATGAGTCTATTCTCTACGCATTTTCCTCCAATGCCCCTGATATTAATGCACCCCTCATCGGCGATGAGATTGGTTTTTCAATACTCAACCGTGTTACCGACAGATACGACAACAACGCATCAATTCAAGGTGCTCCCCTCGAAGGAAAAGATGATGATAGCGGGCGAGTAGGGCACACCTTTAGAGAACCCATCGTAGGCACTGACAATGGTGAAATATTGATCCCGGTAGAAAATGTTCCCGTATACGATGAAGATATGAACATTCTCGAAAACACAACAACCTACAATGTCCCTCTAAAAAACAATTGGGTACCCCCAGTCAATTTTGACCCAACAACCCATAAAATCATCGACCGTGAAACCTGTGGTGAAGAAGAGGAAAAAACTGATACTTACCAAGACAACACCAGTCCTGACACATTTAATTCAGCATGCTATTCATCCCTCGTCTTTGGTTCCTACGCTCATGAAGGCCCCTATACTACAAAAGTATTTGTATATGATCACCTCGGACAATTTCTTGATTCATGGAAACAAACCTTTGGTAAATGCGGTGAGCTTAAGAATGAGGCACGAGAATCAGACATTGAAAACTACTATCTTAATGACCTTGTGTGGGATATGAAAAATAGTAATGGACGACGAGTGGGAAGCGGTGTCTTCTATTGGCATGTGACCACTCATTTTGAATCAGGAAGAACCGAAAAGTTTATTACCAGCATGGGTATTGTACGCCCTAAAAACGAATGTAAATAGCACTTTAGTCAAAGTATCTCATCAAGACTTAATCACTATAGAGAAGCGAATAGCCGCTTTTTTATGGTGATTTTTTTTTCAGTATTGCCATAAGTATTTGTCACACACAAGCTTATATTACACTTAATAACGGCATCCTCGTCTGCTTACCAATAGTGAGCGATAACTTCTTCATAAATGGTGTAAATAATCACAATACATTTAAGCAATAATCAGTCTCTTAGCTCAAATTTCCTAACTTTAAGTCGTTATTAACACATGTAACACACACATTTAACACATATAGCGCAAGGTATCAATTTAATTTGAGTTACTTATTTTTTAGACTCATTGTCTTGCGAAGGGACACATAGGTTTTATTATGCAACTATTCCTAAAACAGTTAGCTGTAGTATTCTTTTTTATCGTCACTATGGCATCACTATCTCATGGGCAAACGTACGAAACTGAAGTGCGTGTCTATTCAACAAATGGATCTACCTACATCAATTCGAATCGGGTAAGCTCGACTATCGTTGTAGAAAAGGGTGTAAAAAATCAGATCTTTGTACTCCCCAGTTCAACGTATCTCTTTGATCACTGGGAATCTTCCACCGGGGTCACCTTTGATAATGCACAGAGCGATACAACTTCCTTTACTCCAACAGAAGATAAAGTAACCATAACTGCAGTCTTTACACGAGACATGTGCTCTATAACCTTTCAATCAGCGACAGGAGGACATGCAATTACTGCTGATACAGCTGTTGTTTGTGGAGAGTACCTTTCAATTGACGCTCAAGCAGATGCGGGATACAGCTGGGAAGAATGGGACCGCACGAGTGGCTCTGGGACTTTTTCAAATGGAAGTCCCTCTTCAACGACAACTAAAAGCACTAGATTTAGACCAAGCGCCAAAACAGTTACCTTACGACCAAGTTTTGAAAGAAACAAACAGAACTTTACCCTTACCGTTAAATATAACGACGAAGCACTCAATGATCCACCAAATGAAAACCATACTGTCACTGAAGGTGATAGCTATTATGTTTCTGCACCTACTGGTAAAACGGGTTATGAATTTTTACAATGGATTGAAGACCCAACATCAACCTGTAGGATAAGCTCATCATCAAGCCGCTCTACCTACGTATATGTGAACGAAGATTGTATTGTTAGAGCAACCTATCAACCATTGCTGAGGTTATATGTTACAGCAGACTCAGATGGCTCGATTTCTACCCCGAGCTCCGGCTCTATTTACACATCGAGTGGTGACAGAGAATACATTACCGCTTCATCAAGAGGATCAAATGGGAAAATATTTTGGGAGTGGGAAGTAACCTCAGGGAGCGCTTCAATTTATAGTATAGGGGATAATTCCACAACAGCCTATATTCGAAACACGAGTAACGCAACAGTAAACGCAAAATATGTGACTCCCCTGACTTTAATCGCTGAGGCGTCTACAGGTGGGAGAATCACTACACCATCGTCTGGCAGAGATGATTTTGTCCGCCCTAACTATAGTGAATATATTACAGCAACAGTAACTGATCCAAAATACGCATTCTCCCATTGGACTGTTGAATCAGGCACTGCCATAATAGCTGATACGAGAGACAATTCAACATCAGTTACACTCACTACAAATGCCACAGTAAAAGCACATTTTGTAGCCAGTAAACACACGCTCACTGTTTATGCCGACACCGCAACCGTACAGTTTTTCAATGAGCAACATACCATTTTTTCAGATTCCACAATGAGATTTATCGTCCCTGAAGATATTGGCAACTATAGATTTAGTCATTGGACAATTACCGGTTCTCACCCTCAACCAACCATTTCTTCATCAACGTCTCCATCAATCACCGCACGACTCAATCATAATTCAGCCACACTTCATGCCGTATACATGCCAGTTTTTGATGTATTTATTAGAACCGAAGGGCATGGCACCGTCAATTATGACACATTAAAACGAAAAATTAATGGAGAGGACTTTTCACTTTCAGCTACAGCAAATACTCATAACGAGTTTAGAACGTGGCAAAGTGTATTAGATAGCACCTATATTCGCTATTCATCCTATGCCTCTACGAGTATTACCCTCAGAGGGCACGATACTCTTATTGCTCATATTGATTCACTCTATCTTTTAAAAATTGACCCATCCCTGGGAGGCCACATACTCGATTACCAAGGATATGCAGTAGATTCATTGAGATTACCCGCATCCGAAAGAGTAGTAATACAAGTTGACCCTGACAATATTTACACATTTGACTCTTGGGATACCCTACAAGGCACCCCCACTATTACTCCTTACGGTACAGACTCATACCGTATGAGCTTAAACTCTGATACTCACCTCAAGCCGATATTTATTAAAAACAAATTAACCTATCCTATTATGCGAAAAGACTCTGCCTATTCATTTACAACCCATGGTGGCCCCACCACAAGCATGCAGCTCGATGGCATATTTTACTCTTTGGAAGCTGACGGTCGCCCCATTAATCTTGTTTTTAGTGATACTCTCTATAGCTTTCGAAAAACCCTATCCTTCTATGGCACTGATAGCACCTTCACCTCAACAGCACAGAGGGTGAATACTGTATATGGTGATCAAAAAGAATTTTTTAATGACCTCGACTCAGGAGTCACCTACTATTTTAAAGTCGCTCCTTCATCCTCAAGCTACCTCACTCGAACATTTTTACTCCATTTTGAATCGGGAACGCGTCTCAATATTATTTCGAAATACGGCAAGGCTACTCCTACAGGTTACAAAGCACTCTTTAACGGTGATTCACTCGAAATAGCCCTTACTTCTTATCGGGGCTTTGAATTTCAAGAATGGATAATTGATGAGGGCATCATTAACTACGCCGAAGGAAGTTCTACGGATACAGCCGTTGTAATTACTGTATCTGGTCCTACCGCCCGTTTTAGAGCAGACTATTTACTCGATACCCGTGCCCACCCCTTTCTAACCATCCTTGATGAACCCAATATCGATGACCACCCACGTATTTGTATCACAGCACAGGTCGAAGACACGACCTTTTTACCAAGCTTCTTCTATCGCGGTCTTGACTCAGCAAACTTTACCGTCTGGCAACAAAATCATGATGTAACAACTGCTCTCCCCAATTCTGATGCACTAGTGTATCCTATTGATGTATCCACAGAACTCATTGGTTCAAACTTTATGCTTGTCATGGATGAATCTCGCTCCCTTGATATGAGTGGACGTGATACAAGTGCATTTATAAAAGCTTCGAGAGACGCGGTAAGAGACTTTGCCAACAATATGAACTATCTCGACAAAACAGGCGTTGTTGGCTTTAGAGGAGGGACGGATACGCGTGTCCATTCATATATGACCTCTAACTCCTCAGCGGTGGCAAGTGCTGCAAGCGGATTAAGAGCAATAGGATTAACCAATTTCATCGCTGGTCTCAATAAGGGTATTGAACTTATAAAACAAGAAGCCCTTGGCTCAAAAACTATTATTGCTTTTACCGATGGTGCAATCACGGACTCTATCTATGCTAGCACGCTTGACTCAGCACTCAAGTACGACATCGCGATACATATAATTGGACTTGAAGAAGAACTCCATGCACCATGGGTTAAAGCATTTGCTGATTCAACCGGTGGCGGTATCTATGAAAATGTGTATAGAGGTGATTTTGGCGCTCTCTTTAATACCATACGCTCCGGAATTAAATCTCAATATGAAATTTGCTATGTCTCTCCCGATCGAGTATTTGATTATGACACCAATGATGTACAGATTAACCTAAACCTTCTTGGCAAATCTAGTAGCGACACTACTTTTTGGATAGAATCTGATATTCCTCCAAAAGTCGAGCTAACTGAGAGCACCAAAAGACTCATGGACTCTCCACAGTCAAGCTACTCATTAAGCATACAGGCATACGTCACCGACAATAGTGCCATTGATAATGTCTACCTCTACCACAGAATTGCAACACCTGATGACCGCAATGATTATAGAGTGGTCCGCATGTCTCCGTATAGAGATAGCACTTATACTGCGTCTCTATCATCAGGGTATGTAAACTCACCAGGGGTTGAATTTTACATTGTAGCTCAGGATGATTCTGGCCTCAAAGCCAAAGCCCCCAACAAACAGTTTCCACAACTGGAGCCTTATTTTATACCGGTTGGCAATCAGCCGCCCCTCATTGACTTCACCACCCAAGGGTGTTTCGACCCAGGCCTTGATTCGTATCCTTTCTCCGGCCGCGCCATTGATAGCTACGGTATCAGTAGCGTTGTTCTCTACCAAAAATTTATTAACGACCCATTTTTTGAGAAAGAAACGCTAACGGTCGTTGATTCATCCTTCTCTGGGGAACTCCCCATTATCGAAGATGATACTCTCTCATTTTATATAAGAGCACGCAACATCTATGGAGCATCAAGCTACTTCCCTAATGCAGATGGCGGCCTACAGCTCCTTCCTTGCGGCCCCTTTGATGCCCCCACTGCAACCGTTGCCCCCGACACCACACTTATCGACACCGTACTTGCTGATTCCCTCTTTATGGATTCAGCCTCTGTAATTCTAAGCTCTGTCTACGACAGTGTGGCACCTAATGCTCGTATTTATTACGCCACCCATGACAGCATCACCCTCGATACGACCGCCCCCTATATCACGAGCGGCGATACTCTATTTATCAACAAGACGACTCATTTTACTATGCGCGCCTATAATCCCATTGGCAATAAATGGGTTGGCCCCATTGGTTACGCAGGTCTATACGTCACCCGGCGTGATCCACTCACCCCACCACTCTTTGTAAAAGTCGATAACCTAGAATATGCAGATTTCTACTTTGCCGATTCCATGAGAGTGACTGTCCATGCTACTGATAGTCTCACCGAACGTATTATCTATACCTATCATAACGGCACTGAATCCATACAAGATACGTGTTACAGTGGGGATACTCTGACCATTTATGAACAACCTGAAATTGAAACGATATTCTATAGAACCATTGCTTGGGCTGCATTTATCCCCGACAGCAAAGCAACAATGCAGCAGTTTACCATTGCCCCCAAAGCACCTGCCCCTATTATGCTTTTAAAAGGAGATACCGTTACTGGGGAAGTCGCTTTTAAAGATTCCATCTGTGTCCAACTAACCAGTGATATACCCGATGCATTCATCCATTACTCCTATGATGCCATCAATTACACTGAACAGCCTATCCTTTCTGGTGATACCATTTGCATCACCATTGAGGCAACGGTGACTGCATACTTACAATCCCCACGTCATCAACCCGGAGACAAAGGCGAATGGGAATTTTTCAGCCCTCCTGCCGAAGAAAAGGTGAGTATCAAAGGCTCTCTTACTACCGCCAAAGCATATATCATAGATGGTGACATCGATGGTCATGCAGATACCGTCAGTCTTGTTTTCTCTCAACCACTCCCTGCGTTACCATCCTCAATTCCTACACTCTACTGGAATATCGTTGATGATACCCATGCCATTACTGTCACTCCAGAGATGATACGCTTTGCACAGACCAACAATATCGAAGACTCGTCACGAGTGATCATTGACCTTGCTGCCATTCAATCAAGTATTCAGGGAACAGGGCTCGAAGCAGGTGAGCTTCCTTACATTCAACTTCCTGAAGATGCTGTATTCAGCAGCGAGAAACTCCACCTTGCCGACATGGTATCACCACTTCTTCTTTCCGCTGTCAAACAACCAACTACCTCAAGAAATGGTGGCGCCTATTCTGGTGAGCATGAATCAAATGACCGCATTACCTTCACTTTTTCTGAACCAGTTCTCACAACGGAAGAGGAACTATTGGATGCATGGCTCGCACAATTCACCTATCTTCCTAATTGTGACACTACCTATCCGTATCCACTCCCCCTAACGGCTTTAAAGCAAATAGATGATGAAGGGCGTATTTGGGAAGGTCTTGCACACGGCAATACTATGCGCGTAAAAGGATGCATCATGGTACGTCAAGATACAAATGTCATTACTGATTCTCTTCTTATTGAGCTTGCCCACACAACAATACCAATAACGGGGCTCGATAAAGTATCCAGCGCTGAAGTATCCGTCGATGCGCCTATCGCAAATCATAGTGTCGGACACACTGTCACGATTTTATCCGAAGAGACCTATAATACTGAGATTCACATTTTTGACTCCTACGGCCAATTTGTTCGAGCAATCAAATCAGCATCTGATTCAGTACCACTCAATGATCCTGTAGTGATAGACCCAACAAAACCCAAAAAGAAAATCCCTAAGCGCCTTCGCTGGGATGCACGGGATAAAAACAATAGAAGAGTTGCAACAGGAGTCTATATCTGGAGAGTGATGCTTAAGTACTCGGACGGGAGCAATGAGAACTTTCTTATTAAGACTGGTATTCTTTCGGAGTAACTACCTCACGAAATGAGATATTTAAAAAGCCCCCATAAGCAATTTGATTGCAAAGGGGTTTTTAATTTTACCATTAAACCTCTTCCTATACTACTGATAAGAAAATGCCAACAAGAACAATAATCAAGTCTATAAGTAAATCAATAACCGCTTCTACCATAGTATGATAACCTACACACTTTTATTAACGCTATACTGAGAACCATCTGCAGTACGCTCAAGAAAAGCATAATCAATGAGGTACCGACGCATCTCTATGTAGTCATGATACACTAGCTTTAAGATCTCATTCACCTCTTTCTCACTATATGCACTACCTCTTTTAAATAGCTGACTTACGCGCTTAAGAATAACCAGTTTAATTTTTTGTTTTTTAGGAAACCGCAGTACCTTATACGGGTCTTTCGCATCAAAATAGGTACTATATATTTTTTGTGCTTCATTATCAGAGACCACTGCTCGATCATCTTGTGTGGGAAGATCAGCATGAAACGAAAGAAAGCTTTCAGAATGACTTGCTCGTTGTTCTAAGATTTCCATCAAAGCGAGAAGTCGCTTCGCCTCCCTCTTTTTTCGTTTAAGAGTAGAGCGTTGATTACGAATGGTCGACTCCGACTTTCCCCCGAGCTGTGCAGCAATATCTTTATCACTGGCCCCGGAGTACATACACTCAAGAAGCTCCTTTTGGATATCACTGACACCAGTAACCTCTTTACCCCCAGCAAGCAATTCATGAAATACTCCGCCATGCTCTTTAGCCACATGAAGCTCTACTGCCTTATGAGCCTCAAGTAACAACTTTTCATGGGGGTAGATTACACCGTTATGAAATTTTTTGCCACAGATGATACAGGAGAGTTCGCCTTTTTTCTCATCTATCATCACCCCTTTCACAACATCTTCTATCGGGGCATTCTCTATACAATTCTCTAGAAAGTCCATTATATACCAAACATATCATTCATACATCTACAAATATATAGTTATCAATCATATAATTCAATCAATTTTTAGTCAAAACTTAATATTGTCTAGTATTTAGTAGTTGAACTGACAATAGTACTCCTTTTTAATTCTAAATACAAAAAAAGGGCAGGTCAATTGACCTGCCCTTTTAGAAAGAATATTCTTAAATATTCAGTTTAGCTTTCAAGACCTGCATCTGCAAGATTAGTACCTGCATTTGTAGGTGGGTGTTCTGCTAAGTACGCTTGGAACTCAGCATCATCTTTTTGTTTGAAGTAGTCAACAGTGCTTAAGAAAAGCTTTCTGTTACTATGATCAAGTTCCATTACTACTGCAGGAACTACGTCTTCAAGTTTGAATGCTTCAG
>JAOPTX010000003.1:71355-261972 GCA_051532055.1 Fibrobacterales bacterium | reverse complement strand
TGAAGTTTGGCGAACGTACGCAATGCCAACTTCCCCCAGATAAACCGAGAAGTATACAATAAAGAAAGTATAATATAGAATTACGCGTATTATACGGAACCATATATAAGATGTAAAACAGTAATAGAGAATCCCTACCCGATGCAATTACAAACCTGTTGATGAAGATATTCCCTACCTTAGAAGACTATTTTGAAAATGAAATACACGCTATGGGCGTACGGATCACCGATCTCAAAAAACACCCAGAAGAAGAAGGAGAACTCGTTAACAGTGTACATACAGAAAAGAACTCTCCGTTTGTGAAAAATGAGCAGATCGTCCAATAATCCAGCTTGTTAAACAATCAGACTATCGAGGACTATTACCACCATGAATGAATATGTGGCTACTGACTCACTCCCTATTGAGAAACACAAATCAACTTTTGTTTCTATATTTTAACCAATACGTCTACAATGAGGGCAATTGTGAAAAAGGCTATCTTACTACTAATCCTATTGAATATCATTTTCTTGAGTTGTAAAAACAACAAATCAAATACTTTGGGACCTGACACCTCTATTTCTCAATCGAGTACAACTCAAGACTCGATTTATTCAAGCACCCTGCTTGTTGTATCATCGAGTCAAGATATCAAACCAAATAGCTCTTCAATTAATGACACAAACGCAATCTCAGTAACCTCTTCATATGATAAAAACATCTCCAATGCACAAATGCCATCTTCATCAAATGGGCTACCCCACCATTTAAGCTCCAAAACGATAGAGACTATTACTGTTTCAAGCTCAGGCTCACTACCCTCAAGCAGTAGTGCAGTGAAACAAAGCTCGGCCCAAAACTCTTCGACAAACATACTTAGCAGCAGCAGTAGCAATACCAGTAGTAGTAGTAGTAGTAGTAGTAGTACTTTCACAAACTCGCTTCCAATTCTCAGCCCTATCACCATTACCCTTAAAGAGAACACCGTCTACCCAGATCCTATTGCTACAATATCAGCAACAGATAGCGATAGTGATACGCTTGTATACTCTATTGCAACAGGTAACACTGAAAACATGTTTTCTCTCGATACCATATCTGGTAACGTAACCATCAATAGCATCCTTAATTACGAAGTTACCGATTCGTATATACTATCAATTCAAGTCAATGACCAGACTGATAGTATTGTGCAAAACATCACAATAAAAGTAACAAACACAGACAGTGGCTCTATTATTGATCCACGAGACGCTACAGTGTATCCATGGGTAGAAATAGGCGAACAGGTTTGGATGGCAAAAAATTTGGAGTACTATATTCCAGACAGTTCCTTTTGTTATTCAAACAACTCAAGCTTTTGCACTAAGTACGGCCGACTGTATATACCAGATGCCGCCCTTAATTCTGAAGATACCAGCTCTGCCAATCCAAGTGGAGTACAAGGCTTATGCCCAGACAACTGGCATCTTCCGAGTAAAGATGAATGGATAGAATTGGGAGACTATACAGCTCTTTCTAATGGTTTAACCGAGATACATAATAAAGAATGGATGCACTCTGGCTTACATCTTAAAACAACTACTGGTTGGGATGATAACGGTGGCGGAACCAATAATTATGGATTTAATGGAGAAGGTTCTGGATATAAAAGAGACTACAATAGTCAATATGGTAATCAACGCTATGGTTACTGGTTGAGTACCACAAAAGCGCGATCTGATGAATATTGGGTAGCCCAACTTGGATTTAACCATGATGCACTGAGAATTACTAAAAATAATTATAACAACTCATATTCTATACGGTGCGTATTAAACAACACAATACGCGGAGCTGTAGATTACGTTACCCAGTTCCCTATCCCTGATAAAGCCGCACCTCTTACTCCTTATTGCAACAGAGCAGGTAATTCCTGTGGTAGTATTACAGATGCCCGAGATGCGACAACATACAAAACTATAGAAATAGGCACTCAGACTTGGATGGCAGAAAACCTTAGGTATTTACCCAAAGTCTATAAGCACATTACAGGTTCAGAAGATACTGGCAATGATTTAGGGTACTTTTACTATATACCTGGCTACTCCCCTACAGGTTCTACTATGGCAGAAAATCTTTTGGATGCAAAAGCATCTACAAACTACATAACCCATGGTGTTCTGTATAATTGGTATGCTGTAATGCAGGGTTCAGATTCATCATCCCAAACACCAAGTGGTGTGCAAGGAATTTGCCCTACGGGCTGGCATATCCCTAGTCAAGGAGAATGGATGATACTGATTAACTACATCATGACTGATTCTGGATTAGATGGACGGTATATGAATACATGGTCAGAAATAGGTGGCGCATTAAAGGGTACATACTCATGGGATACTAACGGTTATGGAACCGATGAGTATGGCTTTTCTGTGCTCGCCTCAGGATTCCGAACTAATGGCTACCAATACAACATAGGTGTTAATGGGTATTTCTGGACTTCCTCATGGAATGATGAAGAAGCTATAGGAATTAACTTTGTAGGCGAAAACAGGATTGTGAATTTTACCAGCAGCTGGGAAAATCATGAACAAGGTAATTCTGTTAGGTGTATACAAGATATTTAGAAAATCGATGAACATTTATTTGGGCGGTCCAGCAAGATCCCTCTGGCGGCATGTTTGGTGAGTCGCCTACGATTGATTCAGACGGACTCCTTATGAAAATAAGGAGCCTTTTTTGTGGGTTCATTATTATCATCGTATCATTCACTTCAACGATTGGGGAATGAACTTTTATATGTTATCACCGCTGCACCATCCACACCTTTTGTCCAGACCCACTCCTCACTTGCACCACTAAAACTTTATGATTCTGAAATCCTTTCGCTATCTGTGAGCGAACATCAGATACGTGCCCCTTTGACCCAACACGAGACCCATAGAGGGTAAAGAGTGATACTTCTCCTGACCCATCTCCTAACAACTCACCTGAAGCTATAAGGTATTCAAAATCCACAAGGGCCGCTACAGCATTACTCGATTGTGATACATCAGAAGACCATGGGGTTATGTGTGAGATAAGCCCGGTTACATCTGAACTTATTGTTTCAGAATCGGTGCTCGAACTAATCACCCCCAGTGTAACACTCGAACTACTCAGATCAGATTGTACACTTGAGCTCAACAACTCAGATTCACTACTACTCTCAACCACCTTAAGAGTGTCTTCATCGGGTGGTGTCGTTGTATCAATATACTCAGTTCCATAAATGGCAACTTCTGCAATATTAAAATCTTCATCTTTATTTTGAACCATTCGGATATACCGGGCGGGTGCATTAACCTCAATTTTGGTTGGATAGGCCATTTGAGTAGTTTGAACACTCACCTCTTCCCAATCCACGCCATTTAACGATCGTTGAATCGTATAATTATCCATCCGTTCAGTACAACAGTCTGTACGGTTCCACCAATTACTATAGGTTATCTCATACGGTTTTCCTAAATCAACCATCCACCATTCACCAGCAGTGGCACCATTATTACTTGCCAGGTCTCTGGTGGGTGCATAGAGACCACTCGTTAACCCGTCTACTGCATGATGTGAACCAAGTTCGGGAAAGGTACTGCTTTGACTCGTCTGTTTGTAGAGTGCAATATTGTCAAAACCTCCCGTACCTTCAAACATAATGCTCCCATCCACAACCGAAACGCCACTCCCGGCCCCCGCAATTATAGTAAGTGCATCAGCAGGTAGGTTATAGGGGTCTACCGGATAATTATTAAACACCTGATTATTAACCCCTCTATTTTCAATAATCAGCGATTGGTCATAAAAGAGTGCTTGAATGGTATTGTCATGAGATTTAAAATAGTCGCGCCCCGTAGACACATCATCATTTGCATAAGCAGCCCATGAGACTTCTGTCGCCCCCATTGTAAGGGCCAGGTTAAAGGAGATATTGTACCCTGCAGTTCCATTATCGAGGTAGTAATAGCCATAGGGTTTATTTTGCTGTTGAATAAAGTTACCCTGCATGAGTGAGTTATTTTGTTGCCCAAGAGTGTAGATTCCCCCACCATCAGGGAGTGCCTTCATATAGTCACTAATGTGATTATTCGTAATCCTGTTTTGTTTGGTAATCGGCGTATGGGTATCATCGTGAGTACCGTGCCCCCAACCGACACTAATACCCGAATACGGCAAATCAGTTAAGGTATTTTGATGAATAGTGATCCCCGCGGCAAACCCAACCGTTATCCCCGGATTACTTTTATACTCAGTCCCTACATTTGAAATGTGATTGTTAAAAATGACAATATTTTGAGTTACCTTAGTTGAGTCAGCTTGATGATGGTCGTCAAAATCAAAATCTCCAACAACAATCCCCTCGGATGATATATCAGTAAAAACAGACCGAGAGACAATACTGTTATGAGTACCCTTGTCAAACTCTAGCCCTACGTTTCCGAGTTTATGAAAAATAGACTGGTCAAAAGATATGTTGTGTCCTGACTTGACAGAAATTGAAGAAATCGATTTTTCTATTCCCATATCTTCGGTCCATAAAAGCCCTGCTTGAATAACCGGAAACCCTTTATTGCCGTTGGGTCTCAGCCATGTGGTATATTGAAAAGCGATTCCTTCAAAGTGAATATTTTTTATTTTGTTATCAGTAGTTCCCTCAAGACTGATAAGCTTTTCAACCTTCGGGATAATAAACTCAGAGGTCGTCATGTTTTCGCCAGTCCTTGGCATGTAATAGATATACCCATCGGTACGATTAATATAAAACTCACCCTGCTGATCAAGAAGCTCATAAGCATTTTCTATCCAGGCCACCTGATTTGCAGCCCAAGATGGCTGTCCATATACCATTGTCCAACCAGGTTGCGCCATAGTGACCACATTTCCACTTATTGATTCAATAAGATTACGCGGAAACTTCCAGCAATTAGTTTGATACCCCACAAGTTCAATGTACTCTATATTACTCCAACTCCCCATACCAGAATATAAATCACTACTGGGTAAGAGCACCTGATGCTGCGATACCGTAAAACCACCAGGAAAAGCCCCTCCTTTGGCTCTGCTTGCTCGAACGCCATCAACATACAGGTGACGAGAATCAAAATCGGTTCCAATAGAAGTACGATAGATATTTTTTGCCTGATCATGCAAAGCCCATCCCGTAATAGAAACTCCGCCACTAATCACCGGCTTTTCATTTTCATAGGCGCTATAGCGAACAGTGAAATTATTTATACCACCATCCTCTTGATCAAAAGAGAGCGTGGTATCGAGCACATAGGTGCCTCCACGCAGATAAACCACAATATCATCAGTCATAGCACGATTGAGAGTACGCACAACCTCACGTGTTTTATCAAGGGTTTTAAAGGGAGCATCTATACTCCCCACATTTGAGTCATTACCCTGTGGTGAAACATACAGGGTTGTTTTTGCACTGATACTGAGTGCACTTATGACAAGTAAACTCATCATCTGTTTAATCATCAGTCTCAAAAAAGTATTCATGGTTCTTCTCACTTTTGCGTGTATGCTCTTTCTCTAAAAAACAAGGATACTAGTATTATGCCTGCTGCACACGAGTATACCCTTTCCCCTGTCTAATACCTACCGATACCGATATTTAATCAACAGTACCCCTTTCGGTAGCACTGAAAGATTCTCTAATCGGTGATAGGTCCCCCGACTTTCACCAGCAACAACCAAATCCCCTTTCACGGTATATACCTCAAAGCTCGTTACATGGTCAGCGAGTTCGGGCATATAATGTTCTCCATTGTTTACAAAATAGACCACTTTCGATTGCCCCTGTTTCATCAGGGTTCCCGTAATTTGAGTGATTGACTCAGAGATTACGGTACTTTGAGAGCTCGTACTCGAGGCTTGAGAACTTACGGGGGTACATTGAGAACTTGAACCCGTTTCGTCCATTTGAGATACTGCATCAGAACTCGGGCTACTCACCTCAGACACCGATGATACCACTGCCACAGAGCTTACATCCTGAACCTGCTCAGATGAACTCATCGGCTCATCTTCGCCATGCACGATATACCCATCCAGCTGCATATACTCACCATCCAGTTTAACTATTGTAATCACATGAGGACCATAGGCCAAAAGAGTATCCGTAAATACCGTTTGTTGTGGGGCGTATGCTACCGCAACAGTACTAACAGTCGATACAAGTTCCCCATCAATAGACACCTCTACCAATCCTTGATTATCAGCGGTTGGCATCAAAATCTCTATTCCGGTTCCTACAAAAGAGATTTCAGCATAGTCTCCATTAGTTGCAGTATAGTGTACATCATCACCATGGTCTCCCGCTCCTCGCGCGGTAGCATGACTCCATGTACCACTCAAGGCAATATCCTCTGAGGTATTATTATAGAGACCATCAACCGGATCACTAAACATTGCTTTTAATCCCTTCAATATTGAGAGAGATGCATCCGAAACAGTGCCATCCTCCCACATAAGAATATTAAAACTCAGGGGAACATTTCGGAGTAGAGCACTCGATACCCAGTCATTGGCACTCTGCATCTTTGATTGAGTATTCATCGGTTGATTGGGATCGTGTATTCCCCAGTCTTCTTCCATCATAAACATAGAGTGATGGTGCAACCCTTTTTGAAAGCCCGATTCAAATATTCCACGAGCGTTAGTTGGGTTTCCTGCAATATCTTCTCCATGATATTCTTCACCAAAAAAAGCGTCTTGAAAATCAGTCACTCGGGTAAGAATCCATGAATTATACGCAACAATTCGATTTGGATTACCGGCCCGTGCGGCCTCTCCCAATTGTTCAAAGGGAGCCGGGTAATAGATGAGCCCATCATCAAACCACCATCCATCAAGCTTTTCGCCATAGCGTTCACCAAGTTCCGAAATGACAGTCATCCAATTATCAAAAAATTGTGTCCGGTCACCAGTTCCTCGGGGAGTGAACTCATCAGGCACTCCCTGATGCTGTGCCCAAGTAGGCTCCTGCTGAATGCCCTGGTGATAGTAGAGCATAAATCGGATTCCTTCAGCCTGAAGCGCATCCATAATGTCGCCTACCAGATCACGCTCCGCAGTAAAGTCACTATGGCCCATAATTGAATCGACGGACTGAACCGGAGCCTGCATCCAATACTGCCACCAGGTGAGTGACCAAATGACATAGCGTGCCCCCGTTGATTGTACCATCTGTACAAAGGCGGGCACATCAAAATCAGCAGCGCCCTGATTAAGACTTTTTCTATCACCACTCTGAGGGTAGCCCCATGCACCATATTGAAACATGATGCCATATTTTGATTCCGCGAACCACTGAGCATCAGCTTTAAAAGCCTGGATCCGTGTTTCATAGGCTGGGCGGTCTGATTCCCTAATAAGTTCTATTGATTTAATTTCAATCCACCCATCACCGCTCACTTTACTCAGTTGCAGAGAACTCTCTCCTGTTGGCAATTGGATCGTACCACACTCAAGTCTATCCCAGCCTATGTCTTTTGTATTGCACTCCAGACTTTCAAGTGTACTCGTGAGAGAGAGTGGGACCACTCCCCCTGAATTTAAAACCGCATACACTCGATATTCTGCAGCCTCATCAAGGGAGATGTTCCACTTTAGATAATCAGCACCCGTCGCAGCGCCAAAATTACTCACAAATGTATGTTTCGGATACCCATACTCAGGTACGGTCAGTTCAGAGTTATGCTCAGAACCCGCCGCCATCAATGCAATAAGGTTATCTTTTTGAATGGTTTGGTCAAAAACTATTGGATTAGGCCCGGATTGCGGGATTACAGCAGCATAGAGAATCGATACATTCATCAATACGCAGAGTCCTATGAATGTTGTATTGTATAATTTAACCACTCTACTTCTCTCCTATTAAGTTTTTTACCATCTACTTTCTCTCCCTGTACATTAATACCACAAAACAACCACACTTGCATCGGGTATTGCCTGAGAAATCGATACTGTTCCATCGGTAACCTGACCTGTCGCAAGAAGCACTCCCTGTAAAGAAAATATTCTATACTCATGAGTATTATGAGGCGCAGTAACTGATCGCGTTTCATGAAGATTGAGAAACATGATTTGGTCCGTATTAATATCCCCTGTATTCATCACTGATACATCTGCAGTATGCTCCCCATCGCCCAAGGAATAAATGCTCCCTGAACTTTCATGGGCCACAGAGCTTGAAACAGGCTCCTGTCGATCTGAGCTGCTTCCATGTATCTCACTACTGATTTCCTCAGCGCTACTCATCTCTTCGCTACTCTCTAGTTGTACATCGCCATCCACGACCACTACATTTCGTACGTACGTTACTCCATCAATCTGTATTGTTAGGTTCAGAAAATCTGCTAAAGATTCTGGTACCTCCCATTCAAACACATTATCAGAAGCTTCACCAGAGGTAATATGCTCAACATTAGAATTGAACACCTGTATATCAGCAATGGTCGGCTCAACACTTGACATGGGTATATACAAGCGCACCTTTTGTGCGGCCACTCCCTCAAAAAGATATTCCTTGCTAGAGCCTATAGTAGTGCCCTCTGCAACCGAAACCCAACTGCTCCCATCATAATATTCAATTCGATGTGACAGTACTCTGAGCCCAAACTCTATATGTTCTTTAATCACTACACTATTAAAAGTCGTTGTTTCTCCAAAATCCATTTCAAGCCATTGATCGGTAACCTGTCCCTCAGTTGCACTCCAACGCGTGGTTGTATTATCATCATATGCTTTGACAGCAGAATACTCCTCTGACCAGCGAGTAGATCCAGTCATGACTCCCTTGGTAATTTCTTGATTGCTCCCTATCGTAGAATACAAAGATACTTGCCCACCCTCTTGTTGAGATACCCATGTTATTGAGTGCAATGCACCTCTTACGAGGGTGTCATTCTGTTGTGGTGCAATAAGCTTTACTTCACCTTGCAACGCCCCCTGAATTTTAAATACCCATGCATGGTCACCCAGAGAACTCACTTGGTCAAGGCCGCTTATAACAATCCCCTCTGCAGTGTTACTCCACTCTAAGGACGTTGTATCAGTATCTGCAAGTAATACTATTTCTGACCCCGTATTGGCAAAAGCCCCAGGTACGATTACTGAGCCATTTGGAAGCACTGTATACAGAGCATAGATATACTCTTTACTTTTAGACCGGGTAAAATAAGGATTTGCCATTTCGGGAGTCGCATCAATTCGTGCTCGGGTATTATATATAGCTTCTCCGTTCACCGACAACCAATCACCAAGCCCCAGCAATCGTTCCTGCATGACGTCAGGTATTGTACCATCAGCTTTGGGACCAATATTTAACAAAAGGTTTCCCCCGCCACTGACTGTAGTAACGAGTAGGTGTACTAATTCTTCAACCGTTGAATAGTCTTCTGGGCCCTCAACTTGATTATACCCAAATGAGTGGCCAAGACCGCGACACTCTTCCCAGGGGTGTGTAGTACTCGTACCGCCCCACTTACCATATTCCGTAGTCCAATACCCTACCTTATCCTGTGCGCGCCCTTGCCCCCAGCGATCATTCACTACTATCTGATCTTTTACCGGAGATTCACTAAAGAGCCACGAAAGAAACTCGGCGCTGTGCCAGACTGCTTTATCATGATCCCATTCTCCATCAGGCCATAACAAATCGGGCTCATATTTGGTTACCAAATCTTTAAGGTCTGGAATCATTACTTCCGAAACATAGGTATCAAGGTCAGAGTCAAATTGATCATTGTGCCATTCAAGAAGCGAGTAATAAAAACCCATTTTAAGACCCTTACCTTTGACAGCAGTAGTAAGGGGACCCAAGAGATCTTTTTTTGCCCCCACATCAACAGCATTCCAGTTTGGTTTATTGGTACACTCCCACAAACAATACCCTTCGTGGTGTTTACTTGTGGGAACCACATATTTTGCACCTGCATTTTTAAAAAGCTCAGCCCACGCTTCTGGATCATAATTTTCGGCAGTAAAGTTTTTAGCAAAATCTTGATACGGTGCATTTCCATAGGTATCCGCATGGTGTTTCGCCACCCCAAAAGTACCGTTTACTAAATGGTCCCAATACCACTCTGAGTAATTTCCTTTTTCAGTCCAAGCAGGAACTGAATAGACCCCCCAGTGAATAAAAATTCCAAATTTTGCATCAGGAAACCACTCAGGTATTTCTCGCTGCTCTAGTGAACTCCAATCAGTACTATATTGTGCCGATAGTGTCGTTGCAACCAACAGTATGATACCGATTATAAACGTCATATTCCCCCATTCGTGCATTTTTTCAAAAATTTTCACTCCATTGAATATCTTCCATTCAATGTATTAGTAATGTAAATCTCTCTCTGTTTAATATATGTAAACAGATACTTTACCGGTGAGTAACTGTGGAACTTTCTTCCACAGTTCATTGATCGTTTTTTATATTTTTGAGGACAACAATCAGGAGTGTATTGGGATATTTGAGGAAATCATGCAAAATAGTAATGAGATATTCCACACTCCCCACAGGAGGTCTCATTAGGCCTAAACTTTGGATTTTATCATTTAAAACACGATTTTATCATAGAAATAGTGTTTTAAAATAGATATATTCAACCCATGCTTAACCTCTATGAATACCATGATTATCGGAACTTTCTGAACGACTTTTACATCGAGAGTAAGAAAGTGAATTCCCGTATTTCTTTTAGAATGATGGGAAAAAGTATCGATGTTGATGGTAGTTTTCTCTCAAAGGTATGCAAGGGAGAGCTTCACTTAAAAAAAACAAAAATTTCTAAAGCCATAGTGTTCTGCAAATTACTCCCTAAAGAGGCACGCTTTTTTGAAGCACTCTTTCACTTCACCAAATCAACTGATGAAATTGAGAAGGCTCGATACTATGAAACCATGCAGTCAATTAGAGGTGTTGAATCCCTCACCATAAAAACCGCTCAATACGAATTCTACCACAAATGGTACTACAGTGCACTCTGGGCACTCGTACGAACCGGCACCGTTCGCTCCAATAACAAACTAGGCACACTCTTTTCCCCTACTATAAAAGAATCTGAAGCTCAAGAAGCATTACTCCTCCTTGAACAACTCAATCTTATTGAAGAGGATGCAAATGGGTTGGTTATTACAAAAGATCGACATTTAAAATCCGGGATTCCCATACACCCTACTGCGGTTAAACAGTATCATAGTCAGATGATTGAACTTGCAAATAAATCACTCTATGAATCTCCCCGCAAAGAGCGTGACATCAGCGGTATGACCCTTGCAGTAGATGATGAGTGCCTAAAAGATTTACAACATATTATGCAGGAAACCCGTGAAAAAATTCGGGCGAGAGTCGATAAAGTAAACAAACCAAATCGTGTAGTACAAACTAATTTTCATATGTTCCCTTTGACAAAATCACGAGGTGATGATGACTCATAATAGAGCAAGCCTACTTCTCTGTATATTCGCTCTGTCTGGATTAATGCACTGTAGCGTGAGTACCGATGTATCAAAAGGAGGGTCAATTGAAGTAGAAAACCCTATAACTGCCGATACAACAACCACTATAGAAGGGACGCTCTATACACAAAACGGCATCGCAGCTCGTGCAGCGCAAGTCACCCTACTCGATAATGAGTATATTCCATTATCATCAGACACCCTCCTGTTTACAACAGCGACCGATAGCGCGGGTATCTTTCAATTTACCAATGTTCCGGAAGGCACCTATCGCCTTTTCTTTCTCGACACGTTACAACACTACACCGCTGCCTCCCCTAGCATAGCCATAGCTCAAGATTCGACGGTTACTCTGACCGATACCCTGACAGAAGCAGGGAGCCTCTCGCTCCCTCTCGATACCTCCCTCATACAATCAGGAGGACTGGCGTATATTCCGGGTACACTCCTGTATACTCAGATTACCAAGGGCGACACTCTGCTTCACTTTCACGGCATTCCGGCAGGAACACTCACCACCCTTCTCCTGTTTGATTCCCTTTCTCTAAATACTCATCAGCTCCTTGATACTGCGGTACAGATTATTTCGGGAGACACTCTTTCTCTCCTATTATTATCTGATCTACCACTTGATACGCTACCGGAACAATGTGTGGCAGACGCTATAGATTGTAGCCTTACGGCCTGTACTTCTTTGGGTAACTGTAATTGGGGGCATCGCATACAGATCGAAATTAACACGACCCAATCCGGTGTACCCATTACTGAACCCGTATCAGATTTCCCCTTATTGGTACGGCTCGATTCAACATTGTTTGATTTTTCTACTGCTCAAATCGATGGTGGTGACATCAGAGTTTCACTCGATACCCTCGGGTTAGCTCCACTCAATCATGAAATTGCCTATTGGAATAGTCAAGAAGGTGTAGGAGAATTATGGGTTCGCATTCCTCTTATTTCGCCAGATAGCATCGTATCCATAACACTTGCCTTGGGGAACAGCTCTGTGGAAAATATCAGTACCAGCAGCGCTGTGTTTTCAATTGATCAAGACTTTTTAAGTGTATGGCACCTGAATACTCTTGCCCCCCTATCTGATGCAACGCATAACGACACAGCAACACACCAGGGAATACAGTCAGTTCCAGGAATCATTTCTCAGGGGATTGATTTTGAAGGTGATGATTATGTTGAACTTCCCATGGAACATTTTACATCGGTCTCCGACCAAATTACCATTGCACTGTGGATCTATGGTGATGGTGCAATGCAGCCTCAACGAGATCATCTGTTCAAAGCGGTTGATTCATCAGGTGAACGAATAGTAACGGCACATGCACCATGGGATGACAATCACGTCTATTGGGATGTGGGAACTCTCAATCACTATGTGCGCCCAGACACATTAACGTATGATCGCCTCGATGGTGAAATCGCTTCAACATTCTGGCAAGACTCCTGGAATTACTATGTGTTTACTTCGAATCGACTTACCGGTGATATGAAGATCTATATAAATGGAGAAATGGTTTTACACAAGGTAGATGCCTTACAGCCAATGGGCTCAATCGCTCATTTTTACATTGGATCAAATGAGTTACTGAGTGAAAATTATGATGGGATCATAGATGAGTTCAGAGTCTCATCAGTAGTACGCTCAGATGCATGGATTTCCCTTTCTTACGGGAATCAATCTCTAATAAATAAACTGTAGACCTGCCGTTCAACACATTTTCATAGCCGTTCACCTCCCCACCTGTATAGTGAAATATAAGTTTCTATCTTATAAGAAAGACACGCATCGAGGAATGGTATTCAATGAAATTATTAGTGAGTCTTTTACTATCAATTACATACGGTATAGCTCTTACCGGGTGCACTTCATCAACAGCAAGTGACGATCAAAAAGAACCGCCTTCAACCATCATCATAAATCCCATAGATGCGTATCAAAAAACACTCAATGATCGCTTTAGTGAACAGGTTACCACTTGTACAATACCTGAGGAAGCGCAGGAAGAACCTATAGACTCACCTGATAGAGTTGTAGGAGAGGGAACTCCTGAAAGTTGTACTGCAGAAGCGTTTATTGAGGCTGTTTCGCAGGGAGGGGTCATTGTATTTGATTGTGGAAGCGCCCCCCATACTATTGAACTTACAGAACCAGCGAAAGTCGTAAATGATGCATCTCCCGAAGTGATTATAGATGGCGGTGAACTCATTACCCTCAGTGGCTCTGGCACCAGTAGAATCCTCTATATGAATACCTGTGACCCCAATCAGGTGTGGACCACAGCGCATTGTCAAAACCAAGATCATCCACGGCTTACGGTACAAAACCTTGCCTTTATTAATGGAAATGCCCGTAACGAAAATGAATACGATGGAGGAGGTGCAATTTGGGTGCGCGGAGGGCGCTTAAAAGTAGTTAATTCCCAGTTTTTTAATAATACTGCTCAACAATTAGGACCCGATGTTGGTGGAGGCGCAATACGTGTATTGAGTCAATTTGAAGATAAGCCCGTGTATGTGGTGAATTCACTATTTGGTGGCGCTGATTCTCTGGGAAATTACGCATCTAATGGCGGCGCCCTTTCAAGTATTGGAGTGAGTTGGACAATCATTAATTCTTTTTTTTCTCATAACTATGGTACCGGTAATGGAGGGAACCCTGCACAAGAAGGCACCCCTGGTGGAGGGAGTGGAGGAGCCATTTATAACGATGGACAGACAATGACCCTCACTCTGTGCGGGAGTGAAATAACCAACAATAATGTTATTGCTTTTGGCTCTGGAATTTTCTTTGTATCAAATGATCATTCTGGAAATATTGTTCTCGAGAATTCACATGTTCATAATAATACGGGTGGCTCTTGGTATACTTACCCAGGAATCTCGATGCATAGCGATACACCGGTTGATATTTTAAATTCCCTTTTGAGTGATTGATAGATATTTTATATACTACCCAACGAGAGAGAACCTGGAGCAATTCCAACAGGTCAAGACTCACATTCTGCTATATCCAGTTCCCAATTCATTAGTACATACTCGTAACTCCTACAGCTCCTGAATTGCAATGAAGTCGATCATTTTATATACTGTAGAATTGTATAAAGATTAAATCTTCCGTGCCACCCAATAAAACCAAGAGAAACACTGTTATGAAAATCAGAGCAATTGTATCAATCACCATCGCACTTATATTTATGGGTATGGCGGTGACGGGCATTATGAGTTATTTCACCAAATATGACGATAACTTATCGGCTGTTCACACAATATTTAGCCTCTTGTTTGTCGGTGCTACTTTGTTCCATATCTTTAATAACTATAAGCCTTTAGTCAATTACTGTAAAAATAATAAGACGCGCATTTTTTCACTGCTACTCCCTATTGTTATAGGCTGTGTATTAGCGGGCGCTCTATTCTCTGTCCCACCGTTTAAGTATGTGATTGACTTCGGCAAGTCCATGCGTCAACAGGACGAAATCAGTAAGAAAACAGAGTATGTGATAACAACGAAATCTAAAGAAACAGGTAGAACTATTAAAATCGATTTTAGGGCAGGCTCTCAATATCTCACAAAGAAAAAACTCCCTGATGGACGCATACTTACCCTTATCCCTCAGGTTGCTGTATGGCTTCAAGATGAGGCCGGCCAATATATTGAAACACTCTATATCTCAGGAAAATCAGCAACGGGTAACTATAGCGGTGGTAAGAATCGTCGTCCAGGCGCCTTACCCGTTTGGAGTCATGCACGTAATATCAAATCTGCCGATGGGTTAATGATGCCCGACTCAAGCAGTGCAGTTTCTGATGCCGTTTCAGGAGCAACGCCATTAACCGGTTATTCTGTTCTTTCAAAATATTCTCCAGACCCATCACTGAAACTCATGATTGAATACAATAGATCATTCGACTTTAATGACCACTTTAATAAAAATAATTTTGCCAATGATTCCACCTATGTTAAGAATCCCAATGGTCAACCGTCACTGGTCTATTCTGCCAATCTCAACGGAAATACCACTCTCGTTTTGGCAAAGCTCATTGGCCATGGCCATATCTCAGGTGCAGATGGGGAGATTAATGCAGATATGAGTCACATTACCTCCGCTGCCAATATCTTTAAAGGGATCGTTGTTGAGACCGGTATGAGTATTCAAGAATAGGTATAAAGGCCTTTACAGATAGTATGCAACCGATGTGCCAGATTTCGATTACTCTTTCGGGTTAAACACTACGTTATCCAGTTGAAAACTACCACCACCATTATAAATCCCAATAGAAAACGTCATAATGTTTTCCTTATCTGTAGTGACAAGGGTCCCCGAACTATTGGTATAAGAGAGCGTCTCGCTTCCGTGCTGGAGATCAATGGTAATAGTCTGCCACTCATCATTTAGGGGAATATCATCCACCGCCGAATACTCAACAGCATAGCGACTCCACTCAGTTGTCGGTTGTGCCATTTTATCTTCAAGGGAAACGATAAACAACACTTTGTCTAAGCCCCATTCGGTTGATGCGGTATCATAAAAATTAATATCAAAGGAGAGGGTCTCCATGTCGCCGATATCAATAAACCCAGAAGGGGTAAAATCAAAGTAGATACCTCCACTCCCTGCTCCACCATCCCACAACATATCACCCGCAACCCCTTCGCGGTCAGACTCTTTTTCGCTCCCGCCACCTTGCCACCAACCAACAAGACTCAACGGTACAAATGCGTCATCATTATTATCAGTGTATACCCCTATTGGCTTCACAAGACCACCGGATACTGATACCGAAAAACTTTTTCTGATATAGTTTTTATGCCCATCGTGAAACTCAATTTTAAAGGCATCAACAGAAGAGTCATCAGTATTAGTGTATGATACCTCAATATCTCCATCAGCATTTGTAGAAATTGAAACCGTACCAAATGATGGTTCTGATAAAACCGTCCATTGGGCTTCATCATCATCGTCATCACTGTAGGTAAGGGTAATAGCTTCGGTGTTACCAACACCCGATACAGCAATCTCAGTATCGCCTTTAATTACTGGTTTACTATTCTCTACATATCCAGCATACCGCATATTATCTATGTATATAGGGCCATCTTCTGTGAGACCCCCTACTTTAAAAAATATCCGGGTAAACTCCCACTCAATATCAGCGCCAAATTCTGCCACGGGTATAGTGACACTATGCCACTCTCCATCGGTGTGTTCTGTGATAGTCGTCGTTCCAGAGTGTGTGACCTCCTCAAGGTTTGTAGACTCAACCGAGATAGATAATGGCTGGGTCGCTTTTACATCAAATTTAAGTGCAGTGACTGATGACAAATTAACCGTTCTCCACCCCATACTATGAACCATAAAAAACCCATCGACCCGAGTGCTATCTTCCCGTGTGAGGCGGTTGACATCAAAAAGCCAACCTTTGTTGCCTTCAGTAAGCTCAGCACACTCAACTTGATCTGGGGTCGCCCAACGGTTACTTGCTGAATTTTGTGCATACGTAGCTGAAGTATCAATATTGAGCATTCCATTATCATTGAGTGTAGCTGTTGCCCGCTTGCTCCCAACGGGAATATCCCCATCAACAAAAATTGCATAAACAGGCTCAGTATCGACCTCAGTTGCATGAGGATACGAACCAGCAAAAGGACTACAGCTGGTCACTCGTGGTGAACTATATTCTATATCCGAACCAGTACTTGAACTCACTTCATCAGGAGTATCATCGTGGGAAGAAACGGATTCATCCGAAGAATCCGTATCACCTAAGTTTTCCGATGATGAACTCGTATCAGCATTCTGAGTATCACCGTCAGAGCTCGGTTGTTCTGCAACATCCCCTTCACTACTTAACGGGGTATCACTCGACTCCACTACGCTACTTTCTCCATCTACAAGATCAGAAGAAAGCGCATCTATTGCGCTCGAATTGTCTCCACATCCAACAAGTAAAAACAGAAGTATTGATAATAAATAGATACGAGTATTCATGGCTGCCCCTATAATTTGTGAAACGTCACTCAAAAACAAGATTCTGATATGTGCGTTACTACTACCGTGCCTCAAAGTACATCCCAGACGAGTTACACAGGCAGTATATGTAAAATATACATAATGAAGATCAATCGGTTAATTTTTTATCGAAAGTGCCGCTACATTTCATCATAGTCAAGTAAATCACCTCAAACAAGTATACCAATGTCTCAATTTGTAAAATGTATAGATTCAGAGCATATTTTGTAAGAAATAAAACCGTAATCTTTTATTTACAATCCCTAATAGAACGGGATATACATTGGATTCTGAATGAACAAAGCTATCTTAAGCCAACACCCTATGGTTTATCTATGAAATATTGTTCTTTTTTATTCGTACTAATTGTAAGCGGTTTACTCTCTTGTAGTAACAACAGTTCTCCTGTATCTCAGGGTACACCACAAGATATTCCTGCAGATAGTTTTCTTGATCAAACTCCACAAAATTATGCGGACAGGTTCTATTTTGTAAACACCGATAGCGAACTTCCTCTCTGTGATTCACTAACTACTGGATACATCTATTATGCCATTAATACGGGTGAATTTAACGCCTGCACAGGTACCGAGTATCATCTATTTACCCTCCATGGTCCAACAGGTGATACCGGTGCATCGGGACCGACTGGTTCAATAGGCCTACCGGGGGTAGGAGGAGAAAATGGTGTTGCTGGAGATCACGGAGCCCACTATACCGCTCATATTATACCTTCTGGTATCGTAATACAGAAAAATGGTATTGATTTTGACAGCCTTTTACATGGTTCAGTTTTTGAATCAGGGCTACAGGGAGTTCCTGGGGACACCGGTTCAGCAAATCGTTCATGTACTATAATTAACAACCATGATGGCACCTATGCACTAACCTGTAATAACGGGTCGACAACTCTCATTCACGATGGACATGACGGCTTACCAGGAATTCAAGGCGATTCGGGAAAATCATGTACGATAGTAACCGATAGCGAGGGTTCAACCAGCCTCAACTGTAATGATGGAACAAGTATCCCTGTACAAGATGGACACCAGGGTGCGCAAGGAGAGAGTGGTTCAAACGGTATGACGTGTACTATAACAACACAAGTATCACACTCTCAAATAGAGTGCAGCGATGGGTTAATTGTACCACTTACCAATGGGAACATTGGTGTTCAGGGTGCTATTGGAGCTCCAGGTGTAGATTGTACTGTTACTGAAAATAGTGTAGGAGATAGCATTATTCAAACTTGTGCAGGTACTACTGTCGGGTGGCCAAAAGCCCTGTGCAATACCACTGCATATAATCCACAAACCAGTTTCTGTTTTGAGACATCCCTCTATACAAAATGTAATGCAATTTCCTACCTCCCCAACGAACAATTTTGTAATGCTGGGATCATTTATGATAAATGTAGTGGTTTAATTTTTGATCCTTCAACCCAATCATGCTTTAATAACAATATTCATGAACCTTGTAATGATTCACTTTATAATCCAGCTCATGAACTGTGCGATACCCGCGATGGAGCGGTATACCCATTTGTAATAATAGGCAGTCAAACCTGGATGGCAAAAAACCTTAATTATTCTGGTGATGATGGCGTCGGAAATAAAATTGATTCCTTAGGATTTTGCTGGGGTTCTTTAGACCACAGCAATAACACTCACTGCGACTCTTTTGGACGGTTTTATCAATGGACAACGATAATGGACATTGATTCAATGTACCTCAATACCCCATGGAACGGATCCGACATCAATCATACAGGACTCTGCCCTGCGAATTGGCACTTACCCGCTCGGAGAGACTTTTGGCCATTGCGAGATGCCATTGGTGGATGGGAGTATGGATACACCCTCAAAAGCACCCATAGCTGGTGGGACCAAGGAAACGGCACTAATGAACACGGCTTTAACGCAATTCCCACCGGTAACAGACTATCAGATGGATCCTACGGCCTTATGGGTAGCGTAAGCGGTTGGTGGAGTAGTACTACAGCATACACAAAAGATGCCTGGAGAAACTTCCTCTATTATAATAAAGACACATTCGAAGCGAATAGTTTACCAAGAACATACGGATTTTCGGCTCGTTGCCTAAAAGACACTCCCTAGAGGACTTATGCGTAATTATATAAATCATACCTGTATACTCTTTTCTTTACTCCAGCTAATTATGGCTTGTAGCTCTCAAGACACTCCCCTCTCTGGAGCGAATGAACCGGCGAGTACTACCGCTGAGCAACTAAATATCGACACATCCTCACAAGTATCCTTTGGTGCAAAATTTGTTTTAAAAAGCTCTGACCTCCCCTCTTGTGATTCTTCACGTATTGGCCAGCTCTTTTATGTCGTAGAAACAAAAGAATTTATTGGCTGCTACGCTTCAGGTTATGAATCTATTACTATCTCTGGGCAACAAGGAGAAACTGGGCAAACTGGTCCAGATGGCGTACAAGGGCTCCAAGGTCCACAAGGTTCTCCGGGAGCTAAGGGCGCTGATGGTAATGATGGAACCTCGTGTAACGGATACGCCATTGCAGAAGGAGTTGAAATCGTTTGTGACTCTATTACAATTGACACCATAATGCATGGCTCAGTTGGTACTCAAGAGAACCCTGGAACAGCAGGCCAACGAGGTTTGAACGGAAATTCTTGTACTATTAGTGACACTTTCCCATCAGGATACACCCTCGCCTGTGAGGATGGTACTTCAGTTATGATTACCAATGGTGAAGATGGCGACAAAGGCGCCCCAGGAACCCCTGGGAGCTCATGTATCTCCATTAACAATAACAATGGTACATACACTATCAGCTGTGAAGATGGGTCAGCAGTGACTCTTTCGGATGGTGCACTCGGTATTGCCGGAAAGGACGGCACTGATGGTTCTTCATGTTCTACTATAAACAATCCGGATGGGTCCTATACCGTTTCGTGTGAAGACGGCACCAACGTTCAAATCACTAA
This sequence comes from Fibrobacterales bacterium, assembly GCA_051532055.1. Classification (GTDB taxonomy): domain Bacteria; phylum Fibrobacterota; class Fibrobacteria; order Fibrobacterales; family JAOPTW01; genus JAOPTW01. Next base: position 241,505 of record JAOPTX010000003.1, on the reverse strand, counting down.
TGGTGCAGATGGTTCGGTCGGCGCTCAAGGTACCAATGGGACCAATTGTGTAACGAGTGAGAACCCCGCAGGAGACAGTCTCATTGTGACCTGCAATAATCAAACGGTGGGTTGGCCCAAAGCAATGTGTGGAGATTCTCCTTACGCCCCCGAAGGTTCACTCTTCTGCTACAATCTACAGCTTCATACCCGCTGTAATGGGGCTATTTTTGTACCCACTGAGCAATTTTGTTACAATGACCAGCTCTTTGATTTATGCGGTGACCAAAGTTTTGATCCAACTATTCAATTTTGTGCAGATACAACACTTTTTAATTTATGTGATGGTTCACCCTATTCACCTGATTCAGAATTTTGTGATGCCCGTGATGGTCAAACATATCGCTATGTTTTATACTCAGATCTAAAATGGATGGCCGAAAACTTAAACTACTCCGGAGATGATAACAATGGAACGAAGACATTTGTCTATGGATATTGCTTTGATCAACCCGATCATACCGATGCCGCCCATTGTGATACTTATGGTCGTCTCTATGACTGGTCCGAACTCATGGATATTGGTGCCCAATATAATACCCAAGAATGGGGTGGCACTGATGAGAACCACCAAGGTCTTTGCCCAAATGGATGGCGCATTCCAACGCAAAGTGAATACAGAGAAATCGACATGTTTAATACGGGTACCGATTTAAAAAGTACATCCGGATGGAGAAGTAATGGCAACGGAAATGATAGTTTCAGTTTCACTATTCTTCCCAGTGGCATACGTAATGGAAACGGTACCTATACGTATCTAACGGAAAGATCATACCTCTGGACTGCTACAGAGCACAATTATTACCAAGCGTCGATTCGCTTAATAACCTATAGCTCAATTCTTTTTCTACCTACTGAGTATCCAAAAACCGGCGGGAGATCGGCACGCTGTGTGCAACCTGAATAGAGTTGCTTGCTTAATTTATTATGAAAGTGCCTAAAAAGTGATTTGTTACATTTTTTTCAAAAAAAAATAATTATTTCTACAATCGCAGCTTTAACAATGTTAGTTTCGGTTTCAAATGCACGCTATTCGACTCTACTTCTAGCGAACGATCGCTCCTTGGACGCCACTATCAGTTTTAATGATAGACACTGAAAGAGTTGACTGAACATTAGAGACAAGTCGCATTCCTTGAGGAATAGAATACTTTTTCAGCAAAGCACCCGTAACAGAATAAAGTGATATCTCACATTGCTGCTGCTGACACAAGGTATTTGAATGCACAATAAGCGACGTTTCGCCCCCCTCTGCACCAGAACTCTCATTTACATCACTACTTGAGTACCCCTCCTCCGAAGAGAACACTACTGCTGCAGAGCTACTGCTTATGCTCGACGAAAGAGGGTCTAACTCACTGGAAGATTCTGTCTCATTTAAAAGACTACTCGAAGACTCTGACGATGAAAGCTCTGAAGAGGACCCTGCATCAGAAGAACTAACCACACTACTCTCAAGGGTACTTGATGAACTTTTTTGCTCCAGTGGGTAGAGATCACACGCAAGCGTATCAAAGTACGCCAAACGATTCGGTACGGTCTCAGTTATGGATGTGTAATTACTCGTTGATATTACCTCGCTCCGATACCGTGCCGCATACCAGAGCAAAAAAGTCTCCCCCACATCTTCACGGGTCGGGTTGTCTTGTGCATAGGTAGTGATAAAATCGTTGTCTGCAGTCTGTGCAGCCAACCACCCTGCTGAGGCAGCATGATATTCATCCAATGAAGTATGCGACGCTTCATGCATTAAGGTCTCTTCGAGAATTCCGTCACTGATATAGTCATCTGACTGTCCAGTGTGAATAGTAAGGGATCGATTACCGCCACCAAAAGGATTTACCCCTTTATGGATCCATAAAAAGTCGACATCAACCCGTAAACAAGTCGGGAGCCTTCCTACCTCTATACCATAAAATTCAGCTTCTACAGCGGCTTCATCGTGGCTAAACTCAGGATTAATCAGTGCTTCAGTGGTTAATCCATCATCCCATACAATTGCATAAACAAAGGTATTCAAATCAACCCACCCGTTTCTCCGGTCATACACTCTCCGAGCCTCCTGACCAACATAGGTCGAACTCACAAAAGAAGTTGGGCTGTTTGAGGGAATTATATTTTGATCAATGAAAATAGAACCATAAAATGGGGGCGCTGCAAAAGCTGTTGCAAAAAGCACCATACAAATTAAGATTACAAAGGGCAGACTGAGTAGCTTAAGCATGTGTGTCTCTATTGTGTATAGGGTGTGTGCCTTAAATATAGATAGAGACCAACCATCTGAAACCCACATTTACGTCATAGAGCAAATATTAATCAAAGAGTGTCATTCAAAAATAGATTTACGAAAACAAAAAGACCCGCTGGCAAAACCAGCGGGTCAAATTTATTAGAATAAATCTAAGGGTCTATTATTGGTGTACTAAGTTCCAGTATTTAGATATACCTGTACTACAACTCCCAACAACAATGGATGCATTATCATCATAACTATCGTTTGCTATTGAAAGACAATCGTCAGTATTATTTACTGATCTAATGAAATATACACCATTGGTTAGTTTTTCAATTTTCCATTTTTGATTGTTTTGAGCAGGATATCCTTCCCAAACCTGAACACTTGATGAGTTAAGGTCTTTGTCAAGAAGTTTCCATCCAACAGTATTACGGATTTCATACTCACCATTGCCCAAGTGAGAAAGGTTCCATACTTTTTTCTGACCGTATTCAACGTCACAGTTATACTGAAGTGCACCATCACCATTCACGTCATTCCAAACCGATGCACATTTGCCCGATCTATTATTTTGTAATGTGTATGAGCCACTAAATACTTCTTCTACTACAGGAGCTGAGAAATAATATGCACTACAGTACTCTGATGTTACTTCTACATTTGCACCAACGTAGTTACCATTTTCAATGTTCGTACTTAAACAAACATCAGGATTACTTTTCAAACTTAAATAGAAGCGTCCACCAGGCTGTGTTGATTCAGTAATAATCCAAGAACGGTAATCCTGAACATCTTCACCATATTGTTGTACATTGCTACCATATCCGTAGTTATCTACATCTAAAAGTTTGTTAGACCCTACATTTCTTATGCTATAACTCTCACCATCATTATTTTTAGTGATAGAAAAATTTTGCGCATCTGTATCATTACAGGTATACATCTGAATATTTGCACCATTTTCAGTTGAAGCAGCTTGAACATCCATACAATAGCCTCCAACTTTATACATACCGATTTTATATTCGCCATTAGCTAAATCTGCTTGTGCAGTACCCGCAAGTACTGTTAATGCTGTGATAGTTGAAAATATTACTTTTTTCATTAATAAGTCCCATTTTTATTTGTGTGATTTTCTGGTTAGTAACCCCTACAAACCAGTAGTACACCAGATTGTTCTGGTGTACTTTTTAAGGTAGACATTCGCCAGTATCGATTCAATTGATTCAATTGATGCATTGAATTAAGCGTACTGAAAGCGTACCCAAAAAAAACCAAATGTTCATTGATGGATCAAAACTCTTCGCATTTTAACGTTAAATAGGCTTTATAAAGTGATTGCCTTACAGAAATTGTGAATAAAAAACCACATTTGATTCACAATTCGTTCACATTTGGTTTTTATACTTAAGTAAGAAGCAACCAGCCTTCACCAATGTTTTAAGTGAAATAAGGAATTGTATGAGTCAATATAGCGATAGCCCAAGCAAAAGTCTTGACCACTCTATCTTCAGCGATGACTATTTTAAAGGCAGGGCTTCTGGAGGCGGTGTAATGACTCACACTACCTCCGCAACCTCATCTACTTATGATAATTCTCCATCTTCTACCGCAACAAAACCCAGACCACAAGAAGAAGAGGAAGAAAAAAAGAGCACCACACAGAATCAGGAACTGGTCGAAGAACAGGAAGAACCCCAGGAACCGTTAGTTAAACTATCTAATATACAGTTCCTCACTCCTGACTCGGTTATCATAGACGAAAAAACCGAAGTACAGGTAGACGTAACCTTTCTGACTGAGGTGAAGCCTCGGGAGGTTGTTTTCCAGATTAACGCGCTATTTGACGGAAAGATCGAGAGCAGTCAGCAAGTAACTGGAGCCATCAGAAACTCTGTTGCACGAGCAACGGTGCCAGTGCACCTTCACCATGGATATTATTTTAAGGAGAACAAGGCTCTTGATGAAAAAATAGCATACACTGTGGCTGCTGTCTGTCCGAGAGACAATACCGAAATTGAAAGCGAGACACTTAAACTTCCCAGAAAAAGTCAATGCCTCTCACTTGTCGAAGTGAACAGTGCAGTATTCAACCAGAACGGAATCCTCCCCAGTCTTGATGAAAATAACTATATAATCAAAGCATTGTGTGCGTCGTATCGCTATATGAAAGAATGGCCGGATAAAGAAATAACCATTTACGGACATGCCGATACGACCGGTTCTGCCGATTCAGACTTTGAGGTGTCACTGGACAGAGCTCAGGCTGTAAAAGCACTACTCGCCGGTGATTCTGCACTATGGAAATCCATAGCAAAAAAATCTGGAACCGTATTTGATTATCAACGTTATTTAAAGTTCCTCTCTCTCGTTTACGGATGGAACACAGATCCAGGTACCGTTGACGGTAAGACTACTGAACAGACAGCCAGTGCCTTACAGCAATTTCAAGATGAATATAATCAAAAATATAATAAGTCAATTGATGTTGATGGCTTTATAGGCCCTGACACCTGGGGGGCATTTTTGGATATAATTCGGGATAAAGCACTCACGGGTGCGGATGCTTCAGCTCAAAGCCTCAAACCACTATTTTATAAAGAGCACAACGGCTTGTTCCCTTGCGGGTCACTCTACCCCATAAGTAATACCAGCATTGACGGATTCCATTCTGATTCTGACTCCAGAGTGGAGATTCAGTTTCATGACAGACCAAATCCACCGAAACTCCCTAAGGCTTCAGCTCAAATGGAGACCTCTGAAATTTCTCCCTACGACGCTTTGATTACTACCATGGAAATCATCCCGCTCGACTCTGCTATTCTTGAAGATTGGACAATAGAGGAACTCAATGATGATGACGATGAAGCAGACTATGAGGCGATTGAAGCTGAAGAAACTACCCATTGGATTGCAGAAGTTGATCATGATGACGATGATGATAGTGAAATAGAACACAAAACCCCTGTAAGTGAGCAGCAAGAAAAGTGGCATGCTATTGCAGATGATGATGATGATGACGAAGAAATTTAAAAACCAAAGGAACCGAAAGTATGCCAAGTAAAAAGCTCGTTGAAAAAGATGGAAGTATTACCAGAAAAAAACTCGATCACCGTGACCGGTATCGCAATGTTCACTACACCGATAAACGAAAATCCAACGAAACAATCAGAGGAGATAAAATTCAGGTTCGCCTAAAAAAAGTAAAGGGAACCGGAACTGAACCTGAAATAACCTGGAGTTATACTGTAGAAGGCTGCCCTGATTATCTGCGCGAAATAGTAACAGAGAAAGCAAAGTTTCAAAATGACCAATCAGCTTCCGCGAGTAATGATTATCATTATAAACGATTTGTGATTCCACCGGTTAACAATGTTAAATACACTCTGACTGCAGCATACCCCGATCAGGACCCTGTTGAAGTAAAAGTTTTTACCGCAAAACAACGCTGTTATCTCAATTTTAAAATTAATGACAATGATCTCAATTTCAATACTTCCATGAAAAATAAAATATCTACGATGGTACAAGGTGCCAATTCTATCTATAATAAACTGGGGATTGACATCCAGGAGGCCGGAACAATACTGAAAAAATCGGTTCGTGGCACTGTTCGAGATGTTGAAGAAGGGTCTCCGGTATTGCCTGCAAAATGTAAGGCACAAACAACGGTTACCATTAAGCAGAAATACTGGGATGACGCGGACAAACTCTATCGGTTTCAGATTAAAAAAACAGGAGCCGACACCTTTGAATTTCATAAACTTGGTTTGGTTACAGATCTGGGTGGGTCCGCAACCTGTAAGACTCTCGAATCATACAATAACGAAAAATTACTTCAGCAGTTTTCTGTCGTTGATGGCCATTTTCTAAAACTCTACCTCCCCGAATCAGAAATCCCTACCTACTGGTCTTTAGAGGGTGACATAAACTTTAGTAGAGACAAAAATGGTGGCATAAAAGGTATCGACGTGAATCATAAAACATTCAGTTCGTCAGATGCAAAAAATGGTCCGAAAGTTGCCAGTGCCTATGAGCAAATTTCTAAACTTGAAACACGCATTGATTTAACAAATTCCGTCGTATATCCTGACGAAAATCCGGATTCTGTGGCTATTGGCGATATCTTCACATTTGACATCCACATTGTCCGTTATGAATATGGTAAAACCCAGGGCAATGGAGATAGCGCGAGTAAATCTATTAAAATGTTCGTTGATCTGGACAACTGCAATGACAATCGACTCGGGGTGCTTCTCGCCCATGAACTGGGCCACGTGATAGATATGGTTGATACCGGCAGTGAAACCCATCACACTCAACAAGGTGGCAATGGACACCACTGTACTCATAATACCGTTCTTAACCCTGATACAGATGTTCGCAATCCTATTAATGATACCGTCGACCTCTGTGTTATGCATTGGTCCTGCTCACCATATCAGCAACAGATGAAAGGCTTCTGCCAGCACTGTTCAGACTTTATTAGAAAACGAGAGTTAGTTAACTGGCCAAGATTGTAGCAAAAAGCATCTATGATAGTGCAAAATCCAATTTGTTACACCAAACTCACTAAGAAATCATATGACTCGTTCAGGTTCTTGCATACAATGACGCATTGGGCGATTTAGTCTTGTGCAATACTTATTGTAATGAGTCATATGAGTTAGGTTAAGGCGAGCGCTTCGTCACGCGATCCCTCGAGATTGCCTGACCGAATCAAAATACTGAGTATTTGGTATACGATAATACCTCACTCTACAACGAAACTTTTGTGATATTATGCATAGAGTTAAAATTTGCTCCATAATACAATCATGAATACACTGTACACTACCTGAATTCAGGTATACCCAGAATGACGGTTGGCTAGGATTGGCTACGGGTATTATGGTAGCGACGACCCCAATATTCACTCATAGTGGCACAGGGTACAACTCAGTGGTGATACAATCAGTCTAGTAACGTTTACTAAGAAGACTATAACCAGCATGCCTTTTATTCAAATTATTAAAACATTCATTGCATTCATCTTCAAATCGTAAGACAATATAACGATAAAGAAAATCGAGAAGTAGGAATGGCTCATCAGGGTATGTCATGAAGTTAATTCAAGGATCAATCAGAAAGAATCTGATAATGATTGCAATGCTCAGTTTAATACCGATTATTGCATTATCAATTGGCCTTGCTGTTAATTCGATTTATACAAATGTATTCAAAAGTGAAATTGCAATTTGTGAAACGAAAATTGATAAAACTCAAAAGATCCTAAGTCAATTTCTTGAAATAGCATTTTCTGATCTAACCTTTTTAAACAACCTTGATGCAATAAATAAATTCATGCAGATTCAACAAACGGATACCACGTTCAAAAAGCATGCCGTAGAAAATATATTTTCATCAATGACCAATTCAAGAATGATTTATGATCAAGTAAGATTATTAGACAGCTCCGGTATGGAGAGACTCAGAGTAAACTGGTCAGAAGACTCAACAACCATTATTCCGCCTAACATGCTTCAGGATAAAAGTGATCGATATTACTTTACTAATACAACCCCTCTTCAGCACGATGAATACTATGTGTCACCCATCGATTTAAACCGAGAAAATGATTCACTTGAGCGCCCCTATAAACCCATGCTCCGTATCAGTACTCCACTCCATAACGAACAAGGCATCTTTACTGGTGCCATTATATTAAATATTCTTGCACAAAATTTTCTTCATTCTAGTACACTCAAAAATTCGACAGATGAAAGTTATTGGTTTATTGCAGACAAGGATGGGTGGTACCTCCACAATGCAGTGGACACGACTAAAGAATGGGGCAGCCCTCGAGACCTAAACCACACCATAAATCTTATTAATGATTATCCTGAAAACATAGATTCACTCGTATCATCGAATCAACACACGGTACAGATTGAAACTGATAGTAGCTTTATTTTCACTCGCCGCATGGTCATTACATCTAAAGCAGACTTAACCTTATTGACCGGGCTAGTTGTTAAAAAAAGTCTACTTTATAGAAAAGTATACCAAACAAGTATTGTTCCAATAACAGCTGCGATAGCTGCTCTATTTGCAGCCATAATGATTGCATATACAACAAGTCGAAAAATATCCCGCCCGCTTGAGCAACTTACCCAACATGCTCATGACCTCAGTGCAGGAGAAAAACTGACTCTCACAACGATACAATCGGGCATTTCTGAAATTGATTATCTTTCCGACACCTTGAATCATATGACCACCTCTTTATTAAACATAAATGAGGAGCTTGAACAGAAAGTTAATGAACGAACTTCAGCCCTCAATCAGGAACAAGAGAGAGTACTCGATCTTCTTGACGAAACACGCCTTGAAAAAACAAATGTCGAGCGCGCCCTCAAGGAGCGGGACTCCATTGAAGAGAAGCTTAAAGTAACTCAAGCCGCCATTGAATACGCTTCGGATACAATATTTTGGGTTTCACCCGATGGCTCAATTGATTACGCAAATACCTTTGCCTGTGACAGCCTTGGCTATACCAAAGAGGAATTTTGCAAACTAGAAATTGATGAAATTATCGAAGAGTATCATAGCGGACGCTGGCAACTCCAAAACGAAACACTCCAAACTAAAAACCACCAGAAATTTGAATCATCGCATATCACTAAAGATGGTCGGCACATTCCAGCTGAAGTGCGATTAAACTATTTTGAATTTGAAGAGAAAGAATATATCCTAGTACTCATACATGACATTGCGGAAAGGAAAGAAAAAGAACTTAAATTACAGGCGAGTGAAACTCTTTTGAAAGAGGCTCAAAACATCTCCAAATTGGGCCACTGGATTTTGGAAATTCCTCAAAATAATTTAATATGGTCTGATGAAATTTTTTCAATTTTTGAATTAGATAAAAAACATTTTCAAGCGTCATACGAGTATTTTCTTTCGGTCATTCATCCTGATGATAGAGATATGGTCAATAATGCATATACACGATCTCTAAAAAATAAAAAACCCTATTCCATAGACCATCGACTACAGATGATAGACGGGAGTATCAAGCATGTTCGAGAAATCTGCAGAACAGAGTATAATCAAATCGACGAGCCAATTCGATCAATCGGTACCCTACAGGATATTACCGAACAAAAAAACATAGAACTAGAATTGGAGAAATCGAAAGTTTTAGCAGAAAGCGCTACCAGAACTAAAAGTCAATTTATTGCAAATATGAGTCACGAAATTCGGACTCCAATTAATGCTATAATTGGCATGAGCTACCTCGCGCTCAATACTAATATGGACCCACAACAAGTAAATTATGTTAATAAGATTGATGGTGCCGCACATTCTCTACTCGGTATCATTAATGACATTTTGGATTTTTCTAAAATTGAATCGGGTAAAATGAATATAGAAAACACATCCTTTTCACTAGAAGAAGTCATTTGTAATGCTGCAAGTATCATCAATATTAAAGCTGAAGAAAAAAAACTAGAACTTATCATTGATTTGGACCCTGCAATCCCACAATTGCTTATTGGAGATCCATTAAGAATTACTCAGGTATTGACCAACCTTGCCGGAAACTCTGTTAAATTCACTGATCAGGGTGAAGTTACCATTTCAGCACAACAGATCCACAAGGATGGAATCGTATCAGAAATTTTGTTTTCTGTTAAAGATACAGGAATTGGAATCAGCACTTTGGAACAAAAGAAACTTTTTAAACCTTTTACTCAAGCTGATGGATCAATTACACGCAAATACGGAGGCACTGGCCTTGGCCTCACCATAACTAAACAACTCGTTGAACTAATGAGCGGTGCGATTACTGTTGCGTCATCCCCTGGAAAGGGATCAACGTTCAGTTTTTCAATTTTATTTGAAGAAGCTGTTACAGAAAACACAGGTATCCCCAAAAAAACAGATGAGTTTCAAAATCTAAAAGTCCTTGTTATGGATTCTAGTCAAGCCGTACTCAACACAATAACAAGACATCTTCGCTCGTTTAAATTCAAAGTTGAGGAATGTAAAACAGAAAATGAAGCCTTAGAACTCCTAAAAAATGCAAGTTTACATAAGATGCCATTTAAACTGGCTATAGTAAACATAAAGACAGACGATGATACAGACGGCATCGGGTTACTTCATCAAATGGATAATCTAGAAAATAATTATCCTTGCCCAAAACGAATCGCTCTCACGGCAGAAGCCGACCGAGAATCAATTATAAGCGTCCCAGATAAACCATTTTTTGACAATATTCTAATTAAACCTATCCAACCCTCTATAATGTTCAATACAATTATAAGTGTACTAAAAGATTCAATACTAACCTCCTATAAAAGCACCTCCCAAAACCCCCTCCCCTCTTCACTCGAATCAACAATGTCAGACAAAAAAATTCTTCTGGTTGAAGACAATGAAATTAACCAAGAAGTCGTTATGGAAATTCTTACCTTAGCCAACCTTCATATTGACATTGCCAACAATGGTAAAGAGGCTATAAACCAGATTAAAAACAATCAATACGACCTTGTTTTTATGGACATACAAATGCCGGTTATGGATGGCCTTCAGGCTACACAGATTATTCGGTCACTCCCTGGACAAAGTAAAACTGAGCTACCTATAATAGCCATGACCGCTCATGCATTCCAAGAACAAATTGATCAAAGTTTAGAGGCGGGCATGAATGATCACCTATCAAAGCCTATTGAACCAGAAGTACTTTTTACAGTCCTCAACCAATGGCTGGGGGCTGGATCAGCCATTGAAGACAGTTCTCAAACTGATGTACAAGAATGCCTGGATACTAATACAATTCAGGATTATTCACCAATACTCAATACCGACAAGGCAATAAAAAGGATGTCTGGCAATAAAGTATTGTTTTTAAAAATCATTAAAAAGTTTGAGAGTGAATATTCTGATTATCCCAAAAAGATTAAAGACACGCATAATAAAAACAAAATAATAGATTCAAAAATACTCCTACATACTTTAAAAGGACTTTCTGCAAATATTGGCGCAACCGAACTTCAAGAAGTCACTTCAAAACTTGAAGTAGCTATTGATCAAAAAAGCGATACTTTAGAATCACTTTTCGAACTTTTAAGAGATAGTTTTGCCCAATTGCTTGAAGTAATTCATACCATAATTGAAAAAGAGGCTGCAAATACTCCCCCACTCTCTACTTTTCAACAGGAAGGGACCCCACCTAATACCATACAATTAATGAACACCATACTTTCTTTAGAGCAGTGCCTTATCAACCAACAGCCAATTGAATGTAAAAATATTATAAAAACACTAAAACAATATGATCTGCCGCACTCTGCAAGTATTGATTATTCGAAAATATTAGAAGAGCATATAAATGGTTATAACTTCTCAGAGGCTTTAAATTGTATTAAACAATTAAAAAATGAAGTGCAGCATGAAAACACCTAAAATATTATTTATCGACAGAATTTACATTCACTCTTCAAATATGGCAAAGGAGTTTCGATATGTCGGATAAACAATATAGTGTTCTTATAATAGACGATACTCCTGAAAATATCGACATTCTCATTGAATCATTACAAGACCATTACACTCTCTACGTAGCAACAGAAGGTAAAGAGGGTTTACATATCGCTCTAACAAACATTCCTGATCTTATTCTTCTGGATATAATGATGCCAGACATTGATGGATTTGAAGTGTGTAAGACATTGAAAGCAAAACCTAGTACACAAAATATTCCTATCATATTCCTAACGGCACTAACCGATGTTGAACATGCATGTAAAGGCCTAGAAATAGGTGCTGCAGACTTCATCAGTAAGCCGTTTGATCATGACTTACTTAACGCGCGAATAACTACTCATCTTGCACTAAAAAATCATCGAGATACGCTTGAACTTTTAATAAAGGAGCGTACACTAGGGCTTGAACTCACCCAAAGAGTTTTAATTGAAAGTCTAGGAACAATTGCCGAATATCGAGACCCGGAAACAGGTGGCCATATTAAAAGAACACAAAACTACATCAAAGCATTGGCCAAAAAATTAAATTCCCACCCCAAATATTCAAACAAACTTTCTGATTCATATATTGATATACTGCACACCTCCGCTCCTCTCCACGACATAGGTAAAGTTGGTATAGCGGATACTATACTGCTAAAACCAGGTAAACTCACCTCGGATGAATTCAACACGATGAAGGAGCATGCTCAATATGGATACGATATCCTCACAAAAATCGGAAACAAGCTAAAAAATAAAGAGGTGCTCAAAGCAGCTCAGGATCTCGCATTTTACCACCATGAAAAATGGGACGGTTCAGGCTATCCTCAACAACTGAAGGGCGAGGAAATCCCTTTGGCCGGTAGATTGATGGCCATAGCCGACGTGTATGATGCACTTATTAGTAAACGAGTATATAAAGAACCCTTTGGACAGGATAAAGCAGTCGCTATAATTAAAGAAGGGAGTGGTTCACATTTTGATCCAGATATCGTTACGTGTTTTTGTGAAATTCAAGATACCTTCAGAAACATAGCAATTACCTATGCTGATTTTGATGAAGAAATTCTCAATCTTGGAGGATCTATTGTCCCGACCCATAAAACATCAAAAAGAATTAACCGCATTCTCATTGCCGATGATAATGATATAAATATTGAAATTATGAAAAACCAACTCGAAGCCCTTAATTTTGAAGTTCTTTGTGCTCAGGATGGGACAACTGCCTATGCCTTATACAAAGAGAACAAGCCCGAATTCGTGTTTACTGACCTCGAAATGCCTAATGGTAATGGGTATATGCTTACAGAAAAAATTAGAGAACATGATTCTGAAACACCGATTTATTTACTCACTGCAAGTGATTATAGTATTTCCCTGGAAGAAATTAGAGCAAAAGGGTTTAATGGTTTTTTACTCAAACCCCTTGATGAAGAGCTTCTCATAAAAATTTTAGGAGTGGATACCCGACTTTAATCTGAGCGACATTCCTGGCTCATACCCTTAATCCTACAGAGTAATACATGCGAAAATAATATTTAGATAGTAAAATTCATTTCGCTACTATTGTAACCATAGTTATTAATCACGAAACAACAGTGAATCACTCAGCACAAAGTCCACAATAATGGGCTCAGAATGACAACAATCAACCGTCTTAGTGACAATATCATTCTTTTCGGCTATGATGGAATTGTTCTTAACAATCTTAACCTGAGTAGTGCCAGAGATCTCATCAAAACAGTTGTTGCTGTAGTCCATAGTATTTGAAAGAGTGTCGGTTCTGAGGTTGGATATTCTGATAATATCGAGAAAATCTGGTATTGAATCCTTCCCATTAATCGTAACACAATAATTAAAACGAATATCAGAAGTGCATGCACAGCTTTCAGTTAATTCACATGAGGTAAAGGCTATAAAGGCATAGGTGCATACAATTGAAACAGGTAATAGAAATGAAATTTTCATGATTTCTCCATGATGGTTATTTCATATAAAACGAAACCAGCATTACATTGTGATACTTTATTTTAAAATTATATGGAAAACAATCCTGATGAGATGCTTATTTTAGGCCTATTGGTATTCCCCAACGTAAATATCGATTAATAACCGATTATCTATTGTCAATCTGTAATACAAATGGAATCATGGCAGACTTTGAGAAGCCATGTTTTTCATAAAACGCAATCGCGGTGTCATTATCAAAATCAGTTAATAAACTAATGCGAGGTATGTTTAATTTCTTGACATGGTCTATTCCGGCTTGCAATAAATACGCCCCCATTCCTTTACTCTGATATTCTTTGGTAATAATTAAGTCGTCAAAATTTGCAACCACACCACCTTTAGCAGCGCTTATTGAATATTGAATATTGAGTACCCCGATTACATTCTTATTAATTAAAGCGATTAACACAGTACCAATATCAGGGTTTGAAATTATTTTTGAAATACCAGTCTGTTGAGCTTGAGGGTCGGGAACAAGATCAATTACTTGATCGTACAGCTCAGTAAGAAGCGGTACAATGCTATCAACATCATCTATGGTTGCAATTCTGATCACTGGCTTCATAATTAACCACTTTTGTGCTTGGGTAAATATGCCCACACATCCAAACGTAGGGTTCACCCGATGATTGCGTTAATTATAAAGTAAATTATTGTATGCGCAAAAGCGAGATAATATAGAATTTTGACCCATAATCCCTTAGTATAGTCTCCATCTCCACTAAAGCTTTTCGCTCGAATTGAATGTATATGCCCCCAAAATGATTACAATTAACTCTAGCAACCTACAGTATAGGTATAGCTACTCAAACATCAAATTCTTAATGTTAACCCAAATTACTTCTTCCGTGTCGGTAGAGTCAATTTGATGCACAATCAAACTTACCGGTGTATTAAACAGCTTATTATCGGCATAGTCTGTGGATACAGGCGCGTCTTCTGAAATTGGATTAGCTTGATCCATAATGTGCTGAGCATAATCAAGAGTGAGGGTAAGTGGTTGATACTCTTGTGTTAACTGTATCGATTCCTGAGCCCCAAATGATCCTATAATTAAGTATCCCGACCCTGCAAACTCTCCTACTAAAGTAGTAGGTTCATCGCCACCCCAAGTGTGATCATAACTCCAGTCATTTCTACCACTTAAAAATGATGCTCCAATATACTGTGTTTCATTGACGTCATTGCGTGTACAATCAAAAGAAACCTGGAGTATACAATCATCGGAATATCCACATCCAACACTAATACGATCAAAAGTAAGATCATTATCGTAACCCCATACTCCAATTGGAAGATATACGGGTATAATAGACCTATGCTTTAATAGGTCTGTTTCTTGGTACGTTGGAGAGTCTGACTCCCTCAAAGGCAACGGATCAATGCACTGTAAGCCATCTGGATCAAACCCATCATTATGCACTCCAATGAGTATCTCTTTTGAAATACTGTTTGCATCATCATCAGTTATAGTAACAAGCACTGCAATGGTTGTGTCTACAGTATAATCAATATCAACCGTTAATACACCTCCAGTAGTAACCGTATCGACCGTTAAGTCTGCATTAATATCCCAAGAATAAGTAAGGACGCCCTCTGAGCCTGCTACTACTCCCTCTGCTGTTTCATTCTTGTCTTCAGCCTGGCAGATTAACGACACACTCTTTCTTCGATTTACCGTTACATCCGGGCAGTCAACCAATGTCGGTGGTTCATTTATAACTATTACTTGAGGTAACTGTTGAATACTCTGAGATGCAAGGACTTCAGCACCTGATTTATCAATTATTTTAAAATCTAACGTGTAATCTCCTGGGGTGTCATAGGCGACGGTTATTACATGTCTTTTAAATAGCTGAGTTGTTTCGGTATACTCAAATACCCCGTCACCATTCAGGTCCCATTGATACTGAGTAATGTCTGAAAAACCATTAGGGTCAGACCCTTCAGCCCAAAATGTTACCGAATCACCAATAGTAACCACATACTTTTTTGCAATGATGTCAGTCACCAAGGGAGCCAAATTTATTGATCTACCCTCTTGATTACTACTCGCCGACGATAACTCAGGCGGAGTAACGAGTGATGAGCCAACACTCATATGAGAACTATTATTTTCCGGAACACTATTGTTATTGCTACTTAACGGTGATGTCACTGATTGTGCAGTAAGTGATGAACTGACAATATCATGAGAACTAATATTTTCCGGAACACTATTGTTATCGCTACTTAACGGCGATGTCACTGATTGTGCAGTGGGTGATACACTGACAGTATCATGAGAACTAATACTTTCAGGATTCATAGCTGCTGAACTCACTACTCCACCGAGTAAAGATGAACTACTACTCTGTTGCGTTACGGCACAAAATGTAAATACTTTACAATCTTGATCGAGACAATCAATAAAAGAATCGCCATCATTATCAAGTGAATCATTACATAATATGAGGGAATTTTCAACGATAGGATCGCTATTTAAGCCATTTTCAGCAGTACAAGAAAGGAATACAATAAAAGTCAAAAGAAAAACGAAGCACATTTTATTAATCATAATTACCTCTGTAAATTGTTACAAAGTAAATTAGCAACTAACCTAATAAAAAAATCAATTCACTTAATTTTTAAACCATTACTGTTCACTGTCAGAAAACACGTTCACTGTATAGTATATCACTAACGAGAAATCCAAGCAGTACCAATACTCATATTCTTCGTAGTACCATTACCCGCCGAATTTACTAAGTCAGTTACCTTAGTTCCCGAACCGTCATCGAAGCTCCAGAGATGCTTTAATCCCTGTTCTGTTCCGGTGAGTCTACTATCCATTGCATCAGCAATATCAGATAGTGAGCGCACTGTTTTCCAAATGCGAAATTCATCCATTGCACCCTTAAATTCGGGGTCGTTACTCCAATTACTCTCTCCAATAAAATTAGAGGAACGTGTAATTTCTAAGGGAACAGCAGAAGGGTTCCCCGTAACATCATTATGCTTTTTTCCGTTTTTATAAAAGGTAACCACACCGGCATTAGAAAGAGTCATTGCAATATGTGTCCAGGTATTTGATACTCCATTTAATATGTTATTAGCCAACACTTTACTCTGGCCCTTAGTCCCATGATATACCCTAAAGTATAAGCTTTTGGTATTTGCACCATCTACGAGTAAAATTACATTATCATTCGTGACTCCATTCCCCCATTCAATGATGCGCTCATAGGCTCTCGGTGTGGAAAAACGTATCCAA
Organism: Fibrobacterales bacterium; assembly: GCA_051532055.1. GTDB lineage: Bacteria > Fibrobacterota > Fibrobacteria > Fibrobacterales > JAOPTW01 > JAOPTW01. The sequence goes on along the minus strand of JAOPTX010000003.1, from coordinate 224,452 downwards.
CATTCGATTGTCAACCCATTTGAAAAATCTAAATCCACAGGTGGGAGATCAACATAATCATTATCACCATCAAAGGTCAATGCTAAATCGGGAACGGGTGGGGCCGTTTTAGCGAGTATCGTTACATCAATGGTCATGGTAGAAGATCCCCCATTTCCATCAATAATCTTTAATACAAAACTATCAGTTCCTGAATACCCCGAATCGGGGGTATAAGTAATCGTATTATTATGAGTAGATGCTGAAGCAAAGCTCACAGTACCGTGAGTAGGGTTATTTCCTGATTTAACCTTCCATGTGATTGGATCACCATCAACATCTGCGGCCGCTAGGTCAAATGAGTAAGCCGTATCCACACCTGTTTTTATAGAATGAGTCGGTGTTGCAGGACTAAATACTGGCACACTATTAATAGTAGGAGTGCTGATTGAGCTTGATGAATGTAGAGCACTACTCAAATTCATTGTCTCAGAACTGATACCCTGTGATAGTGTACTGCTCGATGCTTCTGCGCTTGAAATACCTCTCTGGGAACTTGATTCTGCTTGGTGAGATGACTCGGTAGTTTCCGAATGAGTAGTACTCTCATCCCCTCTTTCACTTGATTGCGGTATTAATGAACTTGATTCTGTATGTTCAGTTCCCTCCTCAGATGACTCAGATGTTGGCCTTGTAGTACTTGAACTTTCAATGGGGAGCGGTGTGCGACCGTTAATAAACGTCACTAATTTATTCGCCTTATCCACAGTGACACTATAGATGTTAACCTCTATTTGGGCAGCATTAATAGCACTTTGACGTGCTTCTTGATCGATAAGACTATCTTTTAAATTGAGAGCATCTGCAAATAAGGCATCTTGTTCATCCTTATAGCTGAAAGCCTTTTCACTAAACCTGTTAAAAAATAACTCTTGTACATTCTCAAGCGAAGCAATCTTATCCAAGTCTGTTTCCCTGAGAATCATACCATCAATATGCTTAAGAGAATCTTTTAATAAAAGGAGGTGTTCATAAGGGCCTATTCCGTCATCACTTGAACTGATCTCAGCGCCTTCTGGTTTAGTATTTGAGGTGATATCCTTCCCCCCCTGTTCACAGTGGGTCAAAAATATAGACATGAATATAACAAGAGTTTTCACTCGCATAGGTGTGTTTTTCAATCGCATGTGTGTCCCGTAACGAAAAATTTTCCCTCTTTCATACCTCCCCCTCATGGAGCTATGAAAATAATTTCCGAAAAGGAATATACCAAAAAATCTTTATTTGTAGTTGATTTACTGTACATTTTACTTTAAAATCATCGTAAAAATCACTTTGACATGTTAAGCACGTTAATGTATAATCAATAATAAAAAGAGGCTCCTCATTATGAGAAAGCCTCTTTTGGTATCGGTAACAATACCCTACTATTTAATCAACACTAATCGGTTAACAATTATTCGAAAAGTTGATCGCCTGAAGCCATTGGTACCCAACCATATACATGGTTACCTGTTTGGCCATCAAAGCCTTTTACACAAGCATAGATAGTGGTAGTTTGAAAATAGTGACCATTTGTTTGAGCAGAGATAGAGCCAACGTTGTCGTATCCACACTCAGGTTTTGGTAATCCACCCCAGTCGCTAAATTGAAAGAGATCAACTGATTTTGCTTTATGATGTAGATCGTTGTCTGTAAACACTTCTACTTCATATAGAGAAAAACCATAGGCTGGTAATGCTCTTTCTTCGAGTAAAAGCTTAATATACCGGTGCTTAGAGAAGTCACCTACGATTTCTTGAATTCCCGCTTGAGTACCAGTTACATATTTAGTACGACGATTAGCATCCCAGTTAATAGCGTCATTTGATACTTGAATTTTAAACTGAGTTGCGAAGGCAGCTTCCCAGTTAAGAGAAATTTTGTCTATATATTTACGTGAACCAAGATCAATGACCACTTCTTGGTTAGCCAAAAATTCAGACGCCCAACGAGTTCCAGTATTTCCATCAAAAAGATTAGAAGTAGAAAGATCATATGACTCTGTTGTAGTTGCAGTTGCAGTTGCACCTTGTGATACGAGTTCGTAGTTTGCTGCAGAAGCTACAGATGCTGCAACTGCCAATGTCAATAATGATGATTTAATGATTTGTCCCAATTTCATGGTGACTCCTTTGTAGTGTGTATATGTTATTGTAAGTGTGTCCTACAAAACAAAGGTAAGCAAAATGTATATTGAGAAAAAGGGAGTGCGTATTGTTATGACTGATAAGCGTACTCAAAGCGTACTCGTTTGTACTCAAAGCGTACTAATATATTTGGACCGATACTATCAAAGACAATTCACTTACTAAATACTGAAATTGATTCTTTGCACATTATAACAGTCATGGTGTGTTTAAGTAGAGTCCTCTATACTCTTTGCCCAATACTCGCATATATATCTAATGCCCCTAGTCCAACACAACTAAACAAACCCAATCTTCTGCATTTTGCAACAGCGTTGCAACAGATAGACTGCCAGAATGAGTATTTTGTAAAAAACCAATTTTGATGTGTTAATTTTTCACACTATATTATTACCACAACACACAAACACACAAATAAAGGCTTACAATGATCAACAAACTACTACTCGGCACCGCATTACTCGTTACGACTTCGTTTGCAGGAACATATACATACGAGCATGCAGATGCTTCGGTCGGACTCGGAGATGGTGTGAGAGCTCCTTACAAAGAAAAAGTAATAACACTCGATACAGATAATGAAATAACTGGTATTTCAGTAGCTATTAGTGACTGTAAAGCCACGCTGTATGATGTAACAACCTATACATATTCAACAGCAAATTGTACCGATTGGGAACTCTATGACGTTGAGACTGACTATAGAATAAATGGAAACAATCTTTATCAAATAGGCATCGATGCAAAAGTGCGTAACCCTAACCATACATCTAACATTGTATATGGGGGTAATGATATTTTTCTTACCGTTTCTATAGAATACTCTTCGACTACAGTTTTCGATGCAAATGATCGTTCAATCAATCTTACGCTCGAAAATACAGAGTGGGCAGATATCCATTATACCATTAACGATGGTGGACAATTAAACTACAGAATGACTAAAACTGCTACGAGTGCATTCACCCAAGAACTATTCCAAAACCTTGCAAATGGTGATGTCATCGAATACTACACTACATCATTCACTAACGGTGGGATAGCAAATAGCCAATGGTCTACGATATATGTTAGTGGTATAGTACCTGTTGTTGAAGGCTCTTACGCATCAGCAACTCAAACACTTGCAGTAACAGCCATTAAAGATCTTCAATGGGTAGACGTTCATTATTCAATCAACGGATCATCTCAGTACAATTATAGAATGTCTGGAACGCAAAAACATTTTACCTTCTCAATTCCTCAGACAGTAACAGCAAACGACATCATTGAGTATAATTTCACGTACTCGTTAAATGGTATCGCTAAAAACACAGCATCTCAAACAGCAACTCACTAACGGTTATTAGTAATTTTTTGTTATTTAAAGGCCACTCTTATTTGGGTGGCCTTTTTAGTGGATATCACTAAGGAACCGGAGTATTATCAGTACAGTATCCAAAAGCAACACAGGTTCCTGAATCACAATAAGTTGCCCCTAAGCACTCACTATCTTGAGTGCAGTTACGAATGCAGGCGTCATCTTCACAGGTATACCCCTCAGCACATTCAAGTACAGCGCAGGTTGGAGTGCACGCATAGAGGTCATTATCTTCTTTTTCACAGCTAAGCTTCCGCTCTAGGGTACACGCATATCCTTCTTCACAATCACTGTTAGTGTCACACTCATCCTCCCAAGGTTCTGTACTTGGCCGCATACCACACCGTAACACATCACCATGATTACAGACATATCCAAAGTCGCCTTCCAGCGCCTCAAACATAGTGCAATCATCATCTACTTTACACCCCTTTACACTTTTGGGCTGTAATTGAGCAGTAACGAGTAAACTCTCCTGATTTACCAGACAACTGGTACCGCACACATCATCAACAACCCAATCAGGGGTAAGAGTGACGGTATAGAATTCCTTCGCACCATCAATATATAAAGTCATATGTTTTGGTTTAAAAATGGGATTTAATTTTGAATCGAGCTGAGCATCAAGGTATTCTGTTTTATTTGAAGAGAGATACCAGCTAATGAGTGATCCAGAATCAAACTGAATACTAAATCTAACCACTAATGAATCATAAGTAAGTTCACCTCCATTGAGAGTAATAAGGGTGTCCCCCTGTTCAGTCACGATAGTGTAATTCCCAATACTATTCGAGCAAATGGCAAGGCACATTGCGGTATCACAACCATTATCAGTACACTCCACCGACCCATCGACACATCCGCACTGATTACAGCCATCAGTCGCATTAAAAAGATTACCATGGTCATATACTTTTGTATCATAGCTACAGTCGCCACAGGTATTGTTGGTACAATTTCTTCTGCCAGCATCACACACACATGTATTACAACCATCATTGGGCATTACATCATCACCATTGTAGGTAATTCCCTGGTAGTAACACACCTCTGCGGCATCACTTGAATGACGTATGTCTATGTGGGTACTACTCGAGCTCTCTACATGTTTATCCAAAGCTCCACTAGAGCTCAAATTATCTGAACTACTATTACTTGAACCACCGCCCAATTTTTCAGCAGAGGAACGCTCATATGTGCTCTCACTACTCTCTATACTTGAGCTACTCTCTACGCTTTCTATACTGGATCCACAGTCATCATCACTACAGCTTGCTGTTTGAGATGCTGCCTCAAAACAACCCATGAGCGTCAATGTAACCCATGTAAATAGTGCAAACTTCGTAATAAATTGTTGTAATATCTTTAGCACAATATATCTCCTAGCAATCCCAGTTCCTTATAATGATAACTATAATACTCCTCTATAGAGAAAATAAGGAAACCCTCTTACAAACGAGCGCTCCCAATATGTGAGCAGACGAGCGGTCTCTGTAATCTAAAATGTGAAATTCGTGAATACTTAATAAGTAATGGGTATATTTACAGAATGCACAACAATACCAAACATACTTGCCCACTCTGTGGAAAACCTGGGAAAGTCATTCACCAGATTAAAACGAAACGTTACTTTCAATGTGTGCGGTGCTATGGTATGTTTGTCGATCCCGAATATATACTTGATAATGCAGATGAAAAAATGCGTTACGAGGAGCATGACAACGATGTAAACCACCCTGGATTCCAAAAGTTTGTTTCCCCTATTACTTCAGCAATCACCGAAAATTATAAAACTGAGCATAGTGGACTTGATTTTGGAGCTGGAACGGGACCTGTTATCACCAAGGTACTCACGGATAACAAATACCAAATAACTCCCTATGACCCATTCTTTCATAAATACCCAGAGCGACTCAATACCACCTATGACTATATTGCGTGCTGTGAGGTCATTGAACATTTTCATGACCCATACAAAGAGTTTAAGCTGTTAAAGAGTCTTCTAAAAAAAGGGGGCACACTCTATTGCATGACCCACATTTATGATGAACATACCCCGTTAAAAAATTGGTATTACCTCAATGACCCTACCCATGTTTTTATCTATCATAAAAACACCATTGCATGGATTACAGAGTCGATTGGGTTTTCAAAAGTTACGATTGATAGAAAGCTTATTTGCTTTTCGGCTTAAGACAAATGTGATCGTTAATCGCCACATGGGTTCTCAGTAGGCTCATTTTCGTAAGTATGTTCCTTAATGATACGAGTTGGATAGTCCCAATCATCAACCTCAAATATGATTACCTCCCCCACCATCATTTGGCCAGAATAACAAGCAAATGCGTGATGTATAAATACTCCCATTTGAATTGTATCATTTACCAACATCGGCATATGGAATCCTCCAGAATAACTCGTATCAGAACCAGTCCAATGGAGCCGGATTACCTGTTTACCTGGGGGAAGTACATAGGAATCCTCACGAAGAATTCTTCTAATGAGTGCTTCATCTTTATAATAGCGAACAGGACTTTTAGGATCATCTAAATACATAGATGCCGGACCAAAAATCTTTTTAATTTCAAGGTACGTAGTATCCGTATTACTCGATAGCATTTGAGGACTTGACCACTCTATACTCGAAGAAATTGTGAGAGCTCCATTCGACTTAATAGATGAACTTATATGATCGGTTGACGACGATATACTACTCGATGAAGTTATTTCTGAGCTGAACTCAGGTAAAATAACACCTTTCACCTTGTCACTTAATGGCTCTGTTGGTAGTGCGGCCTCAACACCGGAGCTGCTTGGTACAACCGACGCCATACCCTGAGAGCTGATGCTCTTTGAACTTGAAGATGGTGCAGCAGTCATAACAACGTGGGAAGATGATGATGCATTAAGTGCGGAAGATGATTCGGTTTTAACAGAAGACAACGACTGAGAGGAAAGAAGGGATCCACTACTTGATGAGAGGATTCTTTCACTGGATAATTGAGTGCCAATATCACTGTCTGTACCATGAGTACGGCTACATGACAGCACCATCATGGTTATTAAACAGCTAACGCCCAAAAGTTGCATTGATTTCATAGGGTGCCCTCAGCAAACAAGATCAAAAAATATTTCTTGAGTTAATATAGTTATAAATGATTTTAATTTTTATAACTATATTACAACACCCCTTGTTTTACGCTTACATGAAGTAAGCGTATTGGTGAGTGACATTTTATCTTCCATTAGAGTGTAGGTTACGCGAAATACTTTTATTGAATTATATTAATAAGTTACTGCTTCTTCAGCTTAATTGACCTTTCATCCAAAACCTTACTTATCGCACTCAACCCTTGATTAAAACGCTTGAGGATCCCTTCATACTGCCCTGACTTAAGATGTTCATTTCGTATAACATTAGGATTGAGTGATGGTTTCGCATTGGGATATGCAAGAGACACTTTATGCATCGGCCCTTCCTTAGAATTCTGAAACAAAAAAAGGTCCCGTATTTCGAAGTCTCTATAACTAACAACCAATGTTGGCTTAAAGTGTTTTTCCTTTATAATTTTAGCAAGGATATGTTCAATTGCACTCCCTTCAGGGATAAAAAACATAAAGGAGAATGACATATTTTTCTTTTTGATTTTCTTGATAAGGTTGTCAAAGTTCTTATTTAAATAATAAGGCATTGGCACCCTATACCTTCTATACGTTGCAATATCCTTCCGTTCTATGACAATTGTGTCTGACTTAACTTTTACGGTATCACCAATCGAAAGCTTATTCGGATAACTATCATCAAGAGTCATAACAACATCTTTTGTTCCATTTTGATATTGTATTTCATTATCATTTACATCGGTAATAAACATTTGATCAAAATGCGGTGAATTCCTATAGAATACTACAGGAAGACTCCCTTCCGGACCATAGACTACGTATCCATTCTCCTTAAAAAATATATTCACTGTCAAATTCGCATTAGCCCCAATAGCTGAACTTAAAAATGATAACAAGAAAAGTACAAAGGCCAGATTATTCACAGATCCCTCAAAGTTATTGAACGGTAAACAAAAAATGATTCACGACTCCATTTTGTTGTAAAACAAAAAGGAGTGGCATTGACGGTAAAGGGGTTTTCAAATAATGTTCCCCCGAATTACTTCCTTTAATGACTCTTAGTTTCTGTCCAAAAATTGTATAAATGGTGACTATATACGGTGCTTGATGGTCAATCTGTATATAATTTGGTCTATACACATTAAGTCCATGAGTAAGACTTTTATACAATGAGGTCGTAATACTACTCGAAAAACGTTCAGGAGACGGGTCATCACTTGACGATTCCTCAGATTCTTCATCGTCGTCCTCATCCGAACTACTGCTAAATTTAAAAACAACACTACTACTCTCAAGTGCGCTGCTTTTTGGCTCAACGGAACTACTACTCACTACAGAGGAACTACTCACAATGGACTCTGAAGACTCTGAAACGGCTAAACTTGAAGAGCTAATGAATACTGAAGATGAAAGTACAATCCCCATAGGTGCGGGCATTGTTATCGGAACAGCACCACCCCACAAGGTATCATCATGATCCATAATGATACCAGGCTTATAAAAGGAAAATTGAAGTAAACTATCTGCGGAAAACTGATTACTATCAAGTATCACAAAAGTGAGCTTGTTCTCGGTACTATTAAAGTCATTAGTCAAAAGGCTTAATGAGTCATGTCTATCGCTGTGATCCGCTCTATAATCAGGAAACCCAATGGGAACATTGGTCACGTTTCGCAGAATGGGAAAAGCACTCTGAGAGTCTAGCCTCCAAATAGTGGCCATATCCCACTCAGCAAAGGTCTCTAAAGTCATTAACTCCTGTGTGTTTTTTGCCCCAATCGATTGAGTCGTCTGTTGCGCCCAGTCACTATTATAAAAAGAGTACTCAATGGTACCCGCATTTAACCCATATATTCCTTTGGTTTTATCGGCCGTTAGGTGAGACATTGTAGTATAAGAGTTCCGAATAGTTCCTTGTTTATTATGAACCGCGGTTGGTCTATGGTACCCTCTGTTTTCAAAAGCAATACCACCTGTCCAACTGGAGGTATATACCGTCCCCACAGAATAACTATTTTCGATAAGACCGGTATTTTGATAACAAATTCCACTTGATTGCCCCCAAGGTGCGTAAATAGTTCCAGCAAAATATGATTCTTCAATAGTACCATAGTTATAAACCGCAATACCCCCTGCACGATTTGTTTCAAGTAAAATATCCATACTCACAAATGATTGTGATATAGTACCATAGTTTTCATGAGCAATTCCCGCACAGTTACTTTCACATTCACTATCACCTGAGACTCCTAATCGCTTAACGACCCCCAGACTATCAATTTCTTGAAACAATGCCAAGTAATCAAAATCTGTAGTAAGGTTAATATTATAAATAGTGAAATTATTCCCATCTAAGATTCCCGAAAAAGGCCTGTCATGATAATCGATGGGAAAGGCATTAGAGTTTGATGCTTGTTCGGTATTTTGCGATGCATCAATATTATTAGTTAAAATATACGAACCCTCACGTGGTGTATCCCACTTCTTCCCTATGGTTAATAGATCACCAAGAGTGGCGAGAGGAATAATAGAGTCCCAAGGAATCATTATGTGTGAATACCCTCCCCATAGGGTATCATTCTGTAAATCAATTTCACCAGCGCGATACCTTCTGTACAGCGTATCCCGAGTTTCATTAAGAAACGATGCATCTTCTATTTTAACCACACCAGTAAATTGATCATTAAATGTTATATCATTGTCCAATAACGTTGAGCTATCTGTAATTGACGTTGTCTCACTCACATCTGAAAATGGTTGTATAGGGTGGTACCTATCTTTAAAATAAGGATAGGTATGTCCTTCATCTATTGCCCATATGTTGTCAAAATCAAATGTTTTATACGACTCTTTTAATTTCATATTAAGAGTAGAAAGGCTTTCACCATAATTATCCCATTTACCATTTACGATGTTACTATCCCAATAGGCGTGAGTAATAACTGCGGGCCCACTCTGAGTTCCTCCTCCATATACCCCATACGAACCAGAACGTTTTGCCAACACCGGTCCAATATTTACTACCCGCGTAATGGTTCCTTTTGAAGAACGATAACAAATTCCTGCAGCACTGATTTCAGCTGTTATTGACCCCATATTCATTACATCTGCTATGGTTGCCTCATAAGCAAAAGCAACAACCCCCGCAGCACCTCTAAATGCAGAGACCGTTCCACTATTCATGAGCTGAGATATGTGTCCTGTAGCAGTAAGTCTACCGATAACCCCTCCTACATTCTCACTTCCAATAACTGACGAACGGTTATGTACATTGATTAGGGTGCCATTAAGTTCCCCCACGATTCCACCAACAGTGTTATATCCCGTTACTGAACCACTCACCGTCACATTTTTCACTGTGCCATTTTCGCCTACTACTGAAAAAAGGCCAAGTGGTTTATAGTGTGTCTCATCTTTAATCACTAATTTATGTATGGTAAACTCTTGACCATCAAAAGTACCCTCAAAAGGTGATTCTTCAGTGCCTATAGAAACAAATCCAGCGCTATTATTCCAAGTTAAAGTACCCTCAGCATTTATGTTATCAATTAAGATATAATGCTTATTTAGTTCATTCTGCATTTCTTGTAATTGTTCAATCGACGATATCTGATAAGGACTTGCTTCAGTGCCATCACCCATTCCAGAAAAAGCGCTGAAGGCGGTCATTGAAGCCGCCACTACTAGCAGCAAGGTGCTCTGAATAATTTGTTGTAGTCTGGTGTATTTCATTGTAAATCCTTTAGTATGGTATACAGTTAAATAGGTGTAGAAAGCACTGTATAGACCAATTGCAATGGTTACAAAAGATAGTAATTATTAGCTCATAACTAACGACACCCCGGAAACACCAAAATATTCAGCTTTCTTTTAGGAAGCACCTGCTTGAGCCCCTAAACCGCTTCAAATAGTGACAAACGATAGCTCTAATGATCCCATATTTAGAACCAAATACCCTAGATAATTTAAGGATGATTATAAGGTTTTACATTCGGCAAAATCTTCAGGATTGCCACAATATTCAAAAGAAGCAGCCCCGAGTATAAACGGTTTAATCTCCGTTAACGAAGGAGCAATACAGGTCTTTACCTCTGGAATAAGCAACTGACACTTCATTTCAGAAGCGAGGTCTAGTACATCAATCAACAACGGCATAACTTCTCTTCGCATATCAATGCGAATTGAAATTGATTCAATTTTACTGCCCTCTCTAATAACCTGGACATCAGACTCCTTCTCATCACCCCAGATTTTAATATCACTACACCATGATGGACCCTTCGGTAACATTTTTGAAATCATCGGTTCGAAATCAAATTTTGGTTGATTCAATTCCCACGCTTCGTAGGTATCCAATTTTTGAACATCGTTGTAAAGATAGGCAATATCATTGTCTCTGAGCCAGCGTGTCGGTATAAGTTCAATGTAAAATTGATAGAGTTCCATAGTATAATCTCGTTTATTAGCTCTAAAATAGAGTTGGTAGGTTTAAAAGTATAAATCTAAACATTTCACTTATTAATACAATACAGTCTCTCACCTTAGAGCTGATTCCTCACTAAAACATCTAACACAAGGTTGTACAACTCTTTTCTTATAGGAAAACTTTCTATTTACAAAATGAAGGAAGTCGGATATCTATAGTACATTTGTAGTGCTGATGGGGCACAAATAGACACATCTGAACGGGCATATCTCCCTTACAGAGATATTCAGAGGTCGTATCTTATATTGGTTTTCAAACAAAACCCTATGATTCATATGTCGAATCTTCATCAAATTATACAAGTATGCAGCAAGCGTTATCTAGAATAACGGTAGGCTCTACACATAATTATTTATAGGATAAAGGAAAATCATACATGAAAGCATTTAAACATTTAGTAATTGCATTAGGGCTCACTGCTACTATTGCACAAGCAAAATACACTATTACCGATGTAACCTACCCAACAACAGCAGGGTCGAAAATTCTATTTAGTGTAGAAAATGGCAGCGCATATATTGGAGCGGCATGGGCATATGGAGAGCGCCAAGAACTCTTCATCACTGACGGTATAGAAGCAACTCAAATAACGGAAAACACCCTTATGGATCGTTTTGCAGGAGTTGAAAATGGTCGGTACGCCTATCACGTTCCTAACGAACCGGGTGTACACATATATAATGGTACAGAAACAAACAACGTTGCACCTGAAGCATCTCTCGGCTGGGAAGGGCTCTCATTCAGCAACGGCCAAGTGGTGTTCTCAATGTGGGACGGCAACGATTCAGAAGTTTATTTCTACAACGGCTCAGAACTTGTTCAAATTACTGACAATGACATCAGAGATAACAATCCAAGTATACACAATGGACACATTGTTTGGGTTGGTGGAGAGCTCGGAATACATGAAGTCTATAGCTGGAAAGATGGGATTATTACACAAATCCCTTCTGGAATTGGCGCAATGGACCCTATTGTTGAAAATGACATCATTGTTTGGGGTGAATATATTCCAGGAAGTGATCGTGAAGTATTTATGCACTCAAACGGTGTAACAACCAACATCAGTAACAGTCCTCAATCCGATGACGAGTTTGCTATCTCTAACGGACAAGTCGTTTGGAAATCACGTTACGACTTCGGTGGTCACCCTCCGTATAACTTTAATCACTATGAAGTGGTTCTTTTTGACGGAACGAATACAACCTCTATCAGTAGTCATGATGAAACGGTTAAAGATATCCGCATTGACAATGGTAACATCGTATACCTGAGTAAACAAATCTCTGGTGGAAACTTTGATGTATATCATTACAACGGGGCAGTCATTAACCAAGTCACCAATACTGAATCTAATGAAGGATACCCTGTTATCAATGGCTCGTATATTGGCTGGACTCAATTAACTGTAGATGGTGATCTTGTTAAAATCGCGGAAATAACTGGCTGGGATCCATCTGAACGTTTCTTTCTTACTGCACGTCATAGTGGCAAAGCACTCGATGGTGCAGGTGGTGACAATGGTTCAAACATACAGCAATGGGACCTTCATGGTGGACTCAACCAACAATGGACTATCACTGCAAGTACTTTTGGTCATGCAATTACTAATGTAGCAAGTGGAAAAGTTCTCGATGTTGCCGAGTGGTCAAAAGAGAATGGTGGTAATGCCCATCAGTGGGACTGGGTTAATGGCCTTAATCAACAGTGGATTCTTACACAAATCGAAAATGGTTCATATATTATTATGAATGTTCTCAGTGGAAAAGTACTTGATGTTTCTGAGTATGCCTATTGGAATGGCGCATCAATTCACCAATGGGAGTATGTAGGAGAAGCCAATCAACAGTGGAATATTACGAAAGTTTCTGAATAAAACAAGTATCGGACAGGTGATACGATACAGGATGGTGCATAGTTATTAGACAACTGATGCACATACAAAAGGCTACTCCGGGGTGGCCTTTTTAAATATGAAAAAGTAATAATACGGGAGCATTGCAAAAATGTTGAAAAACAGAAAGGCTAAAGTTATGCTCGACTTTGACAGTATCGATAGTTGATCATTTTTAAATGCGTGGTTACTATAAAAGAGCACTGGTATAATCCACAATATAAAATAGAGTATTGCGGGGTCAAAGCTGCTCATAAATGATTCGTATGAATCATAAAGGTTCTCACTCAGGCTGTAGAGTATAATGGTCAATGCAATATGAGTCACTATGTATAGTAGTGGCAGTAGTGTGATGACTAAAATTACTAGCTTATTTTTCATAGATTATTCTTTTATACAGCGCACTGATAATGCATAATCTCTAGAACCAGAGCTACCACGAGCATAATGTGATTCTCTGACTATAAAAGTGCGATTAAAATTATTTCCAATTTCTGTTGATGCCCAATAGTGAGCTTCACTGCCTTTTCTTATATAATAGTCTGCCTGGGCACTGTGTTTCCAACCTGAAGGTATCGCTGAAAAGTCCAATGAATTAGTGCCATTGCCATCTACCATATTTGATTCATCAAAGTCACGCAAGCACTCCATATTATAATTAAATTTACTCCACCCTGTAGTTGATTTAATTGGTTCACCGAAATTATTTATACAGTCATTGTCATGATTATCATAATCATACCCACCTCCATATTCTTCTAGATAATCACTAAAAATATTCCAATCGTCATAGGTCGGTACTGTCCAGCCTGCAGGACATGCATTTGTCTCAGCATCATCTGCATAATAGAGTGCACCATATTGATCACAATTGAGGGGTAGATTATCATAACACACAGAAGCAGCCGTAGTGAAGTTAAGGTTTTCCGCCATCCAGGTCTGACCGCCTATAATGGTCGATTTATATTTTTGACCATCTCGTACATCAGTAAAAGTACCAATAGCATCTTCAAAAACAGCTCTAATATCCCAAGAATCACTTCCAGTACTCACTGAGGTAATATTCGCCGTTTCTCGCGTAGAGTCATCGATAATTACATTGGATGCCTCCCAACGCACAAACACATTCCCTTCTGCTGGCTTCGCGACAATTTGTTCTGTAGTACCATAGGTATACAAACCATCGAAGTCAATAGTACCATCCACCCCTACAGTTGTAGTTGGGATGGAATATACCAACGGGAGCAATTCGACAGATACCGAAGCAATTTCAGAGGTGATCCCTGTAATTGTTGTACTTTCAGTGTTTGCTGCTATAACTACCCCGACAACATTCCAATTAGAAAAAGTATAGCCAAAATCTGGAATAACACTCAAAGTCTCTGTGGTTCCAAAGGTATAGTTACCACTAAAATTTATTGTCCCTTCTCCGCCTACGACATCTGAAGGTACAGCGTAGGTTACCGGCTCATATATCGCTTTCAAAGTGCTACTTGCCGCAGTCACATTAGTTATTTCCGTAACAGCATGTTTATCATTGGTTATAGTAATATTGGATGACTCCCAAGAACTAAATGCATACCCAAAGTCTGCTGTTGATTGTAAAATTACAGATGTTCCAAATATAAAGTCAAATGAACTCGTTAACTCTGTACCATCTAATGATACGGCACCATAGTTATCAGTAGTAAGAAATATAATTTTTCTATTGATGGGCATGAATACAGCCTTAAGCACCCCATGTGCACTTGCAACTAAGGACGTTGTAGTCAATTTCGTATTTCCTATTGTCAATTCAGCTACCGAAGCCTCCCAATGACTAAAGGTATAGCCTGTTTCAGGAACCGCAATTATGGTCGCCGCTTGTAATGGTGCCAGTTCTAATTGTGATCCATTGGTATAGGTAGAGCCATCAGCAATAACAAAGCCCCCTATAGCAAACTCCATACTTACATTAAAAGTCAAAACACTGCTCGACGATTCATCGACACTGCTACTTGACGGTGCCACAAGCGTACTACTACTTGATGAAACGATTCTCATACTACTGCTAGAGAGAGTATCAGGATCAGTACTACTCGATGATACTACCAGAGCACTACTTGATGAACTAATGACTCCATTACTTGAAATATCTAGTTGAGCAATACTGCTCACAGGAATAGTGCTACTACTCGAATTATTTTCAGGTACCCCAGTTCCTGCAACAGAAGTACCATTAAGAAGCGCTTCAATATCTATCCCTTCTGGCAACATATTAGTGACTTCTACCATTGCAAGAAATCCTCCACCCTTTTTTAAAACCAAATCATTTACTAATTCAGATGCTGAAGTATTAGGTGTATTAATATAAGCTACATAAAAAACATCAGGGTTTTCGTTATCAACACGTACCATATATCTCACAAATATTTCTCTGAGGAGTACAATATTAGTAGTATCAGCTCCACCGCTTTCGATCTGATAATCCCCCATAGCAGCTCCCAACAATTTATACTGTGATACATCAGTCTTTTGTACAGCTCCCCCTAAAGTGAAATGTTTATTTTTGGAATAGAAAGGTACTCCATAAGAATACATTGTATATTCGATGGTAACTAACGATGATTCATCCCCCTGTAAGACCAAGTTGATTTCATGCGAATATCCTGCCTCGCCATGATCCACTGTCCCCAATTCATGTGCTAAATATGTTTTTTTGATAGAATCAACCACAGTGCCAGTCACTACTATTTCAGTAAGAACGACACTATCAATTTTTAATTTTGAGGCATTATTAACACTGACAATATAATCTCGTTGCTGATTAGAAGAAACAGTGTTTTCACAGCTCAAAATCGATAGTAAACTCAGTACTATAACACTATATATTATAACGATTTGTTTCATTAATCCCCCCAACTAAAGGTTCTCTATTTAACTTGTAAGGCAAATAATAACTATTTCAGCCAATAATAGAATTATTGATTTGTAGTAGTGATAGGAATCACCTATTGCACAAGCTTATGTAAAATGAATATTACCATACTATCACTATATAGGCTTTTATCTGTAATCAAGTAATCTTTTAATTTCGAATTGAGCGATACACCATCTGATTAGACTCATGATCATATTCCACAATCACCTGATTTTCAGAGTTTTCTTCGGTCAGTAAAACATTACGAAGCAATGCAGTACCAATTGCTTCCATGAAGGTGAAAACATTTTGGGCATCTGAATCTGTTTTGATATCTGCAGGATCAATATCGAGCTCTATTTCTGTAGAAATAAAAAACTGACAGTTTACTTTTACAGCATCAAGAAATATTTCGAGTTCAAACAACTCGTCGGTTTCAAAAATATCTTTAAACCTAAATGATGTAATAGCAATTTTTTCATGATTCTTTAAGAGCGATACCTCATGGTCAGAGTCCATAAGGAAACGCATAAGACATTGCCACTCAACTTTTCCTGTATTTTTTACAAAAAGATCACGAAGGGTCCCATCTATGTGAAATATCTCTCTATTTTTTGTTGAGATCATAATGACTCGATACCTACCGTATGCAACAGCTGAATTACTGAATTGCTGACGCCTACAAGTTAGATAAACAGGAGTGAATCGAGCTCATCTATTTTAATTGAGTGAGTAATTCCTACAAGTTTTTAGAGTCTACAAACCAAAGAATATTTCCATCGTAATCTTTTACTCTAAATTCATTACCATTATCGCTATTTTCAGGGAGTTGAATGAATATGACGCCATTCATGTTAAACTCTTTGAACAACTCCCGAAAGCTTGATACTCCAAATAACACCTGCTGTATAATAGGGTTCTCTGTTTCCTGTAACATTATACTCACCCCATCACGACTCATTTGGGCAAACCCCTCCCCTTGTGAGTCAATACTAAACTTAAACAGGTCTTGATATAACTCCATGGCTGTTTCAAGGTTCGAGGTAGTGAATATAGGTAAACAGAATTCAATCATAGTGTATGCCTTGAGATGTTTAGAATGTGTCTTTACTACAAATGTAACCTAATCATCAGATGAAGATAGATAATCATCTGAACTCAATTTGATACAGCCACATCCTTCAACATGAGTCATATCAGAGTTAGAGCAGCCAATGAACGACAAGAGTAAAAGTGTTAAGGCAAAAGTTACAATATATTTCATTATGTCCTCTTTTTAGATGGAAAATAGTACGGAGTAACAGTATACAAATTAAATTAATGTTCATCAATTACGAATACTTGAAGTATACTTTCTTGAAACCACTTACTTAAACTGTAGTACTTCATCAGTTAATTTTTACTTATAGTAAAATAATAATTTTATCAATACCGCGATACAGCCCATAAATACAGTTACTCTAGACCTCCACTCTTTTGAAATAGTGCGTTTTTCGATCATACACAGCAACTACCATTGTTCACTTTTTTGTGGACAAAAAGATATTACGAAGAGTAACAAAGGCATTTTTTACTTTGAGTAATACTTAGTCGTTCATTTACTGGTGCTATCCTCCATATATTAATAAGAGGAACACACACTTTAAGAGGACACTAATGATATTTTCACATACAATCTATTTTTCTCTCTACACCCACAATCTTACACTACTGGTCAGTGTAATCAGTTTTATTTTAACCCTTGGGCTCACTACCAGCAATGCTGAGCTTTCATCCAGTACCAATGAATCTTCCGGTTATATTCCCGAACTCGTCACCATCTATGAAACATCAAAAAAGGGTAAAAAACTTACACCACTTGATGATTCCCCGGCTATCACTAAAAGTGCACCAGATGGCGCTGTTACTATTTCTATAAACCTTAATCCGAGTAGTTATCGACAAACGATTACAGGCATTGGGGGCGCGCTCACCGAGTCATCAGCAATCGTACTCAACAAATTACCCCTGAAAAAACGTAATGAAATAATGGAGGCGTTTTTTAGCCCTAAAGGTAATCACTATTCTCTCGCACGAATTCACATAGCAAGCTGTGATTTTTCTGAGCCCGGCAAGTACACCTACGCAATGAAAGAAGATCTATCGGATTTTACCATAAAAAAAGATACAGAAGAGGAGTATGATGTTGTTCCAATGATCAAGCAGGCACTTGAATTAGCCGGTGATGATCATTTGAAATTACTCGCATCGCCATGGACCGCTCCCCCTTGGATGAAAGAGATTGAAGGTGAAAAAGATGCTGATGTCATTAAAAAATATACCGACAGTGATGGCTATTTTGGTGGTGTTCTTAAAAAAGAACATTACCCAACGTTTGCCGACTACATAGTTGCCTACCTTGATGCCTATAAAAACGAAGGCATAGATATCTGGGGGCTAACCCCTGTGAATGAACCTTATGGAAATGGCGCTAACTGGGAAAGCATGCATTTTGAAGGTGATCAAGAGGGCGAGTATGTGCATGATGCACTCGTTCCTGCTCTTGAAAAAGCTGGCTATGGAGGCATTGAAATATATGGATTCGACCAAAACAAAGGTGACCATGCAAAGCAATTTGTAAAAGGTATGGAAGACCAATCTGACAAAGGTGACTTTGATGGTATTGGCCTCCACTGGTATTGGAGCACCTGGAACACCTATATTGATGAACTCGAATTTTTTCATACAGAATATCCCCACCTCAAGTTATTGGCAACAGAAGCTACCATTGATCAGCTGAGGGGAGATAGTCCTGGAGAAGGTATTGGCTTTGATGACCCAGACAAGTGTGGTGATAATTGTCAAGCAAGTGATGCCCACCCTAATAACATGGAGAACCCATGGTTTGAGAGAAGTGACTGGTGGAAATGGTGGTGGGAACGCAATCACGGCTCATGGGGATATGATGATGGTGAAGGCTATAACTATCTCCGTGAGGGACTCGGCATTGACCCGTATTATCATCAACCTGCTGTTGAAGGCGTCTACCGCTATGGTCGAGATATCATCTCAAGCTTGAATCACTGGGTAACGGGTTGGATTGACTGGAACATTGTCTTAGATGATCAAGGCGGGCCCAATCATGTTGGAAATTGGTGCGCAGCGCCAGTAATGGTTAAAGGGAGTGGGAGTGATGCTGTGATACACTACAATCCTACTTTTTATCTTTTTGGTCATTTCAGCAAATTTATTCGTCCGGGCGCTACAGTACTTGAAGTTTCTACAGAGGGAAATGATTCTGAGATGGATACTGATAAAAAATCAACTTTTGAAGGTGTTACCCGAGAGGTAAATATTTCGGGTGAAGAAAAACTAGAGGTAACCGCTGCTTTAAACAGTGATGGGAGTATTGCAGTAGTAATCCTCAATGATGAAGAGAGTACTTCGGAATACAGCATTACCCTTGGTGAATACTCATTTACCGGAACTATTGAAGGACATGCCATCCAAACAGTGGTTATAGAAGAAGCAGCAATGCAAAGCTCGAGTTCAATTATTATTTCATCGAGCTCTTCTTTGAGTAGTTCCATTGAAAGTTCAAGTAGTATGGAGCTTTCATCGTCAGCACTTTCGAGTAGTTCAATGCCCTATACCGATACATTAACTATTGGGGTAACAGAAGTTGATACTCAATTAGCAGCAAATACTTCAATGCAAACAGGTTCACATGCAGTGATTTCAATTCAAGAGCCAGGCGAGTATACTATTTCGCTCTTTAATGTGTCAGGTGAACTGCTGGGAACTTTTTATGAAAACACGGAGTTTGTGGGGACGAAAACAATTGATATTTCCCACCTCGAAACCAATGGTAGAGCATATATCGTTCAAATAAATAGAGTGCGTTAACAGTAAAGGCACGAATAGACTCTATGTCAATTCGTGCCTTTAGTAATTATTAATTAAAAGAAATAGTTTAAATCTCTGAGAACGTCTCAACTCCCCACGCTTCCATTTCTGCGAAGTTGATATCAGAATGCTTATTCATCATAAGTCTAATATAACGTGCGTCACCATTAATCGATATCTCTGTGCCACTCCCCATCTGACTTGTTTGGTAAGACACATCAATCCACGTTGTGCCATCAACAGACCGTTGAATGATATAGTTGTTCATTCTATCTGCACAACAATCAGTACGATTCCACCAGTAGGTACTGGTAACATAATGGAGTGCTCCAAGGTCAACCTGCCACCATGCACCAATCCCCGCGCCATCAGTGTGCGCAAGGTTATAGCCATTATGCCGACCATAGTAATCCCCATCGACTGCGCGAGATGCTGTAAGGCTTTGATAGGTGCTCGTCTGCATAGCACTCTTCCCTCGTGAAACAAGACCGACACCTGTTATACACCCTGTACCATCTACGGGAACGCTTGTGGGAGTCGACACGCATTGATCAATACCGTCAAACACTCCATCACCGTCACTATCACTCGGACAACCATGGAGAGATACTAATGCACCAATTACCGCTTCAGGACACTGATCGTTTATATCATACACCCCATCGAAATCACTATCGCGCTCATCATCTGTACATCCATTACTATCAACAACCTCACCAATCGGCGTTGTTGGACAATGGTCTTGTGACCCCATAACACCGTCAAGGTCAGCGTCTTGAGGTACGACTACTCCAAAGATTTGCACTTCTGCAAAATTGATTGCATCAGCTTTATTTTGTACCAAGCGTATATAGCGTGCCTGACTCTCTACAGGTATAGTAGTGCCATATCCCATTTGTGTCGTTTGAAGTGAGATAGTAAACCATACAACACCATCAAGTGAACCTTGCACAGAATAGTTATTCATACGGTCACTACAACAATCAAGTCGGTTATACCACACACTGTTGGTCACGTAGAAAAGATCACCCAGGTCAACCTGCCACCAGTGTCCGGCGTTGTATTCATTGGTATGGGCAAGGTTTGCACCATTGTGATGAGCACTTAAGTCACCATCCACTGCGCGAGAAGCCGTGAGCGATGCATACGTGCTGGTCTGAGTAGCGTGTTTCCCTTGAGAAACATTGGTTATTCCCGTTACACACCCTTGCACATCAACCGCTATGCCCGTTGGTGTATCGGTACACTGGTCGAGTCCATCAAAAACTCCATCACTATCACTGTCGACTCCACATCCCGTCTCCTCAACAACTACATTCGTTTCTGTTGAAGGGCATATATCAACTAAATCAATGACACCATCATTATCACTATCTCTCTCAGAGTCGGCACAACCATTTTCATCAATGATTTCACCTTCAGGAGTATTTACACAGAGGTCTTCACTATCCAACACACCATCATTGTCGTGATCTTGTGGTGATAGTACCCCAAAGATTTGTGCTTCAGAAAAATTAAAGTTTGTATTACTATTCATGATCATTCGCACATAGCGTGCCTCTGTATTAATAACAATTGTAGAGGGGCGACCCATAATTGTATTCTGATCAGATACTGTGGTCCAAACGCCTCCATCCAAAGAAACTTGAATAGTGTAGTTACTCATGCGATCCGAACAACAATCAGAACGATTCCACCAATTACTCGATGTAATAAAATAAACCGCCCCAAGATCGACCTGCCACCACTCGCCCGCAGTACCATTATAGTTATGTGCAATATCGGGATAGCCACCTGACGTGTTTCCATCAACAGCTACACTCGCATTCAAATTGGGGTAAGAAGGATGTGTACTGCTTTGAGTGGCTTGTTTTCCGTACGAAACATTGGTCACCCCAACAACACACCCCTGTACATCGACCGGAAAGTCTCTTGGACTTTCTGGACACTGGTCAAGGCCATCAAAGACTCCATCACTATCGCTGTCAATGCCACAACCAAAGGCGTCAACTAACACACCTGATTGAGTACTCGGGCATACATCTGCATCATTCATAGCGCCATCATTATCATCATCAAGCTGGGACTGCGCACAACCAACGCCATCAACAATTTCATCTATTGGTGTTTCTGGACATTGATCAGCATGATCTTCAATTCCATCGCCATCAGTATCTATCGGTGCTAATGTTCCAAAAATTTGTACTTCACTTAGATTGATAGCCGTTGCTTTATTCAAAACTATTCGTACATAACGCGCCGCTACATTAAGAGCTATACGTGTTGGAAAAGCCATCTCTTCAGTCTGTACACTCGCGGTCACCCACTGAGAACCATCAAGAGAATATTGAATACTATAGCTATCCATGCGATCACTACAGCAGTCCAGTCTATTAAACCACTCGGTTTCAGTAATATCATATGCAGCCCCAAGATCAATCATAAGCCACTCTGCTGGGCCTCCAGCACTGTGAGCCAACTGAGGATTATAACCAGTTACAACACCATCAACGGCTCTTGATGCGTAATAATCACTATAGGTGCTACTCATATAAGCCGTCTTACCGAATGCAATATTTGAATGATCAACAAAAGTCTGCCCGAGGCGCGAAAGAATCCAACGACCTGAGGTTGAAAAGTCACTCGGAACCCATGGGCCTGCAAGGTCATTATTAATGAGCGCTGCTGATGTTTCGTCGCGAACACTGAGGGACCAGTTAAACCAACTATAATTATGACTCTGAGCCCAATCAAGCCAGAGTCCCGATTGATACAAGTCGAGTGTACCATTACCACTGGCATCGACGGTTCCAAACTCTGAGATGATAAGCGGCACATTATTTAAACGAGCACTGTTCCCTGCATCTCTCAACCACTGACCGTGAGTTGCTGCGTAAAAGTGAATGTTATAGAGGACACCCCGACCAACATTAGTGGTGATTTGATTATGTATCACATCCCCTACCGATTGACTCCAATTTGGAGTACCGACTGTGGCAAGGTTATCTGAGTAGAGTCTGATACCACTGAGCACATGTTCAGCCCATGGTTTAATGGTATGAGGGAAGCTCACCGCGAGAGGCTCATTTCCGAGTTCAAAGAGTACATTATCAAAGGCACCATACTCCTGAGCAATCTCAGTAAAAAAGCTATAGGCTTCATTATAATACTCTGTACTCCAAGGATTGGGGTCATTTAATATATGCCAATCAACCAGGATATAGATATCAGACAAGATTGCATCTTGTATCAAATCCTTCATTTTTTGACGATACAGAGCCTTTCCCGTGGCATCTTGGTTCATATACCCATGAGCCGCTTCATAGGTATACATAGCGACACGCACTGCGTTAGATCCGGTAAGTGAAACGATATTAGGGATTGTATGACCCACTACCCATTCGGTATCCCAGTTTTTGAGATCGAGGGCACTAAAACCTTTAAGTTGGTAAGGGGTACCATGAATATCACAGATTGTATACCCGTACTCTCCCCCTTTATTGAGCACCTGTAGGTCTCCATGATCAGTAACTGGACCTGCAAATACCGTATTTAATAGTAAAATCAGTAAAAACCCCAATACGCAGCTGAATTTCATCCCTTTCCCCCTTTGTATGTATTTATGAATGTATAGAATAAACACAAGAATAGCATTATAGACTTATTAGGGGCTGTAGAGCGGTCCAGAGATGGATTTATCTTGTATCTATTGTTCCATAGTATTTATGATTAAAGTCTGTTCAAGACTTTACATTATATAGATAGTATTACCTATTGCCTACGAATGGAGATAGAGTATGATCAGATAATGCGCATAATAACATAATGCTCCCCTACACTTTATTTGATGGTATCCAATACCTTCAAAAGCTCCACACCACTTAAGCGCACCTTATAGTTTGCATTGGTATAGACATAGTGAATCACTCGAGTCCGATCGATTATAAAAACTGAAGGCACTGGAAGAAGATTATGTTTTTTTCCTGAGTCACCTTCAAGATCAATACTATAGGATTTCAAATACTTGTTAACTAAACTCTTAGGTACCTGAAAAGCAATACCGAAATCGAGGGCGAGACTCATATCACTATTAGAGACTAAGGTGATGGGTAACTTTTTCTTTGATTTATGAGCATCTACCGTAGAAGGTTTATCGGGGCTCACTGCCAGTAAAGTATATCCCTTTTTGATAATATCAGACTCAATAGCTTGAAGTTCTTTAAGATGGCTATTGCAATAGGGACACCACCCACCTCTATAAAAAATAACGACCAATGGTTTTTTAGATTCTTTGGCGTTTAAAGTTGTGGTGAGTGCATTCCAGGTATCAACTGAAACGGTATCCCCTATGGTAAGAGGTGCTATATTTTCTGCTGATTGAGGTATAGCATCATTTGCCCAACTCACTTGTACAAGGAGTATGAATAATATGCTGATAGTCACAATGTACGTTCGATTCTGTGTATAGATTTTCATAGGATACAATAGGACCTAATGAGTCACAGTAAAAACTGCTTTCAAATACTTTTTCTGAGCACCAATGCCTAACTGGGTGACAGCTATATAATGACCAGCGTGTAATTGTCCCACTCCTTGCCCTCCTGTTTCCATTGTAAAATAATGTATGCCATCTGAGTATAGTGAGTTTTTGGCATATCCAATCTTTTGCCCTCTGAAATCATAAAAAACAACTTCAGCATTTTTTTCCGGAGTAAATACAAACACCTCTATGTAATCTCTGTTATGAGCTGCTATAGACATTCTGTGCTTATTCAACATGTTATCCGTAAATAAAAGCTCTACCCTATCCTGATCAGAATTGTCTTCGGGTTGCTCAAGTGAATCAACGAGAGGTTCTTGTTCACCAACACTACTGAGCTCATTTTCAGATGATGAAACTAACTCATCTTCTGCAATAGTTGTGATATTTGAATCTAAATCGTTGTCTAGAACAGTATCAGGATTGGTATTTGAAAGCGTATCTATATCAACCATTGAGATACTATCAATGATCGCTCCGAGTGTAGTATCCTGACCTATAGTATCAACAATGATAGTACCTACCACCTCAAACTGAGCCGTTACTGAGAAAGTAGTAGTAACACCAGTATCCAGCCGTGGATTAGCAGTACTACCATCCGTCCAACCCGTAAAAATATATCCTGAATCTGGTTCCACTGTGACTTCTGTACCTCGTGACTGAAAGGCAATACGTTGATTGGTATCTCCTTTAATAATTGTTCCAAAATCACCCACATGGTATTCTACTGAAAAATAAGCTACTTCAAACTCTGCACTAACAGTAAGAGTCTTGGTAATTGAAACATCGGTACGTAAGGTATCTAGAATTCCGTCAGACCACTGCAAAAACTTAAAACCGGTACTCGCCACCGCAGTTACTGGTGTTGCATTTGAGCCATGCTCAATTGATTGAACGGTATCTCCATTGACTATTCCCCCAGTATCTGTACTATAGCTTACAGGGTATTTATTGATTTCAAATTGAGCAGTTACTGTACTATCTTTTGTTGCTATAGTATCCTGACGAGCACTATCTAAGACACCATCACTCCACACCACAAAATGGTATCCTTCATCGGGAATAGCGACAACTTCTGTCCCCTGAGTACCGAACTCAACTTTCTGAATCGTTAAGCCAGATATCTGTCCATTGACTTCAGCATTGTAGCGGAAAGTGAAGAGTTGTGCAGTTATTACCGGATACCCTCCAGCCATTTCAAATGTCCAAACGTCAGTATTGCCTGTGTCATTGTGAGGATTTGAAATAAAATCCCATGCTGAATCAAGATCAGGACTCCCAGTATTGGTATACAGCGAAATGTCTTGCATTTCTGTACTGGTTTTACCAATACCATCACCACCAATAATACCATGAGCAGAGTCGGTATTCCAGAATGAATTTTTCACAATGCTATTTACATTGCTTGCAACCAAACCGCCTGAACCTGTAATGTCAATAAAGCGAGATACACTATAACTGTTTATTATTTGTCCATCAGTAAAGTGCCCCACTAAACCGCCTGACTCTGCACCTAAAGTAGCTGCAGCATAACTATTATATATACCGACAGTATAACCCGAGCCAACAAGCCCACCACTGAAATCCCTAAAATAATTGGTGACAGCACATCTACTATAACTCGTATTAATGCTCCCTCCTTCCATACGTCCTACTAATCCTCCGACATCAGCATAGCCCATTACTTCCCCCGTTGAATAACTATTCCTAATAGTGCTGCCCTTATCTGCTCTGCCAACTAGAGCCCCGATTTTTTCGTGTCCTGCGATATATACATTGGTCAAACCAACGTTTTTAATTTCCGCCCCTTCAAGAGCACCAAAGAGTCCCTTTTCATAAAGCCTTATACCATAACTAAAGAAAGAATATACACTATCTATAACATGGCCCCCTCCATCATACACTCCTGTAAAGGTTTTTATAGTGCTATTACCAATAGAATTAATACCTGCACCGCCATACCAATAGCGGGTTTTGGCCGCATTAATATCAGCAGTTTGAAGAAAATAGTTATGCCAAGCAGTATCAACCTCAGAAAGCCAATAGAGGTTGCCCAAATTTGCTATCAGATAAGGATCATTTGCCGTTCCTGTTCCGGTAGGTTTGTACAGTGATATATCTCTTTTTATAACAAGTGCACTTACTGCTCTTTCAGACTGTACAGTAGTATCCATGCGAGGGTTATCTTTTTTACCATCCGACCACTGAACAAATGCGTAGCCCAACTGTGGTTTCACTTCTACAGGCGTAACAGTCTTCCCGGATCCGAATACTTGTATGGTATCACCAATAACGGTATAGTTCAGGCCGGAACTGTACGTTAAAGTAGGTGAAAGTTCAGGATACGTCCCTGAATTCATACTCCAAATATCATCAGATTGAAGGTCATCTGCAACGGTACCAGTAAAATCCCAGGCACTATCAAGCCCCTCGCTAGATATATCAGTAAACGTTTCTAGAGCTTGCAGTTGAATAATCGACTTACCCGTTCCACCACTACTTACACTATGACCCGATGTTTCTGTATTCCAAAATGACTGTATGATTACTGCCTTACTCGTATCTGCTACCAAGCCACCAACAGTACCCGTACTCTGTACTAAACCGACACTATAACTATTGACTAATACACCTTGGTCTAACTTACCAATAAAGCCACCGACTCCATTGGTACCCATCACTGCTCCTGTAGAATAGCTATTAAACACTTCGCCATTATTGAGTCCCACACCCCCTCCTACCTTTTCTTTTCCGGTAACGGTTCCTGTATTATAGCTTTCTTGAATTATACTCTCAAAAAAGTTTGTCCCTACAATTCCTCCAGTGTTTGTATGTCCACTTACAGATCCCGAATTATAACTTGACGTTATGGAGCCAAATAAATTATTTCCTACAACTCCTCCAGCAGAACTCGATGATCCTTGAGTTGTACTATCTAAAATCACCACATTCCCTGAATTGAAGCAATTTGAAATTGTTCCACTTTCGTTTTTGCCTACGACACCACCAACGGAAATATTGAAACGATTCCCACTAGTAGTAATAGCCCCACTATTAGAACAATTAATTATAGTTCCATAATGAGCATAACCAACAAGTCCACCTACAATTCCTACTCCAGTAACTACACCCGATACGTGACTATTTGAAATAACACTATTATTAATTTCTGCTGCAATACCACCCGTTTTGTATTCTCCCCCTTCTATTAATGCATTTAATAAATGCACATCACGTATCACGGCATCGGTTACTTTTCCAAACATACCAACGAAAGAGTCCTTAAATCTCTGTATTGTAAGTTCTTCGATAGTGTGATCACTCCCTGAGTACGCTCCAGTAAAAGAGATGGTGTCATTACCAATTGGCTTAAACCCACTGCCCCAAATTTTTGTATCTGACGCATTGATATCCTCTGTTTGTACAAAGTTCTTATCCCAGGCAGTATCAGACTGGGAGAGCCAAAAAAGATTTACAAGAGATGCAATCTGATAGGGGTTCTCTAGCGACCCTACTCCATCGGGTTTATAGAGTGAGATATCTTTTAGAACAACCATAGCAGATACTCTTGTAGCTCTGTTTACAGTGCCATATTCTCTTGGGTTTTCTGTATTTCCATCAGACCACTGAACAAAACGAAATCCAAAATTAGGAACCACTAAAACTTCACGAGCGTTGCCGCCCTTTTTAAGCATCTGTACCGTATCTCCCTGTATACTATACTGATCATTGGTTTCATATGTCAAACGCACTGTATGCTCGGGGTATTCATCGGTACCTACTATCCAGATATCACCATTTACAGTATCTTGATTGGTGTGGCCAATATAATCCCAAGCACTATCCAGTCCAACTGTTGAGGTATCCGTAAAGGTATGTATATTTTTTAGATCATCAGCAATTACACCGGTTCCACCGCTACTCATTGTTTGACCTGAACTATCATATGCCCAAAAAGAATTGGTAATATTGCCATTTCTCGTTAACCCAACCAATCCACCTGCCTGAACAACACCAATTACTTTACCAGTACTATAAGACATTTTAATCGTTCCACCTTCATTAAAACCCACAAGTCCACCTGTACCGACCGCAGTCCCTGTAACCTCCCCTCTGCTATAGCTGTTTATTATACTCCCCTCATATTCTATATACCCAATAAGTCCACCAACATTAGTAACACCACTGACCTCAACAATAGCAGAGCTATTAGAAATACTTGTATTTTGAATGACCCCTACAAGCCCCCCAGCATAAGAACCGTTTACCGTCCCTGATGATGAACAGTTAGAAATACTGCCTCCAATAGACATTCCCGCAACAGCACCTACCGAGTGATTACCTGTGAGCAATACATTGGTAACGCTCAGATTTATAATATGTGAATATTGTACGACGCCAAAGAGCCCAACAAATACAGCGTTTGCTGTGCTAATAGTGAGGTTATCAATACTAAAGCCACTACCATCATATACACCACTAAATGGGTTAGTATCATCTTTTCCAATGGGATAAAACCCTTTACCCCCGTCCCAATGTTGTGACGCAGCTGCATCTATGTCAGCTGTTTGCACATAAAAACCAACGTCTTTTTTAGTGTGATTTTGAGAGAGCCAGTAGAGATTTTCAAGAGACGCTATCTGATAGGGGCTTTTTTCGCTTCCATCCCCAAAAGATGGTGCAATTGCTGTTTGACTAAAAACAGTAGAAACTAATGTAAAAACCAAAATAAACACATGAAAATATTTCAAATCAAACTCTCTTTCAATAATAGATGTATTTGATACAGCCATCTAATAGTGACTTCTATAGGTAAATAATGTATGAGCCCAAATATAGATTTTAAGGGACATTTGTTAATGTTTACCAAGGGTAAGCATTAACCTATACCAGCTTAATAATGATTGTACTGTACTTACTACATTAATGATTGATATCAATATACTCTCAATAAACACAAATTATCCCCAAAAATCAACCAACTCCCTGAACTCTACGAGTCAAAATAACCTACATTTACCAGCGGGGACATACATTATGTGATTTTCACACAATCACCTAATGACAGACATACATAGTTGGGGAACTAATGAAGAAAAAATCCATCTCTTTTTGGGTGATCTATTCTTGTGCTGTTGCACTTTCAATTGGCTATTACTTTATTTATACTGCAAATCCAGCGGTCGATGGCGTATCCAAAGCCACAGAATCGAACTGGCCTAAACCTGTTATCATTAAAACAGACGAAGAGAGTGAACGCTATGGTGATCATAAACGTCGTCTCTGGACAAAAGAAGAAGCTGCCTTTAATAAAAAACGCTATGCCGATATCAGGTCACCCAAAGCAACCCTTACACTCGGTGCTCCTGCTCCAGTCCCCACTTCAGAGATCCTTCCCTCAGTAGAAAAAAATGGATTCTACAATCTGGCTAACAACACATTTTCTGGTAAATGGACCAGTAGAGGCCCTGCGAATATGCCGGGAGCCTTTCAATTTTGTGAAATGGACGAAGGAACTGATACCGTCTATGCGGTAAGTATGGGTCATTATGGTGGTGTACAGTTTATCTGGAAAGGGACTCTTTCTGATGACGATTGGAAAATAATCAACCCGAAACACCCCTCACGATTCGAAGACCTCATGGTTGTGCCCAATGGTTCACAAAGGAGAATTATTGCAGGTGAAGAGCAAGGTTCTATCATGTATTCCGACAATGCAGGTGCAACCTGGTCCTTCTCTGCAGGGGTTTCAAACGGGATCATCAGCACAATTATAAATAGACAAGACAATCATACCATCTATACTACTGATGGCGAATCTGTCTATGTATCCTATGACCTCGGGTCATCATTTAGCCTCTTTCAATCATTTACCACCAACACCTATGCGAGACTCTACACGCCGCGCTGGCAAACACAACCCAATGCTGCGGCGGTCTATTTTGCTCATGGAAATACTTTTTACACACTCAATAGTGCGAAAACATCTTTTGTACAATCAGGGACCATAGCCAGTGGCGCAGAAATTGGTCTTGGCGGTGACTCACGCCGACTGTGGATGACTCAAGATAGTAGACAGTGGTATCATAGTGTCGATGGCGGAGCTACCTGGCAGTACCAAGCAACTGAAAATTGGTGGTACAGTAGCATGAAAGCTGACATGGCTCAAGGCCAGTATCCCGGTATTAACCCAGAAAACCCCGACATAATAATAGGGGGCTATGCATTTCCACTCACTTCACGCAATGCTGGTGCAACAACTAACTCTGATGCAAAAAACTGGTGGGGGCACTATCAAAATTCCGTAGGAAATGATCATCGTGTTCGCATTCACTTTCACCCCGACCACCAAGCATCTCAATTTTTTTATGATGCATCGGGTACTCTTCTCTCATTGCGTTCTACTGATGGAGGGGTATTTAAATCATACAATGAGTGGACCAAAACCTCATACCCATCCCTAGCGTCAATAGAAGATATTTTTTACAATATAACCCTCTTTAATGCCCCTACCCAAGAAGCATACCGCGGCGGTTTAATTTCGGGCAAACACAACTCAGATGATATGACTGCGTGTACCCAAGACCAAGGCTGGCAAAATACCCGTGCCTCGACCTATGGAACAGACCTTCTTTCATGGGATCAAGTGGGTGGTGGTGATGGACCAAACTGCATATCAGGTGATGGAATTATTGCATGGAAATATAATTATCAAGCCAGCGACAATTTTCAACGTATTGAGCTCTATGATTCTGATGGCACCTACAAAGGACTCAGTGGAGCTGGGTCAAGCATTTACAACCCTGGGTATTCTAAAGGCGCTGCCTACTTTACCCCTGGCGTCGGAGACTGGTCTAATGGTGATCGTATATGGACTATGAGTCATAGACTTAGAAAATTTGAATACAATGGAGGCTCTATTTCTAGTACAGAACATGACCTCAATAATAGTCAGTACTTCGTACAAGGAGTCGCCCAATCCCATGAGAATCCTGACATTGTATTTGCTATGGAAAACGGTTTCGTTTATACTTCTACAAACCGTGGTAATTCATGGAGTGAAGTTGCTTCGAACAATGTAACAGGGATTACAGGTACCTTTGGCGTTGCCCGAGGTAACTTTGGTATGGGCTGGGCAATCGACAATCAAAGGATTCTCTTCGCAACCGAATCGGGTAGCGGAGTACGCTCTATATTCTCAAAAGATGGTGGCTCTACTTGGACTAATGTTACGGGGAGTGGAAGTAACCTCTTCCCTGCATCTCCGGTAAACGGAATGACTGCCAATGAGACAGGATCACTAATTTTTGCATCAACTTCAGCAGGACCCTATGTATTTATTGTATCGGAAGAACGCTGGTACCCCCTTGCTCTCCAAGGATCAGTCCCTATTTTCTCAGGCCACGTAGCCAACACGGTCAAAAAAGGAGATACCGAGATCATACGCTTCTCTACATGGGGGCAAGGTATTTGGGATCTCACACTCGGTAAAGTCATTCCCACACTTGATCTTCTCAACTCCAATCAAAAAGCCCTCATTACCAGCCAAGACTCTATTACGGTGCAATGGCACTCTAATCAATTAGAGTACGTTATCGTAACCCTCAGGCGTTCTGACACACCAACAGATACCATTGGTATTGTAGCAACTCAGACGGGATTCTTTTCGTGGCCTATACCCGACTCACTTGACAACGGTGATTCATTCACACTCCATATCAAACACAGTACAACCCTCACTTCTGATGAAACGGGTCTTTACACAATTATCCCTCCTCAGACAAATATTGCCCTTAACAAAGAGAGTGACGCTTCATCCACCTATGCCGCTGACAGCAATACCTTTGTAAATGATGGCGATTCAGATACCTATTGGCGTAGTGATGCAATAGATACTGACCACTGGATAGCAATTGATCTCGCAGACTCATATCACATTGGAGTGGTGGCTATTGAGTGGGGAGCAATTACCCCCGAAACCTATACTATTGAAATGTTTAACGATTCAAATAATTGGATTACACTCAGTCCCCTATTAGAGCCCGTGACTCCCGTAGATGTAATTACTCTCGATACTGGCTTTACCAATAAAATACGCCTTCACAGCACCAGCAATGAACTTACGGTCCACGAAATCCGTGTGTACGAAAATCTCAATCCCCCACTTCCCCTTTCATCATCTGAAGAGGAAGAATCTTCCAACATATCTTCTTCACTCTCTTCAAGCTCTATAGCATATTCTGAAGATGACCTCTCATCAAGCAGTGAAGACTATTTATATAGAGAAGAAAGTTCCGATGACCCTGCGCCCCTTAACTCCTTAACCCATCAGAATTCGTATTCAATGATCATTAATACCGTTGATAATACAAACCGAACCTTTAGAGTCCCAGAATCTGCCAAAACCTATGTGACGTTTACCATTCATGGAGAGCGTATTAATTCTGGAATCGTTCATGATGGTTTACTAACTCTTTCGGAAAACACACCACAAGCAACCCTCTTTATACAATGCTACCCATAGATAAAAAATGAGAGAATAGAGATACCCATGGCAGAAAATAAGAATACGTTCAAGACCATCAGAAAGATACACATTTGGTTATCGATCATTGTTATGGTCCCTCTGATTATCGTTTCAACAACGGGCCTGATTCTCATGTTCAAAAAACAGATAGAATGGATTCAGCCACCCACACATCAAGGATCAACTCAGTTATTTACCCTCACCCCTGAACAAATTATTGAAGCCTGTAGGTTAGATTCCCGTACAACAATAACAGAATGGACCCATATTGATCGACTTGATGTACGCCCCCAAAAGGGAATCATTAAAATTCTCGGGCCTGAAAATATTGAAGTACAAATTGATGCATCTACAGGTGCTATTCTACATATTCAAGAGCGCAACTCCGATTTCATAGAAAATATTCATGATGGCTCCTATTTTGGAGATACCACCAAATATGCCCTCTTCGTTGTTGCTGAAATGTTCTTTGTATTCCAACTCTTGACCGGTATATATTTGTTTGTACTCTTTATGAAAAAGAGAAAGCGTAAAAAACGTGTGTGATCCTCAATGCTCCCAAGGTTAACTCATATTAATTTGGGACATGGTACAATAGAACAGATGCCTCAATAAGTCACCCTACTATTGTAATGGGTTTTTACGAATGAATGTCGCTGATTCTCTCCAGTAACTTGAATGGGTCGAACTTGCCCAATATCCTACCATGTCAATAAAGGTGAGATACCCAGATGTATTATGTGCTCTGAAACTTATGAGATCTGAATCTTCGATTCCTGTTTCATAACACCACGTAGCATCAGATTGGTAACTAGATGAACTCTCTTCAGGGTGTACGACAACAACCGCCTTGTAATGTCGAAAATAATAGCCTGGCTGAAATTGTGAGTTAAAAGAGACGCAGGATGCATCATACAGCCCCTCTTCAACATTGAATATTGCTTGATCATACGACTCAAGCTCGGATTCATGCATAATTTTTAATATACCATAATCATTTGCAATATAATACCCTTCTTTACCATACACTTCAAAGGAAAAGCTACCGAGTAGATCAGCTGACTCATGTACTGGTGAATTCTGAACAGTATATGTTGGAGGAATGTAAGGATCAGATTCAGCCTCAACAGTGACGCGTGGTTTAAAATAAAACTGAAACGCCTCTTTATCTGCTCTATAATTATAGAATTTTGCCAAAGTCACAATATTAGAATCAATCACATGCATAAAACTGTCAGTATTTTTTCCGTATAAGTATATAGCTCCTGGTGTTTCAAATGATTGTTCAATACAGAATGTAGCATCCTTTTTAAATTCTTCAGTGTAATCATAATTATAAATTTGAAACAGAAAATCCCTCCGTGCTATAAACTTCTGTGTATTAGTGCGTGCACGAAAAGAAGTACAGTCGCTATCGAATAATCCTTGCATAACGGTAAAACTGTACTCTTCTTCTACACTGTTGGCATAATACTTCTCGAGAGCAATGACCGAGTCATTCATAACAGAGATGTACTGTCCTTGCTTATAAGCCTGCTCAATAAAGTAGACTGAATCACGAGCAATCGTTACACGGTACTCACGTGTTACACCATTTTCTGCACTCATTTCAAAAGAAAGGTTTTCTAAAATATTTGTAGAATCATATAACAACGCAGTACCTTTCGCGACAATATTCGGTAGTAACGTTGTGAGGTCAGTCATTGAAGGAATGGTAATACTCACTTCATTTAAAGTCGTATCAATAACGCCATTATATGAAAAAGCATACAATGGATCGTGGAGGGAAAAACTCTCTATCGTATTAATCGAATCAAGCACTATACTTGAGCTTGATACTTCTCCAGAGCTAATGATTATTTCAGAAGATGCGGGAACTGAAGAGCTGGATGATACAATAAGAGATTCTGAACTGGAAACTATTTCTGGTGTATTCGGTGTACTCAGTGAACTACTAAAGAGCTGTGAGCTGCTTGAAACTTCTGCTACAGAACTATTCAATTGAAGAGCACTCGATACAGTGGTGGCAGACAATGGTGTACTGCTCATTGCAGTCGGTGAATCACTACTGATTGGTTGCGTTACTACTGGCTGATGTTTAATTACGATAGTATCAGAACCTGTCTGAATAATTGTTACATCCCCAACTATTTTGTTACCAATAATTTTATCACCCATAATTTGATCACCACCAATGGTCCCATCACCATTATGTTGCTCTATGCTATTACCATCTCCTTGTACCTGTTGCGCATTGTCGCCCGCTATATTGGTAATAATCATAACATACACCGTAACTTCAGTTGTACTACTATCTATTGTCTGTATTGAAAGACTTTCGCCTACTATAGTCGTATCATCCTTAATGAGGACATCATACATACCAACAGCGAGGGTGTCAAAAAGAATGGTTTCCCCTATAGTTACGGGCAACGACCTCAGGAGTGAATCACTACCATTCCGGTAAAGGTACGCGACACCATTTAACAATTTGGTAGTGTCAGAATCAGCATTGGTTGCAATTTTTGCTTGTATGGCAGTATTATTTCCTGTTATAGAGATACCGACATTTGGATCAACACTAGAGCTGTTTGAGTCACAATACATTAAAAGCGTTGTGATAGAAAGTATAAATATAAGTGTAATAGTATTTTTAATCATGCCCCACAATTTAGAATAAACTAAGGCCATGATCATTTTGAATTGTGTAAATTTTAATTTACTGAACGTATTGAATTTAAGAGTGGGAATTTAATACATTTATGTTTTAAGGACCCCATCATTCTAAAAGAGTATGTACTGTGTCAAGCACCATCAATATTTATGACTATTGGTCAAGTCAACTATTCATTAAAGATTGGTTTGATGATAAAAAAAAGAACAGCCCTTCTTTTTCCTTTCAGTTTTTTGCGAATAAAGGTGGCTTTAGATCACGCTCGATAATTTCCAACGTACTTACCGGAAAAAGAAATATCACGATAGAGTCACTTCTCAAGTGGGCAAAACTACTCAGCTTAAACACTAAAGAAACTCGTTATTTTGAGGTCTTAATTCAGTATAGCACAGTAACGACCGATACAGACCAGGAGTATTACCGAGATTTACTCCTATCATTAAAGCCCGCACGAACTCCCTATATACTCGAACGATTGTATACAGAATACCATGAAAACTGGTTCGTCGCACCAATTCGTGAAATAATAACCATGCTCGATTTCAATGATGATTTCAAATTATTGGGTTCAAGCTTGAAACCTGCCTTAACCGTGCAACAGGCTAAAAATGCAATTAATCTCCTTTTAAAGCTCAACCTAATAGAACGACACGAGAAAGGCGCTCGCTGCTATTATACTCAAAAAGAGAGTTCTATTGAAACACCTCCCTATCTCCCCAAGTCCATTTCTATAAGAAATAACCAAAAAAAGTTTATTGAACTGGGCGGGCAAGCAATTGAACGGTTTCAAAAAGAAGAGCGCAATATACTTTCTGCAACATTAGCCCTCAATGAGCAGGGGGTATCAGACATGAATAAACTTATTCGTGATTTCAAGAACAAAATGATCAAAATTGCTGATCAGTGTGAAGGTAAAACTAATAAAGTATATCAAACAAACATTCAGCTTTTTCCGCTTTCCACTCTCATTAAAAAGTAGTGGAACCGTGTTTCTGTATTAAAGACTCACCATAGTATTCATTGCACAAAAAAAGGCCACCTCAAAGAGATGGCCATGTTAAACTATAGATCAATTATTACTGAGCAAATGACTCTGCTGCATAAATACACCGCATTACAGCGGGACCCTGGCTTCCCGTATGAGGACCCAATGAATGAGTACCATAATATCCTACTACCACGGTAGAGCTTCTATTGCTATTCAATGATTTCATCCAGAAATGGGCCATGCCATTTGTTTTATCATATGATTGTAAGTTCATACCCACTACATCCGTACCGTTAGCATAGCGATTATAGATTGAACTCCAGCCCGTTGTTGCTTTAAGTGACCGCGCTCCAACATGCGAACCATTGCGGGCATCAACATACTCTTCAAGTTCTTCCCAGTCTTCCCAAAGAGGAACGCGCCATCCTTCAGGACAGAGCCCTTGACCTGGAACCGTAGTATACCCTCTTCCCATTGCGGTATCATGCACATACAATCGTCCATACAGATCACAATTCTCAGTCTCTTCAGTATCATCAGAACCAAAACAGTTACCAACATCTACCGTTTTATTCCCCTCGCCATCATCTCCTGAATAATTTAGGTTTGCCGCCATCCATGTTTGAGAACCAACCTGTGTAAAAGGATATTCTTGCCCATCACGTGCATCGACAAATTCACCGGTTAAATGGTCAACTGACTGATAGACAAAACCTGGATCATGATTAATAACTGCTGGCTCATCTATGATAGTAATGCCGTCTTGCAGACAACGAATACCATATTCTGAAGAGCTTCGGTTTGCACCAAAATAAGCGATATGGTCATTTTGATAATAAGCCAAAGCGACACGAACAAGTGAATTTTGAGGAGCGCTTTCAAGATAACCCGCCCAAAACTCTGCACCTCTTGGCTCAAGTCTGCCCAATTCAGAATTAGCGACTGCACTGAATCCGTAGAGATCAGCACCTGTAGAATCATAAGGAGAATCCCAACCCCATCCAGCTTTAAGTGCATTTACGATGTCACCATTACTGTTTAAATAGACATAATCAGTCATAGTAAGCCACTCTTTAGGCTCAGGAACATGCCATCCAACAGGACAAAGGTTTTCGTTGCTGAGCTCCGCCCACATATAGAGTCTACCAGTGCGATCACAATATTCGGTATCACTCTGATCATCTGAACCCCAGCATTTACCAATACGATCTTCTTTGCCACCCTGGCCATTATCGCCACTATAGTTCAGGTTTTTAGCAAACCACACCTGTTCATTAATAGTCGTTAGAGGATATACTTCACCATCCCGAGGGTCAACAAACGTTGCCAGCCCTGGATCAATCGATGATGATGAAATATCCGATGAATACACAACAATAGATGAAGATGATACGTTTGATGAATGCGGTACCCATGATGACATAGGAGGTATCCACGATGATGTTGGAGGCACCCAAGAAGACATTGGTGGGAGCCATGAAGACATATCAATAGATGAAGAAACCCATTCATCTGAAGATTCTTCGCTATACGATGACCACTCTTCAGAAGATATATCACAACTCCAATGGTCCTCTTCATTTTCCGAAGACCACTGTTCATCAGATGAGTAGTCCTCTAAGGTACTTGATTCGGAACTTTCATACTCTATTGAGGAATAGTTGCTACTCTCTGTACCAACCTCCTCTCCTTCTCTTACATCGATAATTTGACAATTAAAGATACTCAGTGCTAATCCTAATAAGGTTATTCGTTTAATCATAACTAGATTTCCCAATCCAAATAGTTCATGTTTAAATATACGACATAAAAAACTAAAGTTAGGTATTTTTATCATTACTATTAGTAAGCTATAGCTATTTTCACCTACATTATTATCATCCAATTTGGGCAATATAAGTGAATAACGAGGATAAAGCCACCTAGAACACACCCTGGACGACAATCTTATATTTATTTACTTTAAGTAAGCATGAGTAGAAGACTTAATTCTCATCTATATACGCACGATACCGATACCGGTGGATACAATCCAACGGAATATGATGATAGAGGTTGCTTAATATGCAATTGTGTAAAGGAAAGCTTAAGACAGCTACGCCATTGAAAATAAGGGGTAACAGTCTTAAACTATTGAATGAACATTGAAAAGGCTATACTGCCGAAAGGCTACTTACCAGTTTGCTCTACGCCACTCTGCCTGTTCATCTTCAGAAAGGAATGACCATGCTACGATGCGGCTCGATTTATTACCCGTACCCATAGGGATCGTTTTGACCTGAACAGCCCCTACTCTATCAAGTAATTTATAGAATCCTTTCAGGTTTGACTGCTTAGATACTAAGGTCGAAAACCAATAACAGTTTGTAGAGAACTTTTCACTTTCTCCAATCATGTTTTTAACGAATTTATATTCGCCACCTGCATAAATAAGTTCACTGCTTAATCCAGAAAAGTTGCGCTCAGGCATGACTTCTTTTCTGCCCGACAAATTATGAACTTTTCTTCGTGTCCCTTTCTGCGCTTCTTCAATAGAAGAATGAAAAGGAGGATTACAGACCACCATATCTATGGAATCAAATTTACTTATTATGCCATGAAAAAAGTTGCGTTGATTATCTTGTAATCGGCATTGAATCTTATCTTTTATTGATGCGTTTGATTGCACAATTTTTTGGGCTGACGCAACAGACCTTGGATTAGTGTCAGACCCAATAAAATTCCACTTATATTCAGTAGCACCAATAATAGGGTAAATACAACTTGCCCCTACTCCAACATCAAGGCACGTGATTGCATTACCTGTTGGAATACTCCCCCCATTTTTTTCGCCGAGTAAATCAGCAACATGATGAATATAATCAGCTCTGCCTGGTATTGGTGGGCACAAATTTTCATCAGGGAAATCCCAGTTCTTTATGCCATAATAATATTTAAGTAATGCTTGGTTCAAAAGCTTAACTGCAACTGGATTTGCAAAATCAACTGATTTTACCCCAAATTTATTTGGTATTATAAACTGTGCCAGTTCAGGAACAGCAGTAATTAATGCGTTTAAATCATAGTTTTCTCGGTTTTTATTTCGAGAATGGAGTCTTGCTTTTTCTTGTTGTTTTTTTTGTAAAGCCATAATGTACCGTAGTTGCATATCTTGATTATGTACACTGCTACCACTGTATGCTTCAGTATGCAGAACGGTATCAAAGATAAAATATTCTAGATGAAATCGCTTTTTTAAAGGCCATTCTAGGTATAGAACAGCGAGTGAGGCCTCTATTACAGTTCATTATACTTCTTATTGGACCCTCTCGCTTTATCAACAGGGTATTTTTTGCTGTTTTTATCCATTTTTCGTTTCACAGCGTCATTGAGATCAATCCCTAAATCATTGCTTATATAGGCTAAATAGACAAAAATATCAGCCAACTCATCACTAATGGCTTCAGCTTTGTTTTCTATTGTATCAGATAATTCTTCCTTGTTCTTCCAGAGGAATAGCTCTTGTAATTCAGCCACCTCAATTCCCAACCCGAGGCATTGATCTTTAATCGTGTGAAATTGTTCCCAATCACGATCGTTTCTGAATTTTAATATTGCATCCATCGTCTCTTGTTTAATCATATCTACATATACCTAATATTCTTTTGGGTTAAAGGTAAAATATCTTTTTCAGAAGTGACCAGTATAGACGAAATCCATATACCAAAAAGAGGATGCAATCAGCACCTGCCCTCTAACGCAAGAATTTTAAATGAAAGGGATACCATCAATTTTGAAGGTATAATATCTGACATGCCACAGGAATCTTACTACTTTCGCTCTATAACAGCCTTGATAAAAAAGTATACTCATGAACGTAACAGAGCTTATTAGCACTCAAAGAGATTTCTTTGGTACTCACACAACAAAAGAAATACCCTTTAGAATTAAACAATTGCGCGCATTAAAAAAAATGCTTGAAGAGAATGAAACAGAGCTCTATGAAGCTATTTATGCTGATTTTGGTAAATCTGAGTTTGAAACCTACATAGCAGAGATCTCTCAGATATATCATGAGATCCATACCTTTATCAAGCGCATAAAAAAATGGAATACTAAGAAACGGGTACCTACTAACCTCGCTAATCTTCCAGCCCGAAGTTACATTATGCCGGAACCCCTCGGTACTACACTCATCATTGGCGCATGGAACTACCCCTATGCCCTCTCGTTGCTACCCGCAATATCAGCAATTGGCGCTGGCAACACCGTCATACTCAAGCCCAGTGAACTCCCCACCAGAACATCAAATATAATGGCTCGCCTCATCAACAACACCTTCCCCAGCAACTATTTTCATGTGGTAGAAGGCGATGTACATACGACAACCGAGTTATTAACTCAGAGGTTTGATAAAATATTCTTTACGGGCAGTACTCAGGTAGGAAAAATTGTCTATCAGGCCGCAGCAAAACACCTCACACCGGTCACTCTTGAACTGGGTGGTAAGAGTCCAACCTTTGTGCTTGCAGACGCAGATATAGCGATATCAGCAAAACGAATTGCATGGGCAAAATTAATAAACAGCGGCCAAAGCTGTGTTGCCCCGGACTATATTGTAGTCGATAAGGCCATTGAAGAAACATTTCTTATTGCACTCAAAGCTGAATTTGACACCTATTACACGCCTGATCAACAGAATGAGAACTCTGTACAAATAATCAACGATTCACATTTTAAGCGATTACAAGGGTTGATTGATTCAAACCACCTCTATTGTGGTGGCCACACCGATACAGAGAACCGCTTCATTAGCCCTACTATCCTAACTAACATTACCTTTGATCACGACATAATGAAAGATGAAATTTTCGGACCGATTCTCCCTATTATCAGTTTTTCTGACCTGGATGCTACCATTGCTCAGGTCAACGCAAAGCCAAAAGCACTCTCCTGCTATGTGTACTCAAATAATAAGAAGGCCATTAACACTATAGTACATCGCGTTTCATTTGGTGGGGGTGCTATTAATGAAAGTATACACCACCTTGCCAACAACAACCTCCCCTTTGGCGGAGTAGGAACAAGTGGTATGGGCAGTTATCATGGAAAATTTGGTTTTGATACTTTCACCCATTATAAGGGTATATTACATAAGCCTACTTGGTTTGAATTCCCCTTAAAATATGCTCCTTATACAAAAACAAAGTTAAAAGTACTTAAATGGCTTTTAGGGTAATACTGCATCTTAGATAAGTGAGAGAAAGACTTCTCCCACAGTAAATAGATCTACCCTCAACCAAGTAATAAACCCGGTCGAGGATAGATCATTGTTAACGTTTAATTATAGAGAATCATCACTCAGGCATCGAACCGATGTCCCTACCGATTTATCAAGGACCGATGAGTACAGGTCTTGCGAAGCATAGCTCATTAATTGTACTTTACCAACGTGCAAACTTTCCTCTTCAGCGGTCCACCAATGAGCCTTGGTAGAATACTGTACAAATGTTTTTGTTGTATCACGATAACTCGCTGCATTTCCCGTAAACTTATAAGTATCATTACCCCAGCCAGAGTAGGCCCAACCCTTATTCGCTTTCAAGTAGTAACCAACTCCCTTCCATGCTGACCCATTTTTTGGAAGCCCTGTTT
Organism: Fibrobacterales bacterium; assembly: GCA_051532055.1. Taxonomy (GTDB): domain Bacteria; phylum Fibrobacterota; class Fibrobacteria; order Fibrobacterales; family JAOPTW01; genus JAOPTW01. The sequence goes on along the minus strand of JAOPTX010000003.1, from coordinate 182,274 downwards.
TTTCATCAGAAATAAATGCGCCTAATTGATCCCAGTCACTCTCTGTTGGTATTCTCCAACCAGTAGGACAGGCAGTCTCAGCGGCATACCAGTTATACAATACACCTTTAGTAAAGGTTGATTCAAGTCGGCCATTTTCCTCTTCGGTATTACCATTTACCGTTGAAAGAGTGTATCCATCGATATAATAAAACGGATCGAAAACATAATCTTCAGACCCATCGGTCACACTATTCACAGCAGGAAGATAGCGTAAATTCTCTGCCATCCAAATCTGGGTGCCAATAAACACCACATCGTAGCTTTGTGTAGTGCCATCACGAGTATCAACTAATGAATCAGCAACCCTGCGATTCATAAACACGGCATTCACTTGATCCGTAGTATCGGGAAGCCCCGTAACCGTAGTTCCCGTTGCAGCAACCGGAACAGCCACCAGAGAGAGTGCATTGGTAAGGTCACTTACTTTGACAATATACGTGTTACTATCTGCCCCTGCTATGGGTGCGTTATTGAGTAACCATTGATACTGAAAGACACCTTCAGCGTCACCATCATGATCATAATAACTATAAGACATTGTGAGGGTGTCACCAGGGTGAGGAGTGCCAGCCAAGTCGAGCCCATGAAACACTGGAGCATTATATCCACTGATTGCATTGATAGAGCTTTTCGAACTTTTGCCTATGAGGTTATGACCCGTCAGAGCCACTGGCGTCACTTCAAAGCTCAAAACGGCACCACTATCTGCATACGTTATAGTATAGGCTGTATCAACTGCACCATCAATAGCAACCCCATCTCTGAGCCACCGATATGTTGAAAGGCCTTCCTCATCACCATCCCCATCATTATAGGTATAACTCCCTATTAGGGTCGAATCCTGTGTGCTATTGTTTGAAACGTCTATAAGCGTAATATGAGGATAGTGATACGTATTCGTTACCCATTTTTTAGTGGCTCGCACTTCATACCCAATAGCATTATGACCAGAAACCGCCGTTGGAGTTACTCCTACTGTGATCGCTCTACCGCTATCTGCATAGGTAATAGTATAACTTGAATCAGTCGCTCCATCTATTGCGAGGGAGTCACGATACCATTGTATAGGAGACACAGCCTCTAGGTCGCCATCCGGATCAAAAAAATTATAGCCGACAGTCAACATGCTGTTTTGTTTAATGTCACCATTTACTACAACCCCTCGAGCAATGGGAGGGTTAAATCCTTTTACGTGCATGCTTGTTGATCGAGCGACAGCCCCGACCAGATTACTTCCTTGTGTGGCAACCGGTGTCACCTCTATCCAAATAACACTGCCACTATCAGCTTTGCTTATCCTATATGAAAGCTCTGTTGCATCAACAATTGGTACAGAATCACGATACCATTGTAGCAGGGACTGTCCTTCAGGATCATTCTCTGTATCCCTATAGCGATACCCAGCAACAAGAGTATCCCCTTCTTGAGCGCTTCCCGTAAGAGTAACTAATGCGGTGGGAGCAGAAAAACCTGAGCTCACCATTGTTGTAGTAGAAACCATTACCCCAACAACAATACTACTATCAGGAAGTGAAACGCCAGCAGGCGTTACCTCAAACGTTATGGTAGCATTACTATCTACCATAGTAAGAGGATACAAAAACACACGATTAGCGCGGTAGATGCTATCTAGAGTATTTGAGCTGTCAATCAGGATTCCGTCACGAAACCACTTGATTTTACTCTCTCCCTGTTGTTTACCATCAGAATCACGATACGTGAACGATCCAATAAGATGGTGTTCAGTGGTATTCACTCGTATCGCAAGATCGACAGCTGTGGGTATTGAGTGGACGACGGTTGTACCTGGAGTACTCATCGATGAAGAACTTGGTGTAGTACTCCCCCCATTAAGCGCGCTCGAAGAGAGCACGATTTGAGAGCTCGATACCGCGATATCCACTACAGATTCTTCATCTTCTTCGCCTGAAGTTGCATCGGTAATAGCAGAACATGCACCGAGAGCTATTAACATAGAGATGGAGCTTAACCGTAAAATATATTGTACCATTTTAATGCCTTATTTATGTGTCTAGGTCAATTGTAAAATTTTCACAGCTCATCGTACTGCCCACCATCTGTTTATTCACTCAAATAGTTTAAATTACACATTTGTAATTCAGACCTGGCAAACATGAATTTAACGCATCAAGCGTGCTTACTCATTCATACCCCATCCACCAGTTCATCATACCTGTTGGCATCATAAAGTGTAACAAACTGTATTATTATCCAAAAGAGCGTCATCTTGGGGTTACACTTGCTACATAGGATACGGCATAACAACTATTATGTGTATAACAACTTTTGGGAGCAAGTATGAGTAATAAACGGGTAAGTATCGGCAGTGTGTTCAAAACAATTATCTGGCCCAGAAGAAAGCTTCTTTTTGTGGGGCTTATCCTCATCATTATTAGTCGATTGGCCGGCCTCGTACTTCCCGGCGCCACAAAATACCTTATGGATGAAGTGGTTATGCAGAAAGACTTTGAAAAGCTCGTCACTATCATAACCTGGGTGGGCGCTGCTATTATCATTCAGTCAATCACCTCTTTTTTGCTCACCCGTTTACTGAGCGTTGAAGCACAGCGGCTTATAGCCCAACTCCGTGTGAAGGTTCAGCAAAAAGTACTGAGTCTCCCTGTTCACTTTTTTGACAATAGTAAATCAGGCGAGCTCGTCTCCCGCATAATGACCGATGTTGAAGGGGTGCGTAACCTTGTCGGCACCGGTCTCGTCCAATTAGTTGGGGGTACTTTAACCTCAATAATATCATTGGGGCTCCTTATAAGTATCAGTCCTACCATGACTGCATACATTTTGATACCTATAGCAATCTTTGGATTTATCGCCATGAAGGCATTTGCGTTTATCCGCCCAATCTTTCGGGAACGCGGTAAAATCAATGCAGAAGTAACTGGTCGACTCACCGAAACATTGAACGGCATCAGAGTCATAAAAGGGTTTAATGCAGAAGCCCATGAAATCCTCACCTTCGAGAAAGGGGTCTTTGCCCTTTACAATAACATCAAGCAGAGTTTGACCTCCACTGCAATTGTCACCAGTTCCTCTGCCCTACTCCTCGGTACCGCATCTGCTGGAATTATGGGTATCGGAGGCTATATGATGATGCATAATGAACTGACCGTTGGGGATTTTATTGCCTTCACCATTTATCTAGGCTTTCTCATAGCCCCCATTGTTCAGATGAGTAATATTGGGAGTCAACTTACTGAAGGCTTTGCCGGTCTTGATCGCACCGAAGAACTCATGAATTTTGAATCTGAGCATGACTCAGAGCACCGCACTATTGCCCTCGGAAAAGTTGAAGGTGATGTCCTATTTGATGATGTTTCCTTTCACTATCACGAAGAGAAAACAGTGCTCAATAATGTCTCACTTGAAGCACCAGCTGGCTCAGTCACTGCCCTTGTTGGCTCTTCCGGATCAGGCAAGAGTACCATTGCAGGTCTGGTTTCTTCATTTCTAAACCCAGAGACCGGAACCATAACTATAGACGGAACTGATCTGTCTAAGGTCACGCTCGAAAGTTATCGGAAACACCTTGGTGTCGTCTTACAGGATGACTTCCTCTTTGAAGGTACCATACGAGAAAACATCTGTTTCCCTCGCCCTGACGCCAGTGAAGATGAAGTTCTTGCAGCAGTAGCAGCAGGCTATGTGAACGAATTTACTGACCGATTTGAAAAAGGCTTAGAAACCGTTATCGGTGAACGGGGAGTGAAACTTTCTGGAGGTCAGCGTCAAAGAATTGCCATAGCTCGAGCACTGTTAGCGGACCCGAAAATCCTGATCCTTGATGAGGCCACCTCGAATCTTGATACCGAAAGTGAATCAATGATTCAGAAAAGTTTAACTGAATTGATGAAAGGGAGAACAACGTTTGTTATTGCTCACCGGTTGAGTACTATTCGCAAAGCGGACCAAATCCTGGTTATTGAGCGGGGCTCCGTTGCTGAGCGCGGTACTCATGACGAGCTTATCGCTTTGGAAGGCCGATATCATGAGCTCTTTACCTATCAGGCTCGTATTTAGGCGTTACTCACGAAATACAAGGGTACTTACCCAGGTAACCCATCACAATTATCAATCAAAATGCTACAATTGCCATCATGAAGAGAGAAATTGAGTTACTGGCACCTGGTGGAGACCTGGATTCTATTAAAGCAGCTATTGTAGCTGGTGCGAATGCCGTATATTGTGGACTGAGTTCATTTAATGCACGAAACCGTGCAACAAACCTCTCTTTTGATGAATTACAAGGCGTTCTGCATCTTGCCCATTCTCATAAATGTGAAGTGTTCCTCACCCTCAATATACTTATACTCCAGAGTGAAATTCCTTCTCTTATAACGCTATTGAACCGACTGGTTAATACGAGTATCGACGGGATTATCGTACAGGATATCGGCCTATTCTACATTCTATCTCAGCATTTTAAGACCCTCAAAGTACACGCCTCAACTCAAGTGACCACCCATAATGCCGGACAAATTGCATTTATAGCTAAACTCAATGCTACTCGGGTCAATCTATCACGGGAACTCAACCTCGATGAAGTATCTCACCTTACGGGTATCGCCCATGATCATGGATTACTGACAGAGGTATTTGTTCACGGTTCAAATTGTATTTCTTTTTCTGGTCTCTGTACTATGAGCTCACTTCATGGGGGCCAATCCGGAAACCGAGGCCGCTGTAGTCAGCCCTGCAGAGATGCCTGCACTACCACCGCACAAGGAAATAGCTACCCCCTCAACATTAAAGATACCTCTCTATTCTCTGACCTCAAAGCATTGGCCAATGCCGGGGTAGATTCATTTAAGATTGAGGGTAGAATAAAGAAGTTTGAGTATGTGTACACGGTGGTGGATACTTGGCGGAGGGAGCTCCAAAAATTCTATGATAACCAATGTTTAAGTAACGACCATAGTGACCTCTACAACGTTTTTAATCGGGATTTTACCAGTGATCTACTGTCCGGTACTATCAGCAGTGACCTCTTTATTGATAACCCGCGCGATCACTCGTTGAAGCACCTTTCTAAAACAGAGAAGTTTGCGACACCAGAGGCCGAAGAGATTGGAGTGCGTGCGTTTTATGCACATAAAGAGACCCGTACAACAGCTATAGAGAGACAGATTGCCTCAATGAGTGCTCAGCCAGCACCTCTCACACTGAATGTTTTGGGTGATGTAGGGACACAGCTACAGGTAACAGTTGTAACGGGTAATCGCTCGTTTACTCTGGAGTCGTCGAGCGTACTCGTTGAGACGGTGAAACAGTCTTTGACTAAAGAGGTGTTACTCACACGATTTAAATCCATAGCAGAAACCGAGTACTCACTTGAAGAACTGGATATCGCCGGACTACATCCCAACCTATTTCTCCCCTTCAGAGAGATTACCGTATTAAAAAATGAGCTCCTCTACCTGTTAAACGACAAGAGAGAGAGCGTCGATCCTGTTGTTCTACCAACAGTTGTACGTACCGCCACCAAAGAGAAAAGTCCCCCACCCCAACTGTCAATACTCATTGATTCAATGGAGGATGTTAAGCTCTACGCTGATTCGGGTGACAGAATCTATTTTCTACTACCCAACTCTATGAGTAACGGTTGTGACAAGTATATTGATCTCTTTAAAAAAAATGACTTCTTGACTCCGTGGTTCCCTTCTGTGCTCATCAATGAAGAGTATACTCAGGCGGTAGCACTGTTAGAACAATTAAAACCTCAATTGATCGTTACGAATAATACCGGTATCGGCTTTGAAGCGCATCGCCTTGGAATCCCTTGGGTTGCGGGACCCGATATTCATTGCGTGAACTCCTATAGCTTACAATGCCTAAAGGAGCAGTTCAATTGTGTGGGTGCCTTTGTCTCAAATGAGTTGAATAAAAAACAGATCAGTTCCCTTACTAAACCCACTGATTTTAATCTCTTCTTTAGTATCTATCATCCTATTCAACTCATGACCAGCAGGCTTTGTCTTTTTCACCCCGTCAGTGGGTGTGAGAAACAGGTGATTGATGGAACCTGTATTTCATCATGTACCAAGCACGCTACAATTACCAACCTCAAAGAGGTCTCCTTTGTCATTGAAAAATCAAAGGGAAATTATCATTCGGTGTTGAGTGCTCATAATTATCTCAATACCGATATTGTCACAGACCTTCCAAATACGTTTTCTGGCTTTATGATTGATCTTCGTTATAAAGATACTCAGACGAATATTTCCATACCCCTCCCTGTGCTCATTGAAAATTTTAGGAAGGTTATTACCGGTGACGCATCGGCTATCAATGATATCTACGGCTCAATTAAGCCAACGACTCATATTCAGTATCATAAGGGTATTTGATTAGGAAATAGATCGAAGTGATCTGTCTTGTTTTTGGAATACTATAATTAATAGCTCTCTATTTAACCAGCTATTGTTGTCTCGGTTGTCTCATATGTTCAGCCACTATACTACATCTTTATGATTCTTAAATATCACAAGATCCAACGCCCCCTGAGATCTATTTTATTTTAACATCATTCAAGAAACTTTTAAAAGTTTTTCTAAAGAGTTTTAGGTCTTGTTTAGAACATTCTAAGGAAAGTAAAATAAAATCTTTCCTATCCTTTATTGCAAAATTTAGCTGAATAATTTTCTGACCGGTAGACTTATTTACATGACTAAACTTCCACCAAACTCCTTTGTTTCCACCAATTTTGTCTTTACGTTTAACAAGCATAGTGTATTGAGATTTACGCTTTGATTGTTTTTTAATATAGTCATCAAGAATAAGTCGAAATTTTTGATCACGCTGTTTCTTTTTTCGTTCAATTTTACGAACAGTAATATTTGCACTATATCCTTGAGATGAAGGAGCAATAAACTGCTTGAATACTTCTTCACGCGGATTCTTATTTTTTATCCACCCTTCAGGTTTTTTATATGCTCCCGCAAATAAAATACCTGAACATACAGCTACAACGATCGTACAACGAATTAATAATTTGATAGATACCATACCACTCTCACTTGGTTAAATTTAAGGTGTTAAATTTAGAAATTCTAAAATATTTTTAAGGTAAACGTGTGTTTACAATCAATGTCCCTTAATCTCACTATTCAGAGACTTTATAAAAGTATAGTGGAAATCCGCCATGTGCTGTGCCATTATTATCTGAGTCAACAAGCCCTATTGGTTTATCTCTGTCATAAAAGTTCCTTAAAATCACCATTACACTATCTTGTTTAAACTCTGCAATTTGAGAAGCTCGTACAACATCGCCTCTCTGAAGATGCATCTGATAAACCATTCCTTCTCTTGGACTTTTGGTAATATAATACTCATCATATTCAGTAAACCAGTCATCAGACTCAAGAGTACCATCTTCATCAAAAGAGATATCATATGCTTTACCAAGATCTTTTTCCCAAATCTCTTCAACAGCTCTCCAATTACCGCTCAAATATATTTTTGCTGGTTCGGCATTAATATAGTCTATCTCTTCAACTTCATTTAAATCACTTCTTGTATTATAAACAGTAAATCCATTATCAGATAGATCACGCAGTTGAAAAGATACCCAACGATACCCCCTAAGATCACTGAGACCATAAGAATTAGTATGATTTGTGTCATACCCGATAATTCTCTGAACTCCATCACCCTCATCTAACAACATATATTTATCCAACTGAAATTCTGGTATATCTTTACGGCTTTCATGTGTGGTATATAATTCTAAATCGGAGCGTAACTGATCGTAGTCTAGCGAAAAAGATTTCCAAGAGAGAAATCCATCTTTCTGGAATGATATATGATCGTTTATAATATTTTCAGTTGTCACTTCATCTCTGCTTAATCTATTTCTTATATAAAAACCTTCAAATTTAGCGGGGTTATCATTCACCTTTTCAACTAAATATTCTTGAAAAAGAAGGATGGAATCAATGGTACTTGCTTCGCAATAATAAAAACCTTTTTCATTCATAGATTCACAAAGAATAGAATCACATTTTTGCTGTTTTAAAAATGATGAAGCTTGCTCAGAGTCTGTATTACTGTCGATGATATAACAATATGTCTGTTCCGGAATAACGTCAGAAGTCGTTTCTTGTTCATCTAAAAGATCACATCCACTATAAAGCATCGCGATAAGTAGAAGTAGTACTACAGCATAATATTTCATTTATTGACCTCCAATTCGTATCTTATAAACATAAAAAATCAACATACATTCTGTTCAAATAAGTTTATTTATTACCGATATATAGATATGATATTTTTCAAAAAAAAATTAAAACTGAACTCTTAAACCAGCTGAAAGGTTGCCCTGCAAATAGGTATATTTAACGGAGTCATTCTCTTCACCCTCACCAGAATCATCTACCTCAGGATTGCCTTCAACATCTAAATTGACTATGGGGAAATTAATTTTTCCAAAGTCACTATAGATAAGTTGTGCTTTAAGCACCAGTGCTATTTTTGAGTAGATATGAAATGCTTTTGAATATACTAACAGCAAGGTAAAAGATTTTTTTTCTGTAGCGCGTAAGATATGTGCATTAACACTCATGAACGAGCCTTCAGAATTCATTTTGTAAACACCATTTACACTGAGTTGAGTAACTCCTAGTCCGACATCTATCTGTGAAGCTCCGATCTCATTTGAATACCTTGCAGATACTAATCCTATGAATAGAGTGTGTTCAACATACCGAGTATGGTTCCAGGATGTTTGTATATATCCTATTGAATCCATACCTACTGAATTACTTGAGGATTGAGAGGAGAAATATGAAGCCCCGACACCCAAATGATCAAAAGGGAAATAATAACCGTGTAAATGAAGCTGGTAATGAAATTCATTATCCTCTTGCAACGCTTCATACGCTTTACCAACCGGCGTTTTTACTTTGATATTGCCAATTGATATGGGGAACAGCTCTTTAGAAAACCCGTATGTGCCATCAAAAACAAGTGATCCTGATTGGGCGTATGAATTATTTGTGAGTAATGTCATAAAGACAAAACAGATTGTAAATAAGTAACTAATATATCCATTCAATTTCATGTTTTAAATACCTGTTTGACATCCTGTAACATTAAGCAATAATAAGACAATAACTATTTAAACGGTTAGGAACAAACTCTTAATGATAACTGAAAAATTCAGTAATACTTATGATGCTAAAAAAACGGTAAGACATATGTTCAGCCATTACACAGTCATCTATCGGCAATCATAGCCTTTGGCGCTGTAGATATATTACTATCAACCCTCTATATAATTCTGAAACAGCCAAAGAGTCTGATATTGAATAGTTTGATAATATTGAAATTCCTAAGTTTTGGTCAGGACTTTTTAAGTAAATAGAGACATAAAAAGCCCTCAAGGGAGAGAGTTTTTAAAATCAGGGAAATAATTTTAGCATCTCATACTCCTACTTTTCTGCATCCCCTGTTGATAAATCAATTCTAACTGTTTTCGTTACCAAAAATTTATCATCATTTCGATAATGAACAACTACATGCTTGCTATTTTGTGACCACTTCACTTCAACAGGGAAAATAGCTACATCAAAATCTACAATTTTTTCCTCACCACTTTCCAAATCAAATACATATAGCTGAGCATCCTCATTTTTAACAAATATAGCATAGTCACGTCGAGGAGATTTATAAAATGCCGAAAGACCACCCAGATTTTTACTGTGGTAAAAAGTTTCGGAAGAAAGGTAATACTTTTCAAAATGACTACTATCATTTATTACCTGATAAGAGCACTTTATAAAGCCACCACCTAAATATTCGTGGTCAATGTTTTTTTTATTAACATCACTTTCACAAACATTGGATTTATGATTACACCCAATAATAAATAGAAAAGCTATCACTACTAGGAAATGTAAACTAGAGGCCACCAATTACCTATAAGTTGTTGTAGAATTGATAAAAAATTGATTATTTACATCATATTTTCTTTTATTAAGTAAATTCCACATTACTTTTCCTGTTACAACACCTTCACCTGGTGATTCCCCCATAATCGTCCCTTTCCACCCTGGATGAGCAGGATACCCTGCTTTATTAGAAAAGTATTTATCATCTAGTCTTATCAAATGCCCAAATTCATGTGCAGCAGGATTATCATAGTCTTCCCATGAAGAAGGGCCTCGCCATTCACCAGTTCTACCATTCGCTGCATTCACATAAGAAGTATTGGGGTCAGCTATCTTAATGAAATTAATACCATCTCTCTTTGCAACATGAGCAGCTAGAGGATCTTTATCTTTCCCCATAGATACAACTTTTAATTTTAATACTACCTTATATTTTACCTTTGTTTCTTCATCCATGTATTCTTTATTGTCCCAAGCGTCCATAATATTACCCTGTATCTGTTCTGCAACATCAGCGGAAGCCTCATCCCCATATATAAAAATTGTAGACTCAATAGTAATTGTATTATCAACATCATTTTTCGTTAATATGGCGTCTTTACCATCAGGATCAATTAATCTAAGTGGATTACCACCAACATAACTATAAGGAGAATTAAATTCAAATAGAGGGTCTGTACTCATCCACTGCAATGTATGCGGATCATAATACCGAGCGCCAAAATAGTACATACCCATTTCAGGAACCCATTCTTTGGTGGTATAAAAATAATTTGTGTGATAACTTCCCTGATATGACTCTAAATTTCCATAAGGATCAAAAGTATATCGTGCAACAACTGAAGGTATTGCTTCATTTGTAGTTATCTGGTTAACAGTACCAAGGTGATCATTATGGTAAAAATAGATTTCCGGCATTTCACTCTCTATCTTAACTTCAGCAATACGCTCGTTACCCCAGAATACAAAATAAGAACTATCGCCAGAAACTGTATCTGCTTCGTACACTACATTAGGCCATTCATAGACAAACTCTTTTTGTTTTTCGTATAAACCTGCACCATTTTTTCTATGGGTTACCAATTTAGCTCCATCAATATCATAATCATAGAGATACTCACTTACAGCCTCAATGCCACTTTGCCCTGACTTAGTTTTTTTAACATAGGTTTTCATTCTATTCAGTAGGTCAAATCCATATTCATGTCGTACATGCCAATTAGTGTTGCCGGCTATTAAGTCACTCGATTTATTGTAATAACTTGTTGACGTTCGATTTTTATTTTTATCATAATCATATACTGCCCAACCATTTAGTGCCGAATGTGATTTGATAAGAGTATTTTGTTGTTTAATAGTAGCGCCACTTCCTGTAGTATTATAAAAGTAATCTATCTGACCAAAATCATGGGTAAAACTCTCAATATTACCATTATTATCATAGGCCATTACAAGATTATTCCCCCCAACACCACCATCAGGATAGCCAACTGATATAAGGCGATCTAACTTATCATACTCATAAGCCGCCTCAGTCCCATTGTGGCGTTGTATTCTCTCTATGTTTCCTGTCTTTCCTAAATTAGTAATTATATGTTTATAAAATGGCTCATGGGCATTATCCATTGTCGCTTCAATACTTTTTAAAATAGGCCTATTGGAATCATACCCATAGGTAGTGGTAATATTATTCCCATACACGACTTGGTCCACCATGTTATTAGGCGTAAAAGTCACCGATTTAATAATATCAAACAGTGCCCCACTTTTGTATGAACCAGAAATAGTATTATTTCTAAAATAGGGGTCGCGACCATATGTTAGTGCGAGGTCACCATTTATAGTCATTGTTTCAACACTAAAATCATCTCTATAACCATAACCAATTGACCCATAATAGGTTGGGCCTGAAGTAAAAATTGCCCCTGGGTAAATACGGGTTACCTTTTCAGTCAAATTCCCAAAATTATCATAACTAAAATTAACCTTTAAACTATCACGTGTGATATCTACTAGTTTTTGTGGGTATGCATAAGTAGTAGTATTAAACGTTGCATTATCATAGGTGTAATAAGTTTCCAACTGCTCTAACCCTGACACAACGGTATCGGCAATAACTCTATCAAGTCCGTCCCTACCGTACTTGATAGATGTAGTGACTGTAGGTGTTTGTGAAAGGTCTGTTTTATCAAAACGCTTTAGACGCCCTTGATTTGTGTAAAAATACTCGATTTTATATTGATCAGCATACTCCACCGTAGTCGGTTGTTGCATGTGATTATATACCATAGTTTCACTATTGCCATTAGGATCAATTGTCTCGACTAAATTTCCAAAATTATCATAGATATATTGGGTTGTAATAAAGCCTCCACCCGTTTTTTCAGACTCTATTTTAATTGCCTGGCCGTTTTTATTAGAGTGCTCTATTGTTCTTCTAAGTAAAGGATCAATAGTAGTTTTTGTTCTATTTAAAAAATCATACTCAAAGTTTGTTTGAATATATCGGGTATACTCTCCCTTTACTTCTGGTACCTGAGATATGTATAATCTGCCAGCGTCACTATAATAATTAAAAAGTTCACGTCCATCATTGTCTTGTTGATAAATAAGACCTGATTGATTATAGACTTTTTTTGATGTTTGTGTGAGAGTACCAGTATTATCGTATGTAATAAAAGTACTATCAACACCGAGCCCATCCTGTACAATTTTTGATTTTTGACCTGTTGAATTGATCTGCATAACATAATTTTGAGCATCGTTATGTTCTGTAATAATAGTAGTACCATTTGGGTTTAAGGTGCTGACAACCCTCCCTACATCATCATAAGTAAAAGAAGTGGTTTGCAAATTGGGATTAGTTTGTGTCTCAAGAAAGTTTTTTGGGTTATATACCAAGGTAGTAACAAAATCACCCACCGCAGCTGGTGTTGTATTTATATCAAAAACACCTTTATAAACATGATTTTCTACAGGGTATTGATGATACTTAGCGTCGTATTTTGTTGAGTCATATGCATACATGCCATCATCTATATACGTTTTTTTCCCTGTTGGAGCAAATCTATTAGCCGGATCATTATATGCTGTTTCTTTTACCAGAATAAGAGCAGTATCAGCGCTATTTCCATTTATTATTCTATGCTCAGAAATGGGAAGATAATCAGTATTCAATGAATATTTAGTACCAAAAGAATAGCTCAGAAGTTCATTTTCATCTGGATGAAGTCTACTGGTATGTTGCTCGTTTAAAATCCCTGGTAAATAAAGAGCATTAGGATCAAACAATGGATTTAAGATCTCTTTGTTACTCATGTCAAGATCTGCATCCGTCAATATTTCACCAGGATACTTAGATTCAAACTTTGTACGTTGATCTGTTCTTTCAGTTGTTGTTAGTGACCGTTTGCTATAAAAATTACCCGCTATTTGTTTACTATCATAAAAACTGTAGGTGTTAATATCTACTACTTCAAATGTTAGTAAGTTATAATCGATTCCAAATTGTGTATTAATTTGTGTATAAATGGCTTGTTTGTTAGCCTCAACATTCTGCTCGAATATATCTTCAGTGCACCCTACAATAGGCTCTTCTACAACTTCACATTTTCTTAACAGAGGATCAACAACCAAACAGGCTACTGGGTTTGAATTAACATCGGTACAAAAGTTTACATCTCTCGATCTACAGTCGACCAGAGTAGGAAAATTACTATAACAATTGAGAACATCAGGATTTTTGCACTCCATAAATCTTTCTGAAACTGGATGAATATCAGGGTCATAATTTGGATTATCACATTCGCACACTTCTATTTCGTTTATACAATCATAGGGTTTTAGGTTTGCATGCATAGCAAAAAAGGCAGCATCGTAGTTATCCATATCTATTTTAGAAGAATTTAATACTGCTATTTGATTACCATAGTGATCATAGTGATAAGAGGTTATTATTGGATCTATATTAAGGTTTGATTGTTCTCTCTTAATAGTCGTTGTCAACAAATCACCATTATATCGGTAACTTATCATTGGACCAATGCCAAAAGATCCAAGTTGATGAGACAATAATTGCATTCCCACAGTACCATATTTCGTTACCTCTTCTGACGACGTACCCGTTGCTAAAAATTCAGTTGCATTTTTAATTTGTCTAATTGTTGAAGTATCTTGCGATACCCTAAACGTTGTTTTTTCTAAGATAGTATGTTTATTTGGATAGTCACTATTTGGTAGATCGGGGTGTGTGAGACTTGTCACAATGTCAGTTGTCATAACAGTTCCATTTAAACCATCCTGATAACCATCAGCTGATCCGATTGACCAGCCAGTATACGTAAACTTTTTATTTAACGATGTTGTTTTAGCGCCATTTTCCATGAGTACATTCATTACAAATCCCTCAGTAGGAGTATCAAGTTCGGAATAGCTATAATTGTAAGTATTACCATTTGTTGTACTTATCTGTGTCATATTACCATATTCATCATACACATAATTTTTAATCAAATCTTTTGCACTATTTGATGCATCAACCTGGCGAGATTCTTTTGTTATCATTTTCATTTGAGCTTTGTGTTCATATACATACGAAACGGTCTTCGTTGCTGTTTCTCCTGATTCATCATCTATTACGGGATTTCCTGAAGCATCAAGGATAGGGTCATTTCTATACTTTGTCTCTTTAAAAAAAGTGTAATCAATAAGGCCGAAATCATAGGTAATTTTTGATAACTCTGTTGTGCCATCTACTACTTTAACAACTTCTTGAGTTGGAGACCTATCAATAGTTACCCTTCGTGTATCTGCACTATGTGTGACCTCCGTAATTTGTTTACTCGTTGCATCACGGTTAACCGTTATAACTTGTCCTGATATAGTATGAGAAATTTCATCTATAAAAGACCAATACATTTCTCTTGGATAATTACGTGCAGTATGCCTGTATATTCCTTTATCACTGGAGACACCAAATTTCGCTACAGTACCATTAGGTTCTTTTATCATATAATAGTCACCAACACCTAATAAATCTGATGTATGAACCGGTATACCATTAGTCCAATCATTTGTCTGATACGGGGGGTAATCCACATAGTATATTTCTTTAAAATTTGCATTTGATAAAGATTTATAATTATAATATCTAATATCTTGCATGCCATCATTATGTATTTGATAATGATGGTTTTCCATAACAAACCGCGTTGATCCACCGTCAGACTTAACCAGCTGCATATCAGTCATAGGATGACCTGATGAACGGTCGCCAACACCTCTCCAACGAGTTTCGTAGTTAGAACAACCATTTTTATTTCTTGCTGTACAGTGTTGGTAGGTTTCTCTACTCGAATATCCGCCGAACATATTTGAATATTGAGCCTCTTCATCCTCATACTTTGTCCCCACGAGCATCACATAACCATTAACCCCAAAAAGCCATGGGTGAGGTCGATACTCTGCAATATCTAAATTTGCGTCAAGTACTTCTTGAATTGTTACTAACATAGCAGTTATCTGAACAACTATAACTGCCGCTGTTATGGCGATTCCCACTCCTGTAGCTGCAGAAGCCGCGCTCGCTGCTGCCATCATACTACCCATGGCACCAACAATTTGAGTAACAGCCGCTATCTTTTGAGCTTCATCTCCTGGTGAGCCATCTTCTACATTTGATAGAGTTTTGGCTGCAGAATACATGGTAAGAGCAGCACCGATAGTACCTGATATTTGACCAATTGTCTCTTTAGTAGCTTTTTCGGTCACTGACTTTAAAACAAATGATGATAAATTATTAATTGCTTGAAATGATTGAACATTATTAAAATCACCATTGCTTTCTGCAAGAGTTTTTAAGCTAAAAGCAGTATTAATAATTGTCATTGCTGTCGCTGCGTGATCTAATCCAGTTTTAGGTTGCGGTGTTGTACCGGCGGCCTCTTTTTGCTGTGCTATAGTATAGTTTAATATCGAACCACCTATTGCATACGTAGCTGATGCTCCTGCAAGTAGAGCTGATGTTTGGTATCCTGATGGATTCTCTGTTACGTCAGGTCTATAATAGAATGTTCTCTGAAGAAAATTTGGTGCAAAATCAAATGCATCAGGAGTACGGTCAACATCTTTAAATTTTCCATCTTTTTGTACATCCATTAGGTGGGCCTGAGTTGCATTTCTCCACCCAGAATTATAACTTCGACTTACTTGGATACCTAAGGGAGCCCTAGAAATATCAGCAGCAGTTGAAGTAATAACCATATTTCCATTCAGAGTGCTAATTTGGGCACCAGGGCCACCAGAAGTAAAATTGTGGTTTCCGTTTATACCTTGCTCATTAGATCGTATGATACTTGAAAATCCAAGTTGGACTGCTAATATGACAACGAGTAGAACAGTTAATATTGAAGCACTGATATTATTTACATTTTTCATAGTTTTATAATCTTTCATAATATGATATCTTATTCTGTAATTTGAGAATTTAATAATGAACGGTTATGCTCATTAACGAGTTCAACATTGTTTGGAAGTTGATTGTTAAAATTATCTTCGAATCTAGTCGTACAACCATTCCCTTTAAGAGTAAAGTAAGGGATCCCTTTCAACTCAGCACCTGGTGTTAATACACGGGTAATAAATTCCAATTCAACAAAATAGATATCATCATCTAATCCTTTATATCTACCCAGTGTATTAGCCTGAATTGGGGCATCAGTTGTTATCTTCCAAAATGTTTCATTAACATTATCTAAATATGTTCGTACATCTGTACAACCACCAAGGTTTATAAAATAGCGTAAGGAAACATTACCAACATCTGTAAAACCATTATTCAGAATAGAGAATGATATTTTCTGTTCTTCCCATGTGTTTTGAATTGGTATATCTTTTTCTGAAGGTTTAGCACTCACAAGTATATCTGATCTCAATGCATTAAATGGAGTATCGGTATACCAATCTTTAGTGATACCATCAATATATTTTGACCCGTCTGTTATATACTTAAACAAGAAAGGCTGGGTTGTATTTGTATTATATACATCATCATACTCACCATCTAAAAACCAACGGATGTCATTTTTTGCATACATGTTATTTAATCTTACCCCAATTTCTATAACAGATCCTGGTGCTTTCGCTATTTTATCTGATGGAGTCACCTGATGCCCCTCCCCACGTGGTGGAGTCCATACATCATTAATTTGATTAGCATCTATTTGTATAGAGGCATTTACATTCCATTCTGTTGTAGCTCTTAAAGCAGCCCAAGCAGTTCCATTCCATTCTTCAAGGGTAACATTTGTAGCTTTTCCACTATCAAGTACATCGACAGAACCAAATGTAACTCGATATTCAAACCCATCAAAGTTTTGACTGTTTCTCCCTACATCTTGTGCGCCAGTTACTTCAAGTTTATCAGCATCAATGTACAGATAGTTGTCAGTTATTTGGTTAGCAAAGTCACTGTTGTAACTATAAATCATAAAGTACACCCATGCTCCACCTTCTTGTGAGCCAAATCCTGTATGCTCAGCGGTTGAAACGTACACTTCACCAAAATCGGGACCTATAGCAGAGCTTCTATCTCCTTGAGGGTCTTCAACATAAGATTTATTTATTGCATTACCCAACTTTAAATCTATTGTAGTGACATTACCCGATTCATCCTCAACCATGACTTTAATGTTATATTCTTCCCCTACAATAAGCCCATCGAATTCAATATATCTATGATATTTATGATTAGTATACATTGGGAGCATCGAGGCTGGTAATAATGATTGAAATGGATCTAAAGTACTCGCATCAACAGCTGGATCATCATTAATTTTCACTTTTACAGAATTTAAATGTTCTTCAAAAATATCTATTAGGAACATTGCCTTTGTCGTAGTATGCATAAAATGAGTACTATAGTCACCAATTTTGAATCCTGGAAGTTCATCGACATTTACACCAATAGTAGCGAAATCATTTCGTGCTGTTTCAATAAACTCATTTTCTTCATCTGTTCCTCTCACAACTAATGGGAAATGTTCAAATAGAGGTTCATCATACATAAATGCATCCTCAGAAATTGTTATGGTACCATCAACGACTTGATGCATTAAGGTATTTCCAACATTTAAAATACGAACCACAGATTTCTCCACATCATTGACTATAGTGAAGTTTCGTTTCATTTCATTACCAGCATTATCAGTGGTAATAAATGTAAAGTCTCCTTCAGTTGTAGGAAATGTAAAAGTCTGAATGCCAGAAGTTACACCACTTAATACCTCATCAACTAATACTGCAGGCCCTCGTTTTAGTGTGTAAGATTTTAACCCTAAATTATCAGATACTTCAAAGGTAAATCGTGCAATATCATCAATGACATAATGTACCGCTTCAGTGCCAAATATTTTGGTAACATGTGAATTGTCACACGTCAATTGGGTAATTACGGGTAGTTCACCATCAATATTGATAAGATATTCAACATCTGTTTGATTATCATATTTATCCTTGGCTGATATAGATACTGAGTAATTATGTGTAGGGTCTAGATCTACAGTTGGTGATACTTCTTGTGTAAAATTAGGTGTAGTTACAAGAGTACTACTATAAAATTTAATACCATTATCGGCATTATCTTTGAGAATTGTAGTTAGCTTAATATCACCTTGCCCGTGACTATTTACAATTGAGCCACTTACTTCGTATGGGAGCCCCGTTGCGAGGCCTGTGATTAAGCCATCAAAGTATCCACTAGTAATATTATTAATAGTAAGAGTAGGCGCTATATTTGATTGTACATAATACACCGCCTGAGTTTGATTATTATACACTACTTCTTCATTAATCACCAGAGGAGGTACATTAATAGAAAACGGTGTAATATCTACAGTAACTATATGTCTATCAAAACTTGCTAATGCATCTATTGGAACGGTGATAGTTTGTGTTCTTTCAGATTCACTGCTACCCATAGATATATTAGAATAGTTTAGTGTTTGAGTCCAATTGCTGTTATTGAGGTCTGTTAACACGACCTCCACTGAAGGTATTGTGTGTTTGCCCTTATAGTTTATTGTTACTGATATATCAATAGATTCGCTATGTAAAATTTTGTCATCATTATGAGTAATTTTCACATCTCTAGACAAGATATATAAATCATTTGCAAAGAAATTTCTGTATACTGAGTTTGCTACATCCTCAGTAACTTCTTGTTCTTTTTGAATCCCTGCAGTACTATTATCCATCACAAAACCAAATGGATGCATAATTAGAAATGCGCCAGATTTATGTAATTCAGTAGCTTTAAACTTTGGCTTAAAGTAACCTGAATGAATAAATGTTTCGAGAGCACCATTGGGTAATGTTTGTTGATCAGTAAATAATTGAGGACTAAACAAACCACCATTTTCAACTAAGTAGCTTTGAGGTACACCTGTACCTATTAACCCAGCATTCAAAATTCCGCTGGTCACCACAGCAGAAAGGTCATCAACTTGTGCCCCATCAAACTGAGTGACACCTTCAGACAATGCATACAATGCATTCATTCTATCTTGTAATGCTGTAAGTCCTTGCTGTTCATTTTCACCTAATAAGAGTAGAGAAAGTTCTAAGCTACTTTGAATATTACCGAATTGATCTACATAGTGAGCAAATGGAAAAGAATTGATAAATACTGCATTACCGCCTGACCTTATATAGCTAAATAGAGGATTATCTCGAGTACCATCAAATATCTCCTTTGGCGTAATATCATTTACAATCACCACCATTCCATTAGGATTATATTGCATATACCCCACTGTTTCTTCGGGTGATAACTCCATAACATTGGTAATCCCAACTAATGGTTGAGATAATTTTGTGATTAATCCAGTTACAAATCTATTGGGATCTGTAATTTTATTTTGAGTGTATATCGGATCAGAACTTTTGCATATAGCTATATCTGGAACAATATATACATCAACTGAATAAGTACACGATGAAACTAGTTGTTCAGTACCACTTGGGTCACTTGGTTGAGTAAAGACCTTAATTGTATATATCCCTGATTTAGGTACATAGTTTCCTTGGTCATCTTTTCCATCCCAAAACAGTTTATTCGGTCCTCTTCTAATTGCTAAATTGTCGTTACGATAGACTTGTCCATTACGTTCTACAACATACCGGACCTCGCCAGCTCGAGAGCTCGTAAACTCAACATACGTGGATCTGCTATATGCGGTAAACCGACCTCTATTTTCAAAATGTGACCTAAAAACATCAGACACTTGAGGTTGAATCTCAAGGCTACCATGATTGATCCCGGTTAAAACAGGATTATAATTTACCGATATTGTAGAAGATACTAAACCAGACTCTCCTTCTTCGGTTTCCCATTGTGCAAATATTCTTGTTGGAAATTCGCTATTTTTCATTTTAACAGTATATCTTTTGGAACCAGAATTTACAACGTCATAGCGATCACTTGTTGTTGCAGTTCCTTTCTTGCCTAATTCAGTTGAGAAAATATCACCATTAAGGTATTCTAACCAAAGTACAACACCCATTTTCACACTATTTGTTAAGAGCACTTCTATTGCTGGTACCGTACTTGGCACATCACCTGATCCAAAATTATGGGTAACAGCTACACTTGGGGGAATGGAGCTATATAATTCAAATTCCTTTTTTAATGGAGTAACCACGCCTTGAGTAGAATGGCTAACAGTTACCTTGTAGGTATCATCTACTTCAATAGTATTTCCATTGAGACCGTTCCAAGTAGCACGATAGACAAACTCATTGTTTTTTGTTTCCCATAATTCTGGTGTGAGCGTCCAACTAGTGGCATCACTTTCTCTACTCAGATTAATGGTTAAATCAGAAGCAGCATCAATACCGTGTGTATAAATTTTAAAGTGCTGTAAATGTCGAGAATTTGTGACTGAAGGCAAAAACCTCGAATACTTTACATTAATACTCTTTACGGATTTAATTTGATCAGATGCTGTCAACTTTAATCCCATGACAAAGTTTTGACTGCCGGCACCCTCAAAAATATATTTAACTAAATACTCACCATAATTTAATGTTGATTGCTCTACACACCCATCCCATTTAAATCTATTAATACCATAGTCTATAGCAACTACTTCTTTAGAAACTACATTATCAAAGTTATCAAGTATATACCGTGTTGCAATGCCTGATTTAGACGCAGCAAATGAAAGCGAGTAATTATTCTTTTCACAATGGGGTTCAAAAACTGATGGGTACGCTTTAATATCTTCTACTAGTAATTGTGCAGTTTCGATCTCAACTTTTATTTTAGCTGAATTTTGAGCTACCTGAGGTGCTGGCACTGCATAAGACGCATATATATAATTATCACCAGGATAGAATTCCGAAATAGGAATTCTTAATTCAAAAGTACCTGTTTTGTTGATCACCGGACTCCATATACCTCTAATATATGTTGGGCTCTCAGAACGAGAATTGAACTTATGAATATATAGTTCCAAATCCGTTGGAATGGTACCTACTATAGGTGTCCCATACGTACCTTTTACAATTACATCCGTACCTTCGATAATGGCATGAGTTAATGTTGGTAGAGTTGAACTTTCAAGCACAACAGCCCAAGAAAAGTGTGAAACTGGCGCAGTGAGTAGTACTGATAGTTCTTCAATCTCTGAAGGTAAATCATGAGAAGATAGTGTTCCAATTGTTGGCATTTCATCCAATTGCCCCTCTTCATTCAACATATAGACATTATAGGTACTAATAAATGTGAGCAATTCAGTTCGTAATGCAGAGATGTCGCTAGTACTTTTGTACAATTCAAAGTCCGCCAATCGACCATTCATTTGAAAAATTTCACGAGCACTATATTGATAGGTTATTACCGGCTTCGATGTACCTTCGAACTTTTTAGTACTACCAGTGGTTTTAATTTCTATTACTGGACCAATTGGTTTAACATCAGGTAAATCATCACCCAATGACAAATCCTTATACGAAACAGGATACATTGAAAGTACATCTCCTGAAGTAAATGAGCCATCTGGCATATTTAATTCAGCACGTTTATAAGTAGACTGAACTACTGGTTCTAGTCCAGCAACTAATTCTGTTCCTACTTGTATTTTAATTGGTTTTTTTACGAGATAGGTACTACCACTATTATTGTCAACATACGTAATCCTTAATACAATATCATAAAGACCATTTAAATGAGTCACATCCCAATATCCTAATACGGGATTCACTGAACCAGTTTCACTGTTGTCCCATAAGTCTAACGTTCGTTGTGGGAGGATATCACCTTCAAATTTATCCAGTGCTAGGTCAGACCGAAAGTATTTATTTACTGAGATTTGTTCATATCGATACTCAGCCTCTGAATAATTTTCTTCCGCTTCATTTTTTTCTTTTACAGGTACATAAGCAAAAAGTTGATAAGACTTAAAGTGTATATCATTACTTAAACCAGATTCAGCCACAGGAATAGCATTAGGTATAGCACCTCTAATTTCAACAAAATTCTTGGGTGTAATATCAAGTGCCAATCCTAGATTGAACATTTCCTCCTCATTTTGATTCTTAACTTCAAGAGCGTCATTAAGTTGTTCCCCATCATGATGATATACATCAATAACCCATTCAAGACTTGAGGGTAAAATATTTGAGTTAAATTCTACAGCTCCATTATTATTCACAAAAGGTGATACAATTTGAGGCCCTTGCTCTGTTGGGATTGCCAAGTTTACATTAACATTACTTATGAGCTCTTGTACAAGGCCTCGGTAGCCATTACCATTTTCTGACATTGCATTTTGTTGAGTTTTGAAGCCATGCTCGTTAAATTTACCTGAACCATAGAGATACCCATCATATACAGCAAAAGCTGGATCATCTTTAGAACTCCAATAATTAGCGGTCATAGGTGCATTTCTATTAGTAAGTTTATAAACCACATCATCTAATGAGTATTGGGATGGATTGGGACACCCAGAATTATTAATCTCTGATTGGGTGAAGTTATAAAAAATATCTTCATTAAAATGGAGCGCAAAATCATTCGGGTCCAATGTTTCAATAGTTTGATCATAATTGATATAGGTTGATAAGGGTCGAATTGCAGAAAATTGCAACGTTTCTTTTAATACATATGGGTATTCATCGGGTGGAACGACATCACTTCTTGATTTCACATTACGTAATAACTCTTCAAAAAGACCTTCTGTCCCACTAATCCACTGGTTTATAGGAAAACAGAGTATTTCATCGTCAGCAGCATCTCCTGTTGATTGAAAATTTGTAGGTACACTCATAACAATATCGTTGCCGACAATTTCACTCTCTTCGTAGACATTACGATAGGTAACAACAACAGGTTCATTATTTCTTCTTTCTATATTTAAACCCGTACCATCACCAATTGGATAACCTACTTCAATATCATCCCACGTATACCCTTTAGTTGAGAGGTCAATTTTCAATATGGGGAATATTCCAATATTATCTCTGTTATTGGTACTAAACTGCTCATTGGACCAATACATATGGCCTATTTTATTAATTAAAGTTTCTCCTTTATCAGGTCGATCTATTACATAGTAGTTTTCTATGAAATCCTTTGGGTATATAACAGGCAATAAATGTGTAAAGCCATCATTACCCGACCCACCATTTAAATAAGTATCATCTTTGTGCGTATAAGCAAATCCACGCATTCCAAATCTCATACCCAATGATATACCATCGTCCCAAGGATAATCATCAGGGATTGTAGGTAAAAGTGTTTCATCATTCCCAGCAACACCATCCAAATAATTCAAATAATTTTGATAACTTATTGGTTCATCAATGATAAGATCTCTTTTATATAAGGTAGGATGAGTAAAGTCAATTGAATCATTTACATATTTCATGGGATAAAACGCGTGATTTCTTGGTGGGTCTCCAGCGTCTCTATCCCAATTACTATAATTAAATTTATGAGAATGATACGTGTCGGTACTCCAATTATTTGATCTTACCATCCAAAATGGACCGTAGCCTACTGCTCCCCATGTCTTCATTTCATTTTCTAATCGTGGTATTGGATATCCTTGCGCCAAATCTAGACCACAACCAGCGTTAAGTTTTCCAAAATTAACCCCTAGCTGTAACGACCCTTTTCTTTCTTTAAAAGCATCATCACCTTCTCCATCTTGCCCCATTACACGTGCTTGGAATAACAATTCATTAATTGATAAACTATTTTTGTTCATAACAAACGCTTCTTGGTGAAACTCTAAGCACTCAGACCATTTATCATAAGAACTCAGTTGACTTTGATCAAACCATGGTTCAATATCACCATACCAGATAGGGCTTGATTCCCCTGCTACATAACTGGGGTCTTTAGAAAATTGGGGAGTCACATCATTAGTCGAAGCAAAGCGCCCACTACCATCGATAGTTTTAATTAGATTTTTTTCACTATCCTTTGCCAATTCCGACGTCCATGATCCCGAACAACATACACCATATCCAGCATGTCTACCCTCTGCAGTTATTTCATAATTTGCAAAAATTGATGCAGTATTATAGTATTTTGAATAAGTCATCCGATAAGGAACTTCTGGAAATACTCTTACTTTTTGGTTAGCACTCACCTCCATGCCCGGTTTAAGATTTTTATTAGGTATAAATTGAAGATCACCTTTTGCGAGTGCCTTAAATTTGTAACCTGAATGGATACCCGCCTCCCAAACTCCTGCAGCATTAGGAGTGTATTCCAAAATACTTGGTGCATAAGTAATCTCAGGTATTGCTTCTTCTATAACTACATTTTGGGTTGCTAATACATCTGTTCCTTTAACGAGCTGTACTACAAAAGTTTTTTCATTAACTAAAGGCGAATCAGTATTTAACTGATCAACAATATATACTCCTTGCTCAGTTAAAAAATCCCATGATAATTGTTCAGTTCTGCTATTGGTAAAAGAATATTTTCTGATTGGGTTGACTAAATCAGCACTGTGAAATATTTTAATTTTAACATCTGATTTTTTGTTTATATCAAATTCAATATCAATTCTTGGTTTGGAGCCTTCAGTATAATCAAGAGGTATACGACCTGGTTCAACAAGTAGTTGTGTATCATCATTAGTCGGAGGCTCAGGGATACTCACACTAAAGTGATAATAATGTCTCATTAAACCAATTTCACTACTTTTTGCTTCAATAATTGCAGTGTAGTTTCCTTCATCAACAGTTCTATCAGTATAGTCTTTGCCCAAAAATAGAAGCGAAGCAGGGCCTGTACTGTTCGTAACTTTAGGATGTACAAATACAACTTCATGGCTTTCACCTCCATTTTTATCATCAGAAACATGGCCTTTTACTACAGTCATATCTATATCTGTGGTAAATCCAATAATATCAGCTGTGAGTGACAATTGAGTGAACTCTGGTTCTGCATCAATATGACTAGGGTCAAGATTTACGATTATTGGGCTCATCTGATCAACATTTTTTGAAACTTGAGTTGCCATCAATATGAGTTCAGCATTTATTTTTTCAAAAGGGCCATAATTAAAAACTTTAGAATCATAAGAAAATATTTCGCTATTTGTTTGGCATAAATCACCTATCCCATCTTTATTATTATCCATTTGAGGTTCATTTGGTAGATAAACACAATTGTCTATACTATTTTCTACCCCATCGCCATCATCATCAGGTAAATTCATAAACTCACATTGATCACCCCGTCCTGAATTATCATCATCTTTTTTTACATCAGTACTTAGATACACACAGAGATCTTCTATATCAAGTTTTCCATCACCATCAGAATCAAGAAGGTTATTCACAGGGCTCTGGCATTTATCACCTATCCCATCATTAGTCAAATCAAATTGCTCACTATTAATTAAATAAGGACAATTGTCCACTGCATCTGGAATATTATCACCATCTGAATCCAACTTATTAGAAAACAACTCAGATGAAATTATTAAGACAGTAAATTGTTCCTGATTCAATATTTCGTTTTTTTCAAAAAGTGCTAAAACACCATTTGTGGAAACATCAACTGCCGATATATTAGAATTTGGAAATTCTGCATCTATTTCCCGTTTAATTTGCTTATAAACAGGATCAGTACTTCGAATCTGTTGGCTTAATGGTACTGGCAACGCCTTCCAAGCTATGTTCTCGAATAATTTATATTTCTCCGTAATCGAACTACTTAATGTATGGGCACCTTCTGAATAATATGCTTTATAAAAAGTAATACTATTTGAATTTTTTGTTCCAAATGTTGGTGCCGTTGCAACACCAGATATCTCAACTAACCTATGAGATATGGTTTCATTATTCTCTGGGCTTATAATGGTGGCCTCAATTCGGTCACGAATTAATGGAATACTTTTTGCCTGTTTATTAAACGTTTCATTAAGTACCTCTATTACTATTTGATTCATCCCCGTTTGAGTAATAGATGAGAAATCGAATGTCTGTGCATAGGTAGCAGAACCAGAAGACAACGTGATTTGCTGTGCAACAAAACCAGGAAGGCTTTGCTGGTTGCCTTGGGCGTCAATAAGATACATATTTAATGTATACACTTTATCTTGAGGGGCTGTCAACGTTATATCAACTTTAGCAGTATAGGCATCGCTTGCGGTAATAAAAAATGGATTAACTCTTGCACTAATTGAAACATCATTTTGTAGTATATATATACCTTCATATAGATTTGGATCATTTTCAAGTTTAAAACCTGAATGTAGAGTTGACTCATTTCCTGCTTGATCAATGACTTTATAACTCAAATCATATATTCCATCAGGAATATTCACGCCACCTTGTGTTTTACCATTTAAAGTCAAACTATGGGTTACAGGATTTAATGTTGTTTTATCCCACCTATAGGTATATGATTTAACGGGTTGATTTATATCTTGTAATGTTAGCTCAACTGAGAGATCAGATTGTGTAAATGGTGCAACATCAATAACATTTGAAAAATCAAGATTAATTTTATGTATAGAAGAGACAAATACTCGGTTATTATTAATTGTTAATCCTAATTGAGGACTTGTTACCTCAATATCTGGAATACCTTTCATTAAATCTAAGGAAACATCTGTTACAGGGTCTCTATCAAGAATGAAATTTTTATCCACTTGCTCTGTTGTTCCACCAGGAATAGTAAATAAGGCAGACATTATATAATTATTACTGACTGCTGCAACTCCATTATCGTCAATTCCATCCCAATCTATTGTATTCTGTCCATATGCTAAGGGCGCCTTCGGCCAGGTTTTAACTATAGTTCCAACAGCATCTTTTATTAGAAGATCATAGGTAACATTTATATTTCCTGATGCGGGGAAACTTGTAATTAGAGGTCCATTTAGAGTGGGGGAATATTTTTCTGGAGTCACCTTAAATTGAGATAAACTAAAGGAGCCATCATGATGGAAATACCCCCAAAGTCTATTAAACCCACCAAACGTGTATGAAGCAAAAGCAGTGCTTGGTGAAGAGTACTCGATTGTGCTAGAATTGATAGTATTCCCTGTTATGTTTTTAACTACTTGTGGAGCAATTAGAAACGTATGCTCTTGTCCAATTATTTTATTGGAAGAAATGTTATAGTTATAGAGTTTATTATCCTTTGATAATATTTGAATAACTTCGTTATCAACGCCAACTGGGTATACATCAATTGCATCAAAAGATGTACTATTATATGGCTCTGTAAGCCAAATTTCATCTTGAACATCTGCACTTGTGGTAATGATATCGCCTAAATTATCTATGGACACAAAGTATGAATTACTTGATGATTTTTCGACAATATATTCTGGGCGACTTTTAATAGAACGTACTCCAAGATCTACCCCATAGGTCTTTTTTCCATCTAGTGTAAATGCATCTGAAAAGGTGAATATTTCAATTTTACCATTGGGATAACTCATTTGAAACTTATCAGCCAATTGGCCATTTTCATAATATTTAAAGAAATTTGGAGCTTGACTTAAATATGTATACCCCGTAACTGTAGTAGCATTCAAAGCCCCACTCGCAAGGTCTGCTAAGGTATATGCTGAAATATGATCAGTATCAAAGATATACAGGTGTGTATCAATAACAATATGAGGGCCATTGCCTAAAGCCTCTTTTGATAAAACAGGTAATAGACTCCCTGGAGTTGTGGCATTATATAGTCTCACATATTTATTGGACCCATCATAAGTGAAAAAAAACAGATATTTAAAGCCTCCCTCAATAAAAAAGTATGGCTGTGATATTACACGTTCACTATCATCTAAAGAACAGGTGTAGTTAAATGAATTAGAGTGTTTAGTTTTTGCTGCATTCAAAGCAGACACCTCACCCCACTCCGAAACAGTTATATAATCACCTATTTCCGCATAATTGCCTATAGTAGAGGCCGAGTACGCATTGATAGAAAAAATGAAAAGAATTAAGATTGTATAAAGAGCATTTACATTCATAGACAATTATCTTTTTAAAAGTGTTTTTAGTTTTTGTTTATATTCTGATGTTGTTACATTAATTGGAAAGTTTGATGGGTCGTATTTATTTAATGTTTCATATACTTTAAGCCCTAAAAAACTACCAATATTTGTCATGTGGGATCTTATCTCGGGCAATTGATAGAATAACTTCTTGCCTGTTTTAGTTTTGAAAAAAATGACCAATTCTTGAATCTCATTAATCGTGAATTTACCTTTCCAACTTTCTACAAATTCACTCGTAATATCAACATATTTAATATACTGATAGGCCTCTTCAACAGCGTTATGATTAGGCTCATTAACGCTCTTCAATGTTTCAATAAGTTGAAGTTCCATACCCTGTTTCATTTTATCTGATAGCTCTAATGCCTCAATGAGGGATGCCAAGCTTTTAGATTCCTGACTATTCGAGAAACAGGGAACTAATAAACTTAATAGCATAATTAATAAAATTTTCATACTTTACCTATTGAGTTAAGTTATAAGTGTTCATTGAGTTTGTGGTCACAGGTATATCATATTGAGAACCATTCAATCGCCATTTAATTTCATTAATTGGCTGTATTTGTACAGGAAATTGTATAATTCCATGTTTACCTGTCGTCGGCTGGAAACTGGTCAACCCCCATATATCCGATACTTCATTTGCTACATTTTTTTCTTCTACAAAAACCCAGCCTATTCCCGATTGGTATTCCTCAAGTGTTAATAGAATACTTTCTGTTGTTGCTGGTGGCTGTGCCCTTCTATAATGATCAATTTTCACCCTTATATCAGCACCTGTTACTGGTTCGCCAGATGAAGAATTATCAGAATTAATTTCGACATACTGATCACTTTCAAATGGGATGTCGCCACACGTTTCTAAAAGGAAGTAAAGAACATTATCTTTATTTTGAATATAAATGTTGGAATAGGGAGGCCCATCTTCATAGTTTATTCCACATATTGTTTTTGTTGTCATACAGTCGCCACTAAATTTTTGATCTTTAGGGGTTGCGTTACATACTGCAGTATTCGAATTCCCATCTACATCAGTTACCGTTAAGGCAACATCAAAATTTCTATTAGGCACCGTGTACGTTACATCACTTTGGTTAGGAAAACTTGACTGACCATCAATAGTCCAGCTATAATTAAGAGCATCACCATCTAAATCATGTGACCCAGAGCCATCTGCAGGCATTGCATATCCAACAATGTCATAAAATTTTATTTTATCACAATCTACAACTGCTCTCGGAATAGATTTTTTAATAACAGAAATGGAATGAGTAGAATTATTACAAATTGTTTCCACTTCAATATCAAAAGTATTCGGGCCTAAATTCAATGGGTATGTTTCTGAAAATAATCCACCTGAACTAAAAGAAACCTCACTATTGTTAACTGTAAGTCTCTGAATTTGTGTTCCAGTACTGGTTACGGTCCCTTGAAGGGTAACTTCAGTAGCACTATGTTCAATAATATTACTTCCTACCGGGCTCACAATATTCAAAATAGGCAATATATTATCTGAAAAAGCAAATAGACTCTTGGTTAACGTTAATCCAGAAGTAAGCTGGGCTGTTAACAATAATTCAGACCTATTATTTAATGGGCTTTGGACTACGTAATTTTGTAAAGAAAAAGACCACCTATCAGCGCCTTCATCTACAGGTACTAAGGATACGATATTGCCATTATTAACCTCTGTCATAGTCAAAGTAGTTATTGCAGTACCATCAGTATATACCGAACCATTGATGGTTACAGGAGAACAAGTAGATGCCGAAGCACCTATATATGGTGTTTGTTGTACTGGGCTTGTAAAATCCGGATCTTCATCAACTTCTATTTCTTTATTTTCACCACTCATTATCGTTGTTTGTACTTCACCAAAAAACTTCCTACCATTTGCTTTAACCACTACTCTATATTGACCAGGAATAAGAATCAGTGAAATTTCATTGGAACTGCCATTAACGATTCGTGTAAATGATCCAGTAAAATCTGTTTCATCACTATCTAATCTTTCAACATCAACTGCAATATCAGTAAGTGCAACTGATGCATTTAAAGTAACTTTTAATCGAGCAGTAGGTATTTCATAGACTTGGCCAGTTAAGGCGATGGAATTTGACGCTGTCTGAACATGAACATGTGGATCGGTATTACCAGATGCATTTATTACCTTAGAAAAAGATATACTACCAGATGTATTTGGACTTTGAGCCTCTACAACATCTAAAACAGCTGTTGTATTATGTGGCCTACCCCATGTATAAACCCCAGGGTGTCGAATCGGTATCAAAACTTCGTGATTCCCACCAACCAAAATAACTGTCCCCTCTTCTTTTCCTCCCATTCCAGACTGTTCACGACGTTCATACATCACATCTATTCGGTCAACAGAATAATTGATTATGTTTAAAAATTGTATATCCCCTTTTAAGTAGTCATATTCGCCATTAAATGTTGGCGTGAAGTCATGTATATAATTTGTTGCAGGATCAATTTGAGGCGCTTTGGCAAGGTCTTCCCACCAGCTGTCTTTTAGAACACCTGAATTACCATTTCTATCTTGCCATTGTAATTCTTGATATGCGATTACTTGAGAAATAGTAGGTGACACTGGTAATTGAATCGTAGCCAAGTAGTTTGGGATTGCTGTAATTATAGCATTCACTGATTCTTGCTCTGGTGATCCAACTTTTAAAAACTTAACTTCCCCACTAGCTACAGTATAAATAGTATTGCCTGAAATCATGGGACCAGTTAGATCATCAATAACCCCTGTAATATCTACATAATCTGTGACATCATGTTCAAAAGGAGTGATTGAGCAATCCGCACTACAATCAGTATTTAATCCATCACTTACACACAATTTCATAGCAATGGGACTTGGAGTACTCACAGTGATTGGGAAAAAAGCTGAAGCATCGGTCATACCCGATATAGGAGTATTATTTTTATACCACGTATACGTGAGTGGATTAGGTAATCCATCTTCATCTCTACTCATAGCTCCATCCAAAATCATATTTTCACCAATAATAGAGGTCTCTTGTGCGAGTTGACAATTAAAAATTGCTTGAGGAGCAGTAGGTACAGTAACTTCGAGTTGCACAACATTAGATTCGTTACATTTATTTTCAACTTTAATTTCTATAGAATTTAATCCACTACTTATTGGAAAAGGAAATTCAAAATTGTTCCCTGACCCAACATTAAATCCCTTTGTGGTTATTCCGTTGGTTGCATATCCTCTTGTAATAGGCGAAGTACTATTTGTAACATGACCCTTGATTCGAATTGAAGTTTGGTCAGTTGCTGCTGTATATGGAGTTAGTGGGTCAGTAATTGCTAAAAGAGGTATACTTGCATCTGACATAACTGTTCGTGCTATTACGGATGTCTTATTATCTGTTTTTACTTTCAATGCAAAATTTACTTTTTCATCAGCAACATCAATAACAGAATATACATCAGAAAACGTGTACAGATATGGCTGTTGAGTTGTTCCGGCTGCCGTATATGGTATCTGATACTCTGGGCCATACGTTCCACCATCATATATTTCAAATCCAACAATTTCTATTATTTCTCCCGAAACACCATCAACTGTTCCTGACACATTAAAACTATTTCTTGAAACACAGGTGCCATCACCGGCAGAGGTGATAGGCTCAGCCAAGTCAATTACTGGTGATCCTTTTATTGAAACAAGTATTTTATCACCAGCTACAACTTTAAAATTTATTTCCCCTACTTTTACTTTTTTTCCATTAAATAATGCTGATACAAACCCAGTATATACTCCCGGTGTTACAACTGCTGTTACGACTCCGGCATGTACATTAACTAATTGTCTTGTGAACAACCCTTTAGATTCAGCATTTTCCACATAGACTTCCAAATCACTATAGGCAATATTATCACTTTCTACCCAAAAGGATGCTTGACCTGTTGGAATACTATATTCCATAAGGTATGGAATGCCACCAGTCGTAATATCGATTGTATGATCGTTAGAACTATTGTTTGCCCCTCCAGAAAGTGTAATTTCACCCGTAGTCTTAATAGAATGTCGGTTCAAATTTCCGTACATTTTTTCTTCAACAGTCATTTTAGCTGTTGTTTCTGTATGTATCCCCCATTTGTAAGTACCCGGGTGAAAAATTGGAAAGTACCCTATATCTCCATTTTTAATAATAGTATAACCATATTCACCACCATCAAATTCAGTTGCTTCCCTGATATATCCAACTTTAACTGAAAGAATATCAATAGTATTGTCTAGGTTTTCAAAATTTACTCGACCCATGCCATAATCACTTGGCCCATTATAAGTAGGGGCCAAATCAACGATTTCATTCCCTCCGTCCATTACAGTGAATTGATACATACTCGTTTTGTTTTTTCTGTCTGACGAAAACCCATAATTCAAGTTTTTATCAATCCAAGAATAATTTGCATACCCAATAAATGTACTACCGCTCATTTCTACAGGAATAGATGTTGTATATGTATTAGATACCATATCTACACTTATGTTTTCCTTATTATTTAGAAAAACAGCTGCTGTACTTTTTTCATTAAGTAATGTAAATATTTGTTCTTGCGGCGTCTGAGTCTCGGGTCCCGAAAGAGTTCCAAAGGTACCCGACACATCAGCTGTTCCCAGGGATGCTTGTGCTAAGTTAAAATTCAACGATCCCACATTCAAGGATGTTGAAATTGAGAAATCTCTTCTTACAGATAACAACTCATTTTCATCTGCCAATATATATCCATTATTACCACATTTTACTCGAGCATTAATAATTCCAAATCCACTTAAGCCTGTAGGGATAGATGGGAAAGAGAAATTTATAGTACCAGAAACAGCATCTGTATATTTTTTGTAACTTGTAATGGCATGATACCCTCCATAAAAATCAACAAAGTAGGAAGTAGTACTCAATATTAGCTCTACCTTTTCTGTGCAAATACCATTTAAGTTTATGTCCCCAACCATGTCTATATCCTTTATTGGCTCCAATGATATAGACTCTATATCTCCCCTACCTAGAATAAATGGTTTCACATATTTCCCATAACTTTCGATAACATTTGTAGTCGAATTATAAGATGTCTTACGAGCTTCGGTTACTTTAATCTCTTCAGATGCATTGAAAGATAAATTTATGGGAATGAACTCTTCGATATTTTGAGAAGTAATTTGAGGGCTAGAATACTGCACATTTCGCTCTGTACTATTTTCCGATTTCAAAAAATATTCAGAATAATCTGCATTCACTTCTTTGGATAGAACAATTCTAATTGTTCCCTCATCAATAATGAATTGCGCAGTAGTAACTATTGAGCAAATTAATATAAAAGTAATAGATTTAAATAACATAAAAAACCTTATGGACAAGCCGAACCATTGATAAATCCCCAGTCAGCAACATCTCCATCGACTGATAGGCGGGGCGCAGAATTATTGGTCAATAAATTATACGTTAAAGGAAGTGCATCAAATTCGCATGTCTCACCTTGTAATTTCCATTTAATAGAACTAGAAGAGCTTGGGAGAGTTATCCTAAACTCATATAATGAATTCTCAACAAATGCATAATTACAGGTACTTGCTGTTAAATCCTGAGGTAAAAGTTGAGTTCCCGTAATTGCATTAACATTAAATTGAAGGTCTGGACCCGGTACACCATTATTTTCATCATCTCCACCAAATATCCATTTTGAACCATCCCATGTATAGAAGAACATATTGGATATGGCTGTTGAAGGTATTGAATTTCGATTGTAGTTGATTACATATTTTTTATCATAACCATCAACAACATCACCAGCAGGTGCAGCAATATGATCAATAAATAATGTTAGATCTTGCTCAAATGGGTCATCTTCTTTTAATGCGATGATTCCATAGAGCACATTATCATAGTTAGTGAGTACAACCATTTCAACATTCACATCTTGACTTTCCCCATGGTAACAGTGATCTGTAATTGACTGTGAAGGCCCTAAATAAATGTGAAACATTGGGAGGACTACAGGAACTATTGAAGCGGTTGCAGGCAGTGTAACATTGTCAACACGAAATGTAGCGACGTTCCCAACTTCACTAACCAATTGTACACCTGACAAGGTCCACCTATCTAGAATATACCCTGGCGCCAATGTAGTGGTTAAAGAGAATTCTGTGTTAGGAGGCAAATAAAAGGGAACATTCCAGTCGATCACTCCAGCTGTTTCATTGTTATAATCTCTACTTAAATCTGTAACATAAGAGATCTCTGCGGGATTATCAATTGACAGTTCAACAAATGATGTTGGGTCATGTATAAACTCTGCGATAATTTCCATATCAGCAGTTACCCGAGAAGGAAAGGTAATTGGGTTTTCTGTTGATCCTGTTTTTAGAAGCCATTGTTTAAATAGATAAGGTGATTGATTATTTAAGAAATAATATGGAGCAAAGTATCGACCGTCGTTAAAATTGAATGTCCCTTTAGGGAACACCAATGCCTGATCATTATCACCTTTTTTTGATACACTCACAGTATGCGTGCCTACTTTCTTAAAAACCGCCTTTATTTCACTATCCTTTGAAATTCTGACTTTAGTTTTTTCTGAAAAAACATCATCTATATGGGGTAATTCTGTTTCAGGAGTAACATTAGGATCTGGGTGTATAATCTCCCAGTGAGAAAACTCATAGGGTTCGCCTGGCAATACCTCGGCCTCGATATCATAGTCAGTATTACTATAAGCTTTAATAACACCAGATGGTGTTGTCGTCCCTTGAAGACAATTTGAAGATATTTTTAAATCTAAGAGTTCTTCACCACAGCGAGGATTCGCATCATTCAACCAATCACGCTCTGGAGTAATAAGGTCATTGTGAAACGTTATAGGATCTAACCCTTCAAGCAAATCCATTTCAGCAATTTCTTTAATATTGCAAAAAACATTCCCATCAAGTTTAACGACTTGACCAGTAGGTAATGTTTCTCCCGATGGATAAATATACTTAATATAGTTATCTCGCAAATCTATATATTTTTCAAAATTTTTAGCAGCAATCAAACTGAAGAAGGCCACAATATTATTGTTGAGTAATAGTGTATCAGTATTTCCATAGAGACCTCTAGAACTATAATTTGAAATCAAGTTATAAGAGGCGTCTAACTTTGTACTTACGGCATTTTTTAGGTTAAAAAGTGGGAAATTTTTGAGATAATTATCTGCAATATAGAATGTATCCACTTCTAGGTATTCAAAATCGTTATTAGTGAAATAATTATTTCGTAAGTCAACCACTTTAAGTTTTCTGCAAGGAAGGGCTGGTGTTACAGCATCATCAGGTGATTTAATTCCAACATAGGTGATCCTATTATTATTTAAGTAAACTTCATCGAGTACTTTCATAGAATTTAGAGTTTCACTAACAAGGCTTAAATTAGTATTTTCAATCTCTAAATATTTTAATAAAGTTAGCCCCCCTAATTCTAATATATATGAATGCTTATATTTTTTTCCTAAAAATTTAAATTCTACAGAGGCATCCTGTAACTCATAAAAAAGAACAGTGTCTATAGTTGCGCCGACCCAATCGGCTCTACCATCAATAATTATTTCTTCTAGCGCTGACAATTCACCGACATGTGTCCTAACCTCATTAAACTTTGTAGGTAATCCATCATTAGTTGGGTCATTATCGTTTTTAGAAAGCTTAACTCCTGTCCCTATATGAATTTTTGAAATCCGTTTTATTCCTGAATTTGTACTGGTCCAGAATTTGATATTAATATTTTGTACATGATATTCATCACCCCCCATTGGAACAATTGATACCGGTGCACTTGGTCCATGGGTTTGCCGAACAACATTTCCAATAGTAGCTTCATCTTCTGTAAATGTTGCATTCTTAGCATTACTCCAACCTGCGTCATCACAGTTATAGGTAGCACCAAAACCATTTACAAGGACAAAAGACAAAACAAGCAATATATTTTTAACATTATTTAACATGATTTACCTTATTACCTGTATAACCAAAAACGCTGTGCACCATTCCATAAACAATTATAAGATTGAACATTTGCACCAGCCCACGTTGAAGCCCAAGATATTTCCATACATTCCCCTGAACGGATAATTGATTTAAATATATAACTGCCATTACCTTGTAATTCTAATTTCCATTGTTGGCTACCTCCAACACTACTACTGTACCATTGTTGAATATTTGAACCACCGCCCCCCCATTCTATATCCAATAGTTTTCCAGTTTGAACATTTCTAAAACCATAAACATCGCCTGATACATGTATAATTTCCCAACGTTGTAAATTTGTATCATAACAATCCCATTGATGAATATTTGACCCATCTGCATAACTACCATCTTGAACGTCCAAGCATTTACCACTGAGTTCATTCATTATTTTATATGCACCAGATAACGAACCAGACACATATTCTTCAAACTGAAATTTTTGAGCATCTGTGTCATTACAATCATACGCTTGAATATTCGCGCCGTCATTAACACCCGCAGAAGCCACATCTAAACATTTATCTTCATTTTTCATACTTCTTAATGTGTAGGAGCCTACACCACTTTCTGTTAGCCGCCATTGTTGATAAGAATTTGAAGGATCACTCCACCATTGATGTACGTTTACATCATTTCCATAATTTGACTTTTCTAGTAGTTTACCAGAATTTTCTCCTCGGAGTTCATATATACAATCACCTAAATGAGTAGCTTCCCATCTCTGACCACTGGTTTGATTACATCCCCACTGTCTAATATTTGCACCATTTTCAGTACCATTATTTTCTACTTCTACACATTTATTACTATTAGTATTTTTCATATAATAGTTGCCATCAGGTAAAACGGCTGTACAATTGAATACATAGTCATATTCAAATTCATCCCCCCATACACTTGCATCAGCACCTGGTACAAACTCTTCACCTCTTATTGAAACAGATGACCATATTCTTGGTTCAAGAATGTCACCAGTATTGAAATAATATGCAGGAAATAATGCACTATAAGACCAGGTATTATTCGTAGGATCATGTACCTCTGTAGAGAGATCGATAGACACTTCAGGAAAAACATTACTCACACGTTTTATTAGAGCCTTGATTGCATCCTTGGATTCAGAAAATGTTACAGTAATCTTGACCTCGCCAAGTGAAAGAATCTCATGCGATATTTCTGGAACCATTCCCCATTCATACTGAATTTCTGATGAATATACAGTATTGTCTGGCCCTGGTAAAAAATAATTATCCGAAGGAGGTAGAGTATATTCTACTCTCGCTTCTAAAATATCTCCTTTAGAATAATGATATTTACTATGATCAAACAAATAAGTAAATGTACCATCAAGATTATCTTGTTCTGAACTCTTAACATTTCCTAAATCAAATTCTGTACCATTTATTTTTGACCAAAAATTTATAGTAGATACTTGTTGATTTAATGTAAGGGAATAGTGAACGTTACCATCATCTTTAACCTCTATAAACTCGTTTGCTTGGTCACCTTCATAAATGTATGTGTATATATCTGGATAAGCAGTGTTTACTCCATCATCAACTTCGAATTGAACGATTATTTCGTCTAAATTTTGGTAATCATAGCCCGTATGTTCAAAACAATACTGTTGAACGCCATTGACCTTCGTATCACAGAGACTTACAGGATTCGGGGAATCAGGGTATCCAAATAACGGAATTATAGTTCCGTTCCTATCTATATAGACAGTTGCCCGGGCCTGAGAAAGCGATTTATTTGATAGCACACTGTACCTCAAATGATCATCAGCTAGTTTGTCAACCGACACTTGATATCCATCTTCAAGCTCTTCGCACATAGTAACGGCATCCGGATGATATTCATAAGCCCCTATATCTAAAAAACCATAATGACGATTTAATCCTCGTTGATCGTACTCACTAATTTGAGTAAATCTCCCCATATTAATTGCTGAAGAAGTCATATCAATAGGATAGACCCCTGTTGAAAAATCTAATTCTAGTAAATTTGGGTCTGAGCCAATAATATTTGATGAACCATTAATTACCGCACATCCAGTGAGATCAGGTATAACATTTCTATCATCACTCCCAAGCCACATATGTAGGTACCCTTTACAATTCGGACTACTGGTAGTATTGTCCGGGTGATATGTGGCATTATTAGATAATATGACATTATGTATACTTACACTTCCTAAAGTAGCTTCAGCAAACACTCCACCTCCCCATACTTCAGAGACATTATATGCTAAAGTTGAATTTGTAATGAGGGCACGAACCGGGGCAAAAATATATTTATTAGACAATACCCCACCATTTACAGGGTCTAACAGTTTTGTACCGGGAATATCTGATCCAAATGGAAAATTAGGGGCGACATATGGAAGAAGTGGTTGTGATACGGCAACAATTGGGTCACTTGGTAGTCCCCGAGCAGTAATCAAGCTATTAAAATCAACATCATCAGACATGTCTGAAAATACTGCTGAACGATACACTCGATTTTGTGCAAAAGT
The DNA here is from genome assembly GCA_051532055.1 of Fibrobacterales bacterium. GTDB lineage: Bacteria > Fibrobacterota > Fibrobacteria > Fibrobacterales > JAOPTW01 > JAOPTW01. The sequence goes on along the minus strand of JAOPTX010000003.1, from coordinate 143,205 downwards.
GGAATTATCTATATTCAGCAAGCCAGCATTTCTAATTGCTCCACCTTCGAGTGCCACATTTTTATAAAAAAACGAATTTTGAATATTCATCACTGTCTGGTTATCTATGGCGCCACCTGGTGCCATCCTATGAACTACATTTGTTCCACCACCATCGAGATTAACCACTATATCATCCTGATCACCTGCTACATTTTCAATAAACCGTGTATTATATATATTCACAACCCTATTATGTATTTCATAACCATATGCAGTATAATTCCTACCATTACTAATTGCACCACCATGTCCTAATCCAGTATTTCTTAAAAATTCTGAATTATATATGTCTACTTTCCCATAAAGATTTGTGATTGCCCCTCCCCATTGCGCCAAATTACCTACAAAATGACAATTATATATTTTAAGAGAAGCCATTATATTATTATCTTCTCCTGGAAAATATCTTGAGTTATTGAATATGGCACCATCATTTCCTATTTCGGTTGTAGAGGTACCATATCGCTTTTGTCGTAATTCATTAAGGAACTTCTTATTGGTATTATTTATGGTAGTATTTCTAAGAATAAGAGAACCTGCGTTATAAATAGCTCCACCATTTATTGCAGAACCCCCATCAAGTGTTAGATTATTAATTTCTAATTTAGCTCCATACTCTACGAAAAAAAAGCGAAGTGTTTCTATTGTATAACTATTTGGAATTGAAAACTTCGAATTGTTAGCGTTTACAATTATCTCTTGATCTATAAACGGCAAAGCAGTGTATCCATTTTTATTTCTCAATGTCGTTATTGGAAATACGAATTCACTTTTTTCGGGTAAATTAATTGTATGCGGGCCAACTGTCCCATTTGCTAAAATAATTTTTGCAACCAAATCATCATATGCCGCTTGTTGACCTACATCAATAGGATTTAAAACATCCCAATCGCCGCAAAAAGAATTTGTAATTCCAAAGATTATTATGAAAGTGAATACTATTGAATTAATACTCATACCTGCCTTAAACCAAAGGTAAAAGACATATATAACATTTACATAAATAGATTCAATCAGACAATACCTGATCGGCTCACTGAAAACCTGCGAATTATTAGAGGTTTGTACTAAGGGCTAAAAATGGGTATGGTAAGCAAATACCAAAAAAATAAGATAATATGCAACGTTATTAATTAAATAGAAAAAATTAATGAAATCATAACCTTATAAATTGCAACAGTTTATAAACAGTAGACATTATTTATACTTATATTTATTTTAAACGCACTAACAGAACACATGGGTAAGCACCTTAAAAACTACGCTTACTCTCTTGTGTAATTGTAGACCTGAATTAAAGTATGTATAATTTTATTTTACAATTATAATTGCCATGACTTTGGTAAAACATCTAGGTCAGACTATAATACATTCTCTTGTTGTGTGTAATTTTCCAATTTAAAGATTAAAGCTGCAAGAACATTCTTCTCAAACGAAGAGCGGCGACGATAGACTCCCATCAAGCAACCCTCCCCCTCTTCCGCTTCAAATACTTCTTTCTACAGTAGTCACTATTAAACTCCTTGCGGATACTGGGCATATTACCAAAGGCTACATCAGCCCAGTCACGAATATCTATGACCGGGTCTTTTAACAGAGTAATTATCCGGTCTCGAATATCCTTTTTCTCTTTCATCTCAATACTTGCAAAATGTATTGTAGCCTGGAGGCCCGACAACTCATTAACCAGTTGCTCAGCGTTATCAAAGAGCGCAGGATTGAGTACAACCCGTGTGGATTGTGGGTCAATATCTCTGCCAATGGTATACAGAGTCGTTATATCTTGAAGGACGCTCCCCATAGCCCGTGAGGTGTTGAGCTGTTGCATCTCTCGTTTTTTAACGGGGTCATTCTTATACACCAACTTAAACAGCCGTACCATTTGAGTGCGAATGGCGAAGGCATCTGGAGAGCGTTCAGTCCAACTACCGGGCTGACTATCATCAAGAGGGATACCACCATTGTAGAGTATATCAGCATGAATGCCCGCGCGAGCCCTGATGATTGCAGTATGAGCGAGACTCAGAGTAAACCCTGCCTCTATGAGCCCCTTTCGGTATTTTACTGCCATATAGCCCAGCTCTTCTGCCTCATAGAAAAACTGTCCAATCCCCTGGTAGGGAAAAGTAAAATCTTTTAGAGGAGCAGCCTGTATCTCATTGAGTATATAGGTATAGCACCCTTCTGGGCTTTCAGGTATACGGTCAGTCTCTATATCGTATAATGTCTGTGGTGCACTCTTCTTTTTCATTATCACACTCCCCATAAGTCGTGTTGTACAGGCATGCTCACTATCAGCCTTATCCCAATAGTACTCTCTATTAAAAAGCGTCACCTTTCAATGGCCAGTGTACAGCACTGTACTGCGCAGTATAATATATGTTCTCCTACCCCAAGAGGCAAATGAATAACACGACTCACTCCCTATGATGCCTTAATGGTTGAGGTTACTATCTAAATAGTAAGAATAGGTGTACCAATAAGCTAAAGAAGTATCATAGTCTCAAAATCCCCTATCCGAGTGGGTGCGTAACTTTCGCATGTATCACTCGGACACTCTCATTTACTCATTGGACATTCCACCTAATGATTCGGACACTCATTTTTATGGGTCAGCTCGGTAATGTTGAGTTTAGGATATTCAATTGCACGACTCAGGTATTCACACTCAAATGTAGGTCATAAGAACAGACTAATAGCTTACCAATATCCATGCTAGTTATCCAATTATAGAGAAACATAATGACAATACAAATAAGAACACTTTTGGAACAAACAACAATACATCATAAGCAGTGTATCAATTATATTTATCGTCATTATACAACAATTTTATACAGTAATTAATTACAATACACCCATTCTAAAAAACAATACGTACCATTTTGAACCTTATATACAAAGGATTTATTGAGTACCACAACTACTCCCCACAACAAGTACAACACTTTTTATTTTTGTTTAAAAAAGACTATCCGCACAACAAATACTCTCCCATAAATAACTAGAAAGCACCTAACAACTCGCTCACTTTTTGTAAGCAAACAGGTAAAATAATGTTTACCATATTATGTTTAAATAACAGAAACGTCACATTTAAAAAGAGCGCTCATTTTTCTCTCTGAGTTGAGTGAAAACGTCTTGATAAAATAATAGTATTGTGCCCGATCCTGAGAAACAGTATGATACAACTAATTGGACGCGTACGATTTTTGCGCATATTCTTTTAAGGACACCTACAACAGCCCTTGTTTTATAAGGGCTATAACTTAATTCAAATTATATAAGGATTATCAATGTCAGATAATACACTCTACAACACTAAAGAAGCACTATTCTCTACCCTTTCTGAGAATAAAAGCGCCGAGTACTTCGATGAGATGTACGAAACCATTCAATCGGTACCCGATGATGAAACAACCCGACCCAACAGACCACTCAAGATTTTTTCGACAGAGGTAGAGGGCTTGATCACCATAATTAAACACAATGAAAAGCGTCTTCTCGATAAGAACTTCGACACCAAAATCTCAACAAGATTAGAGAAGCTTATCGGTGCATACCGCCATGCACAGAGTCGTATGGCATGGGCCACCGACTCATATAGCGAAAGTCGTAAACGCTGGAAGGCACTCTCCCCTCTGGCTTTTGAACTCCGTAACGACCTCCTTAACGAGTATCGTTTTGTTGCATTTGGCAATGATGCTGTAACAAAGCTCATCAAAGAGGTGTCACAAGGGAGAACCATTGCTGACCTTATTGAAGACCTCCATATTCTTGCACACCCTTCTGATGCAATTCGTACACAACTCGAAGATATCAACTTCGATTTTGAGCAACTCAAAAATGCTGCCAATCTCGCATTTGAAGTGGGTACGATTCAAAAAGATGCAGAGCTCCATCGCTTTGCGGTAACTGAAGAACGCAAAATTCGTGATAAGGTGATCACATTACTTCAACTCGAAGAGGCTACTGTTCTCAGATGGGCTCGTTTGGTGTTTAACAAAGACAAAAAAATACTCCGTAAATTCTTTAGTAAATACTCGCGCTCTCAAAATAATAAAGCTCGGATGGAAAACACCATAGAAGAGGATGAAGTACTCCTCCCTATGGATTCTGAAGACGGCATAGAAGAAGAGATTGAATTTGAAGAAGAGGTAGCGTAGCTGTATATGGTGAGTGCATCACGAGCAGAATAAGCGGTGCACTCGCTTACACCTACCAAGAGAGGTAATTATGAATATATCAATACCAAACAATTTCGACTTCCTGACCGTAATTCAGTGCCCACAAGACAAACTGCAATCCATGGAACAATCAGGACTTTTTCAAAAAAACCTCGCGCTTTCAGAGGGCGTGTGGCTCACCAAGTGTAGTAATCGTAACTTTGGTCGGATTAAGGAGCTCTGCAAGGATGAGGATTCGTTCTCTATTCTTAAGGTTCGTTATACGCATGGGAGTGAGTTTTTCTCGGCCAATAATGCGTTGGAAGCAACGGGGAGGCTCGTTCTTCTTTGATGATTTTGGGATATGCGTTCTATGTGTTCCCTTAATTTTATTGGTTTTTTATTTGAGTTCCCGGGGGCTTCTCCCCCAGACCCCCACCAATGGATACGCCGAAGCGCGTACCCTTTGGGAGCCCCCGGTTGCTTGGCCGAGCAACAATGCCTAGCATTGTGACCAGGCGCGCTTCTCTTCGCAGAGAGCTGGAACACATAGCTATTCCCTTATTGGCTCGGAAAAAATGGAATTTTTCCTTTGTTGATGGTTGGAGTGGAAATGGTGATATTGGTTGTGGGGATCAATGCGGATGTGTTGTGTAAAGTGCTTCGCACTGTTTAAATAAAAAAAACCGCGATTTGAAGAGAGATATTTATGAAAAAAATACAACTATTATTACTGACCTTAATAACAACTTTATTTGCTCAATATCAAACCCTAGAGGAGACTCCATTTATAGGGTGGAGTACTCCGACGGGGAATGATTTTAATGAAAAAGTAGTTATGGAAGCGCGACCGATACTTAAAATGCCCTTTATAGATGGCGTTACCCCATTTATCTATCAGGATAGTACCTATCAAAGGCTCTCAATCATCTTTGACCCACACATTAGGATGCTGTATAAAAACTCAATGCCTGTGATAATGCCGAGCTATAGAGTATCCGCCTCTTATGCCCCTACCCGATATGTGAGTAGTATCAAGAGTTTTATTACTCCTATGATTGAACATGGGCATTATTCTAATGGTCAATCGGGGTGTGCTTTTGGGAGCTCCGAAGATGCAGACTCAACCTGTCAGGCTCTGTACAGTAACTTAGATGAACTCAACCTGGGTGAACAACTCAATAGAAAAAGTGGAGAGTTCTCTACAAATTTTGTACGAAGTAAATTAAAGCTCATGAAGGTTATGGGGTTTTACCCAGGTACAGGAATGGTAGAAGATGCTCTTGAGGTAACTTTGGGGTATACGCGCTATATTGATCGGCTCTTTGGCTTTTCCATTGCCGGATATAATACGCTTGATACGAAGTTCTACTCAATGAACAGATATTTGGTTGAGGTAGCAGGGCATCACTATCTTATGATGTTTAATGAAATGACGCAACTTCGGTATGGAGTATCGGCTCAGTATCTCCCCTCTCAGCACTCTCAGATCACTCCTTACAATGTATCACTCTTTGGGAACTTTACGTATCCTTCTGGTGTCGGTGTGTTTGTTAAAGCAGAGAAAGGGCAAGACCTGTATAATGTGCGGATGGTTGATGATATCTTTCGGGTATTTATTGGGGTATCCTTCTTGTTTCGGTCGAGTGAGCCGGCCTATATAGAAATTACGGAGCGTTACTAATGAGCTATAGTGCACGCAGTTTCAAGCTCTATTTAGGCCCAAAGGAGCAAAGCGGGCCGGATTCACTGTTAGAACCAATCATTGGCTTTATTGATGACGCTAAACCGAGAGAGAACCTCTGTGTGGCTCTTCAGGAGATAGACAATAGAGAGATTACCGAGGCGCTCATACGGGCACGCAGTCGAGGAGTCGTTATTGATATCGTTCTTGAGCAGAGTTATCTGTTGGCCTCTCGGAAACAAGTATCCCCTTTTGAACCATCGGGAAGCCACGAAATAAACAGAGAACTCTTCAGTGCCTTATATCGGGCAGATATCGACGTGAAGGTTGATTTTAATAGCGCAATCTTTCATCAAAAGTTTATGACATGTAGTGATTCGGTTCTCACGGGCTCAACGAACTTTACCGACACTGGGGTGACTAAAAACCTGAACCATGTGATCGTTATTCATAATAAGACTATCGCCAATCAATTTCGTATTGAGTTCGATGAGATTAAATCAGGGAGATTTGGTCGTGAGAGCATCATGAAAAGCGTAGCCCCAATTAACAGTACCGTAGACCGAATCAGAATCAGGGTACTCTTCTCCCCCGACCATACTCCTGAACTAGAGATTATGAAGCAAATTCTTAAGGCACGAGTGCGGATTGACTTTGCGGTCTTTACCTTTGCTCACAGTTCTGGTATTGATGATGCGCTGATTGCAGCACAGCAACGAGGTGTGCAGATTACCGGTGTACTGGATAGGCTTCAGGGGAATCAAAAATGGGCCGCCACTCATAACCTTGTAGAGGCGGGCATTAGCATCTCGCTCATTGGTAATAAGGGAGGCCTCGGGAAGCTTCATCATAAGCTCATGGTGATTGATGATGCGGTCACTATCTTTGGATCATTTAACTATACGGAGCCTGCTAATAGGACTAATGATGAGAATATTGTTATTGTGGGTGATGTGTTTGAGGATAATACGGTTGCACGGGAGAGGCAGCGAGAGGTTGCTGTTGCGTGTCGTGAGGAGATTGAACGGATCATTACATTGGGGTAAGTCTACCCCATTTAATCTAAGTATTTTCTGCTAGATGGGTGGTTATCGCGCTGTCCGCATAATGCGCATATGTTGTTTATCACCCGCTATATCAATTCATTTTGCGGGTTTTTACAAATGTCGTGTGAGTTTGACTGTATGATAGGAGTAGATTTGTGGAATATTTTTATTGCGTACTTCTATAGTTGATGGACATAGGAATGGACAGGGTATCTATTTGGGAGACTGCATAGTTATGCAGGGAAGAAAATATTTTTGTTTGGTACGCCCCACCGTCTATGGTGGGCCTATTTTATTATATTGTGTCTATTGTATAAGGAGTTTAATTAGATGTATGTAGTTGGAGTATTCCTGGTTTGTATTTTAGGACTTTTGTCAAATGTAAACGGAATTACTAATAATTATTTCGATGTATCTGTATATGGATTTATTGTTCGTGATACTACTAATTTAAAACGTAAAATTATCAATGTGCATAGTACAAAATCAGACTCAATAGCTTATGTCGTCATTTTGGAGTTTGATTCTTTGGGTTTCCTGCAGAAAGAAAAAAGTAGAAGTGGAACTAAAGAATTTAAATATAAAAACAGGCGCTTAGTCAGTGTTGTATCAGAAAAAAATATACAATGGTATAAGTATTATGATGATTATAGCGTGAAAGTGTTTTTTACTAAAAATGATACAAGTATTTTTAATGGATACCGTTATGATTTAAAAGGAGCATTGGTGTATAAATATGATGGGGATTATGATTATTCCTATACATACGATGCCCCAATAAATGTTGTAATGTATACTCAGTCTGGAGAAGATGGAGGTGTGAGACATAAAATATTTAATACATATAAAGATAATTATCTTGTTTCGGTCGTTCATGAATCAACTTCCTTCTATGAAGGAAATCAAACTATATCTAAAACAAAAAATATATTTGACTATAATGATGTAGGTGATGTGGTGTTTCAAAAATATATTGGATCTGAAAGAGGTTTTCAGAGAAAATTTAGTTATGAATACGAATATTGGGATTGAGTATAACAAAACATTGGAGCGGCATCACTAGTGATCCGCTCAATTAAGGCGTTATAAGGAGAAAGAATGAATAAAATATTTGATATTTTGCTTAAAGCTAAGCATTGGCAGTTATTTATTGGGATGTTTTTGGTTCCATTGGCGGTACAAGTTTTGATGGTCCAAGAATTTATATCATCAAATTCAAAACAAAATTTTGAAAATCCAGAACAAGTTTTCGAATCTTTTAAATACCTTTGGTTGTTTAGTGCCTTTGCATTTTTAATTGGTATAACATGGTTTATATCGATCGGTGTAAGATTGAGATCTTTCGTTTCTGGACTGGAACAAATGAAAGTAAAGAAGTTTATATTTTTATCTTCATTTTCTTTTTGTTATATGTTCATGGCCTCTACATTATTTGAAATTATTCCAAATGTATCATGGATGATATTTTTGATTATACCAATGCACTTAACTGCTATGTTTGGGATGCTGTATATGCTTTATTTTCCAGGGAGAGTTTTGAAATCCATAGAGTTGGGAAGAGTTGCTTCTAGGGGTGAATCTATAGGTAGTATGTTTCTATTTTGGTTTTTCCCAATTGGATTGTGGACAATTCAACCAATAGCTAACAAAGTATTTGCCCAATATAATACAAGAAATATAGACTAAATAAATCGCTCCAACATCCCTGCTTACGCTCAGTAAACAAAAATATTTTCTTTTCTCCCAAATAGACATTATGGCAAGGCATGCCCATTCCTACGATCCACCAACAGCCGTAGCACACAATGTTTTTTCTACGCACTGAAGTGCAAAAACACTGCGTACTCCGCCAAAGCGTTGGTCATTTATTGAAGTTGTTCTTGAAAAATTATGGAAATTGAAAGTTATTGAGGGAGTTGCATCGGAAGATCAAAAAAGAAAGAAAAAATATTCTGATTTTAATGTTTATACAGCTTCTGTAAGGATTGAATTTCTCTATTCATTAGAATTACTACCAGAAAAAATATATAACCTCATAAATGAATTAAGAATTAAACGAAATAATCTTATCCACGCAGGAATTCATGTTAATGATAAGGATGCTGAATTAATCTATGACGCTACAAAAGCTATCTTATTACTTGTTTCTGGAGAAGAACCATTGTTTAATAATCCAGGATGGGTAAGAAGTGGAGGGTGGGTGTCAGCTAAATAATTGCTTAGGCTGACATAAACCTAGTTATACATAAATTTTGTAATAATATTTTAAGTGATACAGTATCGACAATCACCTACTGGGCTCAACAACGATAGCAGGCAATGTTTTCTATAAATAGAGAACGTTGGGCCCAATAGGCGATAGGAGAGAGAACTGTTTGAACAAATTGATGAATTTTAAAAGAGTATCGAAGCCCTGTATATGTAATGCTAATTTACTATCTTAATTTGATATAGGCTTTTTGTGTAACTTGTTTATAGGCATAACTATTGGAGAATTTATGAAAAAAACGTTAGCAGTATTTGCTTTTATATTTGGATTTATATATGTGATGATGCCATTTACTGATATGGGAAGTCAAGCCAATCCAAATCAAGCTTTTGAAGGTGTCGATAAGTATTTTACTATCCCGCTAGGAATTGTGAGTTTTATTTTATCATACAGATTGTGGAATGGTGAAAATACTAAAGGTAAAAAAACATATTTGGCCAGTACAGGAAGAAGAGTTTGTGCAGTTTTAATTGATGGTTTTGTTTTTATGATTCCGTTTTTTCTGCTACAACCCTTAATACTAAATAATGTTGTAAGACTATACCCTGTATTTCAGTCGTTTTTTTGGTTATTGTGTTTGAGTCTAAATATTTATTTATTAACAAAATTTGGTGCATCAATTGGCAAAATGATAATGGGTTTACAAGTTGTTAAACTTGACAACAATTCAATTAAGTTTTCAAATGCTATGATTCGAACTTCTATTGATTTGAGTCTCGCATTTATAACTGCTTTTTCAACATACTTGATATTTACAGATATTGATTTGTATAAATTTTCAGAATTAACATTTACAGAGAGAAATATTGTAATAGCACAAAGTAGGACAATGATTATGATAGTTATTGGAGTATTTCAAACATATTGGATGTGTAGTGAAATAATTGTTATGCAATTAAATAAAGATCGTAGAGCAATACATGATTTTATGGCTGGAACTTTGGTTGTAAATAAAAAACAATTATTGTTACAAGATATTAATAAATAATAGATGTCTATTTATTTCAAATTATCATCTTCTGTTAATTTAAAAAGATAAAGTATCGATAATCACCTACTGGGCCCAACACGAAAAGGCATCAATAAATTCCCATAAATATGGAATTCACTGCTGCCGTTTTCGGAACGTTTAGGCATGTATTGGACTTTTAGTTTATCAATTAATTTTTCAAACCCATCTCCAGTATCAATAGCTTGAACGGTTAAGCCATCAATGCCTTTATGGTCCAAAATACTCCATACTATAGTATCATGAGCTGCATAGGCATGCAGGGAAGAAAATGTTTTTGTGTACGCCCCATCATCCAGAATGTGGCTATTTGAGACAAATATATAACTGAAATTATTTAATTATGATAATATAAAGAATAGATTACATCGAACCATATTAAGTACTATATTTAGACTGGAGGATATTATGAATCTAGTCCAAGATATAAAACCAATTTCATATATAAAAGCACATGCCTCAGAAGTGTTGAATCAAATCAATGAGACACATAGGCCCATTTTCATCACCCAGAATGGAGAGGCTAAAGGTGTTATTGTAGATCCTGAAAGCTATCAAAATATGCAAGATAGTTTAAAAATTCTTAAGCTTTTGTCACAAAGTGAAAAAGAATATGAAAATGGAGATTTTGAAACTCAGACCAAGTTTTTCGCTAAACTAAAATCAAAGTATAAGTAATGAAGTATTCAGTAGCTTGGTCTCCGAGTGCCCAATATGATTTAGAGTCTATTCTTGATTACATTAGCTCTGATAGTATTGACGCAGCAAAGAAACAATTTTCTAAAATACAAGAACGCTGTGTGAAATTAGTAGATACCCCCAAAGTAGGGAGGGTTATTCCTGAATTACAATTACAGAACATAAAATCTTATCGAGAATTAGTTGTTGCACCGTGGCGAATAATGTACAAAGTAAAAAATAAGAAAATTGTAATTTTAGCAGTTATTGATAGTAGAAGAAATATTGATGATGCACTTCTAAATAGATCACTAGGAAGATAAATGTATAACAAAGCATTGGAACAGCATCACAGGTGGAAAAAATAAAATAACTTCAGGTACTTGTAGTCCAAGGAACTATGAAAGTAATACTTTTGATAACGCTTCTTGTGGTGATGTCACTTGGTAAACATTCTAAAAAAATCGTTCCGCCCTCCCCGACTGCGCTCACGAAACAAAAATACTTTCTTTTATCCCAAATAGATATCATGCCAAGGCATACCCATTCCAACGATCCACACACAGCCGAAGCACACAACGTTTTTTCTATGCACTGAAGTGCAAAAACGCTGCGTAGATTCGCCAAACGATGCCTCAGAGGATATACCGGTATATAATGAGGGCGGTGTATTACTGACTGAAATGAAATCGGGAACCGTTATAGATCAGGGTGTGTACATCTGGCATGTGGTGTTGAACATTGAATCAGGTAAATCAGAGAGCTTTACGGAGAAGATGGGGGTTGTATGCTTTAATGAAGCGTGCGACCGTTTGTATTAGGGTATAATTTTTCCGGTATGATCTCGTTGGTATTTAAAAAAATCTGAAGCATCAAAATTTTCGATATTCATATTTTGATAATTAAAATCCAAACGACTGCTCGTAAGTCATCTTGTATACTTTTTTCCTTTTTACCTCCAAGTAAATACCCCGTGAGAAATGTTGCTTCAAAAAAATCTTCTCTATTAAGTAATGTTTTATTGAATAACTGCATTGGGGTCTCAACTTCATTATACTCTAGGTTATGTTTTTGATAAATGGGTATAAATGGTGACTTTTTTGTTACTCCTAAAGAAAAGCCCTTTAGGTCTATTAATGAGTTGAAATGAAGGCATTCTTGAGTGAAAATAGAACCATGATACGAGAATATTGGCATAGGAAGTACCACTCAGATGTACTTGCTCCTCTTTACTGAAAATTCCGATCCTGGCGAATGGGCATCCACTTTTAAAAAATGATTGGATAGAAAGGGGTTTCTCTTTCCGTAAAGGCACTTTCAAAACAGATGCCATCATAGAATAGGCGTTACATATTGAATGTGATGAACTGGTTTATCTTGATAAAGGGGAGTGTCTATATAAGTTTTGGGAAAAAGAGTTTACGCATAATGGCGAAGAAGAGCTTTTGATTCCAATGAAAACAAGACATTGGATTAAAAACTTGAGTGGTAAAGATTTAACCATTTATTTTGGTTATAAATTAATGGTTATCAATAATAATTCACAAACATAAGCAATTTGTTTTGTTCCAAACCTCAACAACGAGTGTTCACTGGTGGTGAACAGTATTTTACACAGCCACTCATGATTTAGGGAAAGCTCTTTAGGGGGGGCTATATTTATGGTTTAATAATTCAAAGGAGTCATATTAAAATGATTGATATGAAAATTGCCATAAAATATTTTTTGCCTTTACTTACCTTCCTTTCTATGTCATGTCAGATTAATGTCACTGAAGATGATACGCTTTCAAGTAGTCAACAAACATCAATTTCGAGTAGTACATTAATAGTATATTCCTCTACCCCCAACACCCAATTTTCTTCGGGGGTTAATACTGGGGTGTCTAGTATAAATGCTTCTATGAGTTCAAATTCTATAGCATCATCCGCTACGAATGCAACTCCTTCATCTTTAGATGAAACGTCCAATAATTCTTCCTTAGAAAGTAGTCCTTTTAGTAGTGTCATAGAGCAGCAAGTAGATCAATCATCGAACCAAAATGTCCTTGATAATGGACTACCTGCATATATTAATCCTGATCTAGTAGATGCAATTGATAGAACAATTGATTATAAAAATAATGCTACAGCAAGTTCTGTTTTCACTAGTGATTATGAGGCGTGGCAGGCATTTGATGCAGTTGACTCCCTTTGGACTCTTTGGGTGTCTGATAGCAAGCAAGTGTTTCCTGCGGTTATTATGTATGACTTCCACGAAGAAAGAAGTATACGAGAATATAGGATTCATGGTAGATATGATGAATATAAGGATAGACTTCCTAAGAAATGGATTGTACAAGGCTCTAATAGTGAAGGTGCAACTACTGATGATCCTATGGATGACTCTGATTGGACAACCATAGATTCAAGAGAAAATATTGAAATAGGATCTGAGTGGTATTCAGATAATCTAGCGGATACTATTGCGTTCACAGTAAAAGATCCAGGAATCTATAACGCATATCGTATTTGTATAATGGAAGTAAATGGCGCAATTGAGGCGGATATTATCGACCTATATTTTATGGAGAACAAAAGAATCAATCTGATGATACCAACTGTTAAAGACGATATACGTGTTCAGACTAATAGTACTTATAGTTCAGAATATAAAGCATGGAAGCTCTTTGATGGAAAATCTCCTTATGAAGATTGGACTCATTGGGTTTCGGATAATATCGTATACCCGCATACTGCAAATGTGAGTTACAGTTTTGATGAACCACAAAGAGTCGAATATTACACTATGACTGGTAGATTTGATCAATTTCGTGAACGATTACCAAAAAACTGGGTGGTGCAAGGAGCTGATACCGTTGATGCAACAATTGATGATCCGTATGATTCTAGCAATTGGATTACTGTTGATGCCAGAAAAGATATAGAGCTCAATACACATTGGGATTCAAATACTGAAGTTGCAGAATTAACTTTTATGACTCAATGGCCAAATGCATTTAAAACTTATCGATTGTGTGTTTTTGAGCCTAATGGAAGTACCATGTCAGACCTTATTGAAATTACTTTTTTGAAAACGCTAGAATAGACCATGTGTTGTGTGTAAGGGTTCTATTTTCATAATGATCCCTTTACTCATTAAACAAAAATATTTTCTTTTCTCTCAAATAAACATCATGCAAAGGCGTGCCCATTCCAACGCCCCACCAACAGGGCAAACACGCAACGATTATTTTTAGAGCTGGGTGATCAGATGGGGATATTTTATTAAATTTTGACTTATCTATTATTTAAGGAATCTATTATGAAAACAATAATTATCATGTTTTTACTAACACTTTTTACTTCTTGCTCATTTTTCTTAGGTGAATGTGAAGTTAATGGCAAAACATATTCAGATGGAGAGAGTTTTAAAGACGGCTGTCAGGATTATGTTTGTGTAGATGGAGATGCAGTACAAAAATATATTGTCGACTGTGTAGAAGTGAATGACGACAATTAATGCCACATCGATTTATGCATTAACAAGTTCTTCAGATATTGTACAACCTTTTATGCCGCAATTACGTGTTGTCTATTTAATGTGGAAACCGGCAAAACTAAAAAAAGACCAAAAAAAATATCCGTATTTAAAGAACCAGAACACCGCTTATATCATTCATTACCTTTTAGTAACGAGGCACTTGTTGCTTATTTTCAAAAGCGCCCTGATATTAAGTCCATAACAACATTCAAAGAAGAACCTCCCTCAATGGCCTGGATTCTAGGTATGCATTTTCTGTAGACCTGTGTGTGCAGAAAATGCATGATATCACTGTCCGAAACTAAAAAAACTCTAGGAAATTGACTGATTCTCGCAATATTTACATAATAATTGTATAATAGAAATTCACCATATTCTTTAATTACAAGAGATTGAAGATGAAAAAAATCGCCAGAATAACGGGTATTGCAGCGCTCACAATAATCACTGGTATTATGATTTGTAATGTATCAAATACTTGTGACACTCCTCCTCTCATAAAAAAAGAGAGCACACAGAACGCACCTCTAAAGAGTGAAACGGTAACCGTCACGATCTGCGCATTAAAAGACCATAGTTTCGAAGTGGCACTCCAGCTCCTTAAAGAATCTGATTTTGAAAAACGTACCGGTATTGCTGTTAATGCAATTTTACTTGAATTCGAACCAATGCTTCAAGCACATGAACTTGAACTGTCCTCTAAAAAAGGGTACTATGACATTGTATCCATCGATCAGCCATCACTGGGGTATTATTTTACTCAAGGCTGGGTGCAACCACTCAATCCATTCATGCAAAACCCTGCACTCCCCTCTCTTGATTTAGATGACATTGTACCCGTGTTAAGAAAATCAGGGGGCGAGTGGGACAATAAACAATATGCGATCCCCCTCGGAAGTTATGGCTCACTCTTTACCTACCGATCTGATATTTTAAAAGCTGCCGGTCTAAAGCCTCCCAAAACATTTACGGAATTCAGAGATAATGCCCGAAAAATAAATACTCCACCAACACTGTATGGAACTGCTCTTTTTGCCCACGTGGGTGAATACATCACTGCTGATGCTGCTCCGTTTCTCTGGTCTTGGGGGGCAGGACTTATCAATGGAAGTGATGTTGATATCCCAGGGCTCCCCCGGTATCGCGTTGCATGGGATACCCCCGAAGGACTCGCTGCACTTGAATTCTATGCATCACTCTATACAGAAGGCCTCACTCCCCCCAATACACTAGAATTCGACCATGCGCGCTATATTGGTGCATTTCAAAGTGGGAAGGTCGCAATGGGAATAATGCCCGCAGAAGGAATTGGCGCCCCCATGGAAGATTCTACCGCTTCAAAAGTAATAGGCAAAATAGGCTATGCAAACTTACCTGGAAAGCAACAAGTGGATGGTTCCATTGGTCCACCACGACCAGGACTCGGCGCACATAGTCTTGCAATAAATCGGTACAGTAACAATGCACAAGAAGCGTATTTAGTGATACAATTTTTAACAAGCATTCAAATTGGTCAAGAATATATTAAAAGAGGCGGACGCCCTTTTCGACTTTCACATTTTTCAAAAAATGCTATTAAAAGGTTCCCCTATTTAAAAGCCATTCAAAAAGGTATGCAAACCGGTCGGTGTCGGCCTAATATTCCTGAGTATCCAGCAGTCAGTCGTGTTTTTTATACCGCGTTTCACTCTGCGTTACTTCATGGAGCCCCAATTTCAGAGGTGATGCGGGCAGCTGCTCAAAAAGCAAACACAGAGATATTAGAGCCCCATTACCCCAAAGGGCTAACCAATGAATAAATCCAACACGAAGAGTATTCGTTCATTGCGATTGGGAACCAAGGTAACCCTCTCGGTTGCTATCGTTCAAATAGTACTTCTCTCTATTGCGGCATGGCTCTACATTGGTCAATTACAGCACGATAATAAAAAAATTATTGAATGGCGTTCCCAGACTATTACCAAAAATTTACAGAAGCGCGTTGTTGATTTAAGTGGCTATACAGCAAAAATGCAACAAACCCTGGGTCTGAACATTGATTGCCACAAAGTAATGAAGTCAAATACCGAACAAGACATAACCCATGTCGGTGTTATTGGAATAGATGGCACCATCATTACCTATACCGACGCATCAGCATGGAATGACATTCGCACCAATACTCTTTTGAGTGACCTCTTCAAAAGTGATTCGATTCAAACACTCAATACCACTTCATCGTACCATGTGTTAATACCCGTGTTAAATAACAATAAGCGTCCTGTCGCAGCCATTGACATAGGCATTTCCAAGAAATCAATCGATGATACCATCTTCAATATAGTCCTCTATACGGGTATCTCATTTTTCATTTTCTTACTCCTATCCTTTGGTCTCATAAGCATACTCCTGAAACATTTTGTCACAAACCCCGTTACTCAATTAAGTGACGCGGCTCAATCCTTTGCCCAGGGAAGTACCAGCGTTACACTCAGTATTAACAGAAGTGACGAGGTCGGGTACCTTGCAGAAAGCTTTATTAATATGCATACAACAATTAAGAAGCAAATTGATGACCTCAATGAAACAAGGAACTATCTCACAAATATCATCAATTCAATGCCTTCTATCCTCATAGGTGTCGATACTGAAGGTACTATTACTCAATGGAATGATGGTGCAATTATGGCTTCAGGAGTTGCATCAAATAATGCCGTAGGCTTTCCCCTCAAAACAATATACCCACCATTAGTATCTGAAATGCCCCGCATACTTGAGGCAATTGCAACAAGAAAAGAACAATTTGATCCGAAGCGCTTCAGTATTGTTAATGGTCAACATCATTATGAAGACCTTACCATATTTCCACTCATAGCAAATGGAATACAGGGAGCAGTCATTCGAATTGATGATGCCACTCATCGAGTAAAACTCGAAGAAATGATGATCCAATCAGAAAAGATGCTCTCACTCGGCGGCCTTGCGGCTGGAATGGCCCACGAGATAAATAACCCTTTGGCGGGGATTATTCAAAACACCAATAACCTTAAGAACCGTTTAACAAACTTTGAATTAGCAGCAAATAAAAAAATGGCAGAGGACATTGGCCTCTCTCTTTCACAAATGAATGAATATCTGGAAAAACGTGAAGTAGTACGCATGATTGACACCATAACAGAGGCAGGAAACCGTGCGACAACCATTATCACGAACATGCTCAATTTTTCACGGAAAAATGACAATATTCGGTCCTCTGAAGACGTACCTCATATGCTTGATACTGCAATTGAACTTGCAGAATCTGATTATGATCTAAAAAAATCATATGACTTTAAAACAATACGCTTTATTAGGGAATACGAAGAAGACCTCCCTTTAGTCCCCTGCGAAGTTGCAAAAATACATCAAGTCCTATTGAATATTTTACGGAATGGCGCACAAGCCATGAGTGAATACTATGAAGAATGTAAAAAAACGAATAAAGATAGTGCACCGCCGACCTTTATACTCCGCACAAAAAAGGATCAGGAAAAGTCCATGGTCTGTATTGAAATTGAAGACAACGGACCCGGTATAGATATGGTTACTCAAAAGCGTATATTTGAACCATTTTTTACGACGAAGCCGGTAGGCACAGGTACAGGCCTCGGGTTAAGTGTCTCTTTTTTCATCATTACCGAAAATCATGATGGTGAAATGATCGTAGAATCTACTCCCGGAACCGGCACTAAATTTGTAATACGACTGCCTATAGGATAAAGGGCTGATGAGAGGGTGAATAGAGTATAGAGTATTATGTTATAAAACGACCTTACCCATTAATACGTCTCACCATAAAAAGCTGTATCGAGAGACTCACGAAATACGGCACAAAAATGAGTGACGAATCATAACTCCCTATTTCAATAAAGAGGAGCCCCACCATCAACAATACCATCGGCACATTTAAAACGGCAACACACGTTAATGGCTTGAGATCATTCAGCATATATGAATAGATAACGCCTGCTCCGAGGAGTACTACAAGAAGCCAGTAATACGTATGATAGTCTGCAACCTCAAGCCGAATCATCCCCGCAGTGCCAAATGCAGTGAAAATTGAAATCATTAGCGTGAGTGAAAAGATGGCAAAAGAGAATATGCTGTTTGATTTATTCATAGACAGGGCCCTAAAGAGAAAATGGTAATAATTATTTAAATCTAGACAAATTTTCATTTTTTAACGCCTTAAGCCCCAATTACGCCCCTATTCAAGGCAAATTGTTCTCTAGAATACCCACAAATAATAACTATCTTTTGCGCAACGCTCTCTCCCATGAAATCAGGTAACACGTGTCAGAAAACCCTCTCAATATACACGAAAAATACCCATCAATTACCCTCACCTCATACGAGATGAATGAGGATGATCTAAGAATCATTCAAATTGCGGCAATCTGTGGCGTGCCATCTATGAAAATAGCGAATATTCGTTTAATCTATATGGATGTTTGGGAAGAAATCACTCTCAAAACGATTAAAGAATGCGTCATACGCCTCTCGGACTTTCCTGAACTCATCGATGTTGTTTCGAGCACACAATTAACACTGACCGATGGTGCTAAAAATGCGTTGATGGAAGAGATCACTCTGCACTCGTACCACAAAGCTCTGATTGAGTGCTGCCTCAGTCACCAAAATGCGTGGTGTATCGACTATCTCTACTCTGCCGGGATATCAAATGGCATTTTTAACAACTACTTTTTAAGAATACTCTTTTACGTTAATCATGCTGATGACTACATAAGCTCCCTAAAGTTTGGGACACCTCCACTCTATATTCAGTATTCAACCATGATGAACACTATCATCGAGCACTTGAGTGAAGCATTCCTCAAATCACGCAATAATCGACTTCTGTTAAGCCTCTTTCAACTGAGATACACGAACAATACCTTTCTTTTTCATGATTTTTCTCCGAAGCTCCTACATACCGACGTGCTCACTCCTGTCCTCAACTTAATAGAAGAAGACCAAGAACTGCTTCCGGGCCTCGGACTTGCACTCTTACTTAATGGCAATCTCTCACACTCTGAGCGTTTGTTACGCGTGTACGATACCCAAACAGGATCGACCCTCTATCCCTTTACCATGCAAGCATTCATTCATGCTGATTCTTCAAAGGCTCTGTCTCTCTATGACGAAACGATCACCGCATGGCGAAAGAAAACAAAAAAACGCAGCAAAATTCCCAATACCCCCTTTACCATTATCTACTTATTTCTCAAAGCAATCTCTGATCCTCTCAATAGTGAAGTGTATCACAAGCAAAGTGATACTATTGATGACTTTTTTGAGCATCGTTTGTGGTTTGCCCATTTAGTGAGAGGACTCAAAGACACGTTTCCGAAACATTTTATCGCCCGTGTGGACAATACCTGTATGTGGTCAGGCCTCTTTAATAGCCTCGCCTGGTATTGGTTTTATAAAGGCTCAGATAAGCAATCGATCCTACCCAATTTTACCCGTCACTTAGCGCAAGACTATTTTAATCATGGTGCTCCTCTTTTGGGTTTACACCTTTCTGATCTCTACCCCGAACACTATGATGCGAAAGAAATAGAACATCTAAAAAAATTATTTCCTGATATACGCTCACTCAAAGGTCTCTATGTAGTACAGCAAGACTGGGAGAAGGTACTCTCGACATTATCACTCTTAGCGCCAACAGATAGACCAGAAGAACTCGAAGATGATGAACCTGAAAGTAGAATTATATGGAAGCTCCTCCCCCCATCTACGATCTACAATTATGAAGAAATAGATCTTGTCCCTACCGAACAGAAAAGAACAAAATCAGGAGGCTGGACAAAAGGGCGCGCTATTGCACTGAAGAAATTGAAAGAGCATAAAGTCCCCAATATGCTTCAGCAGGATAAAGATGCAGGACGCTGTATTACTGAGAGCTCACACCGTGGTTACTGGGGTTCAGGTAAGGATTATGAACTCAATACATCAAAAGCACTTATTGCCCTTATGGGGCACCCTTACATTTACCATGTAGATCGTGACATTTTTATTGACCTCCACAAGGCAGAGCCAGAGCTCACCTTAAGAAAATCAGACACAGGATACGGCCTCTCTTTTAATATTCCAATGGGCCATGCAACTACCCAACTGATTGAGACCGGTAAAAATAGATTTGGGGTCATAGAGATATCAAACAAACTGCAAACTATCGCTGCAGCCTTTAAAAATAGCAATACAGAAATTCCACTCGCTGCCGAAAAACAACTCTACGAAGTACTTAATGGCGTCGCCAATACCATAACAATTCATTCTGAAAGTGGGAGTAGCATTGGTGGACAACAGATTGAAGCAACCCCCATCGACCCACAGAGTGGACTCATCTGTCGCTTTACTGAACAAGAAGAAGGGTGGTCAATAGAAATACTCGTTCGACCCTTTGGTGATCAAGGTACCTCCTACCCTCCAGGTGAAGGTGCTCAAACCGTCTTTGCAACCATTGATAAAAAGCCTCATGTTACTACACGTTCCCTGAGCACCGAAACTACTGAATTCAATCATATACTCAACAGTGCACCTACCTTTAATCATGCAGTGCTCCAACAAGGGGGCACTATTCCCGACCTTGAAGAGTGCCTAACCGTACTCCGGGAACTCTTCCCTCTCCAAGACAGCATAACTGTTGAGTGGCCCGACAAAAAAGCGGTCACGATCTCCTCGGTTGTCGACTACTCTTCTATGAAGATGAAGGCAAAAAAGGAAAAAGATTGGTTTACTCTTGAGGGTAAACTAAAAATTGATTCAGATACAGTCTTTGCCATGAGTGAGCTCCTTGAACGACTCGATAGAAGCCCCACGAAAGGGTTTATCCAACTCGACGGCGATAAATACCTCGCCATAACCGATGAACTCCACAACCACCTACAAGCACTCAATGACCTGGGCACCGTAAAAGATGACCTCCTTCAGGTAAATAGCCTGCTCCTCCCTCAAGTGGAAGAGCTCCTCGAAGAATCGGGCAATGCAACGCGCAATGCCGGTTGGAAAAAACAGATTGAAAAGATGGATGCCCTCAACGAATTTGTCCCTGTGCTCCCCTCAACCTTTCAGGCTGAACTCCGTGACTACCAACGTGAAGGTTTTGACTGGCTCTCTACCCTTTACGAATGGGGTGTTGGCGCATGCCTTGCCGACGACATGGGTCTCGGTAAAACAATCCAATCCCTTGCACTTCTAGTATCCGTGGCCGAAAAAGGCCCATCACTTATTCTCGCGCCAGTATCAGTCTGTTTTAACTGGGAACAAGAGTGCCGACGCTTCGCCCCTACTCTCAATCCAGTCATTCTCAGTGAAGGCCATCGTGCAACAATAATTTCAGAGGCCAAACCCTACGACCTTATTATTTGTACCTATGGTCTTCTCAATTATGAAATCAAACGCCTCAAAGAAGTGAGCTGGAATACCGTTATTTATGATGAAGCGCAAGCACTTAAAAACAGTAACACCAAACGCTCAAAAGCAGCGAAGTCTATCCCTGCAGCCCACAAAGTTATAACGACTGGTACCCCTATTGAGAACCATATTGGTGAACTCTGGAATCTTTTTGACCTTATTAATCCAGGCCTGTTGGGGAGTCAAGAACAATTTAGCAATCGATTTGGTGTACCCATAGCTATTGAACAGAGTCATAAGAAACGGGTCTCTCTCAAAAGAATCGTATCGCCCTTTATACTCCGTCGCCTCAAAAGTGCGGTACTGACCGAGCTCCCCGAAAAAACAGAGATCACTCTCAGTGTCGAGATGAATCCAGATGAACGAGCCCTCTATGAAGCCGTAAGACAAAAAGCAGAAGCCCTTACCGACAATATCGCAGCTGAGCCCTCTAAAGCCAAAGGGCAAAAACACCTTGAGATCTTAAAAGAGATCATGCGACTTCGTCAAGCATGTTGTCATCCACGACTTATTGATTCAAGTAGCACCATCTCCAGTTCCAAACTCAATCTTTTTGGTGACATCGTGACTGAGTTAATAGAGAATAATCATAAAACATTGGTTTTCTCTCAATTCACTTCGCACCTTGCGCTTATTAGAGAGTACCTCGACCGTCAAAAGATTACTTATCAATACCTCGATGGCTCTGTCCCTCAGGCGAAGCGTAAAAAAGCCGTAGAAGCCTTTCAACGGGGCGAAGGCGATCTCTTCCTTATTAGTCTCAAGGCCGGTGGCTCAGGACTCAATCTCACTGCAGCGGACTATGTGATTCACATGGACCCTTGGTGGAACCCAGCCGTCGAAGATCAAGCCTCAGATCGTGCCCATCGTATTGGTCAAAAACGCCCGGTTACCATCTATCGCATGGTTGCAAAAGGGACCATTGAAGAGAAAATCCTTGAACTCCATAAAGAAAAAAAGGATCTTGCAGATAGTTTATTGGAGGGAACCTCAAAGGCCGGCAAGCTCAATGCGAGTGAGCTTATGGCGTTGTTGCGCGGGGAGGATTAAAGTCCTATTCTACTTATGGGCATTTTGTAACAACTCAACCAATTCATTGCGCTTAAATGGTTTGGATATAAATGCATATAAACCTGCATCCAGCAGGTCTTCCATTATTTCACTGTCAGTATAACCCGATGCAATAATAATTTTGGCAGAACTTTTGATATTTTTAATAGCATAAAAGGCTTCACTACCCTTCATTATTGGCATAATCATATCAAGTAATACTACTGATATATCATTTTGATGTTTTTCAAACAACTCAACTGCTTCCTGTCCATTCGTAGCCGTAATAACAGAATACTCCAGATCTTCCAGCATGTCGGTTATCGTTACCCGTAGCACTTCCTCATCATCAGCTACGAGTATCAAACCACTCCCCGCTGCAACGTTTTCAATAGCATGAGATTCCTGTACTGCATCTTTCATAAGGGGTATATAGATACTAAAGGTAGTGCCTACTCCAATACTGCTCTGAACATCAATCGCACCACCATGATCGAGGACGGTCCCATATACTGCTGCAAGCCCCAAACCTGTCCCCTCTCCTTTGCCTTTCGTAGTGAAAAAAGGTTCAAAGATGCGGGTAAAATCTTTTGTGTCTATACCCATTCCAGTATCACTAACCGAAATACAAACATAATCACCGGGTACTAATGCAATTCCGTTAACCTTATTGTTAGAGCTATTCAGTAGGATATTTGATAGGGTAATCGTAAGAGCACCGCCATCTTTCATTGCTTGTATTCCATTCAATGAAAGATTGAGTAGTGCATTCTGTAACGCTGAATCTTCGCCTGTTATAGTACAGTATTTAAAGATTCTCTTATATTGAACGTTAATATTCTTATCTAATAACGATGCATTGATCATTACGAGCGTATCTTCAATCAATGCATCTACAGATATCGATTCTTTAACAAGTGGCCCTGTTCTTCCAAAGGCGAGAAGCTTTGCTGTAAGATCGGCTGCTCGATTCGCAGCAGAGAGGAGAAGATCCACATATTTCATAGCATCGGTAGTTAAATTAAATTTTGGTTTCTTCAGTAACTGAGCCGCGCCAATAATTCCCCCAAGCATATTATTAAAATCATGGGCTACGCCTCCAGATAATTGGCCTATGGCATCCATTTTAACCGTATGCCTCAACTGATCTTCGAGGTGATGTTTTTCTGAAACATCATCAATCCGAAGTACTACTTCATTGCCCTCCCTTATTGTGACAGGATAAATTGTAAGGTCGCAATGTACAGGGGCCGCGCTATATCCCAAATCAATATTATACATCGTTTGGCTTTCATCAATCGCAAGGCTGGTGGTTACATTTTTATATATTATATTAAACTCAGGAATAAGTTCAAAAAGGTTATTCCCCACTGCCGCCTCTGATGATAATCCTGATGCATCGGCCACTATAGCATTCCAATGAGTTATAATTCCTTCTGCTGTTAACCCAATTATCCATGAAGGCATAACATTAATAACACTACTGAAATAGTGTTGTAACGCTAGTCGTTCTTCATCAGCTTGTCTTTTATCAGTAATGTCATGATAACTAAATAAAATCCCCCCTATGAGCGGATCTGCTAACATATTTATTGCATTCGATGCCACATATTTTTCACTCCCATCTTTACAAATGAGCCGAAACTCAGCCTGAAATATTTTGTTGGGATTATGTATAATCTTTTCAAAATAAGGAGCGAGGCGTTCAGCATCATCTTTATGGATATAGATATTGGCATCAGTACCAGAAACATCTTCAGAAGTCCACCCTAACAAGCGCTCAACATTGGGGCTCTGATAAATAATTATATTATCGGTATTAATAACAACAATAACATCTGCAATACCGGCAATCAGTGATTGGTGCTTTTGATCACTTTCTCGAAGTTTTTCCTCTACTGATTTCCGCTTCTTTATATTTACTAATGCAATAATGAGAGAAAGAAACAGAAACCCTATTACTCCAATAACGGTTTTAATTAATCCCTTATTTTGAGTATAAAAAGTACTCGGTTTATTTATAATTATAGCGCCACTCGGCACGCTATTGATAGCAATAGAATATTTGGAGAGTATTGTATAATCAAACCAATAAGCATTGGGACTTTCTACACTCACTGGAATAGTATTTACATCCTTTCCTTCAAGAATAGATGCAGCGATGCTCCCAGCAGATTTTCCTTGATAATAATGATCAACTACTTTTCCTCCAATCAAACCAGAGCCTATGCCATGCTTCCATAAATGAAAGAGTGGGGCATTCAATGATTGGGTAATACGTTTAACACCCTCATCAAACTGTACGCTCATCCCAGTGCTGTCTTTATATGCTGAGAGTAATAAATACATTTTACCCTGAGTATCATTCTTTAAAATTTCTTGATAATCCGACCAGGTATAATCCGAAAGGTTAATATCAGTAAAGGTTACATCTTTAAATGCAGCTGCCTGATTATAATACGTTACAAGATCTCCCTGACCACTGGGCATGTTATCAACGAGGGCAACAATAGTATCAGCCTCTGGAATCATCCTTTGCATTACTTCTATAGTTCCCTGTATAGATACCGCTTCAATTACTCCAGTAATCCTTGGCTGACCATCCATTTTTCTTGCTTGAGTTACATTATTAACGCCAAGAAATACAATCGGTTTATATGCAAATAATCCGTCGATTTCTGTAAGTGCAAAAGTGAGAGCATTATCATCACCCACTATAATAAGATCATATGGAGATACAACCGAAAGCTTGTACCCTAAATACTCTCTAAAAAGGTCCGTATTTGCAGTATACGGTAATCGTTTAGTATCCATAAATTCAACATCAAGGGAAACGTTCAGGTCGCCTAAACCCTCCTTAATACCTTGGACCTGATCATCAAAGGTTGAAAAACCAGGATGATAGGCACTGACATATAACACACGGAAATTGGCATTACTCACTGATACACCAGCAATTAATAGCAGCAGTGCAATCATTTTTATAAGTCCTGAAGATAGAGTGGTTTGCAACATAGAATGGTAGTCAAATATTTTAAAAGGCCTAGACATAATTATAACAGATACATTGCACATAATGCCCAAATAATTAAGGATATCAAGCGCATTTCAATTAATTTATCAACCCTCGAATCGCAGTGCAGCACGAACTGAAATCACAAATGAAGCCATGTCAACTTATGAAACCCTTGCATTTACTAATCAGCACAAAATAGTTATCACTAATCAAAAGAAATATTTGAGGTAGCACTGTAAATAAGACACATACATTACACCAATATCATGACAAATAAGTCCCAAATTACAAACCTGTACTATCTTTTTGTTAGCTTTAAGGAATTGGGACATGATAAAAAGCGCACTTGATCAGGTTAAAAATAACCAGACAATTTACGACCTTTTTTCTCAGGTGAAAAACGCACCAGGAAAGGTAATTGACCTATCTCTCGGAAACCCCGCAGAAAAACCACCACAATACTATCGAGAGGTATTGCTTGCGACAACAAAGCAAATGATCGAGACTGATCACAATAGCTTTCTGTATCAAACAGGTTTTGGAAGTGGTGATGCGAGCGATAGAATCTCTCTGGATTTACAAAAACGGTTTTCCATACCCTTTACTCAAGAACAAGTAATCATGACTGTCGGCGCTACAGGCGCATTGGATGCAGTCATCAGTACCATTGTAGACAATAAACGAGCTACCAAAAGAGAAACGACCCCAGAAGTGATTGTACTGACCCCTCACTTTGTCGAATATGATACTATCATCGAACAAGCAGGGGCAACGGTCATACGAGTCAGCACTAATGATGACTGTTCCTTAAATAGTACCAGCATTCGAAATGCATTGACCGCAGATTGTGTAGCGATTCTCTTGAATTCTCCCAACAATCCTACAGGTGCAATTTATTCCGAGAGCTCATTAGAAAACTTAGCACAACTCCTTAAAGAGATGGAGCTCACTACTGGTACCTCAATAAGTATCATTGAGGATGCTGTCTATGATAGAGTTATCCCATCAGCGGTAACGGTTCCTTCAATGATGCTCCTCTGGAGTGAAACAATACGAGTCGATTCATTCTCAAAATCACTCAGAATCCCGGGAGAACGGATTGGATATATTGCCGTTAACCCTCATTATGAAGGTGACCTTGAGTGCTCTACCCTCCTTGAAGCCCTACGGCTCAGAATAAGAAGTAGAGTTGTACACCCCTCGGTAATACAACAAAAGGTAATCTCTCAAATCGGGTTACTGGATGACACCAGCTGCTATTTTTATAACGAATACACTGATGCCCTTACGGTAACCTTGCAAGAGCTCGGTTTCACCGTAGTTCCACCCAAAGGGACCTTCTATATATGGGCAAAGCTTCCTGAAGCTATTGAGAGTGAGGCACTCTTTCGAGAGGCCGCCTTTAGTAGCAACCCAGCACTTGTGTATATGCCGGGTTCAGTATTTGGCGGAAGTCGATTTGAACGATATATTCGTCTCTCGACCTGTGTCTCTGATGAGACAGTTTCAAACGCTTTAACACAACTGCCCATGATCGTAGAGCGATGTACTGCAGGGGTAGTCACCCCATGAGCCCAATAAAGCAACTCATAGAAACCCTTACGTTGACAGAGCCCCCTATCGATACTGATGCATTGAGCCTCTCTCTACAAAGTGAGGACCTCCAATCCTACAATTCTAATGATGCTATTCTCGCTCGATGTTTTTCTTACGCAATTAAACTACACTATAACAAACCAATTACTAAAGAAGACCAACAAAACCTTCACTTATCCCCCTACTCAACAGCACAGTGCGTTGCACTCTTCCTAGAACACTTCCCTATCCTCTCACTCGTAAAACAATCTCTCATAGATTCGATACTCACACTCTATGGTGAAGAAGAAGAAATAACCCTTTTTGATACAGGCTTTAAGACTGGAGGATTGCTCCGAGAAATCATATCAGCACTGTATATTCATAATCCTAAGCTTCATTCAGTCACCATAATTGCTTGTGAACCATCGAAACAGCTTTTGGGTCTCGGGCAGCGATCTCTACAAGATCTCTGCACTCAGTGTACCATCACTCTTTCACTCCTCAGCTTTAATAGTTCAATTGATAAACTTAACGCCAAAGAGTGGGATGAAATTCAAGAAAGTATTACGGGACCGCTTATTATCACTGCGCTCCTCTCACTCCATCACTGTAGTAATGACACCATTATTCGTGAGCAAATGACTACCCACATGAACGTTCTAAACCCTGCATCGCTCTATATTGCCGAACCCGATGTCGATCATATCACCATACCTTACCCTGAACGTATAAAGAACTGTTACACCCATTTCAAAGGAATTTTTGACTATATCGACACCCTCAAACATCTTACTGAGTCCGTACGCTTGTCAATTAAGGAAATCTTTGTTTTTGAAATCATCGACATTATTGGAAATAAAACTGAGTATATCCGCGAAGGGCACAACACTGCCCAACAATGGCTCGACCGCTTAATAGAGAGTGGATTTACTATACAAGAGTGTTCAGTAAATCAGGTACAATCCGAAACAGATGCACTTGAATGTAACTGTGTTACACATGAAGCCGATAGCTACACCTCAATTGCCTACAAGTCTACCCCCTTACTTGCAGTAATGCATTGTACAATTCCCCAAAGGAGACGTTAATGACCGCACCTGTAGAATGGAGTATCCGCACCTTTTTAGCCCCTGTTATTACGCGTATGTTAATATATGGTACCAATCCATTCGACATAGAAGCGATCCTCAAAGAGGTAGAGAACACAAACATCATCAACTCCAATGTATTACAGAAAAAATGGCTCGCTCTATGGGAGACAAAAGCAGAGCGATATCTGAATATAGCACAGAATGCTGAAACTCGTGGCGATACCATTACCGCCTATGACATGTACCTTCAAACGGCCCAGTGTTACTATGCGGTGTTCCTTATTAACTTTGTTAAAATCGAAGATAAGAAGAATGTCTATCTTCAGTATGCACGGTATTATGACAAAGCACTCACCTTCCTAACGACAGAATCAAAGAAGGTTGATATATCTATTGGCGAGACTTCTGTCCCTGCATATCTCCATTTTCCTGAAGGTGAAGGTCCCTTTCCTTGCACAATCCTCTTTGAAGGCCTCGGTAGCTGTAAAGAAGAGATGCATATTCTCGCAATGCCCCTCTTAAAAAGAGGTATTGCAGTGCTCGTACCTGACATGCCTGGTTGTGGAGAAGCACTCTTTGATCGCGACATTAAGTGCCGTATGGTATCTATCCTAGAGACATTTAAAAGCACCATGGACTATGCGTGTGCATTAGATATGATCGATTCAGAAAGAATTGGCGTATCAGGGCTCTGTATGGGAGGTGGTTATGCGTATAAAGCAGCAAGCCTCGATAAGCGCTTCGCATGGTGTGCAACACTCTTCCCCCTCTATATTGATCAAGTCGACGAAAGTGTAACGCCTGCATGGATGCGTCAAGGACCTGCTTACAACTTTCAGACAGGTGGCGTAGATGCAAAGACTTTCGTTGCTGAAATGGGACTCGGCAGTGAAGAAAAGGTTGCCTGCCCTTATTTTCTCATTCATGGCAGACACGACAACTGGATGACTATCGACAATGCACTCGAACTCCATGAAAAAGCAACCGGTCCAAAAGAACTTCTTATACTTGAAGATGAACCCGTCTACTATCAAGGTATTCAGGTAACTCACACAATGCCTGTAGGCGAACAACTCCACTGGATTAAACATGTCTTTGCAGATTGGATCGCAACTCAAGCAATCACATCGACTGTAGCTGAAGGAGTAATAGCAGAGTGAATATCCCAAACCCTTTTCATGTATGGATAGATTCCCTCAGTACAGAAAATCCTCAAGGAGATGCTATTACTGTTGACGGTCGATCTCACACTCGTGCAGAGCTGAACTCCGAAATACAGAGTGTTGCAGAGGCATTGTCTCGTCAAGGAGTTGGAGCGGGCGACCAAGTCATGCTGATACTCCCCAACTGCATTGAGTGGTATACAACCTACTGGGCTCTTATTACATTAGAAGCACTTCCCGTGCCGCTCAATCCTCAAATTGGAAAGTGGGAACTCGAAGGGCTTTTAAAAACACTCTCTATCAAATTGGCTATAGCGTGCGTGAAGTTTCGAAACATCAATCACCTTGCGAACCTCACAGCCCTCTCAGATACCTTTACTGATATTAAAACATTGGTGTTCTTAGACGCCGACATTACACTACCAGAAAACGACAAGGTTCTTTGGTATAGTGATATATTGAGTAACGAAACAACTCTTTCAATAACCACAAATCAGGTACACAGTGATACCTTAATGCTCGCAAGTACTTCTGGTTCAACAAGTAACCCCAAAATTATCACGGTTTCAAAAGAGGGTTTTTATACATCTCAGACAGATATGGCCCGCTACCTCGATTTAAACCCAATTGATGTGATGCTCATGGGGATGCCTCTCTTTCACCTCGGTGGCTTTGGTATGGGCCTTCAGAATAGTTTGATGGGTGGATCAGTAATCTACTTGGGCTCCTTTGACCCAGTAACCATGCTTAAAACTATTCAAGAGAACCGAGTAACGGTTCTCCAACTAAGCAGTACGCTTGCCAAAATACTTCTTTCGGTTCCCGATTTTGAGAGCTATGATATCTCGAGTCTCCGCCTCTGTTATTTTGCGGGAGAAGTGCTCCCCAATAAAATCGCACACCGTTTTGTCGATGACTTCGGTATTCGTGTGGTTAACATTATTGGTTCTACAGAGACCGCTACTATGCTTGTGTGGGATTCCGACGTTGATAGTGCCGTCGATTGTAACGTCTATCGCACACCCCCTTTTACTCAAGTGAAACTCTGTGACGACAACGACAAAATCGTCCCCCATGGCGAAATTGGTATGATCCATATTCATACAGATGGTATCTTACACAACTACCATAATAATAGTGCAGAAACTGAAAGAGCTCTTTACGAAAATGATTCAATGCGTTGGTTTCGAACAGGTGATTTAGGTCAGTACGATGAAACGGGCCGCGTTGCATTCTTGGGACGTAAAAAACGAGTTCTCAAAAGAGGTGCAAACCTCATATTCCCCGAAGATATTGAGGCATTTCTATTAACCCACAATGATATTGTTGCCGTAGCAATAACCGTTGAACCCCATGACTTGTTGGGTGAAATGATAAAAGCCCACGTACAACCAAGATCGGGGTGCGTGTTAAATGGCGGTAAACTCCGCCGATACTGCAGTGGTAATCTTTCAAGCTACAAAATCCCGGATGAGTTCCTTATTACCCTTGAACTCCCCAAAGAAATTGGAAAAATTCAATATAAATCAATACGAGAACACAAGGAGACCGTATGAGTGACATATTCTCATGTAATACCTTTAATGACATAATAGAAAACATATTGTACACCAAAGAAGGGAGTACAGAACTTCTGATCATAAACGATGAGATTATCACTCTTGATACTCTTAAAACAAATGTTGATTGCTACACAAAAAAACTCATTGCTCTTGGTATTAAACCAGGTGCTGGTGTGGGGTATACCCTCCCCAACTGTGCTGAGACCTTTTACCTATTACTCTCCATATCGCGACTTGGAGCTATAGCGGTCCCCCTCTTTAACATGATTCCTGCACAAGCACGCGTAGGCATCTATCTCGGTTGTCGCGTTGGTCATGTCGTAACCTCAGATAAAGAGTGTGAAACGTTCACCGAAACAGCACAACAGTTGCAAGCACCATTTACCGTAGTTCCAGTAAGTTCATTTAAAAGTGATACTGACGAAGCAGTCAGTGCTCTTGTTATAAAAGAGCACCTTTTTAAAGGTACCGATGAAAACCATCCTTTTATGATGGCAACCAGTTCTGGAACGACAGGCAAACCTAAAATGGTTATGATGTCACAAGGCAGTGGCGCATCGGTCCTTAAATCGTCTTTTGAAATGGCTATGCCACAAGGCAATCACTACTCATGCATGCTCGCCTTCCCCCTCTCTACTTCGGGGATATTGGTACTGAGTGGTATGATGATGGCAGGAGTTAAACAAATCTCAACGTCAGATATGTCTCCGGTCACCTATCTTCAACAGGTTCAAAAATGGAAGGCCGACTCAATTGCAGCGCCACCAGCCTATTATGAGGCAATCCTTGGACTCCCTATGCTTGGTCAATTTGACCTTTCAACAGTACAAGGTCTTTATACAGGCATGGACTTCTTCCCCAATAAACTCCTCAATAGAATTAAAGAGAAATTTACAAACCTCAACCATGTTGGCATTGGCTATGGTCTCATTGAAACTGCAACAGTCATCATGGTTTGGAAAGCGAAGAGTGAAGCTGACTTTATTAATACCACTAATGAACTTACTTTGGTAAATGGTACTGGAAATGAAATCGGCATTTTTAATGCTGATGGTACAAGTGTAGAAGATGGCATTGAAGGTGAACTCTGGATTAAAGGAAAAGGGGTTATCAAACAATATCTCGGCAACATTGATGAGAACAAAACCGCTTTTTGTGATGGATGGTTCAAGACTGGTGATCATGCGAAAATGATTGGCGACAACACTATCGCCCTACTCGGTAGAAATAAATACCTCATTAAACGTGGAGGCAAAAGTGTCTCCCCAGTAGTGATCAAAGAGATGATTGAAACCTTACCTGAAGTACTCAGTACAGCGGTCGTTGGTGTGCCCCATGAACTCTATGGTGAAATGGTATGGGCGTATGTCGTTAAAGACCCACAGGCTGAATTAAAAACAGGAGCTATCATGAGAGTGTGTAGAGAAAACCTCGCTCCGTATATGGTGCCCGACAATATCATCTTTATTGATGAAATACCCAAAAATCCAGGTGTAGGAAAAGTGAATTTTCAACAACTGATCGATCAATCAAAAGAAGAGTTAACCCGCATGATGAGCGTAACACAGGAGTAATGATGAGTACTATTTCTTGGAAAGATTTTTCACCCGTAATATGTGATCACCTTGGTATGGAGTCTGATGAAATTAGTGAAGAAACCAATATCTATGAAGATATCGGTATTGACTCACTCGGCATCATGACTCTTGGGGTACGACTACAAACAACGTTTAAAATCAATGTACCGCTCTCTTCAGTTTCATCAATTACAACTCTTGGTGGAATGCTGACGATCATGAATGATTATATAGAGTCAGAAAAAAAGTCAGCGCAGTAACTCTTCACACCACTGCTTCTTAAAAATAAAAAGCACTGAGTATCATACTGAATACCGCTTCAATTTCATTCTGGAATTGAGCGTTAAGGACTGTTTTATATAAGCTAGAGAAACAATTCAGGATCAAATGTTAAAACTACTTCACATTTCACTAGTACTCTTTTAGGGTAAATACAAGTTTGTAAATATATAATTGAAAACAACAATTCCACATTAATCAAGAGGGACAGATGAGTAAGAATGTTCACATGGACGCACAAGACCTTTTAAAAATGGTTCAACTTCAACCAGGATCGCTGGGTAAGTACGCTGTAGTACCAGGACCCATTGATAGACTTGATGCAGTAAAAGCAAAATTAACAGACCCAGTGAGAGACTTCTCTTTTGCAGGTGTTGAGATGCACACTGGTGAGATTGGTGAGCTGTTGGTGAGCACTGCAAATAGTGGCATGTATGCTCCTCCCGCAGCAATCACCACAGAAATTCTTGCAGCCGGTGGCACAGAAACAGTAATCAGAACAGGGTCATGTGGCGCAATGCGTGAAGATATTGCTGTTGGTGATATCATCATTGCCAATGGTGCGATTCGTGGTGAAGGTACTTCACCCTACTATGTTCCTGCCAACTTCTCCACAGTAGTTGACCTCATGACTACTTCAGCACTCGTAGAGGCCTGTGAAAACCTTGGGGTCACCTACCATGTGGGTCTTACTTGGAGTACCGATGCACTTCTGAGAGAAACCAAAGAGCTTATCGCAGAGATGTGCGACCTTAAATGTATCGGTGTCGATATGGTAACGTCAGCACTTCTTACCGTTGCACAAGTCAAAGGTCTTAAAGCAGGTGCAGTACTCGCAGTAAGTGATAACCTTATCACAGGTGAACTAGGTTTTGGCAGTCTCAAATTTTTTGAAGCTGAATCTAAAACTATTGATATCGCATTCGAAGCCATTAACATTTTAGAGTCTAAAGGTGCCCATGGAATTTCCACTTCTGGGTTGGTCGGCGCGACTACAGCATAAGACGTTTGAAGTACTTGATGAGACTGCGCTTCCTGAAGCGATAACCTACATCACCGTTTCTGATTATTCAGAAGCGGTGACCGTTATACGAGACATGAAGACCCGCGCATTTGGACAACTTCTCACCGTATTTTATGCTCTTATCATAACCATAAGAAATACTGAAGAAGATGTTCTTGAAGTAACAATAGCCGATGCTGTTGAAGCACTCAATAAGAGCAGGCCAACATTTAGCTTTAAAACATACACGGCTATGGTTAAGCAGTGGGTTTATGAAGGTATTACTCAAAATGAGAAAGACACAAAAGAGTTTGCAGAGACTAAAGTCTTAGGATTTTTAGAGCGCATCAAACAGATGCGCCTCCACCGAGCAAAGCTTGCGACTGAACTATTTGATGATGGTGATATTGTATTAACTCACTGTAATACAAGTGGTGAATTACTGCTCATTGCACAGCTTTGCAAAGCACAAGGTAAGTCACTCTCATTTTATGCAACTGAGACCCGCCCTTACTTTCAAGGACGGTTGACCGCATGGGAATTACAGAAAGAAGGATTTTCAGTAACGCTCATACCAGATAATAGAACCGCTTCGATTATTATATCAGGAACCATTACTAAAGTCATTACCGGAGCCGATAGAGTCGCGCTTAATGGTGATGTGGTCAATAAAACGGGTACCTTTCAAATTGCAACAATCGCAAAAGAGTGCGGTATTCCCTTCTTTTCATTAGTGCAAGATCCTGGTTCTACGGAAACAGGTGAAGAAGTTCCTATTGAACACCGTGATAGTCGTGAGGTAACAACCTTTAAAGATAGAAAAATATATCCAGAGCATACTGATGCCTATTACCCTGCATTTGATATGACTCCACACACCCTTATAACAAAACTAATAACATTTAATGCTGCTCTATCGCCTTCTGAATTACCAGAAGCCTGGAGTAAATAACCAAGAGGACACAATGAAAGTACTATTTTTACAACCTCCCATGGGATCATGGGTCACATGGGGAAAGCACATTGCAATCAACGTAAGTCATGCACAAATAGCAGCATGCATACAGCGCGATGTAAAAGATGTAACCGTTGAAGCACTCGACTGTAGAGCGGAGGACTTTCAACACGAGCAAATGCTTCAAGAAATTGATACACGTCAACCCGACCTCATATATCTTGGTGATGCGTATCAAATGACACAGACGCTCTCAATTATTCCTCACTATGAACGTGCAGCAGTAATGATTAAAGAAATGTTCCCTGAAGTGAGCATCTGCGCTGGTGGTTTCTACATCGCAGCTAACTATAAAGATATCGCCAATGAAACGCCACAGTATGACTATGTCATTGCTGGCGAACCAGACCTCACCGTTACCGAACTTGTAGCAACACTTGCAACAGATGATGGCGACCTCTCTACCATTAAAGGGCTTTGTCACCGATCTGATTTAGATGAGCTCATCGTCAATGAGTATAGACCACTCATTAAAGACCTCGACTCGTTACCAATGCCAGCCTATGAACTCTTCCCTATGGATAAATATATCGGGTATGATCAGATCGATACTTACCAAGAGATTTTTACTTCGCGTGGCTGCCCATTTGGCTGCAGCTTTTGTATCGACTGGGTTACTATGGATCCACGGGGAAATAATGACTGGATGAAACATCGCTACAAATCAGCAAAACGAGTTGTTGATGAAATGGAGCATCTTTACGTTAATTATGGTGTTGATAATATCAGTATTTTTGATCTTAACTTTAACCCATCGCGTAAACGTACTGAAGCATTCCTTACAGAACTTCAAGAACGTAAGCTTCCCGTAAACTTTAATTTCCTCGGTAATGCCCATTCACTCAAACGTGACCTTGATTTACTCCCCGAGCTTCAAAAATGCGGCCTCGGTGCAGTGATATATGGATTAGAAGTAACCGATGATGCAGAGTTAAAGAAAGTGAAAAAAGGTACAACAGTCGCTGAAATAAAAGAGGTCACTGAAGCACTTCGTGAAATGAATATTACTTCAGTAATCACATGGATCATTGGCTTCCCTGATGACAGTGCGCGGAGTTTAAAAAAACGTTTTGCAGTTCTCGACGATATCGATCCAGATATCATGGCACTACAAATGCTTCTCCCTGTACCGGGAATCCCTATGTACGAAGAAGTAAAGGAGTTTTGTGAAATCACGGACTTCGATCGTTGGAATTTCCATGAGCCAGTGGTACGAACCAAACACTTAAAAAGAGAAGAGCTCGGACAAATTGCCGCATGGGCAAACCGTGAATTTTACTCGGCTAGAGGGCGTGTACAACGCATTCTAGAAAGTGAAACCATTAACTCATTTCCTCTCAAAATCTTCCAAAGCTATATGCGTTCGATGGATGATTATGCTCAAGCAGCAAGTGGTGAAGCAGCGGTTGCTCCAGCTGAAGCATCGTCAGAAGCAACCCCAGCACAATAACACTTTAGGAGTCGTACCCTCATTTGGATACGACTCCTTATTTAAGGTCAACTATGCATATACTTCTTATTGGCATCCCTACAGAAGAGACACTTGATACCATCTTTTCCAATCATGCTGACTGTTCAACCCTCTATGTGACTGAAACACGCCCTTTTGAAAAGGATGTTTCTGATGCAATACAAAACTACGGTGAACATAACATTTCACTCACTCTCATAACTGACAATATGATTGGGTCACTCTTTCAGAACAGAGAGATAAGTGCCCTGTATATTCAGGGCCATAAAAAAACCGATACTGAATGGAATACCCTTCCTGGTAGTGCCATTGGGTTGCTCTTTTCAAAACAGTTAAATATCCCAGCCTATACCATTCCTATTGATACGTCAAATATTCCTGACCAAACCTTTTTTGATTGTGACATAATACCTACAAACGTTACAACCATAGCCTTTAAGTACGACCTTATTCCAGAAAAAGACATTATGTTACCAAACCTTACCAGCCAACTTATTTCAGAGAATAGCCAATGAGCAAACAACGTTGTATAGAACAGATAATAGAGATCGGAAAAATGGCCTTTACCAAAGGACTCACTTCAGGTTGGGGTGGAAATATATCCTGTCGCCTTAATGAGAATGAAATTCTAATAACGGCACATCAAACATCACTTGGTTTTATAACTGAAGATGACCTACTTCTTATCGATAATACCGGCTCATTAATTGAACCAAACAGCAAACGAACCTCTACTGAAAGCGATATGCATCTTGCGCTCTATAACACTGAAAGCTACAAGGCAGTCGTCCATCTCCATCCCACTACACTATTATCCCTATTAAACTGCAACAGAGAACTTGAGTCAAGCACCTATGAGTCATCACTCATCTTAGGAAAGCCCCCAGTGCTCGCACAGAAAAGTCCAACGGTGACCGACATCCCTGCACTACTTAACGCATTTCAAACGAGCTCCATAGTTTTTCTTGAAAAACATGGTCTCGTAGCAGCCGGTGAAACCCTCATTGAGGCATATTCTTTGGCTGACACTGCAGAATCAGCAGCCAAGATTACCCTTAATTCAGTCCTCCTTGGGCACCAAAATACAAAACGAGTAGAAGAAGCCCCTGAAAAACCTAGTGAGAGCTATGAGGTCTTTACTGATGCCCACATTGAAAAACTACAGACCCTCATTAATAATGACCCTGAAGCACTCTCACTAGGAGAAGCTTCTGACTTGACCACACGCTACGCGATTAAACTCACTGATGATGGGACTATCTACAACATGCATTTCAATAAAGGTGTCCTTACAAAAATCACCAATGATGATGATGCCGATTTTATTAACATGGGTAAACGAGAAATTTGGATTCATGTTTTTAATGGAAGGCTCGATCCTTTTGCCGCAACCAGTCAGAAAAAACTAAAACTCATTAAAGGACATATAGGCGATCTCTCAAAATGGTACGCTCCTTTCTATCGAATCTTTGAACTCTGGAAAGCTGCTCCCGTAAAGGAGCTTGATCGTGTCTAAAGAGTATGGCCACTTTATTGGTGGCGAGTGGTGCACAGGCACTACAGAGAACACTATTGATTCTATTAACCCTGCCACTGGTGCGCTGCTGTGGACTATTCAACAAGGAACCCCTGAGGATATCAATAAAGCAATAACAGCTGCAAAAGAGTGCTATTACTCAGGTGAGTGGCAGTCACTTTCGTATCACGACAGAGCCGACATCCTACGGGAAATTGCTGAAGTTATTGAAGAGCACTCAGGGTTACTCTCGCAAATAGAGACTCAGGAAAATGGCAAACCCATCAAAGAGTCATCACTTATTGATATTCCCGAAGCGGCAAAGGTTTTTAGAACCTATGCATCACTGGTACTCTCACTTAAGGGTGAGACATTCCCTACAGACGGCAGTACCTTCACGTACACTCAGTATGAACCCCTTGGCGTTGTTGCACAGATTGTACCCTGGAACTATCCACTCTTAATGGCCGCGTGGAAAATTGCACCTGCCCTTGCTGCGGGCAATACTATCGTGATGAAACCATCAGAGCTCACCTCAGCGTCACTTTTAACGTTGTGTGAAAAACTAAGTGATACAGTCCTGCCCAAAGGAGCACTTAATGTAGTAACCGGCATTGGCGAAGAGATCGGTCCAACACTGACTGGTCATATGGGTATCGCTAAAGTATCCTTTACGGGGTCTACCAAAACAGGACGAGCAATTGTAGAGAGCACCGCAATTAATCTTGCACCCGTTACTCTTGAACTTGGGGGGAAGTCCCCCACTATTGTATGTGAAGATTGTAACTTAGAAAGCACTGCTCGCACCATTTTAACAACCATCTTTATGAACCAAGGGCAGATGTGTGTCGCAGGATCACGTCTTCTCATTCATGAATCTATCTACAAAAAATTTACCGAGCTTCTTGCACAGAAAGCCTCTGCATTAGTAATAGCCTCAGGAGAGCGACCCACAACAGATATGGGGCCACTCATCAGTACAACCCATAGAGAGAAAGTATCAAAAATGGTTGCTCAAGCTATTGGCCAAGGTGCTGTGAGAATAACCCCACTCCAACTGAGTGAAATACCTACAAAAGGTGCTTTCTTCCCACCTACCATATTAAGTAACGTAACATCGGATATGGATATATGGAATGAAGAGGTATTTGGGCCCGTTCTGATTACCGCGCCTTATAATTCAATTAATAACGCTATAACACTGGCTAATAGTTCTGAGTATGGCCTCGCCGCTTCAATATGGACCAATAATCAAGCATATATACAGCGCGCAATAAGAGCCTTAAATGTAGGAACGGTCTGGGTGAACACCTATGGGGCATTTTCGAGTGAAGTTCCCTTTGGTGGCTTTAAGAATAGTGGATATGGAAAAGAACTTGGTCTGGATAGTCTAAAATCTTACAGTCGCAAAAAGACTGTTACTATGGATACTACACCCAACCAAAAACCATTAGTTTCTGGTTGGTATAGTATTTAGAAACACCGGTAACATGCTTCTATTATCTTTGTTCATTAAAATAACCGTAGTACACAAATAGCGATCACCACT
Organism: Fibrobacterales bacterium; assembly: GCA_051532055.1. Classification (GTDB taxonomy): domain Bacteria; phylum Fibrobacterota; class Fibrobacteria; order Fibrobacterales; family JAOPTW01; genus JAOPTW01. The sequence continues at coordinate 103,481 of JAOPTX010000003.1, read as the reverse complement.
CCAAGCGTTTACCACAAGTAAGCACTTACGGGGCAAACTATCTTAAAATCCACATAAAATTATCAGTTTATAAACAGGTATATGCATATATGCTTACCCACAATTCAAACACTCTTTTGCTTTAGTATATTTATTTCCTTATCTAATCCATACTTTTTTATTCAATACCTCTTTAAAGGACCTCCCTATGAGTCAATTATTACCATTCACCTTTATGGCACTATTCTTACTACTATCACCTATCATACTCACTGCAAATACTCCTATCTTTGTAGAAAATTTTGAAAGCGCTCAAGCGCTCAAGGTCACTACAAGTGAACAGTGGAAAATTGACGACTCACAATACTCACCTGCCTATTGTTCTGAAGGAGCGAAATGTGCTGGCATTTTACTTAAAGGTGAATTTTATAATAAATACATACAAGACACAATTGTTACTCAAGAAATAGACATTCCTCATGAGGATAGCCTTTTTCTCAGTTTTGATAATTATTCATCTATTCCTCTGTATCAATATGATGATTATGGAAATTACCTATCGAGTTATGTCGAGATTAAGGCAACCAATCAATCTATTTGGGACACGGTATTTATACAAAGAGACAAGAACAACACCTGGAATAAGGAATACCTCCCTCTTACCAAGTGGAAAGGTGAAACGATTGAGATTCGATTTCGCATCGACGCTATTTCGTTATATACAACATCAAATTATTCTGCCGGTTGGTTTATTGATAACATTGTGATACAAAAAGAGTATCTACAAAACCTTAGATTAACAACAACCCCTACACTCACGACTCCGGCCACCCCTCAACGTAATTACTTTTTCAAAGCACCAATCTATCTCGAAATACCGAATCCAATCTCAGAAGGGTTTGACTTTACCCAGTTTACGATAACACACGGCCTCGCACAAATGACATGGAAAAATAGCGAGACCACTGGGTTCTATATTTACACTGACTCTGAAATTAACGCTCATTTTTTGCAAGACTCAATATACACAGTAGATTCACTTGATACCCTACACATTATAGGTCACTCTGATGATCGCTATTTTAAAGTAACCCCTCAAGAAATAGGCAATTACACCATTACATTTTCTTACCTACAAACAAGGCGCTCATCCATTCTCAATTACTTTGGTACTGACTCAACATTTTCTCAAAAAACAAAATATTACACAGGCCTTGATTCAAATCGACTCATTATACCATTTTCTACTGATACGGCTAATACATCCCACTTCTTTAATGTCGAAAATTACAATAACCGCAATATCCCTTTTGCCATAGAACTAACAAAAGTCAACCATCACCTTTCACTTATAAAGAATGACCATTTATCCGAAGTTGTAGCAACCAAATATCATACCAATAGTTTAACAAATATTGACACAGCCCAACTATATGCAGACTCTTATTCTGATAGAGAGTTTGACCAATGGACTATAACAGAAGGTACTGCAACTATCGTTAACATCCATGACCCTTTCACAGAAATCTACCTCACTGAAAATGCTACGATTGAGGCATGCTACAAAGAGGCGGTTAAATACCCACTCTCAACCCAAGACACCTTCAGTTTTGATAACGCCCCCCAAGACAATAAAAAACAAACAATATATTTAGCCATAACTACTCCACAAATAGGTTCCTATACCTTACAACTTTACTCCCTTGGTGACAGTACGAAACGAACAGTACTCTATTACCCCAATTACATATCATCTCAGTATAAAAGCCAGGCTCTCTATGATACGGCTACAGTTCATTTTTATTCTGAGTCAGTAGGAATGAAACATATTGTGAAAGTACACTCCTCAATTAAAAGCGACACAAGTGACATAGCATTTGATCTTCAATTTAATCCATCTACTTACACTATTGTACCCACTATTGACAGTACGGCCTCCATCAAACCATCATTTAGCACTACTGTCACTCCTGGAGACACCCTATCCGTAACAGCAACCATTGGCTATGCTCATACTTTCGACCGCTGGGAAAGCACCCAAAATTCTATTACGTTCCTTGATAGCTTTTCATATAACACACAAGTGATTGCCACTCAATCTATTGATACTTTAAAAGTAATTACTCATCCTACTCCCCAATATGAAATCACAAGCACTCCAACGACCTATCAGTATGTTCCAGATTTAAACCGTTGGGATGATCGCGGCAGGAAACTCTTCTATTTTACTCCGACTCAAGAAAAAGATTACAGCATATCACTGACTGGAAGTCACAATAAGTTTTTGGTTTCTTATGGGACTGATTCTCTCTTTAATTTATTAAAACATTCAGAACGAAGCACCAGTAAAATGACCTACCACATTCCTGCTGACCCAAATAAAAGAACGTTCTATTTTATGGTATACCCCAACATTATCCGGGACCTTGATCAGTACGACTACACTATCTCTGTTACAGAACATTGTGCATTGACTATGAGTGCATCTCCTGGAAGTACCATTAATTTACCTGGGATAAGTAATCATTCTACAGGTGACACAATAACCCTCCGTACCGACCCAACAGGGGGATTTCTATTTGAGCAGTGGTCTGTTAACTCTGGCGTCATTGATATTTTAGACCCAACAGCTCTAGAGACAAAAGCGGTTATTCATTCAAATGCTTCAGTAATTGCAACGTATGTTAGACACCTCACGCCAATCGACACAATACCCGATACGTTAAACCCCCTCTCCGAAGGGGTTCATAATCAACTGTGGCTCGATTTCACAGCGCATGCTCAAGGTACCTATACCTTTACTGCTGGCCATGACTCGCTCAACAAACCATTACTCCTCAATTATTACTCAGATGACACTACGTATAATTACTTCACTCCTTTAAAGGATACCAACAGTAATTTCGTTCGAGAGCACTCAATTGTAAGAAAAGCATTTTACTCGGATTCCGCTAATGCACATCACATATTCTCCTTGAGTTCAATCTATACCGATATTAATATACCAATCAAAATCACCTATTTACCCGATCCAATAATGGTAACACTCGATTCAACAGTCTTTGGTTATGCATTTTCAAAACATCTACCTATTATCAATCGGGGCGATTCACTTTTTGTCGAATCAAAAAACAAGAATGGATATCGGTTATCCTCATGGGATATACCTATTGGGTCCGGAAGCGTTTCTAATTTAAGTGCACCGCAATCTTGGATAACCGCTACTACTGACATTACCGTAACTCCACTATTTGAACGTATGCCGACACTCCCATTATCATTAACCAAAAATACACTCAACTTCACTCATCATGCCCTTTATACGAACCCAAAAGAAGAAGTATGGCTTGAATACACGCCAAGTGATACGGGCATGTACTCAGTAAATGTCGATGATATCACTCTTAAAACAGCGAAACAATTAACCTATTGGGGGAGTGACTCACTCTATACTATCCCCAAAAAACGATACTATAATAAAACCGGCTTGAATCCTTATACATTCCACAATGATTCAGCGGGTAAGGTACACTATTTTTCTGTGTCCCCCTATCAAGATAGCAGTGACCAACACAGTTTTTCTGCAAATGCACAAAAATCACATCACCTCACCTTCCCTGACACCATCATTGGAGGATCGGTTACTCAAAGCATACCTTATAGTGCAACTGGAGAAAGTGTTTCTATCAATACCCGACGCACAAGGGGCTATCAATTCATTAGCTGGGAACTCATTTCAGGGAACGCCACTATTGATGATAGATCAAGTGAACAAACAGCGATATCACTTTCGAGCGATGCAACTCTCATTCCAAACTATTCTCGTATTCCTACACGATCAATCAATACCACCATTCAAAGCTTTAATACGCATACCGACATTACTGACAACATTGAAAACCTATTTTGGTTTGAATATACCGCTACAGATACCGGTACAAAAGTTATATCTATTGAAACAGAAAAGGCATACACCTCTTTTTATATCCATTATTTTGGAAGTGACACAAGTTACACCCAAGAAACGGCTTCGCATTATAAAAACACAGGATACTTCCAATTTCATAGCGATAGCATCAGTCAAAAACATTATTTTGCCGTTGGTTTAGAAAGAACCTATGGATCATATTCTATTGAAGTTGGTGTACACAAGGGCCACAAAGTATCGATAAGCTCAAAGGGATCGGGAAATACCAGTCTCGAAGGTATTCATTACTTTCCTGATAGATATACTCTAAGCCTATCAGCTGTGCCGAACCTTGGCAGTATTTTTAAACGGTGGAACATCCTTAGTGGGTCTGCTCAATTAAGTAATGAATCTCTCCCTAAAAGCACTGCTCTCTTTTTAGATTCAACGTCACTTGAAGCTGAATTTGAGTACATTACCCCTTTTGTCCTCACGGACAGAGTAACTCCTTATAGCTATGTCACTCATGGCTCTCCAAATCCAAATCCCTATTCAAATCCTGATATTTGGTTTCAATATACCCCTACTCAAACAGGGGTTCATTCCATAAAAGTGAGAGATACTCTCTCTGACTGTTCACATCTGATCAATTATTATGGCACAAGCTCTGACTATAAATATAAAGAGGATCGAAGTTCAGGAGCAGAACGAATTCTGCTCTTTTTTACAGTGCAAACACCAGGCGTTCCTCACTTCCTCTCATTGAGCCCAACCTGTTCATCAATCTCCAATGAGGTATTTGTGTCATTGGAACAAACATCTACCCAAGCAGAAATAACTCTTGCCCCCAATATCCGAGGTACAATCCTTACCCAACCGAGTGCAATCGTAGAATCAGGTGATACTGTTACCGTACAGCTCAAACCTGATTTTGGATATAGATTTTCATCATGGGGTACTCTCCCCAGTACTATTACAATGATTGATACTACTCATTCAATATTGGAAGCGCAAATAAATGAGAGCACTATTCTCTCCCCTGAGTTGAAACGTGTGACTATGGAGCCTGTAATAACTGCCGATACCGTACGATACAATTTTAGGGCATCGGCTCAATACTATAATGGCGGCTTAGTACCCTATGTTTGGTTTCAATACACCCCAACAGATACCGGGGCACATAGTATCACAGTCTATACCACACCCGAACAGCACAATTCGCAAAACATAAGTCTTGGAATAGCCGATTATGGCACCGACTCAACTATTACGAACTATATCTATTGGGAAAACAATGATTCGTTGCATCAATATTACTTTAATGCGACCCCAGGCGAAACGGTGTACTTTGTAATATATACCACTTCATCTACCCGTATAGAGGACTTTTTATTGCAAGTAAAAGCGGCTCAACCGATACACTCAATTCGGCTTGCATCCAACCCCTATGGTTCAATCACATTATCTGCTGGTACATCAATAATCGAAGGTGAGTCACTTTCTATTGAAGCCAGTGACTCTGCTGTAGTATCTATCACACCCAATGATTTTTATAAATTCGACTCATGGTCTGATAAATATAATAGGGCATCATTTAGTGATTCATCCAGCCATAATACCCATGTCACGGTGTCAGGTACTACAACGATACTGGCAAACCTATCAATGAAAAATATTCCAGTGGTAGATTCCGTGAATAAATTTTACTCTCACAGTGCTAAAGGAAGACAACCATTTGTATTCGTTCCTCCTTCTCGCGGATCATATGCGATTGAAATGGTTGATTATTCCCGGTACCCACGCAATAAATCAATACAATATTATGCAAACAATCTTACTCAATATTTTCCAGATTGGAGCAGCTTTGAATCGTCCCTTGTTTACCCTTTTTCCGTAAATAACACAACGGATAGTTTGTATTTCACCTTAAGAAATGATTACAGCTTTGATTCTCTCTCAATAAGAATAATTAAAATTCCTAATAATACAGCCACGGTAACCCTCAGCACACATGATTCTCTATACACCTTAACATCCGCTACGGGGAAGCTCCTTACGTTCAACACCAGTGCACATCCTTCAGACAAAACATTTGAGAAATGGCATGTAATTCATGGTATGGTTACCATTGTCTCATCGACGCCAACATCACTCACCTGCATTGCATGGACAGGATCAACAATTGAAGCCCAGTATTATCCCAAGGCGCCTAGAAGAAGTAGTAGTAGTAGTAGTAGTAGTAGTAGCAGCAGTAGCAGTAGCAGTAAAGCAATAGGCGTTTCGAATTCTCATACTATTTCGAGTTCAACAATTTCTCATCCAAATCATGAATCAAGCTCACAAAGGTCCAATCTCCCAATGAGCTCAGAAGAGACCACAACTCAAAGACCGAGTATATCTTCTAATAGTAGAATCCCTCACGGCCAATCTTCGCCCCAAAACATTTCTTCTCATGAACAACATACTACACTGTCATCATCTGTTGAGGTATTACTCTCCAGTAGTACTACCACCAGTGATATTCGGATAAATACTCCTTCTCTGATACAGAGAATGTATGTGATTAATTCAAATCAATCTCTACCAATAGAAATAGATAGAGGGTATACACAGTATCAAGTGTTTACCATTACTGGAGAGATGCAACAACAAGGGCCTATTAATTCAAGTGATGTATCACTATCACTACAACAGATACCAGGACAAGCGGGGATGGTTTATATTATTCTATTAAAGTAGGCAATAGATCAAAAAATGCACTGATTAGGATAATCTAATCAGTGCATTTAAATCAACAACTGCAAAAGTACCTACTATCAGTATTCAATTGTTACTTACCCTTAGAGAACCACTTCTTTTTTCTGCCCCCATAATACTCATACCCTAATCCCTCTTTAATAAGCATCTTCGCCAAAGATACGTTACCACAATAGACGTCAGCAGCAATTCTAAAATACTTTCCTCTACGCACATTTTTTAGGGTAATCTTCTCAGGGCAGTTTCTCACAAAGGAGACGGTTCGTTTCTTTGCTTTTCTGGCTAGAACAATCTCTTTCTTGCTTTTACCTTTGATCTCAGGAGTGTCAACTCCATTAACCCTAATACTGACTCTATTCCCAATGAGTGGATGCACATCCTTTATACTACATCTAAATGTGTCACCATCATAGATTGAGGTGACTTCATCACAAATGAGTGTTCCATAGTTTTGTTTGTCTGATGATGCGGCAGAAAGGAACTGAGTCATAAGGAGTAAAGAAATAATTGTAGGAGTGTTCATTGTAGGTTTCCAAATAAATTCCACAAAGAAACATAAAAAAAGAGAGCGGTAATAGCATTACCACTCTCTCAAATTCACTGTAATTGTGCATATGTCTCTATGATACAATCACAGTGACGGTTTTCATTATTCTGAGAATGTACCTGTAGCAAGCTTAACCCATTCAAAATATACATTTGCTGACCATGGTGATGACCCTGCTTCATGCGTTGAACTCATCAAACATGCCTTGATATAACTATGCGGTTGAGAAGTTTTGTAATTACTTGTTACCATAACCATTTTTCCATGATTAGCGCTATTACACTCATCATATTGGCCATAGTTATAAGTACTCTGTGCTTGAAGAGTAACTTCTTTAGCAAGAATATGATTTACTTCAGAGAATACTTCGATTTCATAGAGAGAAATACCGTATTGTGAAAGCTCTCTATCAGACATTTCAAATTTAAGCATACGAAAACTGCCAAGGTTATCTTCAATAACAGTCTCGCCGCCATTAAGACTACTTAATTCTCTCACTAATTCCCAATTTGAATTTTCATTATACTTTTTACCATAAATCTTGAGTGAATGAGCAAAGGCATCTTCCCAATTGAGTACAATTTTATCAATAGGTTTCGCTCCATCAAAATCCATCTCAATTGTTTGTACATCAGACCATGCTGAAGCCCAACGACTCTCATTATCCCCATCTACTAGGTGTGATACTGGATACATATCACCTTCTACTGATGAAGCAGTAATTTTTGTATAAGCATTTGAAATATGTGTGTACTCTTTTGCTGAAGCTGAACCAAATGCAAGAAGCATTGAAGTAGTGGTAATAACCATTAGTTTTGAAAAATTCATTATAAATCCCTTTTGATTTTTTGTGTTACATTAAGCGTGTGTCGCTAAAACCAAAGGTATCATTTGAGGTAAAAATAAAAATGGGATATCATGTATTACCAAGATATCCCGCGATCTATCGTTCCGAAGATGTTCCGAAGCTTCTGAATGAATTAAAAGCTGTAAAATATTGAATCCCCCTCCTTTTATCGATCAAGAACACAGCGAACTGAATATCTATTTTTAGAGATATCTGGATACTCGACCACTATAGTTTCTCCCGTATCCATATCATAACTCCTTAAAGGTTGAATAGCTGATCGAGAGAAGTTTTTGCTATTTGAGCGGAGGGCCCATGCTATTGTAGTACGCTCTTCTATGTCTGAATCATCGATCCCCCAAAAGGTACCACTCGTATGGAGCTCTTTGTACTCTTCAGTTGTTTCATCATAATACCCTGCCGGAAAGGCTGAAAAGCCATAATGATCTCCCGAGACCTCTATGGTATCACCACTCTCATCCCACCATAATTTAAGCGTATCCATCAATTGAGGGCCCACTAGCCAAATATCACTATAGGCTCTATTCAAGGTTTCTTGCGCAGTTATATATTCGCCGATCGCCCTCCACTCACTATTCCAAGGAAGCCTCCACCCAACAGGGCAAATGTCTTTTGCGGCTTCCCAATCGTATAGTTTTCCATACAGTGAACAAAGTCCTTCATCGTCCTCATAACAACTACTTCCTGAATCAGTATTTACAGCCATATTAGTTTTCATAATACGAAGAGTATCTATCATAACACTCTCATAAGTATGTACACCACCATGAACATTGAGTCGTGGATCAAAATATTTTTCTACTCGTATATAAAAAATACCTTCACGCCACGTAACCGTATCAACAGCTCTCAGTGTTCCTATGCCATAATCTTTGTAGATAACAGTATCGTTTCTGATAAAATATACCGAACTATCAAGTTGTTCCCATACAAGATGTTTAAATTCTTGCTCCTCTTTAAACATAAATGAAGTGAGGGGGTACGATGGATGATTGATAGCAACATCTATGGTATCACTCCACTGAAGATGAATGGGATGGGCTGTGTCAATAGGATGTACTGGTACCGTATCAGTGGTTATTACTGGGATTGCATTCGATTGTGATGACACATCTGGTTCTGGTAAAACAATGTCAATAGAACTCGAAGAACCATGATAGTTCTGTACATCAGCTGAAGAGACTCTATTGACAGAAGAACTACTCGTTTCAACAATGGTAACCGTCTCAGTAGTTACCACTGAATCGTGTTGTAGATACAGAGTTTTTACTCCTATAGGAAGTGACTGAATGTAAAGGGTGTCACCCGCTCCCACCGGAGTCACACTACTATCCCCTGCAACCCAAACCACAGCACTATCAATGTTCTCTGGTATCACAATAGTTGCATCATAGGTTGGCTGGAGGAGAATCACTACATCACTATCCCCAGGTATAACCATAGTACGGGTACCCACAACTTTAGATTCATATGTATAGGTAGCAACAAAAATCCCTTCAGAAATACCTTGATTAAAGGAAAATTCGCCATATGTATCGGTTGTATCAAAATAGACTAAGGTGTTTTCGTCTGGTTGATCCGTTGCTTGGCGCAGCGAAATAGGTACTCCCACAGCAACTGTTGTATCAGGATTATAAAGAACCCCTGCAATTGCATTTTCTGCACCAGATGCTGTGCCACTCGTTTCAGAGACAGAGCAGTGCCAAAAAATGCACGCTATAGAAAAAATTACCATTGAAAAAATTGATTGTTTCATACATTCCTTATCCATCAGACCGAATTACGGATTCCGTGAGTGGAAAAAATTGAATATTAAATTGATAGACAAACTGTTCATCAGTGTCTTCACCAACACTATCAAACAGTTCCATATATATGGCTTTAATCTTAGTAAGAAGCTCTGTGTATTTATTCTGAGATATCGCTAATGATTGAGAGGTCACATATCTTTTGTCTGGTGTAAATCGCGTAATGGACTCTCGAGCAAGGGTGATCATGTTGTGGTGATAGGTACGAATACTTTCGGTTCCTATTTCAGCCCCCGCAGATAGGCAGTTATTCCGTGCCTTCCAAAAACCATCATCATCCTGTTCTATTAAATCGAGTTCTTTCAGTGTTTCTAGGGCCTCATCAACCTGAGCTCCGGTAATATTAGGTTTTAAATATCTCGCAAGGTCAGCACTATTATCACCGATATCTAAAATACATAGGGCCTCTCGAATTGCACTATAATACCAGTTTTCATAATAGCGTCGGTGATGATCTTTGAGCTGTGTATATTTTGTAGGTACAAACCGTTTAATCTCTTCAAGATACTGCTCTTTAGCCGCATCATTTTTACAAGTGTCGTAGAGAATGAGTAACACAAGATATTCGTGCTCTCGTTCACTGAGCTTCATCGCCTTTGCAAATTTTGACGCCATGTTTACTGTTAAATTACTTTTACTCTGTACAATATCCAGATACAATCCCGTTGAGCGGTATCCAGCTTTTTGAGTAAACCATCGGTGAGAAAATAGAGGATTATTCTCATTTTGCCAATGAAGATAGGTTTTTAAAAATTCACGATAGTCGTAAAAACTATAAATATTTAATTGTGTCATCCCTCGTGTGTCCCAGTGTTGAAGGAGGTGCTCGCTAAATATAATTCAAGTTTGTACGAGTCAATAGATCACCAGAGGACACTAAGCTTCAGATAGGTATCAATAATGACAATAAGTACATCCTGTTTAAAAATGAGTACGTTTTCGGTACGCTTTCTTAGTTGTTATTTGATCACAACTGGAACAATTCATGGCCACAACCTACATTTATGCCCGCATAACACTAAAATAACGAGGATTAAATGAAAAAAATAGGCTTTAGAGCACTCTGCTTGCTACTGTTCACTGCAGTTTTGGCAATCTCAGCTCCCATAGACGGACAACAATTTAACTTTAAACAACCAGATGGTTCACTAGTACCCGTAAAGGTATGGGGGGATGAATTCTATCAGCGTGTAGAAAGTATAGATGGCTATACACTCATCAGAGATACTGATGGTTGGATTGTATATGCAGATGTTGCTGAAAACGGCAGCGATTTTGTTGCAACAAATGAACGCTATACTGTTTCTGAATTTAAAGCTTTGAGAAAAGCCAAAAAAATTCACAAAAACAAAAAAGGGAAAGCACTTCGTAAAAGGCTCAAACTTGATAAAAAAGCTCGGAGAAATAAAGCAAACAAGACAAGAATGGAAAATGATATACAATTTTCGGCTAGTTCAGTCAGTGGAAGTAGTCCTGTAACCCAAATGGCAATATCGCCAGCAGGTCTCTCAGGAAACATTCTAGGTCTCACTATATTAGTAGACTTTAGTGATGACGAAGGAACTATACCACAATCTGATGTGAGCGACTTCCTCAACCTTCAAGGATACTCAGAAAACAATAATAATGGGTCAGTAAATGACTTTTTCTGGGATATTTCAAACGGGAATGTAAACTATACAAATGTTGTTACTGCTTATTATAGAGCAATACACCCTAAAACCTATTACGATGATCCAGAAAAACCATATGGTTCTGCTGCGAGAGAGCTCATATTAGAAGCGCTCGTACATCTTCGTGATGTCGTTGGCTTAGAGTTCTCACAATTTGACTCTGACAATAATAACTATATTGATGCAATCAACTTGTTTTATGCGGGGAACCGCTCTTCAGGATGGAGTAAAGGCTTATGGCCACACCGATCAAGTGTCAGTGGATTTTCTGCCGACGGTGTTTCATCAAAAGATTACCAAATTACTGATATGAAGTCATATTTAACTCTTGGTACCTTTTGTCACGAAAACGGTCACATGCTTTTTAGCTGGCCTGATACATACGATTATGATTATGATTCAAGAGGAACAGGCGCATTTGACTTAATGTCTTCTAGTGGCTCTACAAATCCTAAATATCCGAACCCATACTTCAGACATAAAGAAGGCTGGTTTTCTCCTCAAGCATTAACCCAAGATAATCAAGGTGACTATTCAGTAACAGCAAACAATGATGCTGATATTTTTATCTATCAAAATGCTGCTCGCGCACAAGAACGATATTATATCGAAGCTCGAAAAAAAGAAAACCGACATCTTACAATGCCTGGTGAAGGTCTTCTTATTTGGCATATTGATGAATATGGTAATAATAGTGCTAATGAACGCTGGGTAAACAAACATTTCAGAGTATCTGTAGTACAAGCCGATGGTCTGTATCAACTTGAAAATAATCAAAGCTCAGGTGGCGTTAATGACTTTTTCTTTGAAGGTAACAATGCCAGTTTTTCTGCAAAAACATCTCCTGAAGCACGTTGGTGGAATGGTGATTATTCAGAACTCACAATCTCAAGCGTTTCTCAAATAGCTGATGTAATGAGTTTTGATTTTGCGGTTGCCTCACCTCTTAATAAAATTACTAATGGCGACTATAGTCAAGCAACAACAGCATGGACTCTTGAAAATGCTGGTGATGCAGCTGCTACATTCACCGTATCTGGTGAAAGTGCAACTCTATCTATTACTAATGGTGGTACAGAAGAATGGAATGTACAGTTCAAACAAGGCGCAATTTCATTAGAAAGTGGCAAACAATATCGTCTTGCTTTCACAGCCTCAAGTGCTGGAGAGCGTACTATTGCTGTACAACTTGAAACAGATGGGTCCCCATGGACAAACTATTCAAAAACAACACTCTTTGATACTGACTATAATAAAAAAACATATGTGCATGATTTTATCATGGATGAAACAGACCTTAATGCTCGTATCGTTTTTAACGTAGGTGGCAACAGCGGAAATGTATATCTGGATAATGTTTCACTCATTGAGCTCACTGAAGATGAAAGTCCGATACTGACATCAATTGAAGTTGACGATCTCACTCTCCAAGTTGGTACATCTGCCCCTCTTTCATATCGTGGCTATGATCAAAATGGTAATCTAATGACTATTGGTCAACCTGCTTTCAGTGTAAATGGTGGTGGTACTTTTTCATACTCAACATTTAATGCAGAAGAAGCAGGTGCATGGAACCTTACTATGAACTATGGCGGCCTAACAGCTACTGCTCAAATCACTGTAGAGAATGATGGGTCAGCGACTAATATGATTACAAATGGTAACTTTAACATGGGTGTTACACATTGGGATGCAGATTGGGCTGGCACAGCTTCTGGTTCAACCGGAACAAACTCAGAAGGTGTTGTTTTAGGTATTAATGATGGCGGTACCGAAGCATGGCATGTACAGTTTAAACAAGGTGCAATTCCTCTTGAATCAGGTAAAACCTATCGAATGAGCTTTGATGCCCGCGCAACAGCTGCTCGTACAATAGATGCAGCACTAGAGACCGATGGTTCACCATGGACTAATTACTCTAATACATCTCCTTTTGCACTTTCAACATCAATGCAGCATTTTGTTCAAGAATTCACTATGAACGAGACTGATATGAATGCAAGAATTGTGTTTAATGTTGGTAACAACAATGCTGATGTTACTATTGGAAATGTAGTTCTCATTGAAGTTGCTGAAGAGCCTCCTGTATTAACAGGAATTGAAGTTGACCCTATAACAGTTATTGTTGATAATGGTGCAAGTGTACAGTATCGTGGTATCGATCAGTATGGTAATAGCATGTCAATTGGCCTCCCTAACTTTACTACAACAGGTGGTGGATGGTTTAAATATACTCAGTTTAGTGCGACAGAAGTTGGGTCGTTCACTATGACCATGAGTTATGGAGGTTTTGAAGCAACAGCATCATTAACAGTACTTGATGATAATCCTTCGGTTAACTTAGTAACAAACGGTGACTTCAGTAATACAACAACGAGTTGGGTATTAGACAACTACGAGGGTGGCAGCGCATATACTTCAGTAACCAGTGAGGAATGTTCTATTGTAATATCTCAAGGTGGTTCATCTGATTGGAACGTACAGTTTAGACAGGGTGGCATACCACTTGAGTCTGGTAAGAGCTACCGCTTCAGTTTTGATGCTCGTGCAGCAACCAGCCGTTCGATTACTGCACACCTAGAAACTGACGGGTCACCATGGACAAACTATGGTTCAATCCCAGCAACCTCCATTTCAGAAACTATGTCTACCTATAGCTATGAATTTACTATGAACCAAACAGATATGAATGCTCGTATTGTGTTTAATCTTGGTGTTAATAGTGCCGATGTTGTCATTGACAACGTAGTAGTTGAGGAGATTTAGTCTGGCTTAAATATTGTATTCCATTCCTATAGCCAGGAACATTCCTTTACCATAAAGGAGTTTAAAGGCCACTTACTATTCAGTGAGTGGCCTTTTTTGTACTCGCAACCTCATTCCCCTTCTGAAAGCAATCTCACTCGCTATTTTTAGCTGAAAAAGCTATTTTTGGCGATTACAAAGCAATCATTGCCATGGAGAGTGAGTTGGATCAGTATGACGTTATAATTGTAGGTGCAGGAGCAGCGGGCCTTATGTGTGCCTGGGAAGCAGGAAAACGCGGCCGGAGTGTACTTATTTTGGACAAAGGTAAAAAGCCTGGCCGGAAGATTTTAATGTCGGGTGGTGGCAAATGTAACTTCACGAATCTGTTTGCCGAGCCATCAAACTTTGTATCTAATAATGAGCATTTTTGTAAATCCGCTCTTAAACGTTACACTCAATATGACTTTTTAGAACTCATCGAAAAGAATAGTATCCCCTATGAAGAACGACTGCACGGCCAGCTTTTCTGTACAGTGTCTGCAAAAGATATCTCTAACCTCTTAATTGACCTTTGTCAATCAGCCGGTGTAGAAATTGCCTGTAAATATGAAGTAACTGCAATCGAATCACTTCCTGAAACTGAGGCAGATAGACCGCAGTATCGAATCGAAACAGTAGAAGGTGATTTCACTACACAGTCTGTTGTTATAGCTACAGGTGGTCTTTCAATACCAGGAGTGGGCGCCTGTGATTACGGGCATACTATAGCCAAACAATTTGGTTTAGCAGTCACCCCCCTTCAAGCTGGGCTCGTTCCTTTCATGTTTTCGGATAAATTAAAAGAGCTTTTCTCGAACGTCTCAGGTTTTGCCCTTGATGTAGTTATGGGTACTGACTCAATAAGTTTTAGAGAGAACGTCCTCTTTACCCATCGTGGTCTGAGTGGCCCTGTTTCACTTCAAGTATCAAATTACTGGTCACCTGGTGAAGACATCTATATGAACCTCTTCCCCGATACGTCTATGAGTTATTGGTTAATAGAAGCCAAAAAGAGTACCCCAAAAACCCTTGTACGAAATCTACTCACAAAAAGTCTCACAAAGAAAATGGTCGGTGAGTTGGAATCTTTTTTCTGGTATGAATGGAAAGAACAACCGATTGCACAAATTCCAGATTCTGTACTCGAAACTCTTGGCAACCACCTTAACCACTGGGTGCTGAAACCTTGTGGCACTGAGGGGTATCGCACGGCAGAAGTGACGCGTGGTGGTGTCGACACAAATGAACTATCATCCAAAACTATGGAAAGTAAAAAACAATCGGGACTCTATTTTATTGGTGAAGTAGTTGATGTAACTGGACATCTGGGTGGATTTAATCTCCAGTGGGCTTGGTCATCTGGGTTTGCTGCCGGGCAGTTTGTGTAGGCCTCCCAAAAGAGAAAAGGTACTACAGCCTTTTCATATGCTATTTTCTCAATACACCAGTTTTAGCCATAAACCGCTCTACCCTGCCATCACCAAATTTAACCTTGATTTTCCAGATATAGACACCTGTAGCCACTTTATGATCTTGGCCATCGGTAAGTCCCCAATAAAGATATTGTTTGCCCTGCAGCCTTTCCTTGGGGGGTTCTGCAACAGCTAATTCAATGTTCGTAATATAATTGCCAAAAGAGTCAAACACCCAGGCACTCACAGTATAATCCTGAACAAGAGATGTAATTTCCAGAGCAGTGCCTGTAAGATATTCAGAAGACAGTTCTGGTACATAAAAAGGAGTTCCATCTGCAATTATCTGAATTGGTACTATTGAGACTTGTGGTACCGTAATTGGGATAGAACTACCAGAAGTATAAGAAGAGCTACTCTTCCCTTCCGTTGCTCCGCTTTCAGCCCCTGAAACCTGTAGGCCCGCAGATGAAGCAACTGATACGGTACTTGATTGAGGGTCAGCTATAACTGAAGAACTCACCTCTATAGGATTCAAAATTGTGGATGAACTGTTAAAGAGACTGAGACTTGATGACAAGCCACCTTTCAATGAACTACTGACTTGCTGAGAAGAGCTCGGTTCTTTACTTGATAATGGATCTATATAACTAGAACTTGAGTACCTAGAACTACTTAAGGTAATTAACGAAGAGGACATTAGCGAACTTGAGAGCGGTTGTCTGACACTACTTGAGCTCACAACAATTATAGATGAACTAGAAACAACTGATGAGCTGGTTAGATTACTACTTGAACTCCCTTGTACGGTGCAACCAACATCCGATAATTCCCCTGTTGAAGGATAGCGGGTTATTCCACCTGCCCCATCGATACTATGAAGATAATATTCAAAGAACGGTGCCATCGTATGATATTCAAAGTATCCTGAAAAGGTATTTGCGGTAACCGATAAGGTATCATTAGAAAAATATGACTCACCAAATTGTTTATGGTGTAACACTATTTTATCCGATCCTTCAGGATCAAGTACTGTGCCAATTACTTGTGCTCTATTGTTTCCTGCACAATCATCCAAATTAAGTGTAACAGTAGCGGGAGTATTCCCTATTGAGAGATGGTGGGGATAGATTTGAGGATAGTGTTTTCTCGGTGACTTTCCTTTTAAACGTTTGTCATCGATGGCTATTATGTAAAAATCAAGGCCGGGTGCTGAAAGTGAATTAGGATGAATACGAGTATAATAAGTATCTCCTCCAAATAAACGCATTGTTGTTTGAGTATACGTACTGGTACCTGTTGTTCTATAAAAAAGTAATACTTCACTAACACTTCCATCATCTACAACATCCACAAACACCGTCAGCGTTGCATTATCAGGTACATTTTCGCTTAATAGATTTTCAGTACTATCTGATAACGTAACCACTGGTGAAAGATTATCTTCAATCCAAAAACTACTATCTTTATGCGATACTCCCGTTTGTAAATCTATACCAACAGCAATATCATAAGTATCTCCATTCATAATAGTATCCTCTGTCACATAACAAATACTATACTGGGCATTGAGCCTATTTCTCACTTCTTGAAAAGCACTATCAAGACGTTGGCCAATATTTGTAGACACATCAAAAGTTGTACCTCCTAAACTATCAGAAATATAGAGTGTTGAATCTATAATATCTTGACTATTAATCACCGGATCCACTATTGATCCTTCAGTAGAGATCATATATGTATCGATATCATACACAGAAGCGGTATCAATAAGCTCATTGAATGAATGTATATTAACTCTACCTACAGTTTGAATACTTGTTAAAGCGATTACTGCTTTAGGGCCAGCTTGCAATTTGAGCATATGGTAACTGTAAAAAAGCGCATTGAGAAGAGGATGATACCCTCCAAGTAAAATAGAGCCTGCATTATCTAAGACGCTGTCTAAAACATATTTATCTGATGTTAAATCTACAATAGTATCAACCCATTCCGGTCCATTTGTCCTCGGCTGTATTCTACCGAAACTAAGAATTCCTGTTTTATCATATCCATCCATAGAAGCTACAAATCTATCAAATGCACCTTTAACTTCAGGCCAAGATGGGTCAAAAACTGCCCCACCAGTTATGGCAAACATGATATTGTTACCATACCCCACTCTTCTGATATCAAATGGCTGCTGTATATTAGATGGGCTTACTAATGTTGTACCTAATACTCTATTTTTTTCCCATACGGTAAAGGATGTGCTATCTAGGTTCGGAAAATATACATGAGGTGTTGCCAGGGTGTCTACAACTTGAACCTCTATACAAATCCTAGGAAAGTCTTCTAAGTTAATGTTACCCACATTGATTTTAGGGGCAGATACCAATATTGTAAAAAAAAGTAAAACAAAGCACGCTATCTTTTTCAATTTAGGGCCTGTTCTTTATACATCTAACAGATAATCCATGATTTTTTTGATCATTGAAATTATCTCTGTTAAAAAAATTGTATAGACCCAATACTCTAGAGGTTTCATTCATCGAACCACTTTGGCCCAAGGTAATTACAGAAGTCCAATACTCTGAATTACTATTTTTACCAAAAAATGCTGCCATATTTGATTCCCGTTTTCCCCCAGGTAAAGCGTCAAAGTAGAATGTATCATTACCTTTACTATCCACACTATCATTACCGCTAGCATATTTTGACCATAAATCACTGTTTCCTTTTAAATGGTCTCCAAGTAGATTCCAAGTGATTTTGGTTCCGAATGCAAAACGTTCTGTATCCCCTGTAGTAATAGCAATATATTGTGATAATTCTTCCCACTCTGCATCACTAGGAAAATGATACTGCTCAGGGCAAACTCCCTTAACTCCGCTAGGTATAATATTATTACTCGTAATTGACTCACCAGCCATCGCTGCATTTAAATTATACAGTACACCATAGGTTTGATAATTTAATGCTTGTTGAGCCTCTACAATTTGATCATTTTCTGTTAAAGAGACATTTGGAATATATTCATAGACATAGTAAAACATGTGATTCTCATAGCCAGTTTGCTCTGAGCCATATTCAGCGCTATCAATCTGTGGTAACCAACGAAGGTTTTCAGCCATCCATATTTGTCTTCCAATATGAACGATGTCATAACTCTCATTATCACGACTATCCACTAAACCACCTTCTATAACGTGATTTTCATAATAAATAGTATCAGAAACGGTTACTTCAATTCCTACTAATACATTCCCATCCTGTGCAATGGGCGTAACAGAAAAGGTGAGAATGGTTCCCATATCATCATGAACCAGAGTATACAAAGTATCAACAGCACCACTGATTTCTAGACCATCACGATACCATTTAAAGAGTGATGCCCCTTCAATATCATTTTCTAGGTCATAATAATCATAGGTTCCTTGAAGCACCTCCCCCTCTGCCCGGTTTCCTATTATGCAAACATTGTGAGCTTCTGGAGCTGTTTCTGTAACCACACCGATAGAACTCGATGAACTACTCGATGAACTTGTTAAGGAAGAAGATTCACTTATTAAACTTGATAGCGAAGAGCTTATTATCGAGGATGAAAGAGAACTACACGATGATATTTCAGAGCTTGAGGTGAGAACTACTTCTGAAGAAATTGGAAGGATCGATGAAGAGGTTAGTTCACTACTTAAAAGGGAACTTGAAAGGATATTTTGTGATGAAAGAAACAATGAATCATGGCTACTGCTTATAGTTGAGGAATATGAGGACAGAGTAGATGAGCTATGATGCGCTGTGGAACTTGAAATTTTATTTTTAGTAGTATCTATTGAAGATGTAGATGTTAATTTTGAAGAAGAAGTCAAACCGATAGTAGTATTTGACGAAATTGGGATATCAATAGTAGAGATACTAGAGTTTAATAGTAGGCTATTGGATGACACGGTGTCATGAGTCCCGTTTGTAAGGTTCTCTACATCGCCATCAGTATCTGAGCAATTTATAAAGAGTAAAGCTAAAAGTAATAGTAATATTGATTTCATATTTTTAATAAGAGTGGCTATCTTAACTAAAAGATAGCCTATTTTTATGTTACTAAAGTAAAATACTGCTGAGGAGAGTGTCCTCAGCAGATAGTCATAATTCTATTATTTTAATATATCAAATAATTGTGACCAATTATTTGAACTACAGCTAACACTTTGCATATTCGCACCAGACCATGTTGCAGAACTTTGTACTGTTAAACATTCTGCGTTATCACTGAGTGGTTTAAGAGTGTATGAACCGTATCCATTGGATTCCACTTTCCACTGTTGACTTGAACCCGTTGGATATGACCACCACACTTGTACATTATCAGAATTACCACCATAGGCAACATCTAAAAATTTCCCAGCATGGATATTTCGAATATCATATACTGCCCCTCCGAGATGTGTAAACTCCCAGTTTTGCGGGCCGGTGCCATTACAATTATACTGCTGTACATTTGCACCATCATATTGAGCACCACCTTGTACCTCAACGCATTTTCCACTATTTATATTAACCATTTTATAATTACCAGAAAATTCCTGAGTATTCAAGTCCACCAGTTTAAACTGTTGAGCAGCTGTAAGATTACAAGGGTATGATTGAATATTTGCACCTGAGGTAGTACTTCGTGCTTCAACATCAAGACACTCAGTAAAGTCAGATTGGGGTCTCAATGAAATAATACCATCTGCAAATCTCTCAACTCTCCAACGCTGACTTGATGAATTCACATCTCCCCATTGTTGCACATTCTCATTTGATCCACCCCATGCAACATCAAGTAACAGCCCTGAATTAACGTTTTTAATTTCATAGGTATCGTCAACTTTAATAAATTCCCATTTTTGGGCACCTGTTCCATTGCAATCCCACTGTTGTACATTTTCACCATAATCGGTACCTGCAGCTTTAACATCAACACATTTATCACTATTAACATTTACAATAGAGAAAACACCTTCGATGTCACCACGTATAGGGCAAGACTCTGCATCAATATCTGTAGAGTTCCGAAGTCCAGCACTGATATCATAACTTGCTAATCCTCCGTCAGAAACTGAATGAGAAACTGAAACATAGAGGTGAGCATTCACGCTCACTATGGCAGGATCGATATCAATAATTATATATCCATTATCTGTACAATCATTATCTTTGTTGTATTCAGCAATAACAACAATACCAGTTTCATCAAAAACTCTTATTTCTGGAACAAATTCATCACCTATATTTGTGACTCTAATGACCAACTCATCTGTTGCAGAGTAATTTATAACTTTAAATACATCAATATCTCCATCAGTATCTAATCTTGACGGATAGACAGAATTGGTTGCATACAAATCTGAAGGACTTATTATATCATCACCATGATCATCACTAATTACGCCAACAACAGACATGCTCCCAAATACCACGCGATCATAGGCTTCAGTATATGGATCACTAATTAAGTCTGTGCCATGTGCAAAAGCATGCTTATTGTATGTTGTTCTCGCTAAACCGTCATCATTATCATATGTTACTTCTACTTTATAAGCACCATCTTCCGTGTATCCATCCCACGCCATAGAATAGATACCATCACCAGCAATTTTATCACCCTCAATACCATTATCATTCAACTCAATATCGGTTTCAACATTACTTGGAGAAGT
Organism: Fibrobacterales bacterium; assembly: GCA_051532055.1. Classification (GTDB taxonomy): domain Bacteria; phylum Fibrobacterota; class Fibrobacteria; order Fibrobacterales; family JAOPTW01; genus JAOPTW01. The sequence continues at coordinate 82,062 of JAOPTX010000003.1, read as the reverse complement.
GATTTTAGCTTGAACACCAAGTCCTGTTAGAGGAGCGTTATCGTATGCTGAAGCTGTAATAAAGGCTGCGGTAGGATAAACAACTTCTATATCAATATCAATTTCAGCACGTGACATTACACCACCATTTGATTGATTCTTCCAAACATCAAAAGTAATTGATGGGCATCCTGTGACAGCAACTGTCCAATTCAATTCTGAATTATCTCCTGAAACGTCAAACTTAAATACATCACCGGTTTGAATTGGAGTTTGTACTACATTTTCTTTTTCAAAAACTGTTGTATAAGATGGACACGTATTTTTCATACGAACTTCGTATTCAGACCAACGAGAACCGACATTATACGAAGCACCGGTTGGAGGTATAGGCTCTGAAGACACAATAAGTTCTTTACCTGTAGCAATGCTCATAGCGTCAGCATATGCATTTTGAAGCTCCAATTGGCTTGTTAAGCCTTGGAAAAACTTCCCACCTGTTCCTTCGGCCATGGCTCTAAGTGGTACTTCATCTATATTAGCTATTCCTGTACCAAAGCCAAAAGTAAATGCAGAGATTCCATTAAGCTCATAAATATCTATAACTTCTTGTACTGATCTACCAGAAGTATTATTATCCTTTCCATCTGTCAAAATAAACGCTGTTTTCAAAGGGTCACTTGGTGTAAAAATGGTATTATTCAATTTCTCATATCCTAAATAGGCAGCATCGAACAGATGAGTATCTCCATTATCAGAAGCTAGGCCCGATACATGTCCTTGAAGTGTAGAAAGGGCGGAAGCATCATTAATAAATGTCATAGGGTGTAATTCTGTCAAGATATCACTAAATGATATTAAACCCGACCAAACTGTTCCAATCGTATATTGGGAGGTTAGATGAAGTGCAGCCGCTGTAGCCTGCTCCATTTTAGTTGGACTCGCAGGAGTGTTATCCATACTTCCCGAAATATCTACAACAAGTTCAATGGCAATTTGATCACCGACCCAAGCTTTGTACGGCTCCTCACCTACCGGGAGATCTGTATCAACTCTAAACTTAACAGCACCGATGAGCTCTGATACCAAAGGAGCAAAAGCACTGAGACTTGTCCACTGATTTGTACCAATAGGACCTCGAGTACCCCATAGAGCTGGTTCAAGAGTTGGATCTTGACTCAATACATCCCATGAAGAGGCACCTTTATATTCAGGTACTTGAAGTGTTCCAATATTTTTTTTATAAACACGCCCTTGTGCATTTTCTCCTTCAAAACGATGCCCTTCAGCGACATCTTCATAGACATCAAGGTTCGCCCATGCTTCTGACGTAGCTATTCCCGTCATGAAATCAGACATTAAGGTAAATTGACTTGCATGATCATTTAAGTCAGGTAACCAAGGAGTATTGGCTTCTGACAAATCTTCTGTACCACGATATTGATCACAGAGTCCATATACATAGTGCATAAATTCATGAGCAAGTATCATACCTGCTTTTTGAGCATCAAGAGCATCGTCAAGCCCGTCAAAAAGCTTTATGGTTGTATCATCTGCTGGGTCTTGAGTTCCATTATCATCTAAAACGAGTTCATCAGCAAAGAGAATGTAACCATTGGCTTTGTATCCATTGATATATGCCATCGGTGCTCTTCGCTCACTCCACATTACAGAAGTATTTGTTGCAGTATTTCCATTTTCATAAAAATTAAGACGCCCAATCTTTGCGCCACCATTGGTTGCTTGATAAACACCTTTTGCAAATTCATCCGCTACAGTTTCATAGATTAATTTTTCTGCAGTAGTTGGGTTTCTCCATAATGAAACCGATAAATTAAAGGTCTCTACTGGGACCGTAGGCCTTGCTGTTACTGCTATTGCACTTAATAAAAGTGAGGCTAACAATTTTTTCTTCACGTTATCTCCTATTGAATAGTTATGTGTCCTCTATTACTTAAGATATTGAGTTGAGGAAAACCTCAATATCGTCGAAATCAATATTCTAATACACATCGAATATTAAAATACTTATTCTGTCCATCTTCATAATTTCCAATACCGTCATATGATGAACTAACATCCCTTGTCTTAACATTAGTACCAACTGGGGTATTAGTTAAAAACATGGCATTTTCTCCAAACCATGATATTGTCTGATTTGATTCATAATAACCAAATGGCTCTGCTGAAAACCCTTCGGTATTATTGCCAGTCACATTATTAGGCCAGTAACTTGAAATAGAAGCAATGCGTTTTCCAAAATCTGTGCCACCTCTATAACCCATGTCATCAACCACTCCAGCATCTAATCCAATATGAATTTCAAATTTTCCCCACGCTGCATGATTTGGTAAGAGCCAATTCCCATCAAGTTCCTCACAAACTGTTTTTGCAGAAGAATACTTATAGTAACGTCCATAGGTATCGCAATCACTCTGATAACACAATGATCCACTCCCCGGAACCACATTTAAATTTTCGGTCATCCAAATCTGATTACCATAGCGTTTCCATGTATAGGTTTTTGATGGATTAGAAGTCTCTGCAACGGTACCAACAGTAAGAGAATCAAATACCGCATGGATAGTTGCATCCTGCCCCATACCATTAATAGTAACCGAAGTCCCATTAACCGTAGCATCTATAGCGGGATCTATTGACCACTCTTTAAACCTATTACCCATTTTTGGTACTGCCGTTAACGTCACTGTAGATCCATTAGTGAACGTAATATTGTCAACTTCAACATCATTGATTTCTACATGACCACTACCCCAACCACAATTTGTTGGAGATGTTGGTGACCTACCATCAGGACAAGACACTCCCGCTGTAAACATACTATCGATGGTGACACTCCCTTGATATTGGCTGCCCACAAAGGTTGGGGTTAGTACTATCGACCCTGAAGGGGTAACCCCACTTTTGGCTATTGTTGTTCCGCCATCTGTTGCACTACCCATATTGAGAGTAGTCGGGGTATTCCAGTTTTCAAACGTCCAACCAGACTCTGCAATTGCTTCGATTTGATATTGAACACCATACTCTATCGTAAATACACTCTGAACAGGAGTATTATTGACACTCACTGATCCATGTTCAATATTACCTAAAACAACAGAATACGTTTTTGGTTCAAATTTAGCTCGTACTTCTCCACCCTTAGAATTGTCAAGTTTGATAGTGATTGTTTCAAAGTCTGAATCCTCTGGATTTGTTTTTGTAATACCAGAACCTACAACACCCCATAGCTTAAAGCTATAGCCAGTGACTGCAGCTGCGGTCTTTGTAACGCTCTCCCCTACTAATAGTGTTTCGGTACTTTTGTGGGTACATGCTCCATCAGGATCACAGGTAAATTGAATTGTTCCTTCCGTTGGAAGAGCACTTGAAGAAGATCCTGATGATGAAGAGACACTACAAAAAGAGTCCGTTGCACAATCCGAATCTTCGCAATCAATATAGCCATCTCTATCGTTATCGATAACATCGCTACAGAATGCCCCTGTTTCAGCAACAGAAATTTGGCATTCTGTTAATGTAGAACATTCAGTATCGTTACAATCGATCGCACCATCACCATCGTTATCCTTGCCATCTTGACAAAGAGCCCCTGTATTTTCTGCACTGATAACTATATCTGAAGACGAGACACTTGAAGATGACACAGATGAACTAGAAAGAGCAGTACATGCAGCATCTGCCGCACAATCAACAATGTCAGCACAGTCAACAAGGCCATCATTATCGTTATCCAACGTATCACCGCACTTCTCACTCACGGCAACTACTGTTGTACAAACTGATACTGTACTACAGCTTGGATCTGCACAGTCAATTAAACTATTGCCATCATTATCAAAACCATCCGCACAAAGGGCAGCGCTATTTTCGGGTACAGGAGTAACAGTAACCCCACTTGATACAGGTGGTATTTGTGTAGAAGAACTTCCAATTGTAGAGGAACTACTCAAAAGAATACTGCTTGAAACGTGAACACTTGATAGGTTTGATGAACTCAATGCCCCAGATGATACAGGTACACTTATCTGTGAGCTCACCGGTATTTGAGTACTCGAAGATGGATTAATTACAGGATCTACGCGAGCAATTAACCCTTGTGGATCAGACCCTTCAGGAAAGCGCGTGGTTAATATTTGACCTGCAGTCTCAGCATTATAGATCTTTAACAACTCATTACGTACCTTAACTGCCAAAGCAGCACTATCAACCCCTGGTTGGTCTAGGTAACTCGAAACGAGCTCCTGAGCATTACTATCACTTTCGGTTGTAATATGCACCATTAATAATGAATCAAAGAGCACCTCCTTGTTTGCTGTTGTTAATGCTAACTCTTTATATTCGTTCAGAAGTGCTACAATCGGCTCATTGACATTCAGTACAGAGTGTCCTGGCTTATCATCTGTATATCCAAAAGAAGTCTCTTTGGTTAATATGGGAAAACCTGCTGAATAAACGGTATAAACAATCGCTACTTGGTCACCTTTTTCTCCATACACTGGGAATGTAAGAGATAGTATGGTACCAGAGTCAGGTTGTTTCGCTTGAGATTGCGACAATTGACTATTATAATAGGTTTTCGGAATGGTATCCTGGCCTACTATTGATATTACAAAGATAGAATCAACATACAAAGCATTTTCATTTCTTATTGAAATCGAAAAGTCTCTTGAATCTTGAACCGGTGAGTCATTAATACAGCTTACTGCTATTAGTGAAGTGAGTACTGCAAATATACTTATAAGAAAGTTTTTTGAAAAAAAACTACAGTTGAATCTTTTGTAATACAACAAAATCCTCCAAATACAAAATCAAGCCCACGAAAAGTATAGCAATTCACAGCTTGAATTAAACTCCATTAAAGGCCATTATAGAGAAAATGTGACCAAGATCACTATTAAGTGGAAATCAATGTTATTTCCAGGTTACAGTGAACCATTTTTACATTATTAATACTAATAGCTTACTTTAGATAAGCATGTAATCATGCAACATGATAATTTAAGGCTTAACTTGATTTATTATTACAGGCTCTCCCATATAGTAGAGGTCAAAACCACCCTTCCCACCTTCTCGATCAGAAGAGAATACCAAAAGGTTCTGCACAGAATATTCAATAACTATTGGGCGGAAGTCATTTGCAGAAGAATTGACTGATGGTCCTAGGTTAATCGGTTCGCCAAAAGTTCTTTTCTCTTTGTCAAAGCGAGCTCTCCAAATATCATAACCACCATATCCCCCCTCACGATTTGAAACAAAATAAATATAATCTCCAAAAATAAAAGGACATGTGTCATCACCATCACTAGAAAGGGATGCTACAGTAGTTATAGAATCTCTTAATTGAGTTGTAATAAACTGAGATGAATATTCTGCAAGTTCAATATCGAATCGAGTTGAGTATATATCAAATTGGCCCGCTCGATTGGAGCTAAAATAGAGATCTGCCCGCTCTTTTTGCGAATAGAGATGTGGGTATGCTTCATCAAAATCACCATTTATTGCATCAAGCCATACTGGATCATTTTCAATCTCTTCACCAGTAGACCCTGTAACAGGAAATTCACCAGACTCCGTTAAAAATCTAATATCCAAATTCCCTCGGTCTTTTGTAGTATACATAAAGGTTGAGAAACGTTTACCTTGGGCAAAGGAAGGCCCAAATTGATCTGCATCAGTATTAACCCGTTTGAGAAAAGCATCAAATGAAATGCCCCAATAAGGAAAGGTCCTTTGGCTAGTAATCTCGCCTTTGTTTAATTGTAGAAACTGCTCTCTTTCATTTATCTCAACAGTAAGGCCTTCAAATACATAATCAAAGTGTTCTCCTCCGGACTTTCTATTAGACGAATAAATCAATGGAATTTGTAGAGTATAACCATCAGTATCTCCGTATTCATCTGAAGAAAAATATATCTCATGTGAATAGTTCCAGTCATCAGATGATCCTTCTTCACTACTATACTCTTCAGCCCCTGATGACCAGTCTCTGCATGATAGCGCAGGATCAGCAGAATTATAATCATCCCACTCAGTGTTAATAGCCGCAAGGTTCATTGCCTTTTCGGGTAAGAGTAACCGCTCCCAAGACTCATCAGATGATTGACTTTTGGCATATCTGTAGAGATTTTGTGGGGAATGTTTATGAGTACTCGCATATTCAGAGCAGTCAACTGGACGGTTTTTAAATGGATTGCATCCTGTTATAATGGTCATTTTAAGTATGAAAACAGCAAGTAACAGTTTCATAAGATCCTCCTCTGTTATATTTTCTTAATAACGAGCAATGAATCTAAATCTGATACCTTTAAGTATGTAAATTAAAATTAATATATGTCGATATGTATAGATTAAATCCTAATTTTGGGCATATTTATCAAAATTTCGAAACTATGACTTATACACTTAATTACTTATTTATAATCTCAATACTAATAATGATCAACTCTTGTCTCTTTGAAAATTCAAAAGAGAATACAAGAACATACACTATTAATATTGAAAATGCTAACAACCTCCCCATTGATAGCATCCAAGTCTATCATGTAAACGCCGCAACTCTAGACACAAATACATTTATTTATTATGCCGATCATTGGCAGTCTGATCCGTTGTATATTCTTCTGAATATTCAGATTGAAAGTAAAAACAATGCTCCTCACACTTTAGAGTATAAAGTTTATTCATATAGTATTCCAATCATTTCAAACCAACGCCAATTTCAAATTACGGATAAAAATTTCGCGCCACTTAACAACCCAAATGCTTCACTTCTAAAAATCGTTTCAGAATTCCACAATGAGATTAACGGCAATAAAGATATTGATACCGGGCTGGTATTTAATGAATATATAGTTCACAGCCTAATCAACAATGAAATAAATGATGTAGAACATTTTTATTCAATTTATTCATCAAGCAAATATGCAAACCATCAAAAAATACAATTTCTATTACAGCAAGAAAGTGAAACAGACAATATACTCTCTATGCTTGTCTTACTGAGTCAACAGCAAGGCAAGCATCCTTCCAGTTCTTCAAACGCTACCGCTGATAGCTCGGCTCATACTCTAATGCAATCGAGTAATCATATTGCTATAAGTAGTAGTAGTAGTAGTAGTAGCACTCTGTCATTTTCGTCGACAGACTTACCCAAGGGCCAACCAAAAGATCATATACTATCTTCTAGTCAAGCCATAATCATTAATAGTTCGAATAACAGCAGTATTAGTAATCCAATATCAAGTACAGTCATAGCATCATCAAGTATTTCAAGTTCGAGCTCCAGTTCATCACTAAATAATGCACCAACGGTTACAGCATTCTCAGTTACCATTAATAATTTAACACCAACAGGGAGCGTCATAGGGAAAGTTCATGCGATCGATATCGATCAGGATAGCATATCTTACTTTCTTGAATCTGTAGATGGGCCATTTGCTATTAATAAATTGGGGCAGATCTATACAACTGAATCAGTATTAGAAAAAAATGAATATAAGTTTATCATTGTGGTTGAAGATTCAAATAAGGCTCGATCCACTTCTAATGCTAGAATTACTATCTATCATACAAATCAAAGCCCTCAAATTACGACAGACACATTAAGTTTAAAAGAAAACTCTGAGATAGGTACTACAATTGGAACCATTGTTGCAATTGATCCAGAGGGCGGGAATTTAACATTTTCAGTTCCCCAACCAATAGATCAAATAATTATTACTAACGATGGTACCGTGATAGCTAATTCTGTTTTTAATTATGAAGAATTAACCCAGTTTTCATTTCAAGTAACAGTCTACGATGAAAAAGGGGCAACATCGATGAAGAGCATAACTATTTCTATTGAAAATGTAAATGAACCCCCTGTCGCATATGATAAGTTTTTGACCCTCAATGAAAATGAACCCATTGGCACCATTATTGGTCAAATTTATGCAGTTGATCCTGATAGCGATGAACTTGAATACTATGGCCAAGACTTTTATAGAGAGTTTACTGTTAATAATGATGGTGAAATCATAACAGTAGGGTCATTTAATTATGAAGCGAACTCAGCTCTTAGGGAGTTTAATGTACTCATAGAGGATGGACAAGGACTTTCAAAAACAATTAGTGTAACTGTTCAATTGAATGACATAAACGAAACCCCTGAATTTGCCGCCCTCTCACCTGTATCCATTAACGAAAACGAATATATTTACGATACAATTGCAACAGTATATGCCAGTGATCCTGATGCCTCACAACAAATAGATTTTTCACTTATTGGCTCATTAGCCGATGGATTTACAATCGATCAAACTTCAGGCAACATAATATTAACTAAAAGATTAGATTTTGAGATTGCATCGAAACATTATGTAACTGTTCAAGCAAGTGATGGAGTTCTTATGGATACAATACAAATCGAAGTCGATGTTCTTGATGTCAATGACTTTGTGGATATTAGAGACAGTTCACAATATACTTGGACAACAATTGGATCTCAAAAATGGATGAGTGAAAATTTAAGATATTCAAGTGTAGACAGCTTTTCGTGCCCAAATGATCAGCCTAAAAATTGCGATAAGCATGGAATGCTTTACAGTGGGAATATCATCATGAATGGCTCTCCCACTGATACAAGCAACCCAGGTACCACTACGGGTATTTGTCCAAATAACTGGCATGTGCCAACAAAATCAGAATGGAATGAAATGATTCTTTTCGTTAATACAGACAGTAATTTACCATCAGGAATCACATTAAAATCAACAAATGGATGGGAAGAGGGCTTAAATGGGCAAGATTTGTATGGGTTTAATGCATTTCCTGTAGGAGACTGTTATTCTGGCGGTGTTTGTTGGAGTTTTGGATATAGTGCCTATTACTGGACTGCTACCCACGATGAAAGTAGAGAAAATGGAATTCAAAACCATGTCTTCTATTTCTATTATAACCTTGATAATATCAAAGCATTTTCACAAATTAGACCCGCAGGGATGGCGTTACGGTGTATAGAAAATTAAATTATTAGACTGTATTTTACAAAATATTATTCAGTCTATAAAAGAGCCCTCCAAGATTTACCTAATTAGAGGGCTCTTTAATCAAATGTTTTAAAATTATTACTACCCCTCAATACTTCCAGAAATAGATCATCATCTAATTAGTATCATAAATTTAAATTCAAAGACGACTCTGAACTCGTCACCCAATTTGTTTTAGTGATATATGCCTCCACTCTCCCAACATCATTACTAGAACCACAATCCCCATTACAGGTTACATTAAACTTACCCGTATACACTCTTTTTCCAAAGCCAGGAGCTGAATACCATATAGTACTCCCTGAAACACCTGATGTAATAGTAATTTCATAATGACCTCTTGACCCACTGGTTATATTGATTGATGGGGTAGTGAGTCTTCCATTTATAGTATAGGTTCTATTCACTATATTATCTACATACCCAGTTCGGCGTATGAGAAACTTATAGCGGTGAGTTCCAACACTTGAGATGGTACGATTAGACCATGGTGAGGACATTGAAGGCGTACCAGGTTCTGAACTATTGGTGGTTGAACTAAAATAGATGCTACTTCCTGATGCTGATGCTGAAATCGTCATAGACGATGCCGCAGAGCTCGTTCCAGATATATTCGTATACGGTGCAAGTCCATTGATCGTATAAGTTCTATTCACTATATTATCCACAAACCCAGTTCGGCGTATGAGAAACTTATAGCGGTGAGTCCCAACACTTGAGATGGTACGGTTAGACCATGAAGAGGACGTTGAAGGCGTACCAGGTTCTGAACCATTGGTGGTTGAACTAAAATAGATGCTACTTCCTGATGCTGATGCTGAAATCGTCATAGACGATGCCGCAGAGCTCGTTCCCGTTATGCTCGTATAGGGTGCGAGCCCATTTATTGTATAGGTTCTACTTACAATATTATCAGCATATCCTGAACGCCTAATGAGAAACTTATAACGATGATTTCCAACACTTGTTATAGTGCGATTAATCCATGGAGAGGAAGTAGAAGGCGTACCAGGCTCTGAACCATTCGTAGTTGCACTAAAATAGATGCTGCTCCCTGTTGCTGAAACTGAAACAGGAATTGAGGATGCTGCCGTACTCGTCCCTGTTATACTCGTATAGGGCGCTGGACCATTGATTGTATAGGTTCTACTTACAATATTATCACTATACCCTGAACGCCTGATAAGAAACTTATAACGATGTGTGGCAGTACCTAATACAGTGCGATTTGACCAACGGGTGCTCGTCGTAATCACAGGGGTTCCCGGCTCAGCACCATTAGTCGTTGAACTAAAATAGATCGAACTACCATTTGCTATTGCTGAGACAAAAATTGAAGAAGCTACAGTTCTCGTCCCTGTTATACTCGTATAGGGCGCTGGACCATTGATTGTATAGGTTCTACTTACAATATTATCACTATACCCTGAACGCCTGATAAGAAACTTATAACGATGTGTGGCAGTACCTGATACAGTGCGATTTGACCAACGGGTGCTCGTCATAATCACAGGGGTTCCCGGCTCAGCACCATTAGTCGTTGAACTATAATAAATCGTACTCCCCGATGCTGTTGCTGTAACAAAAATAGATGATGCAACCGTTGCACTTGAGGTTAGAAAACTATAAGGAGCAGAACCATTGATAGTATAGGTTCTATTGACAATATTATCTG
>JAOPTX010000003.1:71139-71327 GCA_051532055.1 Fibrobacterales bacterium | reverse complement strand
GATGAGTTCCGGTACCTGAAATCGTGCGATCTGACCATACTGATGATGTAGATGGGGTGCCAGGTTCAGAGCCATTAGTTGTGAAACTAAAATAGACGCTACTTCCCGATGCTGATACCGCAACAGGTAATGACGATGCAGCTGAACTCGAACCGGTTATGCTGCTATAAGGAGCAGAACCATTAATA
>JAOPTX010000003.1:0-71126 GCA_051532055.1 Fibrobacterales bacterium | reverse complement strand
GATGAGTTCCGGTACCTGAAATTGTGCGATTTGACCAAACTGATGAAGTCGATGGGGTGCCAGGCTCTGAACCATTCGTTGTGGAGCTAAAATAGATGATACTCCCAGGTGCTGCTGCAGTAACTACTATAGATGATTCAGCTGAGCCGCCAACAGATATATTACTATATGGAGCAGGGCCATTGATAGTAAATGTTCGAGATTGAATATTATCTACATACCCACTCCGTCTTAATAAATATTTATAACGAGTGGTACCTACCCTCGTGATTGTTCGATTTGACCAAACCCATGATGATGATATTATTGGGGTAGGCGGTTCTGAGCCATTTGTTGTAGTACTATAATAGATAGTTCCCGTTCCGGATGCCGTTACTGAAATACTAGAGGCATGCTCTGCATCATTTGATAGGGAGGCAAATGATGTAGTACCATTAATTACATAATGACGTAATGCTGTTGGACTCGATCTCCAATCGTTACGGAATTCTTTAAATTTATAATAAACAGAACTCTGAACCCTGATTTCTCCCGAGTAAAGTGTGCCAATTGATGACGTAGGTTCGGGGATAGTACTCGTAACCCCTGAGGTATAATAAATGGTACCCACGCTTTTTTGGGCACTTACCACTATTTCTGTGGCATGATTTGCATCGGGTACAACGGAAGGCTCCTCTATTTCCATAGCATATGTTCGAATAGTCAATTGACTTGAAACCCAATTATCTTTAAAAGCCTTAAATTGATATGTTGCACTTCCGTCTACAGTGATAGTGCCAGCAATTGAAGTGGAAGACTTCGTTGGTTCAGTGCCATTAATTGTGTAAAACACTTCACTGCCGTTTGGCTCAGAAACAGTGATAGTCTGAATAGAGTTATATATTCCATTGCTGAGACTGACGGAAGGAGCTTCTAACTGCCCATTAATTGTATACGTTTCTGTCACCACATCACTAGGCAAGTATAAATTACGATATATTCTAAAATTATACGTCCCTGTTATCGTCACTGATCGGTCAACCCAAACATCAGAGGCATCAGTTGGGTCACTTCCATCTGTAGTATAATAAATAGTCCCTATACCTGAAGCGGTAACTAAAAAACCGGTGGCTTCATTTCTTGATGGTGTAACTTGAGGAGCATCTGCCTGCCCATTTACAACATAAGAACGACTCACAGTAATACTTGGGCGGAAGCCTGTTCTAAAAACTTTAAATTTATAATTCATAGTCCTATCAACAGAAATGGGACCATTCACTACCGTGGAAGATTCATCGGGCTCATCCGGTGTACCTGTACTTTGGGTTACATAAATTAAGCCTTCACCTGCAAATGCTGTAATATCAAAAGCAGTGGCATTCTCTCTGTTATCTTCAGAAATAATTGGCGGAGACGTTGACCCATTGATAATATAGGTTTCTACAGATGCCACACTGTTATTCCAACCGTTTTTAAATACAGACGCATAGAGTATCACTGTTGAACTCACAGAAATTGAGCCTGTATACGTTGGAGATAATTCTGTTGGCTTAGCCCCATCAATAGTATAGTGGATAGTGCCATTTTCTACACTTGTTACTATGGTTACTAATTGATCTTCAGCAAAAGTACCACCAAGAGTCTCGATTACTGGTGATGGAAGCGTGCCCTCTGCAAGTACTCCCTCAGATTCTACTGGTGTACCCGACAAAACATCTCCGGTTAAGGCAACAGGTTGTACTTGTACTGAAAGAGATTCTCCAACATCACTTTCTGTTACTTGATATTCTACAGAATTGGCCCCAGCGATAAGAGTACCACCTCTAAGCCATTGAAATTGAGAAGCACCTTCAGTATCCCCCTCGGCATCATTATAGTTGTATGAAACCCGTAATGTAGATTCAAAAGTAGCCGTTCCAATGATAGTGATATTAGAAACCACTGGAGCAGTGAAACCCGTTACTTGATTAGCAAATTGAGCCATAATTCCTTCCCCTATTTTTGTGTATCCGGTTAATGCAACCGGTGTAACAATACATGATAACACTGCACCATTATCAGAGTAAATTGGAGTATAGGTGTTTGTAATGGCACCTGCTATAGTATCATTTCCTCTAAACCATTGAAAGAACGAAGTACCTTCGGCATCACCCAGCAGATCGGAATAGAAATACGATACAACAAGTGACCCATTCTGTTCTGCAGAACCAGAAATAGAGACGCTTGTTGCGACTGGTGGATCGATTATTTTATGAACACTGACAGTATCATACACCATTTGAGAATCATCATCAGTCGCTCGAACGATATACTGTATATAGCCATCACTACTCGCATGATTAAAACTAATCCCCTTTTCCAATCCTGCATCAATCCAATCCATATCTGTTGCATTCTCTAAAGGACGAACACTATAATTGATGATTGATCCAAACTCATCTGAACCAACCCACGAAATACGTACAGAATCAGAGAGATCAATGAGCGTATCAACAACCTTTACAGTAAGTACTGGTAAATCAAGTACTACTGTAGTAAGAGACGAATCAACTACCACATTACCTTCACTATCAATAACTCGACCGTACACCCAAAGAGAATCAATCTGAGTAGCTGGAGCATTAAACAGTGTATCTGAAGGAGTAACGGTAATCCAATTATTTTCACCAATTTTTACTTGGCTCGAATCAATCACTCCATTCAAGGTATCGATACCCTTAACAGTAAAAACAAACTGATCATTAATTGAGAGTGTATCTAATGCTGAAAGAGCAATAGTCGGCTTTCCATTCCATGCATCAACTCCCGGAAGAATTACTGTTAATTGAGTAGAATCAAATTGTGCTGACACTACTCCCGTTTGGATACTATCACTACTATAAAATTGAACCTCTACTCTATACGCTTGTGGAGCTACCTTACGCCATGTCGTGCTATAATCAAGCGTGCCCTTCGTTGCCTCTAATCTCACACTATCAAAAGAATTCGTATCAATGATTACGACAGTAATATACTCAGTCTCTTCAGCATGTGCTGATATTGAACCAGTGATGCTAAATAAAGCCGCCATAGGTAGATCAATAACTGTGGTGGTATCATTTACAGGAATATTGACCGTCTGTGGAAGTGCCGCAATAAGGTCATCAAACGTTTCAGTTTCAGGGAAAAGGTACCCGAGTAGCTCACTAAAGGGATAGCCATAATGATCAAGAGAATCTCTTGATTGTGATAGAACGCGCAGAGTATCCGGTGGCGTTTGAAGACCATATATGTTAATTTGATGAGTTTTGTAAGCACGATACAAATTATTTGCTTCCGAACTATCTGCTCCCACAAGGTTTGAAGCTACCAACGAACTAAAAAGTGCACTATTATGTGTATATACTGTTTGTTGATGTATCGGGTCACTACTGTTCTCGTTCTGTACCATTTTATTTGTATGATACATAATGAGCAAGTCAACCATAGCACTATCAATTACTGCGCTTTGTGGCCTAACATTACCAGCCAAGACAAATTCATTTCGATTAGAGAGAATGGCAATGCCATTAGAATACCAAGTATAGTCTATGATCGTTTGATCAGATTTATCACCCGTTAAGGTGAATAATACTGAATGCTTATCTGAAGCTGAATCTATAGAGGTGTGGCCAATAGATTCATTGTCATAGGAAATAAATGTTGTATCATCACCAACACTATACATCACCTCGATTCTGTCGATAGGTATTGCTTTGTTTGCCTCTATTGAAATCGAGTAATCACGACTTCTTTTAGAATCAGAGTCTAAAAAACACCCAGTTATGGTTACAAAAACTGTGAACAATACGAGTGTTAAGGTTTTGTTTAGTTGAATCCTCATTATTTGCCCTTCTACTGTGCTCATTTTGCACGTTTGAATGATCGAACAAATGTAGAAATACGAGAATAATGGCGCCTTACCGGCTGCTTCCCCTGGGGAAGTTTTATGGTAAAGTACAAATCTGTACCTTACTGTAAAATATGAGTTAACGTTGTAAGGTTTTTAAAAAGGCTTATTTTGACATAAAAAAGCTCAATCTAGAGAAAAGGAGTTTAATGTTCCCGTTTTCATTAATCGTCCAACAATTTTTTCTTCAGGAACTCCTTTGATTACCTGTAATATGTCTGCTATTACTGCATCTCGTTCCAAAAACCCCCAGTGGTCTAAAATCTGTTCACCAAGAGAAGCCGCCCTTCCACAATTTGTCGTATCTACAACAAAAGTATCCTGTTCTAATTCTTGAGTCCGTCTTGGCCCTTTATACCCCAACCGTTGTTTAAAGTTTTTAGTATAAGCCGAAATAGCCCCAAGCACCTCATCGCTCCGACTTATATAGATATGAGTCCGCCCTGATAGAGATGCAAGTCTTTTGAACGATCCATCATCTTCAAATATTTCGTAACTCACATCTGAATGCAATAAAAGTACCTCCCCGAAAAGAGGAAAATGCTTTTGCTTAGGGATATTTTGCAACATATAATCAAGTACTGTATTGCCCATAGAATGAGCCGCAAGATGAATTCTATTACTGCAGCGCTCTCTCCCTTCGGCCTCAAATATTTGAGTGAAAAAGAGATGTAATTTTGAAAAAAGTCCTCCCAGTACCCGACCCGTTTCTTCGGCATCATTTTGATCCTTCCAATATGCACCATAGACACTTCCAAGAGATGGCCACGCCACATAGACGAGATGATCAATTCCTGAGCCTTCGGGCTTAATATAGGTGTCATGGAGATCTTTTATATTTATAAGGGAATCATCAAGACTATTAGCAAAGCCATGTATAAAAAAAAGCGTATCACTTTGGGTGTCCTTAGCAGAAAGCATTTTGGAATAGAGATCCAAAAATAATGCCGCGCTCCCTGTAAGTGCTTCATCTTCAGCTTTGACCATGTCTAAATAACGTGAAACAGAGCGATAATCATCAAGATTATTATCATTGAGTAATGTGTATGATGCTCGATCAGCCCCTTCGTCTATCCATGCTTTAGCAACTCGAAAGGTCCGATGTGCCTTCTCCTTACCGGTATTGCTAAATTCATTATTTACAACAGACCTATTACTGATAATATAGATACTCATTTTTGTTCTCCTGATCACACTCATATTAAAGCTAATTATTACCGCCTTACTGTAAACTGCCCTCCCCACTTTAGTTTTTTTAATTACAAACTTATATCGATTACTTGATGTTACTCCATTTCAGTCTGCAATACTCCTTTACCAGTTCATCCGATAGAGCTATTATTAAAGAGACTCTTTAACCCTATGAGTACGATGTTTTTACAGAACAGAGCCCTTATACTTATTATAATTACCACTCTCCTGCTCCTCATAGGTTGTTCAGAACCCCCTTATTGTAGAGGCGATATTCAAGAGGAGTGCATTCCAGAAACCCAATACCATATTGGCACCTTTCACTGGAATTTTTCTCTTCCGGGGTATTATGTTGAGTCATCAGCATTTCACCAGTATTATGTTGAAGCGCAAGCACGCAAAAAACGAAAGATGCTCGAGAGAAAGGGGTATGATGTAAAATCAAATAGCAAAACCCTCATTAATCTCTTTGGTGATGGTAATTTCAATGCAACCTATCAAAAATATGACCACTCGGTTTTTGGAACGCACAATGACTATTTCAAACAAACCTGCGATGGACTCTATACAGTTATTGAAGAAAATATCATGAATGCGACACTTTCTCATACTGTATCAACCCAAATAGTCGATTCTCTAGAGTTTAAAAAGTGTAAAGTCATGGCAACGCTCCCCGACAACAAATACAGGCATTGGTTTATCTATGCTCGAATATTTGGAAAAAGCGAACTCACAGTTACCATTGATTTTGATAATGCCTACTCAGGGAATATATTGCTTAATGGCTTTTTAAACTCCCGCTTTCGCGCAAAGCAACAAAAAACTCTCACGAAGCGTTAAATATCCGGTATTCAAGATGAGAGAGGTATGAATTACCGAATAGCAATTGGTATTTATTAGCAGACAAATTAACCAATTGTTAACCTCTCCGTGAGAGTTCTGTAATAAATATAAATGGTTTTGCGTCGCCAAACCCAACTCAATAGTTCTGTAAATAAGAATAAACATTGCACTCTAAATACATGTCATGTAAAATAAGCTTGCTTACAAAAGGGATCTTTCCGCGATACCCAATGCATACTCAGGAAACCAGTCCCCTGCCAAAGGGGCGCCTCTACATTCTCCATCAGACCAGCCTGCTCCTTTGATCCAAACATAGGCATCTAAAGAGCCGTCATTCAGTATCTGTGGATAGGCTCCAAGTGCTCTCCCTTCGGGATTACACCATTCTCCATTAGACCCATTGCCATTGCGTCCAGTATCAATAATGTAATGCAAGCCCGTTGACTCAGCAATAATTTCTGCAGCTTTCTTTTCATATTCAGTTACAATAGTATTTGCGACATTGGTAGAAAATCCATGAAGGTACTCTGTACCAACCTTCGAAATTAAATCTATCCGTTCTTCAGCTGTTTTCCATCCAGAGTTTGCCGCATCAATATACACCCTCCCCCCTGCTTCAGTCAATATCTGAGCTGCACCTGCAAGAAGTTCAGCGCGGTCTCCTTGGTCACACTCTTCTTCATCAAGCATAGCGAGTCCATCTGGTTCAAGAACCACCCATGGCGTCCGTCCCTCAAACCCTTTAGTCAATGCTGTTACCCATTCTAAATAAGCTTCAGGGCTCTCCATCCCCCCACCGCTATATCCGCCACAGTCTCTACCATATATTGCATATACAACAACAAGTGCAGGTTTACCCACTTTTTCTGCCTTATCAAGAGTCCTGTCCATACTCTGAGCAACAGATTCAATGGTATGCCAATCTCCGAACCATTGCGCCATAGGGGTAAATGCTATTTTTGAAATATGATTTGCATCTTCTTGGTTACCATCATCAAGTAATAATTCATACTCACGTACAGCATCACGATTATTTCCCAAATAAAAATCCCAGCTATCAGCAGAACAATTTCCACAATCTATACCACAGTCAATGCCCCGTTCTTTACCATTTTTGATTCCATCAGTACATAAATCAATGGTAGAGCTCGATACTGGGCTACTATAACCATCTGTATCACTAGTGCTACCCCTTGGTGAATCAGAACTCTCATTTAGGGAACTATTGGAAGTGGAATCATGCTCATTTTCACTTACAGATGAAAAATTACTACTCTCCAATGACAGTACACCAGAATGCATAGGCAAGCGTTCCGAACTTGAAACTTCACTATCAGAACTCACAATAGGAATAGGGGTAGCTGAACTTCCATCCAAATGAGCAGGCACATCACTCACCGCCGAATAAGATTCCCCTTCAATAATCGTACTTGATAAGGTGTTTGTATTGGATACAGAAGAATGATAACTGGCATGTTCTATGAAAGGCCCCTCTTCTGAACACGCAATAAGCATCAATACAATTATACAGTTCAGTATCCTCTTAGAATTTATCATAGTCACAGACATAGTTCCCTCATTAAACGCTTATAATAGTAGTTAATCCAAACAGTATGTAAAGAAGATCCTCTAATAGTACCTTTCCCATTAGAGAGGTAAAAATCGCTAATTTTGCCTATTTACTAACTAATATCACTTTTAAGTGCCAAAAAATGATACACTATTTTGTGCAATAAAATTGAATCATCTATGTATAAATTATTAGTTATTGAAGACAACCTCATTAGTCAAAAAACATTATCACACTACTTGAATAAATATGGTGAAGTATATTCTGCTCCCGGCGGAGTAGATGGGTATAATCAATTTATCAATGCCTACACAAGTAAAAAACCATTTGATATTATTTGTTTAGATATTAATATGCCTGATAAAGATGGCATAACAGTACTCAATGAAATTCGTAATTTCGAAGAATCTGAAGGACTGTTATTAGAAAAATCATGCAAAATTTTTATGGTCACCAGCTACGATCAAATGGATATTATAATGGGTTCATTCAAAAACTTATGTAATGGGTACCTTACAAAACCACTAAAAATGGAAGCACTTGACGAAGCCTTTGCAAAGGAAGGCATTAGTATAAATAACGGTGATTAGCTGACTTATGCCAAGACACCTTGAAATCGTCCATTAAGGAAGCTACTATAGGGCACTCGGTATAAAATGCACCCCACCTCATTACCATTGAGCACCACACACTGCGAAAATTAATGCAGTATACCAAACCTTAAAATTTGAGTACATTATGAAATTTTCATCCCTTGGTTTATCTGATTCTTTGTTAAATGCTATACATGACAAAGGGTATGAAACACCGTCACCTATTCAGGCACAAGCGATACCTGTTGTATTATCTAAGCAAGACTTAATGGCTGCCGCACAAACAGGTACTGGTAAAACTGCTGCGTTCACTCTCCCTATTCTTGAACTACTATCCCATGGCGAACCAGCAAAAAAATATGAAGTGCGTACCCTAATTCTTACGCCGACCCGTGAACTTGCAGCTCAAATAGAAGCGAACATCAAAGCATACAGTAAATATATGGATATTCGCTACGGAGTAGTATTTGGTGGAGTCAATATTAAACCTCAGATTTCTAAGCTTAAGAAAGGGGTTGATATTCTTGTTGCCACTCCTGGACGTCTTATGGATTTGTGGGGACAGAAAGCTCTAAAATTTAGCAATATTGAAATACTTGTTCTTGATGAAGCTGACCGAATGCTTGATATGGGCTTTATAAACGATATAAAACGAGTACTCTCAATCTTACCTAAGAAGCGCCAAAATCTCCTCTTCTCTGCAACCTTTTCAAAAGATATTCGCGCACTGGCCAGAACTATGATCAATGATCCTGTTGAAATTTCGGTCACTCCGCGTAACACAACAGTTGATGCAATTGAGCATGGGCTCCTCTCAGTTGACAAGTCCCAAAAAACAGCGGCACTTATTCATCTTATTAAAAAAGATAAGAAAAACGACTGGAGTCAAGTCCTCGTCTTTGGACGTACAAAACACGGTTCGAATAAACTCGTTCAGAAGCTCATTGATGCAGGTATCAGTGCTAAAGCAATACATGGTAACAAAAGCCAAAATGCACGTACCGAAGCACTTGCAGATTTTAAAAAAAATAAAATTCAAATTCTCGTCGCTACTGATATTGCAGCACGGGGAATTGACATTCAACAGCTCCCTCTGGTAGTCAACTTTGACCTCCCAAACACCCCAGAAGATTATGTACATCGTATCGGTCGTACTGGTAGGGCTGGACTCAAAGGTCACGCACTGTCACTCGTGTGCGCTGATGAAATTAAAGAGTTATTACAGATTGAAAAACTAATAAATCAAAAACTCCCTCGCGACGAACTGAGAGGTTTTGAGCCCGTCCATGCACTCCCCTTCTCAACAGAGAAGCAAAAAAATTCACGTTCTAAAAAGCACCCTCCAAAACCGGGGAGCCTCAAAGAAATGTTACTGCTTAAAGAAAAGGCTCGTGAAGCAAAAGAACAAGATAATGAGCGCCGTAAACAAGAAGCTGATCAACAGAAAAAAGGTCGCTTCGGTTCACACCCCCATCAAACTGCAAAAAATAGTGGTAAAGCCCAAAGTAAAAACAAGAGAACCCCTAAAGAGCGTAAGCCCGGTATGTTCTCAGCGGATCAAAAAGTCACTGAGAAAAAGAGCACCGACCCCAAACAACCTAGTCAGTTTAGACGCCGTAAGAAAGGGGAATAAGCCTTACATTCTGAGTTCACAACCATGAATTCAGAATGTATCATTAGGTTAACAAAGTAAGACTTCAGAATCATAAAAAGGTCATGCTTCTGAACCCACCCGTGTGCGAAATGCACATGCCACATCTCATCCGCGCTTTACCTTAACCACGTATATTATTTAAAAACCCTGTAACTGCTTCGCCAAATACGTAGCATAGTTATCCGTCATTCCACTCACAAAATCAACCACCCGCATGAGCGTCATATAATCCCGACTATGCCCCTTATTTTCTCCAGAGATAATATCAGGGTGAAATGTTTTCTCACCAATAAGTTCAATAACTCTCTTCTGAGTATAGGACATTGCATGAGGATTTCTACTCCATTCTAGGGCTGAACTACATATTACCTGAAGTAAGGTCGCTACTGAATTGTAGGCACCGATCTCAAGTTCAACTTTTCGAGGGTGAGAAAAGATTTGTTCTCGTGCCATTTTTTTAGCACCTTTTACGGTTCTTTTAATAGCCTCACCACACAGATCTATAAGGTTAGTATCATCGCCCTCAAGATACTGCTCTTCATGAGCAACAAAAGCATCACTCGCCGCTTTAATATAGGTATCCATAACCACGCCGCGGAGTAGGTGATTTTTTCTCCCTTGATCAACTTGTGCCAATTTACTCGTCAGTTCGGCCTTATGCATTTCTGGAATAACAGGTTCCAAAATTCCATACACTTCATCCCACTCAAGGATGTTCATCTCCAATCCATCTTCTAGATCAATGATTCCATAACAAAAATCATCTGCTGCTTCCATGAGATGTACTAAGGGATGTCGACAGTACCTATGTTCATCTAAAGGAATCAAACCTACCGACTGCGCAATATCATGAAATAGTTCAAGCTCAGAATGAAACACCCCAAACTTATTTAATGGTTGATTATTAGAACGATACTGAGAAGTCCACGGATATTTGATAAAAGCCGCTAAGGTAGCATTTGTGAGTCTCAGTCCACCATTATGTAGGTGATTCTCAACAGTTGTTAAAACTCTCAGCCCTTGTGCATTACCTTCAAAAGATTGTAAGTCTTTTGACTCTACATCTGACATACCTGTCAAAAAGTGTGAGCCCTCATTCAAAAACCATTGCTGGATAGCCTCTTCACCCGTATGACCAAAAGGTGGATTTCCAATATCATGGGCGAGACAAGCCGATTGTACAATATCTCCAATATACGATACTTGTATATCATCAGTAAGACGCTCTTTCTCCCTCAATTTTTGAGCAACCGAAAGGCCCAAACTACGACCAACACATGACACCTCAAGGCTATGAGTGAGTCTATTATGAATATGGTCATTTGTTGCAAGGGGATGTACTTGAGTCTTCTTGGCTAAGCGTCTAAATGCTCCAGAAAACATTATCTTATCATGGTCAGCATTAAACGGGGATCGACCCAGTTCAAATTTTGAAGGATTATTCCCCATATTATCTGAATTTAATAACCGTTCCCATTCCATAGCGCCCAACTCCAACACGTCTAAATAATCTCTCATCTATCTAACAGTATTTCAATTCAAAAAAAATGCAGATATAACCTATTATACGATATTTAAACAGTTATGCAAGAAGTAGTGCGCCCTTGCCATTCTGTGTTTGAAGGTGGTTTAGATTACCCACTCACCATCTTTAAATACAGAGCGTCCACCAAAGACAACATCTTGTGTGTCCACAAAGACATCGATATGATAGCGCGTATCTTTACGTCTAAAATAAGCTGTTTTATTATAGATTGTATGCTTTTTACCAAGAGATAAATGTAGACCACACATGCGTTCATATGTACCGATACTGGGTACAATACGCTCCTTGGTAAAGGCACGATTAAGTCCCAAGCCAATTTCACGCACCCATACTTCGCCTTCATGTTCAGTAATCATCGCAAGTACCTCGTCAAATTCTGGTGTAGAATTCTCAACTCCAACGACACGCCCCCCTTCAATAATTAAAATTATCGGCTTTTCTGGGACTGTCACTTCAAAGGTAACACTTGCAAAAAGAAAGACCTTTGCACGACCAGCGACGTCTTCAAGTACTTTTGATTCAGTAAATACTTCGCCAATAGGAAAAAGCCCACCAACATTTTTCATTGTTCGGTAATCACCAATATTAAGGGTTGTGGGTTCAAATGAAGATTTAAAGGTGAGCACCTCTCCCCCGCTATCTACAAAACCATCGGGAGCATTATCAATAATCTCTTTCAAGCCACGCCCAACGGAGTGATAGTACTCTTTGTCATATTCTAATGAGTCGATAAACCACTCAGCATGTTTACCAGACAAACGTCTGAGCTGTATATATTCTATTACTTTAATACCTTTAGCAAAAAGATTAATTCGAATACGGAACTCATTAAGTCTAAAATTACTTGTTTGTATGAGTACGACAAAATCATTTTCAGTGAGGGATTCAAAAATGGATAGGATAGTACTCTTATCAGTAGTATTAAAGTCAACATACTGAGCATTTGGTAGTACCTCTTGGTATGCTTTACAGAGTAATTGAGACAGAGAACTATCAGTATCATATACTATGAGTGCGTTATTTTCAGAAGTGTGAAGTATAGAGTGTTCGACACATCCAGCAATATTTCCCACTGCACGAGCCAACAATACAGCATCAGTTATATTGCTCTGAGGTACCTCTACACTATCATTTCTTGTTTCACTCACCGATCATCTCCTCTAACAAAAGAATTCACCCATATATGAAAGCACAGTATTGTGCAGTTATATGCATAGAATAATACAAAGATAGCTCATAAGCTTAGCTATTGCCGACTATTATGGGTTATAACGACTTGAATAGTCCAATAACACGACATTGATATCTCGTGTTATTGGCTACAAATACTCATTCTTTTTAATACACTACTCTGAGAGAAGAGAGTATACAAAATGCCTATTCTTAGTTGTTTCGATTAAAAGATACCGTGCACTCATTGTAAATTGAGATAAATCGATATGATCACCATACAGAGACTGCACCGTCCCATCAATTCCAACAATCAAAATAGCCCGAATATTTTCAGGAGCAATTAGGTGAATAATTTTATCGGATGATGAATAGTGAAAATGCTCACTATAAGGAGAAAAACTAATATGAATGGGGACTGATTTATCTTCTTCATCGATTACTTCAGCAGTACCTTCACTACTACTCGAGCTATACCAAGCCCCTTCATCGTAACTTGATTCTTCAACCTCACTTAATTGTTCTTCGTAACTTGACTCTGCTTCATTACTTGATTTTTCTACTTGACTTGATTCTTCTGTATCACTGCTTAAACCTAAGCTCGAACTACTCAAAAAGCTACTTTCTGTTTTGTTAGATGAACTCGACTCTCTTACAATAGAGCTTTCCCCCACTTTACTAGAAGAGCTATAATCGTCACTGCTCGTCTCATGGCTCAGGTCATCAATTTCTTCTTCAGAACCAATAAGGTGAATGGACCAACTCACTTCAGCCGCATCATGGTCATATATATCATCATTATCTACAGCAAAAAAGAATGTATCTCCCTCCAGTAATACCCCTAAGTCATAAACCGTATTATCATAGGTCCACTCAGGATCAGTTGAAGAAACCCGAGAAATAGTTTCTACTTCATTATTAATTAAGAGGAGAGAAACTGAATTTTCACCATCATCATAAACCCGCCTAATTCCCAGATTTGAAACCATATATATACCATTCTTAGGGACAATAAATGAGCTCACTGCTAAATGATGATTTGATGGGGGGTGCATCTGAAAGTCTAACACTCCATGAGGCTTAGGTTCCTCTCCTTGACGCGGCGTAAGACTAATTCCCGCATAAGGATAATCACCGGCAGGAGTCCAAAATTTTTGCACTTCATTAAAAGCTTGCCCGTGAGTAACAGGGAAATACCTAAAATAGAGATAGGATTTTTCTACACCATCATCATCTGCACTTTCATAAAACTCCATAACCGCTTTGTCTGTTCCCGTCCCCATTATGCCTTGTGCCCTATCTTCTTCACTCATTCTGATATTCCATGAATTCCATGTGTACAATATCGGCTCAATGGTTACGCTGTATTCCTCAGATACCCCTCGGTCTCCATTATCATCAATTGCTTCTGTAGTATAATAGATAGTCCTGCCTAAAGGTTGACCTGGAATGGAACCTTTAAAGCATTGACCATCATTAACCATGGCAATAGTTTGATTTAAATTACCAGAAGACAGCCCCCAATGGATAGATACTAGAACACTATCAATAGCGCCAGTAACCCATGTAGACACCTCAACACTACTATCTCTACGTGCGAGCTGTGGATACTGAAGAACTTTTGAAATAGTGGGGATACTTTTTAATGACATATCATACTCAAGGGAAAAATGATAATCAGCATCATCCAGCAGTAACGAGTCTTTTGTATTGTAAGTATACGCTTCAATACTATTTTCATTTGGTTTAAACGTATAATACCGTAAAGGGATTCCCTCTATTTCATCATCACACTCATATTCTGCACGAATATTATAGATAGGGTTACCTGAGGGCGTATTAGATAACCAAAGTTGTTCCCTATCTTCCGAACAATCATGACCAGCAAGTGTTAAAAAGATATTGTCGTGCTTCTTAATTATTTGAGACATATAGTTACTTTGTGTATCTAAAAAATGGGTAAGTATAATAGCTCTTCTATGTGAATGAGAGTCAAGTACGCTGTTAGCCCAATCAGCTACAGTCCGATCATAAGCGCTTTCGTGATTATTTTGAAGGGATAGAATTATAAAATCCATACTATCCGCAGTAAAAAGATAATAGCTATTTGACATGTTTTGAAATGCCCCACCAAAATAGGGCTCACTCTCAAAATCAGAAATAGGAAAATACTCTTTAAACCTTTCGAAAGGAAGAGGAAGACCCATTGCGGGAACACTATCCATATCGTGATTCCCTGCAGCTACTGCGTAAGGTATATGAGCATTCATTATGGTATCAATAAAGTGCCGAGCAATAGACCAGCTTTCATGAGAACTTGTTGAATCATATCCACCATCAGTATAGTCTCCAAGAGAAACTACAAACTGTACATTTAGTGAATCTTTAAAATTAATCACAGAATATAACGCATCATTTGATTGTTGATTTTCAGGTGCCCAATCTAGACTTGGAATATTAGGTTGAGTGACAATAGTGAAATCTGCAAAAGCTGATACAGTACACATAATTACAAAACACAGGCTTTTTAAGCGTGCCATTATTTCCCCAGATACCGTGTGTAGCGGTAGATAATAAATAAACTATTCAAATTATTGAATTGAGCCCCAAGACTAATATAGTTTTAATTTTCTAGAGAGTATAGTAGAATTTTAGTAATTTTAGGTATTTATGATCCTTAACACCTTTGCCCTTGTTACATAGTCATAACTATTGAGCGAATAACGATATAAAATGATCATAGTTATGTCTTTTAAGATGCCTTATTGCATCTCGGCTCTAAAACAGACTACCCAAAATAAGCAACGTAACCAATACATAAACCCATTATCATAAAGGCAGGCGAAAAGAACCGTGAATCCCAAAAAGCAAATGAACTACTTGTTACCTTTTTAAAGAAACCAACGTATCTAAAGTCTCCTATTGAACGAATAATAAAAACAATGCTTATCACCGTTAAAAAACAGGATACATAGCTACTTTCTATTTGAGCAATAAAGAAAAGTTGAGCGTTCATTAGGAGAGCCAATGATATTCCGACGAGTATAATTGCTACAAAAAGAGTCCCCCCAACACCTGGTTTAAAAAGAGGAATGCCATTTTTAGATGGTATTGTCGACTCAATTGCCCAATTGCCACCAAAGGCCCAGTAACAATGGATAAGGGCGACAATTAATAAAATTAACATAAGTGCAATTGACAATACAGTAGTCATAATAACGATTCTCCAGAAGTGCATTATAATGATACATAATCCTCAATCAATTACAAGGAGTTGTAAAATATCTTATGATTCTAAAAGTCAGTTAATACCTACCATTACCATTACCATTAAGCAATAACTATTCAATTACACCATAAGCACTCTCTATTTTTAATACCACTTCCGATAATTCAAAACAGGTTCGACGAGTAATTGTTATTTTGTATAACGAGACCAAACTATTTGAGGACCTCATTTGAAGCATATACTATTACTTATTTCAATACTCATTTCTATCTCATTTTCATTTGATGGTGACCGACAAGGGTTTTTAATCGGTATTGGAACAGGGGCTGTGGCCAACACCTTTGTAAAACTTGATATTCAGGAAAATGAAAATGAACGTTCAATGTCATCCACACCGTACATTCCCTCGAAAATTGGGTTTGCATGGAGCAATACACAAGCAGTCTTACTTTATGGGGCTGGATTTCAAACAACCTTCGCCCATAATGGGCAAACAACTTTCACATACACTAGCCTAAATTACCAACAATGGAGTAATTCTGATTCTCAATCAAACTTTTGGTTTGCTGGAGTTGGCCCTCTCATTAACAGTTATGACAGCTATATTATCAAAGGGGTTACACCCGCTGATCCTGATTATGGAATCGCACTCAATGCTGGATATGGTAGAGAACTCATTTCTCATTTCTCTTTTGAAATCAACGTAATACTTGGCTACATCAAGTCAGGAGAACTGAGTCCAAAGCAACAGATCTATGCGGGATTAGCCATGTCAGTAAATTTGTTGGGATATTAACTCAATTTCTCAATCCAATGATACTTTGGGTGGACAACCCTCAATAAGTGTTGATCCAGAAAACTACCTATAATCAACACTTGTTTATCCATAGTTGTGATTGCTTAGAAAGATCTATCTACTTTTAACCCTCATAAATTAAATTTATTGTATATACGAACAGATGGACACACAATGAGTATTTTCAGCAAAAACTACATTCTCTTATTAGTCATTTTACTTTCAATCATTAGGTGTAGTACAAATCTCCCTCCTGAAACAGATACCCATAATAATTCAAGCTCTGATTCTATAAGTGAGTCGTCGAATAGTTCGTCAGAAGAACGAATAACTCTATCCCTCTCAAGCTCAACCCAAAGCAGCCCAATAGAATCAGTCACCTCATCTCAATACAATTATTCATCATCCCTATTCTCAGATATAAGTTCAAACAAATCATCACGGTCTTCATCTCAAATTGATCCCCCTCTATCCAACACCCTCAGTTCCGAAACAGATGTAATAATTTCATCTGTAGAACTCACTAGCAGCTCTGAACCATTGAGTAGCGCAGACTTGGATCTCAAATGGATCTCTCTCTTTAACGGTGAGGATTTAAGCAACTGGGTCATTAAGGCCCATGTTACTGATGTGAACAAGAATTACTTCAAAGTAGAAAATGGCAGCATCGTTGCTGACGCATATGACACCGATCATGACTACGTTTGGCTCTATAGCGAAAAAGAGTATACTGACTTCCATTTGAAGCTTAAGTTTCAAGGTGATCGTGGAAACTACGCCAATAGCGGAGTTCAAGTGCGCAGTAGGTATGATAACGATGACAACGGCGGCTGGCTTAACGGACCTCAAATAGACATAGGATTTACAGGTAGAAACGGCAGTATTTGGGATGAAACAAGAAATAATCAAAAGTGGCTTAGTTTCGACTCTACTGATACAACACCATACTGGAGTGATGAAACTCCTGCATGGAATGACTTAGAGGTTATTGTAAAAGGCCTCCACATTATCACCATTCAAAATGGAGACACCATAACCAACTATAATGGCGGTGGGATCTTTGATGATGAAAATCACGAAAACCTAAATGTAGGAACGACAGGCCACATAGCTCTACAAATTCATACTCATGATAAAATGCAGATACGGTTTAAAGATGTTATTATACAGGATCTTACCATTACTCCTATAAATATACTTGTATTCAACAAAATAGCAGGATTTTCTCATGACGCAATAGACTACATGGTTTCTGCAATTGATGACATTTCTAACTATCGTCCTTGGAATATTACCGTTACAGATAACAGTGATTTATTCATTACTGGTAGCCTTGATACATTCGATCTCGTTCTTTGGAACAACAATTGTGCAGATGATACTCTCCTCACACTCGATGAACAGAAAGTATTTGAGGACTATATTCATAATGGAGGGGGATTTGCTGGTTTCCATGGAGCAGCATGGAGTAGTTGGGGACCAACATATTGGGATCACGCCTGGGTTTGGTTTGTAGACACTCTCCTTGGTGCTCGTGAAATAAGCCTTGGTGGCGATAAAGTGTTTGATAAAGTATTGAATGGTGAGGCTGATATTCATAAAGATGTGTTTAGTGATCTTACCGTAATGATTCATGACTCCCTAGTGTGGGATGATGAATTTTATCAAATGTCTCAAGACCCACGGGGAGTGACTTACGACAACCTCCCTGACGATGGCATTGAAATATTAACGAGTGCAACCGCCAATGTTGGGCACACTGACTTTGATACTGGCCACCCCGTATCGTGGAGACACACCCTTCGCAAAGGAAGAATGTGGTATATTGGTGCAGGACACAATAAGTGGACAATAGATGACCCTACCTGGAGAGCTCATATAATTGCCGGTATTGAGTGGGCTGCCGGGCGTTAATCGAAAGAAAGCCAACCCTCCCCACTGTTTCAAGTGTTATATTTAATTCAGTATTTTTCTAAAGAAATGAGAATGAATAGCACTTATATACGCAGACTCATAGACCTCGGGCCTGCTCGATTTGTTCTTCCTGTATTTCCTTTAATCATACTCGGGATTTTAATAGTTCTGCTAAAGGATTCCGACACAGGGTCGGTTGATCCTATAGGATTTCTTATTTTTTTAATTTTCGCTCTTATCATGGGTGGAATACCAGGAGCACTTCTCCTTTTTGATCTTTATGGTCGGCAGAAGGTCAAATATATCAATGACTCTATTACCGTTACCAAAAAAATTATTGGTATCACTCTTTCTTCTAAAAAATTTTCAATTAAACAATTTTGGGGCGTGGCAGCAAAAAAATCTGAAAGAAGTTCAACGCAAAAACGAGGTGTAAATGGAAAGGCGGAAACAGTAACTCACTATAAGACGACCTATATACTCAAACATGGTCAAAGTGCCAATAGTGACCTTGCCCTCCTTATAGAATCAAAAAAACCTGATGACGCACTTCTTAATGAAATCAGCATTGATCTCTCACTTCCCATTCTAAACTGGAGTGAAATACCATCAATTCAAAATGTAGAACCTCACTCACGCTACTTTCCCAAAA
Source organism: Fibrobacterales bacterium (assembly GCA_051532055.1). GTDB lineage: Bacteria > Fibrobacterota > Fibrobacteria > Fibrobacterales > JAOPTW01 > JAOPTW01. The sequence continues at coordinate 52,061 of JAOPTX010000003.1, read as the reverse complement.
GTGCATTTACTCAATCATCGGTGTCAGACACCCTCATACTAACAAACCACCATTGGAGACTTATACACCGTTTTTTTATGGCCTTTGCAACCACCTTCTTTTTAGGTGCCCTCATCGCTGGACCTATAGGAATTGTGGCCGGTAGCCTCCCTCTTGTAGCACTCCTGTATCTTAAAAAATATCAATTACAACTGACCCTTTCACCTACAAGCTTAACAGGACATTCACTTTTGTCACCCTTGAGTAACTACAAATACTCTATACCGTATCGAGATATCTTGGGGGTATCAGTTGAGGGAATCGAGACAGAAAAAAGTGCAAACCATGTAGTCCTCAGAATAACCACCCGTGATACTACGACCTATACACTCCCTGCAGGCCCCAGAGTATTTTCCCCCACTCGAAGCGCGCTACTCTTTAACCGTCATGATGCAGAGTGGCTCAAAGCTGTTATTGTTTCTCGTATGAAAAACAAATGGAGTAACATGCCCCAATTAAATAAGAAGCCATCTATTTCAGAGCTTTTTTCTGAGGCAACATAATGAAAAAAGATCTTGAAACACAATTCGGAGGTATAGACATCTATCTCTTTGATCAAATTGTTCGAGGCCGTTTTGATTCAGTAACTTCACTCCTTGATGCTGGATGTGGTAGAGGACGTAACCTGCACTTTTTGAGTAATCATATTGACAGCGTATGGGGAATTGATCAAAACAGTTCAGCCATTGAAGAATGCAAGAAAACTAATCCACATATTGCTCAAAGTAACCTTACAACAGGAACATTGGACAAACTCCCCTACTATGACAGCCAATTTGACGCTATTATCTGTAGTGCAGTTCTTCATTTTGCAAAGAATGCTACACATTTTAAAGCTATGTTACATGAACTATGGAGGGTGCTCAATCCAGAAGGGATTCTATTTACACGCCTCGCGACAACACAAGGAATTGAGGATTTAATTACACCTCTTGGCAATGACCGATTTTCACTTCCCGATGGATCTACCCGCTATCTTAGTTCTATAGAGCAATTAAAAGAGGTAACTCTCCAATTAGGTGCGACACTCATCGACCCTATTAAAACGACCAATGTGGATAATTTGCGTTGTATGACAACCTGGGTTTTAAAAAAATAAAAAGGATAGTTGACTCGAAAACTTTAAGTCTCGCCTTATACCACTTCAGCTTGAATTTTACTGGAAACTGGCCCCATTATCATAAGAATTTGATGAAGCCTTTCATAATTAATTGCATTATTTGAGATAATTTCACGGGCATATATAAGCGACATATTGTAATCATTCTCAAGTCCGGTGTCATTCTTTAGTAAGTGAGCCATACGCTTTAAAGCTGCCGCCATTCCAAATCGAAAATTGTGTAGATCACCTTTTTCAGCAGCGAAGCTCACTTCTTCTAAAGCTATCCCAAAAGGATCTTCCCCAGGTGCACAATTAAAAAGTGAACATAATACTGATTGGTAAAACTTATTGTCGATATAGGTCATGGTATTCCATAGTACTGATTATGCATTAAATATAGCTTTAATTAAAGTAAGCGCATATACCTGAATTCAGGTATATCTCTGGAAAAAAGTGGGTAATACTCCCCCGTTTTCAAACACCCTATGTCATTATAATAGTAAGTACAACTTAGACCTCAATAACTATATTATATCTATGAATCACAACTCAATAGATATCGCCGACTGGGAGGTCGAAATCACTGCAATCCGTTCACAAGGGTCAGGCGGTCAAAATGTAAACAAAGTAGCAAGCGCTATCCATCTCCGTTATGACATTCGCAGATCAAAACTTCCTGAACTTTATAAACAGAGGTTATTAAAGCTCTCCGATAGCCGCATTACTAAAACCGGCAGCATTATTATAAAGTCTCAACAGCATCGAACTCAAGAGAAAAACCGAGAAGAGGCAATGCACCGCCTCAAAGAACTTATTGCTTCAGTTATGGTAACTCAAAAGAACCGAAGACCAACGAAAGCAACCTACGGCTCAAAACAGAGAAGAATGGATAAAAAAACAGAACGGAGTAAAACCAAGGGACTCCGTGGTCGGATTGATTATTAAAAGTGAATTTTTATTTATATACAAAACATAAAGACACTAAAGTAATATCTTCATTAGATTATCCGTAAGTCTATAGAGACTGAGAGTATCACAGCAGAAACATGATCGTCATTGTTCAATTCAGAATTTTAACTCGCAAAAACTGCTATAACTTACACTCATACTGTTTGCACAAATAAAAAGGAGTCTTGACTCATACATGCGGAGGCCTTGAAATACTTCTCTGACAGAACTTACAACCTCATTTTCCTTGATTTTATTTATGAATTCTAAAAAAACCAAAAAAAAATGACATTTTTCAATAAATTCACACAATAAAACCTTTTATTTCATTATTGTTTTGTATATTTATTGACATACAAAAAATTCAGTTACTCATTGTTACATCTCTTGATATACAAAAGTAAGAATTTTAATCCGTCACTGTTAATAGTGAAGCAGCGGCGGAGATACACAAGTATTCACTAAAAGTTTCAAGGATTAATATGAGTAAAGGTACAGTTAAGTGGTTCAATTCAGAAAAAGGTTTCGGATTCATCGCTCCAGATGATGGTGGAAACGATCTATTTGTTCACTTCTCAGAAGTTAAAGGTCAGAGTGGACACGTGTCTCTCAATGACGGACAAGCAGTTGAATACGAAGTTGGACAAGGTCAAAAAGGGCCATGTGCAACTAACGTACTAGAAGCTTAATAAGCTTTTTAGACCGCTAGATTTAGAGCAGCTCTTTTTGAGCTGCTTTTTTTGTGTCTACTTTTTACTCTGGCTCGCAACTATTAAATAAGCTACCGTTGCAAACCCTCCAATTACTAGCCAAAATATGTTTCCCTTTGCATTTGCCTCTTCCCCTCTTTTATCACGAGCAACAACCTCAAACATTTCCGAATCTCGTTTCTCACTATACGTTGATACATCTTTTGCATGAAAGCCATGAGCTTCATCTGATGAGCTTTCTGAACTACTCGTATAAATAATACTATCTAGATTCTTATCAACGGATGGTAGAGTGAGATTTAAGCCTTTCTGACTACTAAACAACCCTTCTCTAGCCGATACACTACTTGATGATAATTCTTTGACATACCGAACCGCCACACCATGGAGTGTAAGAGCATCAAAATGTTCGATATCATCTTTCTCCTGAAAAAGATGCGCATATTCCCTACCTACACGACTATTTGAAACATTTATGATGGCATCTGCACCTTTAATCCATGCCTCATGCTTCAAATGCTGTAAGACATCATTATAATCTGCACTTCTCGCACCAACTGCTTCTACAAATCCTAATTGGATAAACACACGTTCACACGAAACTCCCGAAAAATAGACATCAACATTCCCTGTTTTATTAGGAGTATATTGACCATGAATAGTACCAACATAATTTGTGTAATTATTGTGACCACTTACTGCACATCCACTTAAAACTCCAATAGTTACTATTGCCACGACCATCACTATTATACCTTTCACTTTACAACCTCAAACTTAATTTTCATACCATTTGAACGCTTATAGTAAAGACTCAGTAACCTTTAAAAAGGATTATTTATTCTTTTACCAAATCATGACATTCCTAAGCGCTCACAAAATAGGAGCACTTAAATTGGCCAGTATTATGAATACCCAATTGAATTGATCAAGTTCTCTATCTTATAGGGAGCGCAATTAAAAGAGGCAGCAATGAAACAGCTCTATTTTTTACTCATTGGCATTCCCATTATACTTACTCAATGTATCACTACAAGCAATGAGGAGCACTCTCATCAAGACTCATCTTCCAGCATTGAAGCATCTTCGGATATTTCAAATTACAGTTCTGAGGACGAGTCTAGCTGGGCAAGCGACCTTCAAGAATCATCATCTACAGAATCTCCACAAGAATCTTCTGAAGAAAGTTCTACAGGGTATCTCAGTTCTGAGAACCTTTCTTCAGAAATTGACAGCTCAACCGAGTATTTTAGCTCCGAAGAGTCTTCAGAAGAAAGCTCTGCTACATATTCGAGCGAAAGTGTCGCGACTGACGAGAAAATCCCCATCACGATTGAGGTATTTACCGAAAGGGGTGGTTCTTATGGTACATACACCATGCAAAGTGAAGGCGAATGGTACCTAGGTAAAACTGAATCTCTTCTAAAGAAAACCGCAACAGTCAAACCGAGCGAACAGCCAGAGCTATATCCAGCTACAGCCCCTATTGCACCTCCTGAAGAGAACCTTGACCCCATGCCCTTAACCTTAACCATAATTGCATCATCCCCAGGATACTTTACCACTATCTATTATATGAATGAATATGAAGCTATTACTATTGATCTTGATCGCTGGGAAGGAAAATATACTGATAATGATAATGGCTCGCACTACGCAGGAGTCACCATTGCACAAGCTAACTGGAGCAGCCGATACTGTTACGGCAAAGAACTCTATCTAGAAGCATCATTTGATAACGGTGCCAAAGACACTATTCAATCGGACACACTTGGTCGGTATCAGTTCAATTCGATAGATGCACTCGACTCACTAAAAATACTTGGAGAAACATATCCTGATTTTTGGATGAAGCCTTTCTACTTAAATGCAACTATTTTTCCAAATGCAAATGAGTATAAAGATATCCGGTTTAATGAAGATATGCCAATGGCAGATGCGCCCTATATTTATCTCTACCCTGAAACAACCCAAGACATTGAAGTATCTATGACATTTAATCGTAATGCATCCATTCTTAAATCTATTCCAACCTATAACACTGGCTGGAAAGTCAGGGCTACACCACAAGGCCGCCTGGACGATACCTTTGATTTCCTCTTTTATGACTTTGCCACTGATAAACGTCCTGACCGTTTGGAAGGTTGGCTCGTAAGCTTTAATGAATATCCAACGAAAATACCTCACATTTTAGAAAGCCTTCACCTCAACAAAACTGAAATACAAGATTTTATGAGTTTCTGGACTCCATACTTTGATAAACAAAGTAATACCCCGTATTTTGCCCTTTATATGGAAGACCTTAATGCATATAATACCCTCAATATTTCACCTACCCCTGACGCACTCCTCAGAGTCTTTCTCTATGTAGAGCTCGTAGATACTTATAGAGAGATAGATAAGCCACTCATTCACCCCTTTGAACGCACTGGATTTACTGCAGTGGAATGGGGGCTCTATAGCTATAATAGCGTTTTTAATGTAGATCGAACAGAATAGAGTTCATTATCAACAGTATCTCTATCAGGCCCTCACTTTGCAATGAGGGTCTTTTTTATTTATTCGCATCGCAGTAACACTTATCTGACACTCCCGTGTTATATTCATAGTACATCCATAATTAGGTTAAAAAATGAAAATACTCATCGTAGGCGCAACAGGAGCAACAGGTAAACTTCTCACCGAACAACTTCTCAATGAGGAACATTCTGTTACTATTGTAGTGCGTTCGGCCCAAAGTCTTCCTGAAAGTGTTAGAAACCATCCCCTATTAACCACCGTTATTGGCACGGTGTTAGAGTTCGAGGATATGACTATTCAGAAACTTGTTAACGGCGTCGATGCTATTGCCTCATGTCTGGGCCACAACATGAGTTTTAAAGGTGTATTTGGAAAGCCTCATCGCCTTGTAAGAGATTCCCTCACTAGGCTCTGCGTAGCTGTTGAGATTCAAAAAGCAGAGAAGCCTGTCAAGGTAGTACTCATGAATTCAACTGGATGTCAAAATCGGGACCTTAAAGAAAATCGGAAATGTTCAGAATTAGTGGTACTCAGTCTTGTGCGATTACTTGTACCACCACACCCGGATAACGAGCAGGCAGGAAATTATCTCAGGACTACTATTGGTCAAAATAACACTGCCATTGAATGGGTAGCCGTTCGACCTGATGCACTTATTGACAACAACACGGTTACTGAACTCGATATCCATACGATGCCCACAAGAAGTCCAATATTTAATGCCGGTAAAACAAGTCGAATTAATGTGGCTCATTTTATGAAATCACTGATCACCGATAGCGAACTTTGGAATACTTGGAAAGGGCAAATGCCCGTTATCTATAATAGAGAAGTGACTGATAAAAAATAATCTTAGCCTCTTTTTGGGCCACGAGTAAATACAGGCCCAGCACTCCGTTCTCTTCTATCACTCTGATCAGATGCGCGCGGTTGGCGCTCTCTTCGAGGTTTTTCCCCATATGAGTCTCGGTCTTTAGGCGCATAACGTTCTTTTTTACTTATGCGCTTCTCACGTTTAAACCCATCATCAACAAGAGATTTTGGTTTATGCCCCAACTTCCAAACAGGAAAACTCCGTCCTTTGATTCGTCCATCTTGCAAAAAGGCAAGGGCCGCATCTACAACATCATTTGCTAAGGCAACATATGTCTGACGGTCATTGATAACAATTTTCCCTATCTGCTCAAATACAAATCCCCCCTCACCGGTAAGGGCACCTAATATATCTGCAGGGCGCATTTTATCTTTTTTGCCCCCTTCAATAACGAGAGTCTGGTTTGGAGCTTCTAAGGAAAACACTCCCGCTTTATCAAGGCTATCGCGATAACTTACTTTGCGACTACATAGGTAATCCATTTTTTCCCGTTGACGTGAAGTCATCAGAGTACAGGCTATCCCCTCTTTCCCTGCACGACCAGTACGGCCAATGCGGTGAGTGTACGTCTCTGCATCTTGCGCAATATCATAGTTAATCACCATGCTCAGCTCTTTAATATCAAGCCCACGAGCTGCAACGTCAGTTGCTACCAGCACTGCACTACTTTTATTAGAGAATTGAACCAACATATCTGTTCGTTCGTATTGTTCTAAATCACCGTGAATGGCTGAAGCAGTGATCGAACGCGCCCGTAGTTCATCGGCCACCTCTTGTGCTTGGGCCTTTCTACTACAAAAAACGATGACATTCTCTGGTCTATACGTATTGAGCACCTCAAGGAGAGTTTCAAATTTTTCTTTACTATCAACTTCATAAAAGTGTTCAGCAATAGCGTTGGTCGCTTCTGTTGATATAGTTTTTACGGAAATGGCATTTTGTTGCACTGATGAACTAAGTTCATTTATGCGCTCAGGAAAAGTCGCCGAGAAAAGTAACGTTTGACGTTTCTTTGGGGCAAAACTGATCACATCAGATATCTCATCTATAAAACCCATATCAAGCATACGGTCAGCTTCATCAAGTACAAGAGTATTGAGGTGTTCTAAAGAAAGATTGTGCTTTTGAAGGTGCTTTAACACTCTTCCTGGCGTACCGACAACAATATGTGCACCATGAATAAGTGAACCATACTGTGGCCCAAATGGTTCACCACCACAAAGGGTGAGTACTTTAACATTATGGGTGGCTCGAGCAATTCTACGAAGCTCTTTTGATACCTGATCGGCAAGCTCACGAGTTGGACAAAGCACTAACGCTTGTACACGATACTTCTTAACATCGAGATTAGTCAAAAGCCCAATTCCAAAGGCAGCAGTTTTACCGCTCCCCGTTTTTGCCTGTGCAATCACATCTTTATGATCGAGAATATGGGGCAAGGTTTCACCTTGTACCGGAGTCATTGAGTGAAAACCAAGTTCTTCTAAATTATGAAGCATTGGCTTAGAAAGGGCGAGTGTAGAAAAGAGTTTTTTATCCATGGCGCCAAATGTAGCTTTTTATGCCCCAATAAATGTTATTCAGCCCTCAGATATCAGGTATGTGTCTGAACTTTAACAATTAATATTTGGTTATTTGAAGATTGAAGCTTATTTCGATCTAACTATTAGTCTAAATTTCGTGCATTGCCCATGTAAATAATTGCAGCCAGTGCACCGATAGCAGGGACAAACAGGACTTTAAAAATCAATAGTATCGCCTCATTAAAGGCACTACTCATTTGTTGTAACACCTCACTTGACAGCTCGGCACGAATCGTTTCGGTCAGTAATGTATGCACTTGATCCTGAGCAATAGAGAGTGAATCAATAACTGCCAGCCCCTCAAAGAGTACTTCATTAAAAATAAGACCATAAATGGTCACCCCAATAGCCATACCCATTTGTCTAAAAAAGATAACCGATGAGTTGGCACTCCCCCGACTTGAATAAGCAACCCCATGAGTGGCACTAATATTGAGGGTCGAAAAATTAGCCCCCACAGCGGCCCCAAAAAAAGCCATAAAAGCCATAATTAATGAGTGGGAATGAGACTCGAGAGCCCAAGGAGTTATGAGAAGGGTCCCCAATACCAGTCCAATTGAGCAAAGCAGAATATTTCTGAAAGAATAATGATTCAGGATCTGACCAGCAATTTGAGCACCCACTACCACTCCAAGCATCATTGGCATGAGCACCATACCAGCTGAAGAGAGAGGCAGAAGGAGCGCTCCCTGTAAGAAAAGCGGTGTATAAATAAGCAATGCAATAAAAAGCATACCGTAGAAGAAACTCGCCAATTGAGATCCGGTAAAAAGGTGACTTGAGAAAAGGTGAATCGGTATTACTGGAGAGTCTGCTCTGTTCTCGATTAGCCAAAGGAGGGTGGCAAACACAAAAAAGGCCCCTGTTAATACATACGATTCTAAAGAAAACCATGCAAACACGCTCCCTCCAAAAAGCAAAAGGGTCATGACGGAACTTATGGTGAGGACAACGAATAAGACACCAAGCCAATCGATTTTTTGCTTTTGATGCTCATGGCTCTCATTATAAAACACTATGAGTAAGCCACCACCAATTATCCCGATAGGGAGATTGATATAGAAGATCCACTCCCAGCCCACATGCTGTGGTAAATAAGCGCCAATAATGGGACCAATCAGGCTCGAAATCCCAAATACCACCCCAAAAAGAGCCATGATTTTACCCCGCTTTTCTGGGGGGTAACAGTCAAAAATAATAGTGAATGATATAGGAAGCAGCGCTCCGCCACCAACCCCTTGCAAGGCACGATACAGACTCAGCTCTACCATTGAATCTGCAGTACCACACAGAACTGAACTGACAAGAAACACTCCGAGCCCCGTAAGAAAGAAGCGCTTTCTGCCATACATGTCTGAAAGCTTCCCAAATATGAGCATGCTGGGCATTCCGGCAATCATGTAAAAAGAAGTGACCCAAGTGAATTTTTCGATCTCACCCAAATCTGCCACTATAGCGCCAAGAGCTGTCGCGACAATAGTATTATCAAGTGACGCCAACAGAAGGGTCATAAGTAGGGCTGTTAATATTATTTTTAAGTGTGGTTGATCACTCTCTTCACTGACCATGGCTTTCCAAGATAATTAAACCGAAATATTTTAGTAGATATCAAAGCTAGGAAATTAACCCATAAGCACCTCTAAAAAAACGGCACGTAGGCTCTCTGTTAAAAGCAGAGAAGATCAATCTTTCTTTAATATATAGATCATATCAGTTAAATCATCTGCATGGTCTTGAGGAAATACCTGTTCTCGATAATACTCTATTGAGAAACCATATTTTTTAAAGAGTACATCGAGCTCACTCTTTTGATGGTAAATAAAATAGACTTGAGCATCACCACTAAAGCTTGTAGACTCGTACCCTTCAGAATCTCCCTGCATGGTTGAAATATACACCGACCCACCGACATGGACAGCAACAGCTAAATGAGCCAGTAATTGATCAATCTCTGAAAGATTTAAAAATGGAAACCCAAACGAACACATCACCCCATCATACTGCGAAGTTAGTCTTACTTCTTTAATATCTGATAATTCAAAAGTAGCACAATCGTTTAACATCGTTAGCTGTGCAATCTCTATCATTTTAGGTGAGATATCAATACAGTGAAATCGAATGTCTTTACGTATTTCATACATGTATCGTGCTATACGACAAGGCCCACATGCTAAATCTACAACCAGGGCATCAGATATGAGAGTCTTTATAAAGTTATCAATATGTGACTTGTAGAGGCCTATATCACCCAAATGAGTACAATACTCATCTGCATGACTATCAAATGCTTTAATTGTGTCGATCATCATTTACAATCTAGGGTATCCCCATAAGTCACTGTTAAGACTTGCCTTTACGAACGAAACCGCTGTTAGAAACTTTTTTAGGACGCGCCTTTTCTACCACTACCTCTATAGCTTCTTCTGTTTTCTGAGAAGAGTCATCAACAAGTATTTCTACAGGGGTATCTATAAGTTGGTCACTTTTTTCTTCAATTATTTTAGCCGTACTTTCATCCACCGGATTTACATCTTCTGAATCAGGAAGCCCACGAAACTTGCCCTGAATCCCAAGAAGCAAATTACGTAACACCTGATCTTTACACTCCTTATAGTGTTTATGATCCGGCTTCCTGAAGAAGGCACTGAGCTCAGATTTACTAAATTTAAAACCAACCTGATCCAAGAGCTCTATGATGTCTTCTGCCTTAAGGTCCAGTGCAATTTTCAGTTTTCTCAGTACACCATTATTATTGAGTCTCTTTTCGGGCTTCGGAGTAGCTCCTTCCTTTTTCCCTCTTCTCATAATAATTAAACCATTCAGAAAAAGAGCGAGTTGTTTGTCATGCAAAGATGCAAAACCCTCATCTTCCTCTTTTTTTAACCAACTACTGATCTGCTCTCGAGTAGCTGGAGCTTCGGCAAGATTGAATATTTTCATCATCTTATCATCACTAAAATCAAATATGTAGCGAACGCGGCGAATAATATCATTGTTGGTCATGGCGATCCTTTTTCAGGAAATAGGTGTGAACTGGCAAAGGTAGTAAACAAGAGCCGTTCTTTATGTAAAACTCTGTTGACCCTCATTTAAATTGAATAATTCTAACCTAGTGTCACCAAAACCCTTATCACACTCCTGACAAAGATTCATTAGATAAACCCGTAGTAGCATCTTCGACTTGAATTGGGTTTGTTAAGGGAATATCCTCTTTGAGGTATTTATCGGCAACCTCACCAATATGGTCCAGCATGGTTTCAAAAACCTGGTGAATTTTTAGTGGACGCTGAATATGGGCAACAACACCATAAGGGCTCAATCGACTCGAAACCATTTGTGGGCGCTCAGTACCAAAAGTAAAAATGTGGCAATGATGAAATTTCTTGTTATTCTGCATGCGCTTTAAAAGGCTTAACTCTTCCGCATAATTGACAGGAACCTCCATAAGTAAAACTTCTGGCTCTATTTTGACCAAATCAAGATAACTCTCTGACACAGCTTTTACCGTCGAAACCGTGAACCCTTTCTGGGTAAATACCTGTTGTAAAATAGCGATTTCTTGTGTATTGTGACCCACGAGCCCTAACTTCATACTACCCCCTACTTGGACATTCATCCAGAATGGGTACCATTTATTGATACCTTAGTTCTTTAAATATCCTACCCCACTAATGAGTATATATTCAAAATAGAAGAGCTCAAACTAAAATCGAATGGGGTACAAAAATGAAATAATGGGGGAATAATTTTAGACCAAGTTACTCAAAGAGGAGTATATTCATCGTCTAGATACTGGACTCCCAATAAAAAAACAAAGGAGTCTCGCTATCATTACTCAGAAGCCCCGTGCTCTTTCGCTGTTTTAATCCAATGCTCTGAAAGATCTTTTGGTTGCGCCCCAAGACTCCGCCCCAAATGAAGAGCGAGGCCCATCATGATAATAGACGCATCTTTCATCTCATCTGACGTCGCTGCTGAACCAAATTCTTCTTGCGCTGCTTCTTGCAGTGCATCATAGTGCTGATTACAGAACTGAAGTGGATTTTCTAAAGCGCAATTTAGGCTTGGCAATACCAATCTATCAAGCCACTCCTGCCCGAGTTCATTCTCGAGAACTCCTGGATCAACCTCCCCCATTGAACGCCATGCAGTAAGGGTGTCTCTATCCCCTGAAGCCGCAAGACCTGTATCAATTAATAATGCAAATGCACCATCAGCAAGCTGCTGCATGAGATCAAGATATGCATCTTGAGCCGATTCACAGAGACCGGCTTCTTGGCCTACAATGTAGTCACCTACAGTGAGTTTAGGGAGTTCTACCACTTCTGGGCACCCTTCGAGACAGGGAAACTGAGCGCCTTCGTGCATATAGTGCGCTGTATCACCTTTACGTTGTCGTCCCAGAGGATACAGTCGACAGGCTAACGGTCTCCCTACATGGACACTACACCCGTTATCTTTATTATATTGACTACATGCATTGAGCTCTTTCCAGCCTGCTTCACCGTTAAATTTAAGTTGTATTCCACCAAATTCACAATACTGATCTCTAAACTCCCGAGCAGAGATTTCTTTGGCCTTCGCTAGACGAGCAAGCTCCCAAGGATTAATCCAGACTGCTTTTCCATGACAGCATGTTCCTGTACGAGAACAGGTGAGCGGTAGTGAGTCACTGGATGATAAAAGAGTTGTTTTTGTATTCAATGGACTTTCCTTGACATAGTGAACATTTGACTGTTAGTCACTTTAGAATCAAAATATAGAATTATACACGAAAAAACTCAGCCTCCTTATAACTCTTCAGCAATCCCCACAATGACACTACAAAAGAAAGACGCCCAACCCTTTAAATAAACACGACTTACAAAAATTAGTTATAATCAACAACCAAATCGATTGAACCATCTCATTGAAATACAGTGCACTAATCATTAATTAATGATATAGTACTACTATCATGAATGTGAGTTCATTGTGTCGAGAACCCGATCCGTAAAGATCATTAATCTTTTGGGTCGGGTTTTTCTTTTCCCTTCAAAATAAATAAAAAATGTAATGGGAGCTTCTTTATGCTTCTTGCTGAGATATGGGTAAGTTCTGTATAGATCTACAGCTACTGAATTTTTGTAATAAGAGAATTGTTACTAGAGAGCTTCTTCAAGTGAATCGAGTATGTAATCACCCGCCTGAGATAATATCTCATCGATGATCAACTCAAAGGAATCTATAGGGACCGATGCAATGCCATTTTCAAGCTCTACTGCATGTGCCGCAATAACCTCTTTAAGTTTCTGTTTCATCTTTTACTCCCTTCGGCACTTATGTACCGTTCTTCTATTTCACAGGTAAGTATTCTTAACCTGTTACTATTCATCAAGTTATGATCCTTTGACGTATATCAGGAGTATATCACATATTTAAACACTTTGCACTTAAAAAAGTGAAGTCAAACTTAAAGTAACTATTGTTAAGCGTTAATTTAACCATTTTAAGTAAGCTCAAAGTACACCACCTACTCACCGTTTAAGAGATTCTGATGAAATTTGACTAAAAATAATAAAGGTCCTGTTTAATAAAACAGGACCTGTACCGATTATGAAATGTTAAAAAGAAAACCTAATTATTTAAGAATCTACTCTTCTTTATCAGGAGTTATAACTTTTTCGCGGTCAAATAGCTTATAGTCAAGCTCCAAAAGAACGGGAACTACAATTAAAGTGAGTACTGTTGCAAAGGTTAATCCATATATAATTGCCCATGCCATTGCAGACCACCACTGTGACGATTCTGAATCCCACTGAATCGAAAATGAGTGAAAGTCAAAACTCACTCCAAATGCCATTGGGAGAAGACCTACCACTGTGGTAATAGCTGTAAGAAGTACTGGCCGGAGTCGAGTTTTACCTGCCTCAATAAGAGCCGCCGAGGGCGCCATGAGTTCATGCTTAATAAGGACGTTAGTGTAATCAATGAGTACGATAGCATTATTTACCACAACCCCCGCTAAACTAATGATACCAATACCCGAGGTAATGATAGAGAATGTCTGACCAAAGAGCGCAAAGCCCCACATTACACCACTAATAGAGAGTATCACTGATGCCAATATGATGAGTGGCTGAGTCAGAGAGTTAAATTGTAATATGAGCACCATCATTATGAGCATTACCGCAATAAGAAAAGCTTTCATTAAAAATGCCGTCGCCTCTTCTTGTACCTTAACCCCTTCTCCAATTCCGACAAAGTAATTATGGGCCACGTCAATACCATTGATACGATCTGCAATTTCAGCTTTAATCAATTCCTTGTTTTCTACTCCCTCTTTAAAGTCAGCCCAAATCTCGACAGTTCTTTTAAGATCTTTTCGTTTAATAACCCCTGGACCAGCTTGGCGCTTTATAGTTGCAACTGAGCTCACCGGAATTCGTTTTCCTTCATGAACAATTTCAAGGTTAGTCAAATCCTGTATCGTATGCCGGAACATATCTTTATAGCGAATCACCACATCATACTCATCTTCATCAGATCTAAATGTTGAAATGATGCCTCCGTTGATTGCGTTTCTAATAGTAGATGCGATTTGATTGGTACGGACCCCAAGCAGTACTGCTTTTTCTCTATCAATTGAGACATTAAGTTCTGGTTTACCAATTTCAAAATCATTGTCTACCAACTTAAATTCTTTATACTCAATAAGAATTGCCATAACTGCATCAACATACGTTTGAAATTTTGAGTACTCTGGACCATTTATTTCGTAACTTATAGGATGGCCTTGGGGAGGCCCATCCTCTACTTGGGTCACTTTAATGTTGGCACCGATATAATCAGAAAGAGAATCTTTAAGATCAAGGAGTGTTGTTGCACTAGGAATTTCTCTTTCAAGGTAACTCGTGAACCCTAAACGGATATTGGACTTATGAGATTCTGGGGTGTTCGCCCCCATCCCACCACCTAAATTTCCAATGGTAGACTGGTAATTGTCTATTGAAGCCGGTGTACGCTTCACCACTTTTTCAATCTGTTTAATTTCTGCATCAGTTAACTCAAGGGGGGTGCCTTGAGGCGTCTCCAAGTTAATGATACCTGCTTGTGGATCAACACTTGGAAAAAAGACCGGCTCTTTGCCCAATGTAACAAAAGCCATAATACCCAAAACCCAAATTACAGCAGCACACATTAAAATTTTAATAGGATTTCTGAGCGCTACCTTTAGCAGGTCGACATAGATTGCTTGAACCTTTTGAAACATGCCACTCCCCTCAGTAATCTTTTTAATCTGGGAATCAGATACTTTTAAGAACCGAGAACAGACAGCAGGATTAATGACAAGGCCAACAAAGAGTGAACTTGAGAGTACAATTATAACCGTCTTAGGAATATATGACATGAATTCCCCCATAATACCCGGCATAAAGATAATGGGGAAAAAAGCGAGAATCGTTGTGAGTGTAGAGGCAATAATGGGAAAGGCTACCTCTCTGGTACCATCAATAGCGGCATTCACCGTATCTTTACCCTTAGCAGTGTGGCGGAAAATATTCTCCACAATCACAATTCCGTTATCGACCAACATACCCAGTGCAAGAACAAGACTAAAGAGTACCACCATATTAAGGGTGATACCTGCTAGTTGTAGAATGAAAAATGAGAGGAGCATTGAGAATGGTATCGCCATTGACACAAACATTGCGTTTCTGAACCCCAAGAAAAAGAGGGTTACTGCTAGAACCATCACAAAGCCAGAGAAAATATTATTCTCGAGATCGACTACCATGTTCTTAATATCTTTTGACTGATCAAAAGAGAGGCGTACCTCGGTATTTATGGGGAGTTGCTCATCATATTTCGCAAGAAGTACTTTAATTTCATCGGCAATACGAATGAGATTTTCCCCACTCTTTTTGGTTACATTGAGTGAAATTGCGGGAACGCCATTAATACGAGAAATGGTCTCTGCCTCTTTGTAAGAAAAGCGAGCAGTACCAAGATCGCGGAGCTTCACTTTCTTACCCTTATTCTTTATGATCAACTCTTGAAAGAGTGCAGGGTCTTTAATCTCACCTGAGATAGAGATTGAGTAATGTTTAGAAGTGTTTTTAAGGACTCCACCAGGAATGGTAGTGTTTTCTGCACGGATCGCTTTTGACACATCATCTAACGAAAGTCCGTAGTGCTTAAGCTTAAGGGGATCAATTTCAATCGCAAGTTCTTTTTCGAGCTTACCCGTAAGAGTACAATCAAGCACCCCTCTAATTCGTTTTATCTCATCTTGAAGATAGTCTGCATGTTTTTCTATTACCTCAAGTCCTTCTGGGTGAGAAAGAACAGCGATAAAAATAGGTTGGTCCGAAAAATTAAGCTCTTTTACATAGGGCTCTTCTGCCTCACTCGGAATCTCAACCTTTGCAATATCAACTCGTTCACGCACTCTTCGCAAGGCAGTCTCAACATTAGTATTACTGTTAAAATCCACTGTGATAGAAGAGAACCCCTGCTTGGAGGTTGAATAGATATGCTTCACATCTGATGTTCCGTCTATTTCTTCTTCGATTGGCCGCGTTACCAGCGCTTCAATATCCTTGGCTGCAACACCGGGATAAATAGTATTGATAAAGATCTTCGGTTGCTTTATCTCTGGGGCAGATTCGCGGGGCAGATCAAAATATGCTGTAGTTCCCAGTATGATGATAATAAAGGCCAAAGTAAAGACGGCCATATAACGGTGGACTATTTTCTTAATCATATGATTTACCCTTCTTCACCTTTTGGAGATACAGGTTTTTCAACAATTTTGAGTGGGCTTCCGTTAACGACATTGACATACCCTTTTACAATAATCTCGTCACCAGGAGCGATAGCACCGGTTACAAGAACTTCCGTCTCATTAGAAGCGACGACTTCTATTGAACGTTTTTGAGCAACCCCATTATTATTCACCATAACCACATTTTCGGTAGCGAGAGAAATAATTGTATGAGATGGTATCACTACTGCATCGTTCCATACTTTCCTCAAAAGTTTTACCTTTGCAACTAAACCAAGCTGAATATCATTGCCATTAGAAGTCAATCGCACTTCTGCCATATATTTACGTTCTTGAGGATCAAGAGCTTGGGCTATACTATAAATCTTTCCATACCATACTTTGTCCTTTTCACTAGAAAGACGGATTTCTGCAACATTTCCTGCTTTAAAACCGGAAATCTGATCTTCGGGAATACCCACTTTAACCTTGAGGACACCAGTTTGACCAATGGTTAGTGTTGCGGTACCCGGGGAAATATTGTCAAATCGTGAGACGTGTTTTGCGAGAACTCTTCCTGAAATAGATGAACGACACTCCGCACCAAGAGCAATTTTCCTCATCTGTAACGCATGCTGTTTTGCAGTGAGATATTCAAGCTTCGCTTGTTTTACTCGGGTACTCGAAGTATTCCCCGACTGAAGATGTTTTTGAAGACGCTTATAGTTATCTTCTGCAACACTCTGAGCTGTTTGAGCAGCCTCATATTGAGTGGTATATATATCAGCATCAATATCACACAGCGGAGTATCTTTCTTAATATACTGACCCTCTTTCACATTGAGTTGGTGTACCTCACCCCCATTATAGGAGATAAGGGTCGTCTGGTTTTCCGCTTCTATCACTCCGTAGTAGGAATAGTATTCTTCAAAAGATCGTTTGGTGATCTTCTCAGTAACGACAGAGACTCTCTTGATGTCTGCTTTTTCGCGCGTTACAATGGTCTCTTTGAGTTCGCTATTGATCTCAACATTTGATTCACTTTTAGAGTCGTCTTCGCACCCCAAAAAAATTACACTCGTGAAAAGTGCTACTGCTGTAATTTGTAGTATTTTATTCATAGATTACATACCCCTGCGTTAAACGCACATTTACCAGCGCAAGGAGTTCTTGCAGCTGTGCTTTAAAAAATTCAGTGTTAACAGTGTTATAGTCTTGTTCTGACTGTTTAAAATCAAGAAGGGAAATATCGCCCACTTTATAGTCGCTCTGTTTCTGCTCAAAAACAATTTTAGAAGTCTCAACACTCATTGTGAGGGCTTTTAACATATTCCGTATAGCAGCAAGATTATTAACCGCATCAATTGCTTTACTTTTTTGTTCTCTCTTGGCTATCATCACAGTACGTTTTGCGATACGCGCATCAATCTCAGCTTTTTTTGCATTTGCGGTAACAGAACCACCCGTAAATACGGGGACGGTAACAGCCACACCAATGCTATAGTCATAGTGTTTAGGACTATAGTATTCATCAGTTTCATTTGGACTCATGCCGTCATAAACTGTTGGTGGATCATTGGGGTTTGACCCTGCAACTGAAAGAGGGTCGAAACTCATGTTCATAAAATCATGCTTTACCCCACCCACAAGAGCAATATCGGGATATTTTAAAGAGTTTTGGTACTCAGCAACTTGCTGTGCAATCATCAATTGATTTTCGAGAAGTACTACCTGTTTGGTTACTCCCTCACCTTTTTTATCTGCAATTTCAAACAGATCAAAATTAAGGCCACCTAAATGGAGTTGAATTGAACTCAAGTCCTTGAGGTTTAAAAAGTCACTGAGGGCCCGAAGAGCTATAGTACTTCTATTATATGATTGGTGTTTTGATGCCTCAGCAAGTCCTACTTGTGCTTTGATCTGCATCTCATCAACACTCGACTTTACTCCTGCGTCCACATCAATAGCAGTCATAGCCAAAAGATCACGATAAATGGCCAATGAATTCGAATCAAGTTCATACTGATACTGCGAATAGAGTGCTTCCACATAATGCTGAATGGCAGCAAGATAGTACATATCCATCTCAAAGGCTCGTTTACTTTCAAGTGTTTTAACTTGCTGCTTTTCCATCTCGAGCACGAGCCCTAGACGAAACACATTTAAAGTCTGTGAAAAGCCCAGTTCCACATTAAAGAGTCGAGTATGAGTATTGTCAAGTGAGAACTGGCTTACCCCCTGTGACTGACTATTCGTTGGAGAATATGAGTACATATACGAACTGGTGAGCCCTATTTGAGGATAAGCTGATCCAGCATAAGCCTTTGCTTCTTCAACACCTGATGCGATACCATCATCTATAAGAGCACTTTTATCGGTCCCTTTTTTTGCCCGTGCCAATATATCACTGAGACTTTTAATTGGTGTATCAACAGCAAAAGCTATCACTGCACCAACAAGTATCATTCCAATAATCTTCATACGCTTTCCTAAGTTTCTAAAAACACCAATAATTTCTGCAAATCTGACTGTGCGGTCAAAGTAAAAACTTTAAGCCTCTCAAACAAGCCGACGTTACAATTAGAAACACTTTAATATGCATCTAATACTCACATAAACACTCAATACGGAATAATATGTCACTTTGAATGTCTCTAACAGAGATATTCTTACTCTTTAACAAGTTTGTACTGAATTAAGGGAAATATATGTATTGATTATGAGACTCACACCACTGATAAAAAGCATATATCACAAAAAATTGCTGTCGCAATACCCATTCCATGAATGTGCATGGATTAATCCAACAAATTACTCTAAAGAATCACCCAGAAACGCCCTCAGACTCCTACCAATTGCAAAAAATAATGAGTGTGCACCACTCAATCCTGGATACTCACACACTAAGACGTCCAGTATTGCCTTATATTGAGCATGTTTTCTCCATAATTCCACAATGTTATAGTTTCTTAGCACCAAATTATGACACCAATCGTCTAATACTTAGGAAAAACAGACACCTTCCAATGAGTTACAAAGAGAGACTGATAATGACAAAGCGACGTACCCCACGTTCACCGGCAGTTATGCCCATAGCGGACTATATTAAAGAGGCTGAAAAGCTCGATACCATGGCTCACCGCTTTGAGGTGTACCATAAGTTTCAACACTATGACCGAGACCTCTCTGACCGATTAGAACAGCAGATACTAACACTGCGACAGGCCGAGCGCACCTTCAAAACTGAGCAAAATGTTAGTACAGAACACCAAAAACGCTGGAAAGAGACAGCGCCTAAAGCATTTGAACTCCGCTATACCATGATATTTTACCTCAAACTCGTGTATCATAATGATGCAAATATAAGACGAGCTCTATTAGCTAATATGAAAAAGGACAAGTCAATAAGTTGTCTCGTTACGGATCTCAGAATACTGGGCACCCTTTGGCATAAGGACTATCACCTTCTTAAAAAAATCAAAATCGACCCTTCTTTGGGAGAGCAAGCTCTCTTCTATAGTGAAAATATCTGTTGTATGCAAACTGCCGCGCAACTTGATCGGATGGATACTCATTATAAAAAGCTGCGGGATTCTGCTTATCTCAATCTGAAACGGAGTGTCGATACTGTACGACTGCTCGCGAACCGAATTTACAAAAAAGGAAGTGTAGAACATCGGTTTTTTACCAGTGCGTTTTATCGCAAGCGTAATGCGAAAGCACGGGCGACTGCAAAAGAGAAAGCGGAGGCAATTAAAAAAGTAGAGGCTAAAAATAATGAACATGCAAAGCAATCTAACAAAGAAATGTTAGGGTCCCTCATTCCTGAGGCTCACATAGAGAGTGCGGTGACATACGAGACAAAGGCAGTCGTGAATGGTGAGTTGGGAGCGCCCCTACCTCAACATACCCTGCAGGAGCGTTATCCTCTTCGTCTTTGGTGTGGCGATGATTAGTAAGAGTCTTCTAAATTTATACCTGTGGTCAATCAAAACGCTCAACCCCCATAGTCAACCTCATATTTATTTGTACCATTTAACCTATCCATTTAAAAAAAGTAATTCTTATTGATATGAAAAGGCATTTAAAAATAATCATTCTCTTCAGTCTTCTCTTTTCTACAATCAGTTTCTCTAACCCTATGGACTATTACATCCCTTCACTTGAGTTTGGATTCAACCATGAAGATATTCTGCTCGGAGGTGAACTTAAAGGCCTCTCTCGTTCTTTAAAACTCTCATTTGGACCTATGTTCACCGTGAGGCCTTACGAAAAAAAAGTTCTGGTGACTGTAGATCAAAATTCTTATTATCAATTTAGAGAATTGAGATATACTATTGGCCTCAATGCCGAAAAATACTTTTTCTTTGATAAAAATATTCTAGCCCTTATGGCGGGAGCGGCTTATTCAGGAAGTCATTATAGTGGCACTGCAAAAAAAGGGGAAACGGGGTTTATACCTGTAATAAAGGTAGGGTATATACGATCTCATTTTGGTGTCTATTATCGCTATATGAAGGCTGAACATGTCACAAACCACCATATTACTCTCAATGTGTTTATCAGCAATTCAATCTATAACCTCATACAGGGAATCGATAATGAGTAAGTTTAAAAATCTACCCTATGTATGTCGTCTCACAGCAATAAGTGCTGCACTGATTAGTTTAACAATACTGTTCAGTTGCACTACTCAAAATGAAGAAGATTGCGTTGAGCGTCCCATCTGGAAATCCTGTATTAGTACTCCTAGTGAAGCCGGAGATATCACAATAGAAGCAACTATTAATGAGGAAAACCCACAAGTCACAGTGACCATTTACGCCGGAGACTTTGAACTTAATCAGGTCGTTCTAACAAAGCTCATTTCTGAATCCAAAACCTTTTTTTCACTCCCTGTCGGAAGTTATTCAGCTACAATTAATTATGCAGTCGGTGATAAATTTATTACTGCAGTGGATGGCGGTTCTCTTGAAAACTCCTCAATAGAATATTGTGAAGGCATCTGCTATGAAGAAGTCGAAGTCACCTATGATCTTACATTGGGTGACTGGTTTTAAAACCTCCTCAATTTGAACTTACTTCAATTTTAGCCTAAATACTCCCTGCGTATCTTAAAATAACACAACCCAATATTGGGTTTATTAAGCTCTACCTATAGAGTCTTTAGAGCTTTTTTTACTATTCATTTTATCAGAAAAATTACTTCTATTAACTGAACTAAGTTGTGGCTTATTTATGTACAAAGTTATAATCTAAAAGGAACAGAGAGCCGGGAGGTCGCAATGAAAAAGATACTCATTTTCATTCTAGGACTGCTCATTACGCAAGCAGTATACTCTCAGGCATATTTCAATAATTTTCTCATCATTGATAACCCACTTCTTCCTGATAGTGTAACCGCAACTCCTTCAGCATACAGAGCTGATACATTGCGGCTCCTCATACAGCTTGGAGGCACACAAGGTTGGCTCGAGTGGAAGGCTGATTACGATTCAAGCTCAACAAGTATCACTGCGAGTCTCTATAGTTTTCCAGATTCTTCAGTAGTCATTCCATTAACAATTGAAAAGGTGGACTCATGTCAAATATCATATCAGTGCGTGTATGTCAAAGGCTTCATTCCAGATAACGTCCCACTCAATGAGTATCGCATAGAAACGACCTCCCCTTCCAGTACCCCCACTATTATTACTCAGTCCTTTTTTCTATTCGACAAAGCAACCGCGCTATGGAACTATACCAACAATGAACTTACATTATGGTTTAGTGAGGCTTTAGCAAGCATGATGCAAGACTCATTGACCTTTACCTTTAGTAGAGAAGGTTTTCCTAATGACTCCCTTATAATTCATAGCTGGGTGGGTAATCCTTCTTCGGGATTCGATTCTACTATCATTGATCTATCCACCTATGGACCCACTATGCCTGACTATATGCACCATGGAAGCAACCTTCAATTACGCTATTTGGAAACTGACTTCATAATGCAATCGAGTGGAGAAAGTCTACAACCAGCAATTGTTCCTGTTCAAGTAGTGGGCTCTCCCTACTTTATTTCTAAAGCAGAAATTAACCCTGATGATTCACTGCTTATCCTCTATTTCCATGAGAAAATTGACCCGGCTTACATAGACAATACTCATACCATTACCGTAACCAATAACAGTTCGGTCTTTAGCTTTTACACAGTACTCGACCGACTCCTCTATATAGGTGATTCGACAATGGCCGTACTGCAACTCCCTCCGCTTACGCCTGGGCTCGATTCAACAGCATGGCGACTGGAAGTAAATCCCAATACCTTTGTAAACCTTATGAATACCGATCCTAATGCAACAATTGTTGCCACTGATAATTTTATCATTCACCAAACCGCCCCCGCCTCGCCGACACTCGACTCAGCAGTACTCTCTAATTACACCTCAAACCTCTCACTCTTCTGGTCAGACCCTGTTATTTACGATAGTATGCCAGGGCTCAACATTATAGCCCTTGACCCATCGGGAGTCTATCAAAGCCATGTTGATATATCATCTCACTATATATATACAACCACCGGTGACTCTACAGCTATTTGGTGGGATGGGATACTTACTGATACCCTCTTTAATTGGCTTGCAAGAGATTGGCAGCTCTCTATCCATATTGGATACGGGCAATATCGAGATTCGGTATCTGGAGACCTTGTAACACTGCAAAACATCCCCTTAACCATACGCGATGATTATGTACAAATGATGATAGTAGACCCTAAATATTCACTTGACACAAACAGTCACTACTTTTTTGACATTGCACTAATGCACACGGTACATGATCCTTCTCACTATATCGTTACAGGGGTATCGGGCAATGAGAGCGCTATAAGTAACGGGAACCTCACCTTCCATTGGACCGGAACACATTGGCTTATGGAGTTCTATACCGGACCAAATATGGACACCGTCAGCATCAATATAACCATCCAAAGCCCTATTGATGGGAGCAGTACTACCTATAGTTTTTCACCATCCCTAGGGGATTACCCTCAAGCCCCATTTACCCCCAAAGCAGTACAGATCATGGTGGACTCAATTACTCAAAAAGAGTATCTCTCCATAGAGATGCTTCACCATGTATCTCTTGGTAACCCTAATACATTTTCTCTTAAGGTATATAATGATCCTTTTCTCAATAGCCTGTATACAGAGTTCTCATTTGATAGTCTTAATAATCAGTTTTTAAACGACAGTGCAGCTATCTTAAGACTCTCTGTCACCCCTACCCAAAAATCCATGATAGAATCATGGATTGCCGCTGGTAAATACCTGGTATTCCGTACCTATTCTGGATTTGCTCAGTCACTTATCACTGGGCAACAATTACCTGAAACCCTTTTTGATGTAAAACTATGGGAGCAATACCCTCCACCGTTCGAAATCATTGGGCCGACCTTTATCCAGATCCCTTATACTCAAACAGGTGACTCAATAGCCTATTTTGCCTATGATGAATATTACCAAACCGATATAGAAGTATATGCCACTTCCACCAATCCAACACTCATTTCTCCCATCGACAGTTCTCTATCACCAGGGCCTCTCTATTACTTCCCCTATACTCTTTCGGGAGCAATCGGTCAATGTAGCCTCCAAATTGATGCATACAACATGTCCTATGAATATATGGATACCATGACCAGTTTTGTTGATATATATAACCCTGGGAATTCTGCTCACTATGCGCTCCTAGCACCGAGCACCGCAACGGTCACGACTCATTCAACGACAACTCTTATAGCAACAGTAACATCAAAATACACCATTGAAGGGATGACTGTTACTGCAAATGTCAGTAGTGGACTCATTGCTCCTGAAAATATATCCGTCACTAAAGCCACCTATAACACATGGTCGGTTGCAGTATCATCAAATGGACTCACTGGTTCAGAAAGTATCACCCTTAATCTAATCCATGAAACATTTGGATTAATGCACTCTACAACAATCTTCCTTCAAATCTATCTTCCTACGGTCACTCTCTCAATTGGTGCCTATTCTGATAGTGTCAATTACGAAAATATAACCACCATAGGAATCACAACAGCCGTTGGCTTCCCCCTCGCTATAGACTGGGGACTTACCACAGGTCTAAGCCCTTCTTCACTCATTTTGAACAATATGGGAGGTGGAGTATGGAGTCTCAATGTAACACCAACCCTTGAAGAATGGGGACCTGTACATATAGCTATTGATGCTACAGACGGTTATGGTGGTATCCTCTCTACCACTGTCCTTAATTTTTATGTTAAGCCACCGCTTCATACATTTATCGTGGAAGATTTTGCACCTATTATAGGGCAAAACGAGATGCGCACCATTAGAGTGTCTATACATCCTGATCTTACCCTTACTGTTGAGAGCGGTGAAATAAACGTCATAACAAACTCTGGACTGCGATGGGTTAATATGGGCAATGGACAGTGGGTGATCTACGTAACTCCTGACGAAGGTCAGTGGGGGTTCGCTGATTTACTGATACAAACCTATGACATCAACAATACCAATGTGGGATCTCATCAGGTCGCCATAGAAGTCGCAAATGAAGATGACTCCTATTTTGAACCCTGTAATGCTTTTTGTTTGCAACGTGCCGTTTTCGAACACAACCTTTTTAATAGTAGTATACTCTTTGAATTTAATGAGCAGATAGAATTTGTACAGTCAGGTGCGATTCATTTAATAGCCTACCGCTATGAATCGAGTGATGATCCTGCACCAGAGCTCCTTCAAGAAATGGCTTTTGATGTTGACAGTCAAACACAACTCAATAGCAACTCAATTCAGTTCGCTCTTACTGCAAGTGAAGCGACTCTCATTAAAAAAATGTATCTACAATCAAATGTATTTTTAGCCGAAATTAATGCCCCGCTCTTTAGAGGCCTTTCGACAAACACTGTGAATACAAACAGAGCAGCACCGGTCGATCTTGAACAAGGGGCAACATTGCAACTTTACGCAGCTCAGTATGAACCATTCGAGCATAAACTCCAATTAACATTTGATGGCAACCTCGACCCTTCAAGCCTCATACCAGGAAGCCTCATTAAGATTAAAGAGCACGGGCTTGATATATCAGATAGAGAGAGCGTTGATATACTCCTGCAGAAGTTCTTTTTTGGTGATGAAGACTGCGGCGATTGTAATGAGAACGTTCAACAATTAACTGTTTTTATTAACGAACAAGAACATCAGTCTCTCCAATCTTTTCAATATAAAAACAATCTCATCATCCATCTTGATAATGGCCTTCTCAGAGGAACAAACAATCAGTTCCTTCAAGAATCAACATTTGAATACACAATACCTCTCACCTATGGCGTCAGTTATGGGTCCAACTGGGTAACAGCTGCAACTTTTGACATAGAGGAGAAACTGCTAAAACTTACTTTGTCAACCGGACTTTCCTCCTATCAATCAGTACAAATAGATCTCGATTTTACAACCACCTCTCTCTTCCTCATATTTGGTGTGAGGGACTCAATGCTTACCTCTGACGGCCCTCCCCTCGACATGCAATCGAACACAATGTATCTACGCACCAATGAAGATGATTTTACTTTTTATCCATCAGACAGTACGTTGTTTATTCAACTCAATACAGACCACAGTGACGAAGCGGAATACTGGAGAACCTATTATAATGCCGTCCTTGAAAATGAGATGGTCATCTACCTACACCATGGAGTACTCACCAATACAGAAAATGTAATAAATCCAGATCTTACTTTTACAGTAGACCTCGGAAAGGTAACACTACCTGATGACTCCACGTATATACCACCTGATGACAGCTTATCTCCCCCAGCAACAGATAGCACCTTTGATCTTTCAGCTCCAGAAGTTGACTTGAAAAAATTTGACGGAGTCACCTATTTCATTATGGGTGATTTATGGAAGGTTAATACATCAACCAGCAGTTTTTCATTCAATGCATATACAGCACAATACGAAGAGTATACCACAGGAGATAGAGTGTATTTAGAAGCTGACACGTATTATAATGTCGTGCGCAACAGTGGTACATTATATTCAGCAACGACAACGATACCTGGATCTGCATACGCATCTTTAGACTTGAGCATCAAGTCAACAGGAACCGCCTATAGGATTCAATTTTTAAGCTCCTCCGTTAAAGATGTTGAAAATGCACGATTTGCTTATATCGTTGTAAACTTGAAAACAGCTATAGCTGATACCGTTTTAGATTTCCATAAGTCATCTATAGATAAATTCGGATTGTCAGGAGACTCTTTCAGAGTCAGCGCATTTATAACATCCCTTATTGATGCCGACTCTACATTTATTCAATCCTTTTCTATTACTAATGATATTTCTTTGACTGCTCCCCGCACCATAATAGTCCCCGCACAAACCTGGCAAATGGTTTCATTTGGCTCACGCCCCTATCAGACATCTCAGCTTGACAATACTGTTTCTTTATTCTGGTGGTACGATGCTGCATTTCGTGACCTCCTTTATGATCGTTATCTTTCTAAAGAAAATATCGATGAAGTTTTGCCTGGTCAAAGTGCATGGATCAAATCTGATTCTACCTTAACACTATCGTTAGCATTTGATACATCGTTGGTCTCTGTTGATATTACAAAAGGTGACGATGGTTGGAATCAAGTTTCCAACCCCTATGGATTCAATCTTGATACCGAAGCATTTGGTAGTCGCGAATTTTTCAAATGGAATGGGAGTAACTATAACCTTGTCAATTATCTTATTCCAGGAGAGGGTTACTGGACAACAGTCTCTAGGGATGAAGCTATAGATATTGAGAGAGTCGTCGCATGGGATGATACTGAACATATTACTTCAAACACTCTTTTTAAACATGCTACTCCCACAAAAGGAGATTGGGACATAACCATTAATTTAAAAGCTCTCAATACTGACCTACATGACGCTTACAATGCCATTGGTATAAAACCTTACGCTACCAATGATATTGATGCATTTGACAAAAGAGAGCTGCCTACTGCACTAGGCGATGCAGTGTATCTTTCCTTTGTACAGAATAATCTTTTATTTAGAACAGACTACAAATCGAAAATAGAAGAGTATGCAACATGGAACATCACTGTGGGAACGACAATAAAAGATCCATTACGTGCACTATTCACTCTTAATAATCTAAAGGATATCCAGCAATTAGGGTACACTTTCCATCTCGTAGAAGGCGGCTCTCATACATTACTCGAAAATCCTGATACCGAAATAATTCTAAACGGCACCAAAAACTATACCCTTATTGTAAGTGAAAATGACTACGCTATAACTCACCTTCTCAAAGGTCCATCGGTGTATAATTTTCCAAATCCTTTCAAAACCCATACGACAATACAATTACTTCAAATACCTCGTACTGGGTCCACCATCACGTTAAAAGTATATACTGCAAATGGTAATCTTATTTTCGAGGACACCTACCCTTTTGCTGAAAGCATTAGATGGGAGCCAGTCGATGCAAAAGGAACACCATTAAAAAGTGGAATATATATTTACCAGATTACTACAGGAAGCACGGTTGTGCGAAACACAATGCATATTGCTGATTAGCTAGTGAATTGCACAAAAAAAGCTGTAGAACATAAACAACAGAATAAGGTAGGAGTGAATCCCAATGGTTCAGGTACTTTACTGACCATACTCTTTGAGTGCAAGCCAGAGACGCATATCAAACTCAAGAGCATGATACTCAGGCTCAATATGTGTACAGAGATTATAAAAGGCCTTACTATGATCACGTTCTTTGAGGTGAGCAAGCTCATGAACGACAATTGCACGCAATATTGGTTCTGGAGCTTTTTTAAACTGTTCAGCAATATGAATCGCATGTTTTGCTTTAAGTTTTTTACCCTGAACACGGGGAGTAATAGTAAATATGCCAAGGGCCTGCTTTTCTAAGCTCACTTTTTTATCAAAACAAATACGAGAGAGGGGCGGTGCACTTTTTAAATACCGTTTTTTAAATTCTGAGACATACTCATTGAGAAGCTTATCATTACTGACCTCGCCCGCTTTAAAGTCGGTGTATTTTTTTTGTAGTGAAGCTGCAGCACGGCCACTCTCAAATGCCGGCTTGAGTGCCGCCACGACCTCTGCTCCATATCCCTGTAAATAACGTAAACACTTATCCATGGCGTAAACATACCTAAGAAATTTAAATATCCCTAGTCACAAATCTCTGTCTTGCCTAATTAATAGAATAAAATTCCATTAGAAACCCATAAAACTCTAATCCCATTTGACATTCTTTATACCTAAGCTGTTTTCAGAACCAAAATTGTAGTCAATTAAAAACATGTACGATATACTCATAATACCTCTTTGAGTAGCATGCTCATCGCACGAACATTATACCACGGGTAGACCATGAATCATACTAAACTTACACAAATGCTTCTAGAAAACCTCCCTATTCCTACACAGCCCGACATACTCGTGGCCTTCTTAAAAGAGCGAAGAAAGAAAAGCCCTGATGTTCAAGAAATAGCAAAGATGCTACAGAATGATATGGGCCTAGCTGTTGCAATTCTAAAAACGGTTAACTCTGCTGCATTTTGTTTTTCATTTGAGATAGTATCTATTAATCAAGCAGTTATGATTCTAGGCCTCAACAATTTAAGTAATCTCATTTTTGCATTTTGCCTTCAACAATCACCAGGACAAAGAAGCCCTGAACTGGATGCCATATGGGAAGAGTCTCAGTCTGTAGCACTCATTGCAGCTAAACTTGCACAACAATTTACTACGATAGCACCTGACGAAGCTTTTGCAGGAGCCCTTCTCTCAAACTGTGGAGCGCCTTTACTCAAGCAACATTCTAAAGAGTATCTTACCTTTTTTATCAACAACCACAACTGCGCAACAGTCGATGTTATTAAAAGTGAAAATGAGACCTTTCGATTAGATCATGCCGTTGTAGGATACTATTTTGCCAAACGGTGGGATTTTCCCATACAACTCTGCCAAACGATTTATCATCACCACTCGACGGATTTTAAAAATGATTTTATGCCCATTAAACCCAAAGAAATGCGTACAAAGGTCTGCTGTATTGTTGCCCTTATCCAAGCTTCAGAATACCTCTATCATGCATCAAAACAATTGCCCGCTCCCTATAGCTGGGAAAAAAATGCAGAATCTATAGCGTCACTCCTCTCAACCGACCAATCTACCATCGAAGCAATGGTACCAGTTATTGAAAGTGTCATGTACGCATAATTAATACTTCTTCAGAAATTTTAGGCATTTACGCGCAAAAGAGTGTTTTTTTAGGGGGCCAATGTAAAGACTCCTTTACCTAAGAGTTCACATCTCTCTATCAACTGACTAATTAGTCATTTTTTCTACTTTTGACGCCAGTTCCTTATGAGAGTGGTACACACGTGAAAGCATTTAAGCTTCTTTGTACTTTCTTTATCCTCTATTTCATTACTGAGTGTTCCTTTGAAGAGGTGTTAATTACAGATGTTCATTCACGTAATTCTCTCCCGTTATTAAAATCAGAAGCACGAAACAATGATACAATCTTAACGATAAGCTCGCCTTTTTCTTGTGTGGTTGCAGAACAGAATTTTATCGCCGGTTCAAGTGAAATTATTGCTGGAGCACGCTCCTATCAAATTCCTTACGCAGATCAAATTATCGAAATCAAAGAGATAAACAATTATCGAGATATTGATGCATCCCAACCGTACACCATTGCTCTCGTGATAGCACAAATAAATGGTACACTCCATGGCTATGAGGTTTTAAATAACTGTGAAGTGACCGGCATCTATAATCAAATCCAAGGAGATGGCTCTCTCCTCAGAAATCAATCGCTCTTGGCACTTCCCGATCCTGATGTCGACATTGAAGATCTTACCATTACTTGGGAAGGATTTATGGATGCGCAAGGAGAAGCCCTTTCATTAACGTATCATATAGCAGAGTTTAAGGAAAGTTATAAAATTCCTTTTTCACAGTTTTTTGAAAACCGTTTGTGGTATGGAACGATACGTTCTATTACCCCAATACTTTCTACAAAAAAAACCACGCTCGGATGTCAAGTTGATGAACGCAGTTTTAACGGTAATAAATCGCTCACTATCGATAACTCAAATGCCTTTCAAATACCAACATCGGAAAATATACTCGACCTCTTTATTTTTAATAGAGGTGAGCGCGGTCAATTTAAACACTCGAAGGTCCCCTTTAAAAAACGGGTTGTCGGGACTTTCATAGCTCAAATCGATGGACGCCTTCATAGCTATTCTCTCCATAGAGATTGTTCAGTAACGGGTCTTGCTCGTCAAGAACTCCCCAATGACTCCATTGTACACAATATTTCTCTCATTGCACAACCAGGCAATGGTGCAGGAAACACCTTTGGCGTCTCAAATGGCTATACATACGAATGGCTCGGTTGGGTTGAGTATAAAAGCTGGCGTTATAACATGTCATTCAGAATTGTTGAGCTTGATCAGACGTACATAGTACCCTTTAGGGGAAACTATGGCGGCAAGCTCAGATTTAATGCCCCCCATAGGTATGACGTCTGTCATCAACTCCCATTAACGAGCAAAAGTGTTCGCCCTGGCCCCCTTGGCAAACGAATAAAAAGAGGACGATCAGTCAAGCTATGGGTAAATCGCTTTCATGGATGTACCGATGACAATAATGGGTTTGAATATTACAATGTAGAAAGCCCTAACACGCTCTACCGCTGGTATAACAGTCGTGGAAAGCGCATAGGGACTGGTCAAAGCATCTGGATTAAGCCCAGAAGAACTGATACCTATACTATTATTGCAAAAGATGTCAGTACTGGTAAAAAAGCACGAGCTTATATCAAAGTTAAAGTACAGAAGTAGCGGAAGTATTTACTTCCTCACCAGACCATTCTCTGAGTGATTGTTTAAAGCGTTCTCCAAACTCTCCATTGATATGTGGATTATTAGCAATCTCATCAAAGGTTATTATCGAGGTATCTTCTACCCCATCAAATGATGGCTGGATATAAAGAACTTCACACTCTTTTTTACAAAGCTTCGTACGATAGTGACCCGCCTCTGTCACATCCATACATCCAATGGAACACAATTCATCAAGAAGCATTTTGTATTTTTCTCTATAGTGAGTTGCCGAGTAAATAAGTCGTACTCCTTCAAGAAGCGTCTTTAAGCCAGCCTCTTTTGCCAACTTGAGATGACCACTTTGCTTATACTGTTTTTGATTGGCATCAGTCCGTAACTCAATGAGAAAAACTTTAACATCAGTAAATACCACAAAGTCAATTTTACTTGAACGATTAGACCTCACCCCTTTATAGATATCACCATGACGGACAGGAAACTCAGGTATAATTCCTCGAATGGTATTAATACCACGATTTGCTAATATCTCTTGAATATACAGAGAAAAAAAGATGTCGGCACGACGTTCCAATTGCCAACTAGGAAATTGTCTCCATTTATCCATAATACTAAAAAGTTGATTTATCATATTCCCTCCTACAGTAATGACAATATCCATAACCTAGTAAGCATTAACCAAAATAAGACGTGGACATTTTTATTGTATATCTCAACATAACAATTATTAAAAACAGTTTACAATATTTTTATTTTTGTGTGATACAGGTCACATAACTGGGCATAATACCAGATACATCTAACCTTTTAACAGTACACATGTTGACTATTAAACAGACAATAACTGTGACGCGTCTTAATATCAATAAAAACCATCAAAAAGAACACTTAAATACAGTAAGCCCAAAGTATTGGTTTTTTTATTTATTAGACAGAACAACTTTTATTTTACATGTCTTTTTCTAAAAAAGAATATATGTTAATACTACACTGGGGATACACACAGAATAGAAACATACTACAGGGCTAATAGATGCTTAGGAAATAGATTATTTCTTATGAGGAATAGTCCTTGGGCACCCTACCTTACCCTAAGTAACATTTCATCTTTGTGGATTATAAATAGAATAAGCTAATTTATAGATACACAACAACATTTGAGATTACCATGAAATATTTACCGAGAAATACTCTCTTCAGAGTATGCTTCTTTGGCATACTTACAAGTCTGGGCTTATCTGCGCAGTCCCCCTTAAAAGCGAACACGCTGATCGCTTTAGATAATCCCCCAACAGGTATTGAGCAATTTGAAGGAAAAATCCCTCTTGGAGACACCTTCAAACCTATCAATTCAGTCACCTACCAAACCTCTAAAAGTGGCGACCACTTAACCGAAGTCGCTTCGGGAGAGGTAGCAAATGGTGATGGTAATAATTCAGTTATCATTACTATTGAAACTGACCAATCAAAACAACGGCAGCAAATCGAAGGGATAGGTGGTTCAATGACCCCTGCATCTGCCCATGTGCTCAATCAAATTAGTAAAGAAAAAAGAGACGAAGTCATTAAAAAATACTTTCACCCAACAGAGGGTATTGGCTATAGCGCGAGTAGACTCTGCATTGCAAGTTCCGACTTTTCACCTCATTCATACACATACTCAGAAAATGAAAGCTTTGACCTCGGAGACTTTACTATAGAGGCAGAAATGAATACAGTGGTCCCCCTTGTTCAAGATGCCCTCAAAGAGGCAAATGGCAATATCAGAATTATGTCGTCTGCTTGGACTGGCCCCCCATGGATGAAGGACAATAACAATTTTAAAGGCGGAAAACTCAGACATGAACATAGAGACACCTACTCTCTTTTCATATCAAAATATATTGAAGAGTATGCAAAGCAAGGTATCCCTATCTGGGCAATAACTCCCGAAAATGAGCCCGTTGGAAACAACGGTTCGTGGGAGAGTATGGAATTTACAGCCGAAGAGATGGCTGCATTTATTGATGAAAGCCTCGGCCCAATGATGAAAGACAAGCACCCTGAAGTAAAAATGTATGTCTTTGATCAAAACAAGGATGAGATGCATCATTGGGCAAACACGATACTAAACAAAGGAAACAATAGAGAGTATGTAGACGGTATAGCCATTCACTGGTACTCACACACCGAGAACCATTATGGTAATGAACTTGAAGATATGAATCGCGACTTTCCCGACCATCCAACCTTTGGCACCGAGCACTCTATAGACAACATTGCGAATGATGTGTCTATCAACGACAAAAACTTTTTTAACAATGACCCATGGTTTTTTGAAAAGCACGTAGGCGGCTGGGGAGCTGCTTATGCCAACCCTCGACACCCATTTGTTGCCGCATTCTATCGATATGCTCGCGATATAATTGTCGACCTTAACCATTGGACCATCGGATGGATCGACTGGAACTTTGTACTCGACAAAACAGGTGGACCAAACCATGTAAACAACCTCTGTCTTGCCCCCGTAATGATAGATACTGATAATGATGATGTCTACTACACCCCACTCTTTTATGCAATGGGCCACTTTAGTAAATTTATTCGTCCAGGTTCTCGTGCAGTTCCTCACACCATTCAGGGGCGCGATGGACTGCTTGCCACTACAGTACTCAATAGAGATGGAAGTCTTGCTGTCGTAATCCTCAATGATAAAGATGATTCATTTGATTATAGTATACGGGTAAATGGAACCGTTGTAGATGGTACTATTGAAGGCAGTGCGCTTCAAACAGTGGTGTTAAACAAAAAATCAGCCGAACAACTATCAAGTTCTTCTGAAGATATTAGCTCTTCTGAAGAACAGACTTCTTCAAATCTTGAAAGCTCTTCTTCCGAAGAACCATCGTCATCACTAGAGTCTTCTTCACACAATGAAGAATCGAGCCTCGATGAAGAAGATGGTGAAAGTTCATCAGAAGAATCATCACAAGATCTTGAAGAGTCATCAGATGATAGTTCTAGCCTCATAAATGATCTGCAACTCACAAACAGCTCAGTAAATACCATTCGTATCCCTGAAGCTACAGAGTTATTAAGCATCTACACCTTTCTTGGCCAACGTATCGCAGAGTTTGATGTTTCTCAATCAGCGGGTAAAGAATTTTCATTACCACAAGAAATCACCCAAAACAACCAACTCATTATTCAATTCAAATAATTTCAATAAGAGAAGGTGCCTTTAGATATGTAGGTACCTTTATTTTTTACCATCGATCACATCAGACAGCAAACCTTTGAGCTCTTCAATATTATAGGGCTTTTTTAATACCGCTTTTATGTTATTGACAAGGCTCACGCTGTTATGTCTCAAGTTATAACCAGTGCAGAGAATTACCGGAAGTTTCGGAGCGCGAATTTCGGCTACTCCAGCAAGCTCTGTTCCAGTCATACCAGGCATAGTTTGGTCTGTAATCATAAGAGCAAATTTTTCAGGCTCCCTTTCAATTGCTCTCACTGCATGAGATGGATCGGTATACGCTTCTACGGTATACCCTAAATCCTCAAGTATTTCTTTTCCAACTTCAATAAGCGGTGGTTCATCATCAACCAATAACACCAATCCTTTACCCTCTAATTGATTCGAAGTTTTTGGGTGATAATATTTTACTTTCTTATCAGTTTTGGGTAGGTAAAACTTAAAAGCACTTCCCCTCCCTGCCGAAGTATCAATAATAATATTCCCCCCGATTTCATTCATTATACCATGAACAACTGCGAGGCCCATCCCTGTACCAGACCCAATAGGTTTGGTGGTAAAGTAAGGGTCAAAAACTTTACTCAATGTATCACGCGCAATTCCTGGCCCAGTATCACGAACTGTGACCACTGAATAGGCACCTGGAATTGACTCACCACAATACCCCATCACTCCCTCAGAGAGAACAATTTCTTCATGGGATACTGTGATTTTACCCCGATTATTCATAGCATAGGCGGCATTGCTACACACATTCATTAAGAGTTCATGTATATTGGTAGCGTTAGCCATAACTGCCCGAGTATCATCACTCAGGTGCTCTTCAAATACAACTGTCTTAGGTATAGTAGCCCTGAGCAATCCTACAACCTCTTTAATTATAGGCGAAAGCAATAGGGGTTCAGCAATAGTTTCTCCTTTTCTACTAAACCGCAAAATTTTATCAATCAAATCCTTTGCTCTATCTGCAGCAACCTTAATTTGGTTTAAATTACGCTTAAGCTTGCTCCCCTCTTCAGCATATTTCATTGATATCTGAGTAAAGCCATAGATCCCACCCAAAATATTATTGAAGTCGTGAGCGATTCCCCCTGCAAGATTCCCGATAGCATCCATCTTTTCATTTTGACGAACGCGTTGTTCTAGATCTCTAAAATCGGTAAGATCAGCAACAGTCCCCATGATTGAAGTAATTTTCTTTCCACTCATTTTACTCAACAAATTAATAAGTACATATTGTTGAGCACCTGCTTGAGTTACCTGCTCAAGCTCAATATTTTTAAACGCATATTTCTGATCTATCCACCGAGTAATGACATGCGATCCAGATTCATCATCACCAAAAAGGGTCCCTAGAGAATTACCAATGGTATCTTCTATGGAATTGAAGCCATAGAGTCGCGCAAATGCATCATTACATTCGACTATCTTTAGTGAGGTCTGTATGATAGAAACTTGTGTATCATAAGGTAAAGTAGTATCAAGTGGGGGAGAAAATTCCAATATACACACTCCCTGGCTACTCACCTCAATGAACTCTTTGTAAAGCTTCTCAGCCCGAGCAAGCTTGTGAGTCCGGCTCGTCACCTCTTTACGCAATTTCCAATTCCAAATAAGAATGATCAATGCAATAGACAATACTATGCCAAAAACTTTAACGAGTGTGCCAAAATTAAATGTGTGATCATACTGTACCGTACTCCAAGAACTATATATCTGATGATGTTTTTTATCGGGAATCGCCTTGAGGACCTTTTGAATAATGTCTTTTAATATTCCCCAATCTTTACGTACTCCCATAGTAAGTTCATTACGATATTCAGTAGTACCCGCAACTTTGATCGTATGCATATTATGTTTACCAATATAGTAGCCTGTAGTTGCTAAATTTTCGACAACAGCATCAACATCCCCTCCTTGAAGTAATTCTAGTGCTATTTCTATCGAAGAGACAGACTCTAAATTAAGATAGGGATAGTCCTGAGTGAGCCACTCTTCAATGGCATACCCTGAAACAACTGCAACATGTGCACCTTTCAAATCCACAAGGCTCGAAATATATGAACCATTTGTACGAGTAAAAATAGCGATAGGGTAATCCAGGTATGGCTCTGTAAAGGTTAAAAATTGAGCTCGTTCCCGCGTTTCGGAAAGTGCTGTTAAAAGATCAATCTTTCCCTCTTTCGCATCACCCATAAGTTGTTTCCAGGTGCGGCCCTTAACAATTTCGAACGTAACATTAAGGTATTCTTGAACCAATGTTAAATAATCAATAGCAACACCATGATAGTGCCCACTCTCATCCTTAAATTCTATAGGAGCCCACTTTGGATCTACCCCAACACGAATAACTGGATGCTCCCTAAGCCAGTCTCTCTCATTTTGATTGAGGTATACCGCAATATCCTTTTCATCTGATTCTGGCATCCTAACCCATTGGATATCGAGCTTACTCCATTCCCCTTCTGAAACACTTGCCAGGGCCTTAGAAATAATGCCATAGAGCATTGGATTTTTTTTATTAACCCCAATATGATAATTTTTAACCAGTGAACTAAATGCACCGGAATTTGTTTGATTGATTTCTCCGACAACACGTAAATTGGTCAAAACCTGCTTTTTCGTCCAATGACCTCCCACTGAGATAAGTTGTACTGTTGCGTCAGCCTTCCCTAAAGAGACTGCCCTCAGAGCCTCAAGATAGCTATTAACATAGACGGCTTCGATTGTTGAAATAGATTGTTTTACCGACTCATTAAGTGCATCACCCTTCACTAATGCGACCCGGAGATTATGAATATCTGAAATTTGAGAGATAGAACTATTGTCCTGATTAACGAATACTCCAAAGTCTGCCGATTTATACGGCTCACTAAAAATAATATCCTTTTCACGATCTGCAGTTTTGTAGAGGGACATAAGAAGGTCAATATCCCCCGACCTCAAATGCGATAGTTGCCGAGGAAATGACTCTTGTACATAGTTTACCTTGAACCCTACTTTATGGGCCAGCATTTCAATAAGGTCAATACTATATCCAACCGGTATCCCTTCCTTTTGAAAATTGAACGGAACATAATCTGGAGAATTACCCACCCTAATCACGGGATTACTCTCTACATACAGACGTTCTTCTGGAGTCAATTGTACTGTTGAAAAATTGGCATGGGCTAAAGAGGTAAAAAGGAAAGTGAAAAAAATGCAAGCAAGGCCCTTAATCATTGGCATATAACGTACCCTAAAATAGAGATTGAGACACCACAGTATACTATTTTTTTACCAAAAACATCATCTTAAAATGACAAAGTAGTACTGAATATGACTCAAAAATGGGGTTTACTCATAATTTAAGACAATGACATTACGACCAAGTACCACCTTACCCTCTTTTTCGAGCTGTTTTAACAATCGACTCACCACTTCTCGCGTAGTATGGAGCTCATCAGCAATATTTTGATGAGTCCCTTTCAGCGTATTGCTATTTTGTGCAATGGACTTTTCTGTTAAATATTGCATCAATCGCTCATCCATTTTATGAAAGGCAATGGAATCAATTGTGGAAAGTAATTCCCGATACCGTTTTTGATAGGAGCCAATAATAAAGTTTTTCCATGAATCAAACTCTTGGATCCATGCATCTACAAAACGATATGGTACAAGGAGGAGTTCTGAGTCCGTTTCAGCAATTGCCTTTATTTCTGAGACTGCACCTTCAACCCCACACGTAAGTGAGGTTGTACATGTCTCCCCTTCTGCCAAAAAGTAAATAAAAATCTCGTTGCCATCTGCATCAACTCGGTGAATCTTTAATGACCCACTGAGCAGCAGTGGGATAGATAGAATAGGGTCTCCGGGTTTAATCACCACGTCCCCTGCATCAACCTTCTTTTTTATGCCGTGTTTTAAAATAAGAGCATTGAGATGAGGATCAGAAAGACTCGGAAACAATTCTTCAAATATCATAGAGACATATTCAATAAATGGGCATACTAAAAAGTATAGAAATTTATAAAAGGTCGAGGGGTGATTGCTGCCAGGAAACCATCACCCTCGACCCTTAATTTATTTGTGAATTTAAACGATCGTACTCGGACAAACATAAGCAGTAACCGGAACCCCTGCCCCCATAATACTGTTAAATCCGCCATTTACGTTAATAAGGTTATGATACCCACGCGCTTTAAGCATGGAAACTCCGATCATAGAACGGTACCCACCGGCACAGTGGACATAGATGGTTTTTTGCGTATCAATTTCGGCCATCCTTTCCGATAGATGATCTAAAGGAATATTGGTGACAAATGCAGAGTCCACATGTTGAGAAATATATTCAGAGGGATTCCGCACATCTAGGACGGGCTCAGTCGTGGCCACCTTAGCAAACTCTTCAGCCGACACCATAGGTATTTCATCCACGGGATTACCCGAAGTTTTCCATCCCTCAAATCCACCTTCAACTATTCCAATAACAGTATCATACCCAACCCGCGCAAGTCTCAAAAGAGTACTCTCCTCTTCTCCTGGTTCCGCAACAACAACTATTTTTTGATTGAGCTCAGGGACAAGGGTGCCTACCCATGTCGCAAATTGCCCATTAAGTGGAAAGTTAACACTCTTTGGAATATGCCCAGATCCATATGCAGAAACCACCCTTGAATCAATGAGTAACGCCGATTCTTGATGGAGAACCTGTTCAACTTCACTTACAGGAATTGTAGGAATCTCCGCTAAGGTTGCAGACTCAGCAACTCCTTGTTTATTGAGTACTGCATTTTTGGGAAAGTATTGCGGGGGTTTAGTAAGCCCTGTAGTGACCTGGGTGATAAAATCATCCTTACTTAAATTGGCCAATGCATAGTTTTCTTTTTTTTGTTGACCTAAAGTCCCTACTGTCTCTTTGCTCATATTTTTACCACAGGCCGACCCAGCACCGTGACCCGGATAAACAATAAGGTGGTCTGCAAGTGGCATAATCTTTGTATAGAGGCTTTCATAAAGGTCACTCGCAAGATCTTCAACGGTCTTATCAGATTTAACTGAAAGATCAGGACGCCCAACATCTCCCAAAAAGAGAGTATCACCCGTAAAAAGGGCATGTTCTTTTCCCGTGTTGTCTATCACCATATAGGTAGTGCTCTCCATGGTGTGACCTGGGGTATGTATCGCTCGTATTAAAATGTCACCGAGTTTGAATTCTTCACCATCCTGAGCGACAGTAATAGCATATTCAGGAGCTGCTCCGGGTCCATAAATAATATCGGCTCCCGTTTTTTCGGCCAATGCAACACACCCTGTCACAAAATCTGCATGAAAGTGGGTTTCGAAAACATATTTGATGGTTGCACAATTTTGCTCAGCTTTCTGAATGTAGGGGTCACTTTCACGAAGGGGGTCTATGATCGCCACTTCACCTTTTGATTCGATATAGTACGCTGCTTGTGCTAAACACCCGGTATATATTTGCTCGATTTTCATTGTGACCTCTATTACTATATTTCTCTATTAATTATAATCTACCCAATTATTTACTTAGTTTCAGTGACATTTGTTACACAACGAGCACTCATACACATTATCCAATTATTTCTTTAGAAAGAATTACCACAGCCATCACCAACACAAACCAGCCAAATCCCTTTTTCAATTTATCTGGTGATATGAATCCATTGAGCCAGCTCCCGACAAAGATTCCTCCTAAACTGATTGATGAAAAAAGAATTAAAAAGGACCAATCGATCTCTTGATTTGAAACATCACCCAAAAACCCGAGGAGCGATTTTACTGATATAATAGCGAGAGAAGTACCCACGGCCACCTTCATAGGGAGCCCCGCTAATAAGACAAGCGCCGGGATTATGAGAAAACCACCACCAGCACCTACGATACCGGTAACCGTCCCTACAAGCATACCTTCAAAGAGTATGGCAACAACAACTCCCCATTGAGGCAAACTACTTTTTGAATGTTCTTCCCTTTTCCTTTCACGAATCATACCATAGGAAGCAAAGAACATGACCATCCCAAAGAGCACCATTATAGCACTCCCTTTTGTAATGGTGATGACCTCGCCAAATGAGAACACCTCCGGAACTATAGGGATAAGATATTGACGAATTACAAATACCATAAGAGCGGCGGGAACCATAAGACCATACACTTTATAGAAACTGATATTTTTATCTCCTGAAGATGCCTTTTTTAGAACAACAGCTGCAATTGCGAGCCCACCGAGAAGAGTGATTCCGAAGAGCGTATTGCTTACCCACTCATTCTGAATAATTGCACTAAAAGAGTCAGGGAATAAGTCAAGGAGATATTTACGGGTTAAAAATACCGCAACAATAGACGGGAGTGCAAATATGAGCCCTGTTTTAAGGTTCAGTAAACCCTTTTTGAAATAAGAAACGGTACCGAGAAGGGATGATGAACCAACGACAAAAAGACTATAGGCTGTTGCGAGCATTGGTTCAATACCAAAGAGATACACCAAAATTGGCACAGTGAGGATTGAGCCTCCTCCGCCAATCATCCCAAGCGAGATACCGATAAAAAGTGCAGAGAAATAGCCTATGAATGTGAGAAAAGTTATACTGTCCATGAATACTCCGTGGGAGTTACTTCTTACAGTAAAGATACACTGACTGAGGTGGGAGTTCAGTGACAAATGTTACAGAGGGGTGTTTTTTTTTTGAAAACCTATGGTATATCATGATCGGTCCTGTATATCTGTTGACCTAATATAAGGTAGTGAAATAAGAATTTTATTTATCACTCTCTTCTCATTAGATCTCACACAATTCCACCTTATTTTTATGACTGCACCACCAATACTCTTGGACTAATCATCAATAAGAAGTGACTCAACCTGATCATTTTCATCACTTATAGCGAGCTGTAATACATATGGTTCTGCAGCCATATAGTTTTTCAACATAAGTATTGTAACAATTGACAAAGGGACACCGAGAGCAAAACTGAGCATGTCTACCTGTGTACTACTAATTAACTGATCTATGGTATCAGTATCCATACGCGATGAAAACTGCCCTACTATTCCATTGATAATAAAAAAGGTCCACCAAACACCGACAATAGTAGAAGACAAAAATACTCTTTCTTGAAACTCCTCACCCGACAAAAGCCTCTTTGTCTCTTTGAACAATTCTCCCATCATTTTTACAGGTATGTAGAGGTTTGCAAATGGGGTCACCCAGCTCCAAATAGCCCATTTTTCGGAATAAGTCATGAGTGCTCCTTTCAGCTTTGCATTTCGATATGCTCT
Source organism: Fibrobacterales bacterium (assembly GCA_051532055.1). Taxonomy (GTDB): domain Bacteria; phylum Fibrobacterota; class Fibrobacteria; order Fibrobacterales; family JAOPTW01; genus JAOPTW01. The sequence continues at coordinate 10,108 of JAOPTX010000003.1, read as the reverse complement.
TTTGAACCATCTAATAAAGACTACAATAAACAACAAATAGACCACCAGATATGAAATAGAAAATCCCGTTATACGAAAGTCATTTGCCTCTGCTACTTCAATAGAAATAGCGACACCTTTTTTAGCACCAAGTAGTAGATCATACTGCAAATAATTTACAAATAAGCAGCCAATTTCAAGTCCCAGAACCAAATAGACAAATATTAATAGCAGTGAGCCGCGTTGGCTATTATCTTGTAGAGTATTCATGATAGTACCTTTGAATAAAGATCATTTGAGTGATTAAAAGATACTATTTTACTGGAAGAATCACATGTTTACTAAACGTAAGCATCTGCATGGTTACTCATGAGTATAGTATCTACAATATTTCAGTGATGATTTAGACTGAATACAAAAGAGGTCATTAATCACATATATTGTGATTAATGACCTTCCTTCCCCCAAAATAATTTTTAGACTTCTCAATAGTTTAATAGTACAATTGATTGCGGCCTTACTTAGGTAGATTACTTATGAAAGTTTTTTTGGCATTACAGATACCTGAAGATGAAAAATACGCGTTAAGCACTATTCTATCAGAGTATTATACGCATTTCAAAACATTTAATTGGATCAATGGGATTAATTACCATGTGACCATTCACTTTCTGGGAGAACAATCACAAGACTCGGTTGATGAACTCATTAAGACATTAAGTAATTATGATTTTTCGGGACTCTATCAACCTATCTGTGTCTCAAAAGTTACCTATTTTAAGAAGAAGGACCGATCAACGATACTCCATCTCCCTATTGATTACCCAAACCACTGGATCAAAGAACTCTATGACACACTCAAACCCATTGTAGAACGCTATTGCCCTGTTACTCACCTTAATTTTAAACCCCATATAACCATAGCCCGTACAAAACATCGATTGCATCAAAAAGATTATGAGTTTTTTGAAACTCATCCAGAATTTTCAACTTTAAACCCCACCTTCCTCACACTGTATCACTCAACTTCACAAGAGGGACAGATTGTATATAACGATCTAGCAAAGTATTCTTTGAAGTGAGCACCTTTCTGTATTACTCGATCCATAGGCAGTCAAAGCGACTAATGGTTGCCTTTTAGGTGTCGCACATATTCAGATTCTGACTTATCCCAAAAACAGAGTACGCAGTGACCTTCTCTAAAGATGTGAGAACAGTTTTTATATCCGTATAATACATGAGCACACTCAGCACATATATGCTCTGCGGAGTCACTCATATGGTAAAAACTACTCCCGCACTCTTTACATTTATCCATTTCCATCATACACCTCCTTACTCAGGGCTTCTTTATAGTATACAGCTTTGAGCCAAATAAATGAAATACTTACCCATAATTAGTCATGTATTACAGCTATGTTTTTGAGCTATTTTATACATACACCACATAGAGTATACTATGAGTACATGGATGTAAACATACCCCTTGCCCTTAATCAACATTGCAATCGCCACCTCTAAAAAATCGATTCTCATACACCTTAAGGGATATATATGGTACACTTATTCTGGAGGATGAGCTTATGACATATACAGGGAAAACGCTGCTCATTATTATACTGATAGCTATAACCTATGGTATAAGTGCAAATAAAACAGACACCCTAGTAATAACTTACCCCGGCCCTGAGTCTCCTCTGGACAATAGGTTTGCCCCCCTAATTGAGATGGTAAAGGAAGCCCTGGAAGAAACCGTTGAAGAATTTGGGCCCTATCGATTAGAACCATGTTCTTTTTTTATTAATGAATGGCGGGCGGTTTCTGAATTACAAACGGGCTCAGGTGTCATTGACATCACTATGAGACCAACATCAAATGAACTAGAGCAAAGGCTCACCCCTGTTCGGTATCCCTTAGAAAAAGGTCTAATCGGGTATCGACTTTTTTTTATTCACCACGATGACCAAAATACATTTAAAAACATCACAAGCCTTGAAGAATTAAAACCCTATTCAATTGGACAGGGTAAGGTATGGACCGATGTTCCAATATATATTCACAATGGATTCACCGTTGAGACTGGATCAGTAAGTGAAACCTTAGGATATGAAGGGCTTTTCACTAAGCTTCTCCTTAAACGATATGACATATTCCCTCGAAGTGTCCCAGAGATTTACAAGGAATATATTGATCGAACACATAAATATCCTAATCTGTTTATCGAAGAGAACATTCTTCTCCACTACCCATTTGCTCGCTATGTTTGGGTTTCAAATACCCCGAAAGGAAAGCTCATTAAGCAACGACTGACTGTCGGTTTTGAGATGATGTTGGATAATGGTATGTATGATAGAATATTTATGAAAAACAACCGAGCCATCCTTGAACGAGCACAATTAAAAAAAAGAACACTTATCAAAATGGAAAATCCTTTTTTCCCTAAAAGCGCACCAATTCACCGACCTGAACTATGGTATACCCCTTAGGAACTACAAGATAACAGGGCACAACCAGGGGTATCCAGAGCCCAGTTTGGAGCGGGCCTTTGATAACGAGCTTCCGGCGGCTGTACGTAGGGTGTTTTCATGTTCTTCTCAAGTTCCCTAAAGAGCATGTCATCGCCGAGCTCTAACTGCTGTATTGCTTCATGAAGATCACAGTTACGGAGAATAAATGCCGGATTTGTTGCTTCCATTCTAGAAAGTGCGTTTGCACTCCCCCACTCATCGCTCCCCACATACTCTTTATAAGAACCTATGAAGACTCTCAGTTCCTCAAAAAGAACAGTGTGCTGTTGTTCACTCTCTTTGGACATAAGTGAAGTAAATCCTTCGAGAATAGTTGATTCATACGGTTGTTTTCTCAGGGCAATCAGTTCTCTATAAAAGAGTGTATAGTCAAAGCCACCTTTTTGTAACAATCTCAGAAGTTCTTGGAGCAGTACTGTGTTACTCTCTGAACCGGTGTGATTGAGGCCCAATTTATTTTCGAGCATGATGATATATTTAGCGTTAAACCGGTCCCCCATACTTTCGAGTATCTCAGTAAAAGATTCACCTTCAGAAAGAATTGGTTCTATGGCTTCTGACAATTTCTCGAGATTCCAGCATGCAATAGAGGGTTGGCGACCAAAGGCATAGCGACGCCCCGGGAGGTCTGTAGTATTAGGAGTAAAGGAGAGGTCATAGTGATCAACCATAGAATAAGGGCCATAATCTATAGTCAATCCAAGTATCGACATATTGTCAGTATTCATAACACCATGGGTGAAGCCAACCCGCATCCAATCTACTACCATATTAAGAGTACGTTCAACAACCTCTTCAAACCACGCAATGATTACTCCTGGTTTGTTACCATCGAAATGAGGGAAGTGCTCCTCAATGGTATAATTGAGCAGCTCTTTGAGAAGATCATACTCCTGACACCAATTCAGTATTTCAAAGTTTCCAAATCTCAGGAATGAAGGTGCAGTTCTACATACAACAGCACCGGGTTCTGGCTTTGCATTCCCATCATAAAACATATCACGAACCACATCATCACCAGTAGTGCACAGACTTAACGCTCGAGTTGTTGAAACGCCAAGATGGTACATTGCCTCACTCATGAGATATTCACGAACAGACGAACGCAATACCGCTCTCCCATCGGCTCTGCGAGAGTAAGGTGTTTCTCCCGCTCCTTTCAGTTGTATTTCTTGACGTTCACCTGTAGGTGTTATCAATTCACCGAGGTTAATTGCTCTGCCATCACCCAACTGACCTGCCCACTGTCCAAATTGATGACCACCATAGCGATAGGCATAAGGAGTATCACCTTCCGCAGTATGGTTCCCCGAAAGGAGATCTGTATCAATTGTATTTAAAGGAAATGCAATACCCAATTCAGCTGCAAGTGTTTTTGAACTTGCAATAAGTTTTGGGGCGCCCGTTGCTGTTGGATTAACCAGAGAAAAAAGCACCTCGGGTGTAGGGCGTGGATAGTTATTATAACTACTATCACCTGGAAATCGATTAATGAAAGAAAAATTAAAACGTTGTTCACTCAAAGGCTTATGCATAGTACATCTACAATTATATATTCGTAATTAAAAGTAGATCAAGTTACAATTGAGGAGCCAAGTGAGTGAGAAGATAGTACAACATTGGATGATTGATATCAAACTGATGTTGCCCCACCCAATTTAAAGGGTATCTATTTTACTGTAACCGTATACTCTTAACCACTACAGAATCGGTAGAAATAGTGAGGGTATCTACATCTGATGCAACGGCTACCCCTTCATACAATGCGGTATAGCCTATAATTAATGGGATGTTTTTAGGAACAGTAAAACGTATAGAATACATTGAATCAGTTTGAATCGACTCTTCTAAGGCGATAAATGGTTCGGCCTGAGGGTAGACTACAAAGCCAACAATAAGACTGTCAATGATTATATCGTTGTTACCATATGCGAGTGAATATTCAAGAGAGCCTAATGTAAAATTAGTATCAAGCTCAATTCCATTGAGTGAATTATCTTTTAAACTCACTACTGTTACATTAGAGTCAGCATCAATTTCATTATCATAGTGTTCGTAACCTATAGCGTCTGCTGTAGGAGTAGTCACTCCATCTTCAACACATCCAACTAACGTAAGAAATGCTGTCGCAAAAATAAGGAGCGCTATAGGGCTGTACATGTGAATCATCACAGTTACCTCTCTTTATTGTCTACAACAAAAATACCTTCTTATTATAGCGCAAATCCTAGCGTAACTCAATGTTTACAATAGATAGACTGGTAGTGTGATCCTGGTCACACTATTTTCAAGAAAAGCTCAAATACGTAAAATCACATTAGATTGTATGTCTACAATGGGGAACGAAAACTCATGGTGGAGGGATCAAGTACAAATACATCACCCGATGTATCACCACTAAACGACGTACTCAATCTAACTCACACCATGGAGTTTGAATTTCAGACAATTCGGTTGCACAGGAGAGAGGCGTGCAACCGAATCATCCGGAAAGGTTCCTCAGGTTACTCTTTCGATTCACATCGATAGTGCAACCATCCTTTCCCCCTTTCGGTATTAGAGAAAATATTAAACTAAAAGGGTAAAATTAGAATGTTAACAAAAGTTTACATTTCGCAAATTTCCCGATATCGAAACTGTATTTTGTCTTTGAATAGAGCGCTACTTATAGAAGAGTTAAAACGGTTAAACTATCTTTTACAATGGATTAAAGCACGGGAGGCCTGAACTATGGAAAACTACATTGCAATGACAACACTAGTAAGTGCCATCTTTGGTGGAGTGTTTCTCTTTATAGTTGCACGCTATATCCGTGTTCCTGCAATAGTATTACTCCTTGTAGGCGGCATAGTACTCGGCCCTGAATTTATTGGTATTGTCGACCCTCAATCTCTCGGTGAGGGCCTGAGAATGATTATCTCACTTGCTGTTGCCGTTATTCTTTTTGAAGGGGGGCTCACCCTTGACCGCTCAGGTATGAGCAAAGCACCCGTCGTCATATGGCGTCTTCTCACCTTCGGCGTTATCATTACTTGGCTGGGGACGTCCCTAATCATCTATTATGCTATGGATTATAGCTTTTCGTTTTCACTCCTTGCAGGGAGCCTGGTGATCGTTACCGGTCCAACCGTTATTGCACCGCTCCTCAAGAGAATCCGTATAAATGAAAAAATGTTTCATGTCCTCCATTGGGAGGGAGTCCTTATTGACCCTATCGGGGTTTTTATTGCGGTCCTCTGTTATGAATGGTATGTCATAGACGGTGATACAACAGTCCAACTCATACACCTCAGTTATCGCCTTGCCATCGGCCTTATTTTTGGCCTTGGTGGTGGCTATCTTCTTAAGGCGGCCCTTGAAAAAGAGATTGTCCCGACTGACTATTCCAATATATTTGTTTTTGGCTCAACGATTTTCCTCTTTACTCTGTCAGATATCATTATGCATGAGGCCGGCATTTTAACCGTTATTATTGCGGGGTTTGTTGTCGGTCAAATTAAAGGGAGCAAAGTTAAGCACCTCCATAAATTTAAGTCAGAGCTTACAGAACTTTCTATAGCTATAGTCTTCATCCTCCTTGCGGCAAGCTTAAAAATCAGTGATTTTTTATCAATTGGTTGGGGTGGTTTTCTTATCATCCCTGGAGTACTTCTCATTGTGCGTCCATTGAGTATCATTGTTTGTAGCTTTGGCACCAATCTTACCTTTAAAGAAAAGCTCTTTCTTTCTTGGATTGCACCTCGAGGCGTAATTGCCGGCTCAATGGCATCACTTTTTGGGCTAGAGCTCATGACCAAGGGATTCCCAAATGCTGAGTTTCTCGAAACATTTACTTTTAGTATAATTGCAGCCACAATTATACTCCAAGGGTTGAGTGCTGGATGGGTTGCTCGTATGCTTGGTGTTGTTGCACCGGAAAAAACCGGATGGCTTATTGCAGGCGCGAGTCCCCTCGCGAGTAAAATGGCCGAATTTATTAATACTCAAACAGGTAGTAACTGCACTATTATTGACACCAACAGCAATGCTCTTTCTGATATTTCCGGTGAAGGCATCACCGTATTTCAAGGGAACGCCCTTGAAATAGATTCACTTCCCACAGAACTTTTAATGGTTACGGGGCATGTACTAGCACTAACCGACAACCCCGAGCTCAATGTAATGATTTGCAAAGAGTGGGGAGAGCAGGTTAATTCAGAGAACCTTTTTCGTTGGGAACCTTCAAAATTTAATGCGGTAAGAGCGGAAGTATCCATTGGAACTCCTATATGGAACACCCTTCCTCGTCCCTCCCAAATAACGTATGAAATTAAAAACCGCCACCTTCTCTTTCATGAAAGTGGCGAGCAATTAGATAGCCGCAGACTACAGCTGACTACAACCCTCGCTACATTCGAAAATGATTCCATTTCCTTTAGCGGTTCTCCTTCAGGGCCAAGCCCGGTGCTTTTATTAGAGCGTACAAAACAACACCTCGTATCTATGCTACAACCAAGTCATATTGAAACAGTTGCCCCTGTCCCTTATGAAGAACACATGCGTAACAGCCTTAAAAAGCTCGTACAGCTCCACCCTGGACTTGATTACGATACGCTCATTGAAGAACTTCTTCAAAGAGAAGGCTCATACCCCACAATACTTGATAATGGAGTTGCAGCCCCAAACATGCGATGCACCAATATCACCCAGCCACTCTGCTATGTCTCAGTAGTTAAAAGTGATACCCCACTCAAGGATGACGATTGTCAATTGCGCCTTCTCTTTCTATTAGTAAGTCCTAAAGAGAGTCAAGTACTTCACTTGAATCTCCTTTCCGACATTGCAAAAGTTTCATTAAATCCCCGTCTTATTGGTAAAATTGAAGGGTACTCTGTTGAAGAAGATGTGATCTTTTTTATGCGTGAAATTTTGAAGAACGAGGCGCCAAAATACGTGTAGGCCACCTCAGTGTGTATGCCCTCAAAGCTCCCCTCACAACTTGTGAGGGGTATGTGAATCACTCATCTATAATCTCATTTAAATATCATCTCTAGGAATTTATACTAAGGATACAACTCCCTTAGCATGAGATTTATTATGAAGCATACTACAACCACTCCCCCCACTTTTTTTGGTCTCCTCATATCCATTATTCTCACTCTCTGTATTGGCTGTGTCGATTCTACCTCTCCCTTAACCGCAGAAGAGTCTTCATCTCTCGAAGAGAGCAGTGAACAAGTAGTAAGTTCACAGGAAGAGCCAAGTAGTGCAGAATCAGAAGAACCTTCATCAGAAATTGATGACTCGTCCAACGCCATTGATGATTCATCTGAAGCTTCCAATCCTGAACCGCAATCATCAGAAGTTGAACCCACATCGAGTAGTTCCGAATTAGTGTCTTCGTCCTCTCATACAGAAAGAACTCCCGATGATGGTCCAATGGTTATCCTTACCTACCTAGACATTACTGAAGGAGAAGAATACACCGATACCACTTATGGATTTGGTAGATGGTCACCTGAAGCGAGCGGCTCAACAGATATTTCTCTTTTAGTACAATCTGAAGGATATTACAGTGCAATCTATACCGTCAAAAATGATGAGGCGGTAGAACTATCCTTAACTGCAGTTACTGATGAGCAAAGCGACACTCTCAACTCCTATAGCGGTTTCGTATATGGCTATACTAAGAAAACCGGTTACTCACTAGTAAAAGACGCAGCAATAACAGTAACCTTTGATGATGACTATATTCTCGAAATTGAAATTGATGCACAAGGCCGTTATTCCATACTCAACAAAAAGAACATTACACAGATTGTGGGAATAAAAAAGAGTGGTGGAGAAATGTATGGTGGAATCAGCCAAGTATCAAGTGCGTATATCGACCTCCAGCTTAACAAAGAGCCGCTCTTTACCGTAAATGAAGCACAAGTATACATGTACCCTGTAGAGGCCTATACCGGTACTCTTAAGGCAACCTACGACAGTCCTGCATCCTTATCAATGGAAGGAAATATTGAATGGGATGTTACCGCCTCGGCAGATGGCCTTATTAATGATGACTGGGCTTTTCTCTATCATAACTACACCTTTTCGCAAACGCCTACTATCACCGAGGGCTGGTGTGTAGCAATTGAGGACTACAAGCCCCTTTTAAAAAAGAAACTTAAAGAAATAGGACTTTCTACTCAAGAAGTACTGAACCTTACTACAATGTGGAATCCTCTTATAGAAACCTATGCTACTGAATCATTCGTTACCTTTTATTTTAATGACCTTTCAGAAATCAATACGCTCACCGCATCACCAGCCGCTGAGACCACACTCAGATATCTCATCGGTGTTACCCAATCATCAGACAAAATGGATATTCCAGAGCCAAATACCCAAAGTACCGATCGTAACGGTTTTACCATTGTTGAAGCGGGAATTTATTTCCATGATGAGTAATCCTACTTCTTAGCCAGGGCTTTACTTCGATTTTTCGGGGGGAAATTACTCATTTTGAGCAAATTTCCTTTGTTTCACATGCAGCTCCCCTCGCATTAGTCAATTACGATATAATTAACTACATTTGGACCACAAAAATCGTAGCACACCAATTAAGGACCCAATATGAAGGTTGTAGAAAGCAGTATCGTTTCAATGAATTATGTACTTAAAAATGATGAAGGCGAAGTTCTTGATCAATCTGGTGGAGATCCTATCGAATTTCTTCAGGGCGCAGGCAATATTATTCCTGGTCTTGATGCCGAAATCATCGGAATGGCAGTTGGTGATGCAAAAAATGTAACCGTACAACCTGCTGATGCGTATGGTGACTATTCTGAAAAACTTATTCAAACTATGCCTCTTGACATGTTCAACGGCGTTGAAAAAGTTGAACCGGGCATGCAGTTTCATGCACAAGGTCCAGAAGGTCCTTTCACAATCACCGTCAAAGAAGTTGTTGAAGAAGGTGTTATTGTTGATGGCAATCACGACCTTGCTGGTCAAGTTCTCCATTTTGAAATTGAAATCACTGAAATCCGCGAAGCGACAGAAGAAGAGCTCCAACATGGACATCCTCATCAAGAAGGTGGCTGTTGTGGTGGTTCAGAACATGCAGAATCAGGTTGTTGCGGTGGCGAAGGCCACACAGATGGCACAGAATGTTGTGGTGGTGAAGGCCATGATGATGGCTCTGAATGCTGTAGTACTGAAGGCCAAAAAGATGGGAGCTCTTGCTGTAGCTAATCACCGGCACATTTTATAAAACAAAAAAAGGTCAGCTCAAATGAGCTGACCTTTTTTTGTTTCTCTATTTTAACAGAAGGCCTTAGTTGTGTCCACCAACCTCTAGTAAGCGAACGCAACTGTTTTCAAGCTTAAATAATACACGGTCACTCTGTGAAAGACGAATTGAATATTTTTCATTTGCAAGAGACTCATATTGAAAAGCTCCGACTGTTTCTGCTGCAGTTTTAGGGTGTGTACCGTTTCTGTGTATGTCATTCTGCCACTCATCAAATTTTCGTTGAACCGGCGGTGTTAATAGCGAGTATGCTGCATGAGTTTTATCTAATCTCCAGCTCATAATGTTCCTTTTAGATCAATACTTATAGTTAGTTAAAAAATCG
>JAOPTX010000002.1:0-56310 GCA_051532055.1 Fibrobacterales bacterium | reverse complement strand
AGATAGAGACTCTTAAGTTATTGAGTACATTCCAATGGATACTTGCATTGAATTTAACCATGGGGTCGCTGTCTAAGGAGTGATACTCATATTCTGGTTCTTTGTCCATATATACTTTTCTTCCAGGTAAGCCCCAAAAAATTCGCATGTCACTATGGAAACTTAAACCTTCTACTAGGGTGAGATCAAAATATAACTTGGTAATTTGAGTTGAGAGATTAAGAAAATTTTCACCATCAGCTGAAATTTGTTTTTTCAATAAGTTACTTGTATCCTGTGGAAAGTTTGCATTGATAACACTTGAATCATTTGCATACATATCATCGGTAATTTCAATCGGTATATACATTGTTTCTGGACCTGTTGTAATGCTATCATATCTACTCCAATGGTATCTTGTCTTACTTATTGTGTTATAATCGTCTAAGTCCATTGCAATTGGTCGTTGTATGGTATGATTGCCTCCAATAGTTAAACCTTTAATTGTAAAATGAGCATCAACATCTATATTCATAAAATGATACGTATCTGCGTTAAGAGCAATGAACGAACTTTGATCCCATACAAATAGGTTTTCTACACGATTCACTGATACAGAAGGGTTAATTGTTATGTTACTTATGTGGTGTACTGAGTTAAGTTCCAACGAGTGTATCTTCTCTGGTTTTTGTGCATGAAGTTGGTCTAGAGTCCAACCAGGTACAATATCTGTTCTATCTCCAGGAATATCTGTTGGTTCAAGAAAATGGTAATAATCGTATGTTTCTCCGGTTTCGGTAAAGTGGTTTTTATTATACTCGTAACTATCAGCTGTTCCGTTATTCGAAGAGGATTGGTAAATCAATTTTATTGCATGCTCTTTATTTGGTTTAAATATTATTGCTGACTTAGGGCTGACAATACCGCCGTCATTTTGTGTACGAGTATGTAAATCGTACCGAACTCCCAAATGCATTGCAATAAAATCGTTTATTGAATAAAAACCCTCAAAATACAATGAATTATTTGAATAGTTTACATTTGACACAATCTGCCTTTTTGTGTTCCTACCTATTTGGTTATTTCCAGAAAGGTCTCCACCAATAACATCATAACGAAATTCATATCCTGCAGCCATATTTAAATTTTCAATGGAGTTAATTAAGTATTGAGCCCCCATTGTATAACGCTTTTCTCCAAAAGTTTCCTCGATATAGTCTTCTCGTTCTGTAGCATAAAAAGATTCAAACCCGGCACGCTTTTCAAGATTTATTCTGTTAGTGTTACCATCAAAGCTTGCATTTAATTTCAAGGAATTATCTCCTATGGGAATTTTATACAAAGCATTAACCATAATGTTGTCATGTTGATATTGTCTTCTATTATTATTATAGGTATCTATGTTTCCCCACCATGTATGTTCTAGGCTACCTTCGTCATTTACAGTCCATGCCTCTTCTTGAGAACCTTTAACCCAACGAGAACTTAACGTAGTATCTTGGTTGTTTTCATCTTCGGGCCATGGATCAAGAATAAACAATGCACCTGAATTGGTTACTTGATGTGTGTAACGTGCTTCTATTTCCAGGTTTTTATATTCCCAAAGAAAGTCTAATTTCCAGTTTCCTGGTGTACACCATCCACAGCCTGCAGAGGGCATATAATCCTCTTGGTAGCCAGTCCAAAATGGATAGGGCCAATGTGGTTTTCCCCATATTGGGGTAGATTCTGCTGGAGTACCATCTGATTTCTTATACCCCAATTGGAGGGTAATATTATTTTCTTTTCCTATCTTCTGTGCTACCATAGCTTCAACTTGAGTGGTACCTCCGTTAAAGTCCCATGTTCCTAATGTTACTACTCCTTGATTAATATTCTTACCGGAATATTTCTTGGTGACAACATTTATTATCCCGGCAAGAGCTCCAGAACCATATACAAGACCTGCTGGACCCCGAAGTACTTCTACTCGTTCAATATCATTAAGTAGGCCAATATTCAATTCAGAAGTAGCCCCATCTCGTGCTTGTGTATTCATTTTGTGGCCATTGACGAGGTAAATAAATTTCGTATTTCTATCTGCAGCTATACCACGCATGCCCCAAATCTCTCCATTCCAACGATTGTACATGTATTGGAAACCAGGAACATAAATTTCTAATAACTCTGTTAAATGTCGAGCACCAGAAGTGTAGACTTGTTTTTTGTTTATTATGGTAAGACTAAAAGGAGAATTAATAAGGTCAAGTTCTAGAAAAGAACCTGTCTGTATTTCAATATCCAAAAGTTCTTCAAATGTTAGGTTATGAAGTTCGTCATAATCATATTCACTAGTATTACCAAATGTTACAAGTGCTATACATATGAGTATATAAAAGTTTTTATATGAATTCCCAGACATGGTCTACCTGTACGTTACGAGCATATAATAGTATCGTATTGATAAATTTAAAAAGCAATGGGAAAACTATAGTTTTACTTTTTTGATGCTAAATTCCATAATTGCTTGTAAGAACTTTTTTTATTGACTTCTGTAGCAATAGTAGTACCATTATTTTACGGATTATTTAGCTAAGTAGTGGAAAAGCGTTGAGAATATCAATTAATACATTGTTTCCTTTTCGTAATAACGTTTATTACTTGCTAATCTTTTGTCTTATTTTTGCCTCAACACCTCTTTATGCAAAAGGTTCGAAGGAGCAAAACCTAAAAATTGCTTTTACATCAAAAATAATTGGTCTCATTAAATGGAATAAACAGTCCCACAATAATCTTAAAAAATCGCTTAAAATTGGTATTTTAGATGATTATGCTGTCTATGAATTGATGTCAAAATATTATTCTAAAAAAAAGGTTCAAAAGAAAAATATTGAGGTTGTTAATATCTCAATTACAGACATTGATGAATCATTTGATGTTCTTTATGTGAGCGAAGACTTTAATGGGGTCATAGAAGATTTAGTCAAAATTTGTGAAACTTACACAGTACTATTAATGAGTTCCAGTGATGGGTTTGGAGACAAAGGTTCACATATAAACTTTTTTATTGACTCTAAAAAATTACGATTTGAAATTAACTTAACCTCTCTTAAGAAGGCCAATTTACATGTTAACTCTTTCCTTTTGAATTATGCAAAAGTTATTGGAGGTGATTAACGTGAAACTTTATAGAGATTTATCTATTAAAAGAAAATTAGTTTTAATAATAGTTTCTATTAGTTTAGTCACTTTAACATTGGGGTTCAGTGCTGGAATATATTTTAATATTCAAAACTTAAAAGCCAACTTGGTAAATACATCAAAACAAAATGCCCGCGTTGTAGCAAGTTATGCTGAGATCCCTTTACTTTTTGATGACTCTGACGCAGCAACTAATTACCTTAAAACACTAAAGGACATACCAAATATTACAGAATGTGTAATATTTACTGCTGATTCAATTGTGTTTGCAGAATATCATCTAGAATCTGTAGAATCTGTAACCCGAAAAGTTAAAAGTGACAGTTGGTATTTCCATGATCAATATCTTCATATTTATAATGTATTAGTAAAGGATGGGGAATATCTTGGAACTGTATTCATTAAGGTATCAACTGATGAACTGAAGCGTCAAACTGCACAAACTATTATCGTTTTTTCTTTAATTATGTTTGTGGTAACACTTATTGCTGCTTTACTTGGAGCGGTATTTCAGAAAGGCATTACTTCCCCAATTTTGAATTTAGTCACCAAAATGCACTCCCTTGATTGGAACGATAATATAAGTACAGTATCAAAAGTGGCTAATGATGAGGTTGGTACTTTGTATGATGGATTTAATGAAATGGTACACCGTATTACTGATTCAAAATCAAATCTTGAACAAAGTGAAAAATATTTACGAACCACTTTAAATGCACTTGGTGAATCAGTAATTACTACTGATTTATCTGGTATAATAGTTGGGGTAAATAGTTCAGGGGCAAAATTACTTGGGAAGTATAGTTCAGAGCTCATTGGGCAGTCATTTATTGATGTGATAACTATTAAAGATGCATATTCACAAGCACTTATTCAAAACCCTGTTCAAATAGTACTTTCTTCTATAGGAGTGACTAGTTTGGCGGATCAAGTCATTGTTGAAAATAAAAAAGGTGACACTTTTTTTATGGCAAATTCAGCTGGCCCTATTGAAGATGGAAGCGGATCAGTAACAGGTGCTGTGTTTGTATTTATGGATTTAACTGAAGAGAAAAAAATTCGAGATCTAAATGACTCACTTCAGGAGAAAACTCGATTGGCAGAAAAACTTGCAGAAGATGCACAAGCAGCAAGCAAAGCAAAGAGTGAGTTTTTAGCTACTATGAGTCATGAAATTCGAACTCCAATGAATGGTGTGCTAGGAATGAATTCCTTACTTCTAGAAACGACCCTATCTACGAGTCAAAGAAAATATGCTGAGACAGTTAAAACAAGCGGGCAATCACTGCTAATGATTATAAATGATATACTTGATTTCTCTAAAATCGAGGCTGGTAAATTAGATATTGAAGAAATTGAATTTGATATTATACATGTTCTACAAGACTTTATAACAGCTCAAGCTTTTAGAGCAGAAGAAAAAAAGCTTGAGTTTATCTGTCATTTAGATGAAGAGATTCCTAGGCATCTTATAGGTGATCCAGGGAGGTTAGTACAAATTTTAACTAACCTATGTGGGAATTCATTAAAATTTACAGAAAGTGGTGAGGTTGCCCTGTATATTGATAAACTCTCAATGGCTAATGAGCTAGTAACGGTAAGATTTATGGTACGAGATACTGGTATTGGTGTACCAGTAGTTCAACAAGAAAAGCTGTTTGAAAGTTTTACACAAGCTGATGGATCAACAACACGAAAATTTGGTGGTACCGGCCTTGGATTAACTATTTCACGCCAATTAGTAGGGTTAATGAATGGGGTTATTGGCATGGTAAGTCCACCATGTGTTATGGATATTGATCAATTTTCGTCTTGTGAAAATGGTTCCGTTTTTTGGTTTGAAATATCCTTTCAAAAATCACTTGATGTTTCAGCGATTCCACAATATGTAGATATCAGAAATACTAAAATATTATTTGTTGATGATAATAATACGAACAGAATGTTGGTTAAAGATCAAATTGAATTATGGGGAGCTATCTGTGATGTAGCACCAAATGCTCAAGAAGGCTTGCTAGAGTTAAGAAAAAGTGCAGAAGCTAATGCTCCTTATATGATAGCAATTCTTGATATGCAAATGCCAGAAATGGATGGTAAAGAATTGGGGATGATCATTAAAAGTGACTCAGTATTATCTGGAACAAAACTAATTATGATGACTTCAATCGGAGATCAAGAAGAGTCCAAGTCCTATGAAGAGCTTGGGTTTTGTGCGTATTTAACTAAACCTGTATTACCCCATGATTTACACCTATGCTTAGAGTTGGTATTGGGTAAATCTGCTGAAACGGTTAATGAGAAGTGTGACACTATTATAACTCAAAATCATATATTGGGATTACAAAAAAGATTTTATGATATTTTATTGGTAGAAGACAATCTAGTTAACCAACAAGTTGCTGAGGGTATGCTAAAGCATTTTGGTGCGCGAACAACTATTGCAAATAATGGAAAGGAAGCTGTTGCAATACTTGAGACTCAAGCATTCGATTTAATATTTATGGACATGCAGATGCCCATCATGGATGGACTCGAAGCTACTCGTTCCATTAGAGCAATTGATTCTACTGTAATTAATAGAGAAATACCAATAATAGCTATGACTGCCAATGCAATGCAAGGTGATAGGGAGCGGTGCATCGATGCTGGCATGAATGACTATATTGCAAAACCAGTTGAACCCCAAAATCTAAATAATAAGCTTATTCAGTGGGTAGATAAACAAGGTACTGAGGTATTTAATTTACATCATCCAGATAGTACTAACGACGAAATATCTGGTAATATTCAAATATTCAATAAATCATTCCTTTTAAAAAGAATAATGGAAGATAAAGAATTACTTAAAGATCTCATTGAAATATTTCTTAAAGAAATGCCAAAAGAACTCAGCTTGCTTGGAATAGCAATAAAGAATGATGCCCACCAAGAGATAAACAAACTGGGTCATAAAATCAAAGGGTCTTGTCTTAGCATTAGTGGAGAAATAATGTCCAGGAAAGCGTCTGAAATAGAAGACTTTCGACCTAATGACAATGATAATGAAGATCTAATAGGAACATTATATAGGGATCTCCTTACTGATTTTAATATTCTACAGGATAGATTACTCATTGAATTGAAAGGTTTAGCCACGATAGATGGTACTTAATTGGATATTTTGTTTTCAGATAATAAAATTTTAAATAATTAACGGCATATTTGGCCGTTCTGTGATATACTAATAATAACAATAACAGGGAACATAAATTTTATGAGTGAGACTCAGTCATTTTCGAATGATGATCCGATACTCTTCGTTTCAGATGAAGGTAATCATTCAGTCTTTGAACAAGATTCAAAAAATTGGAAGATTATTATTGCTGATGATGAAGATGAGGTACATAAAATTACTCGCCTTGTCCTCGACGATTATCGGTTTGAAGGAAGAGGGTTAACATTTCTTTCTGCGTATACCGGTGCAGAAGCAATGAAATTAATGGAAGACAATCCTGATACGGCTATCATTCTACTTGATGTTGTCATGGAAAATGATGATACCGGTCTTGAAGTAACAAAATATATTCGAGATAGCTTACATAATAGATTTACCCGCATTATATTACGGACTGGCCAACCGGGTAAAGCTCCTGAAAAGCATGTTATTATGGAGTATGATATTAACTCATACAAACATAAAGCAGAATTAACTGCACAAAATCTTTTTATAACAATTACTTCGTCACTTCGAACATTTAAAGACTTAATGATCATTGAACGTTCCCGTAAAGGATTGGAGCATATAATTAACTCGTCATCCTCCCTATTTGAATTTCAATCAATCTACAATTTTGCTCGTGGTGCTCTATTACAATTGTATGGAGTACTACAGGTTCATATTGGGTCGAGCGTGGATGGACTTATTGTATCATGTAAAAAAGATCAGCGGGTTATATTAGCATCGACCGGTAAGTTTGGTAGTACTGGAGAAAGCGTTTATTCTTCAGATTTACCTACTGAAGTTATCGAAGCAATAGAGATTGCACGAGTCGAAAAGAAAAGTTTTTATGCTGAAAATATCTACGTCATATATTTTAATACCCATAATGGAATCGATCACATTGCGTATGTGTCAGGGCTCGGAGAATTAAGTGAGATTGATAAAGAGTTGATCAATGTCTTTTCAATAAATGTTTCGGTAGCATTTGATAATTTTATGTTGAATCAAGAAGTTCTTGACACTCAACGTGAAGTTATTTTTACTCTTGGGGAAGTAGTAGAAAATCATTCACGTGAAACAGCCAACCATGTGCGACGAGTGTCTAAGATGGCAGGATTGCTTGCCCAGAAGCTCGAACTTGTAGAAACACAAGTTGAAGAGATTGAAATGGCTGCCCCTATGCATGATGTAGGAAAAATTGGGATACCTGATAATATTTTGAAAAAGCCAGGTAAATTAACCCCTGAAGAATATGAAGTAATGAAAACGCATGCAGAAATTGGTTTTGGTATATTAAAAAAATCCAATCGCGATTTGTTGAAAGCAGCAGCAATCATTGCTCATGAACATCATGAAAAGTGGGATGGTACTGGATATCCAAACCAGTTAGCCGGAGACGAAATTCATATTTACGGGCGAATAATAGGACTTGTAGATGTCTTCGATGCTCTCGGACATAAGAGAGTTTATAAAGATGCGTGGAGTGTTGATAGAATTATTGCACTTCTTCAAAGTGAAAAGGGTCGACATTTTGATCCGACCCTTATAGAATTGTTTTTGAGAGATATTGAAGAGTTTTTAGATATTGGTACACAATACCCTGATTGATCTTTAGAATGAATTCCCTAATCTATTAAAGCCGGTGAGCGCTTTTTTCGAGTAGGAAATGAACTCTTCTTCAAGCTTTGCTTCTTCATCTTCATTTTCTGCACTAAAAAATTTAACTAATTTCACACCAGCTAAATTGAGCTGAGCACCCGCGGCTTTTAATTTCTTTTTAAGAGCTTTTGTAGAAGAGTCGGTGGCCTTGAGTACTTTAATATTGTTGTAGACTGTAGTCGCTTTAGATGAATATTTTTTTGCTTCGGAAACAAGCTTTTCATACTCTTCTTCGCTCATGTCGTAGAGGTTATCAAGACTAAAGTTATTAATTTTTTTTGCCCAATAGGCTCCCTTCTCATTCCAGTACTTTCCTTTACTCATAAACTTGTCAATAGCTTCTTTGTTATCAGGCTTTTTTTCTTTTGCCTTGACTTGTGGAATAGTATCAACAGGAACTATTTCGGCAGGGGGAAGTTGTTCTATAATTGGTTGATTAGAATCGTCTGCTGCTGATTTGCCAGCAACAGCTTCCCAATTGAGGGTTACAGTCATGATAGAGATAATTAATAATGCAAAAGCAATAATATAGGAGAGGGTTACTTTAATGGGACCTTCTGCATTTATCGCAACTGAAAATGCTACGAGGGTAACTGATACGAGAAGGATGATATTCATAAGTTCAGGAAGCACAGGGACCTCTGGAAGATGTTAGTGTACTGAAAAAGATATTAATATTCCACTTGAGCTGGTAGTAATTTGTCGTTGTAGCAGTGGAAAGATAAAAAAAGGCACTGTTTAGAAAACAGTGCCTTTTGTAAATAATCTTTTGTTTAGAAGGGCAGATCGTCTTCTGGTGCTGGTGGAGCAGAAAAACCACTGTCCATTGGCGCTGCAGGTGCAGCAGCAGCAGGAGCTCCATATGAACCGCCTCCAGAACTTTCACCTTTGCTCCCGAGCATTTGCATTACAATGCCACGAACTTCAGTGCGAAATTTTTTCTCACCTGTTGTTTTGTCATCCCAAGAACGAGTTTCTAACTTACCTTCAATATAAATTGGTGAACCTTTACGAAGATATTGTTCGCATATTTCAGCCTGACGGCCCCAGAATACGATATTTACCCATTCGGTTTTTTCTTGCTGTTGACCATCACGGCCCTTAAATTTTTCGGTTACCGCTATTGAAAAGTTGGCAACTTTAGACTCTCCAGCCATGCGTACTTCAGGGTCTCTACCAAGGTTTCCAATCAACATTACTTTATTCAGTGCAGCCATTATATATGCTCCTACGATTTATCTTATATTATCTTTTGTCTATTGTCCTAAAACAAGAACTTGTTTCCTTATGCAAAGTAATAAAAAACCTGTTGTTTTACCTGTAGAAAATCTCGAAAAATTGTGGCCTTTGGATTTAGTCGGAAAACAGATTGGGGCAGTATTGCATCCTGCGTCAATTTGCTCAAATTTAGCTCATTCTCTCGATATACTCTTAACCCATAACCGCTCATTATTTGAAATTTCGGCATTGTTTGGGCCACAGCATGGCATAAAGGGACATACTCAGGATAATATGATAGAATGGGAAGGGGGAATCGATTCAGCGTTAAATATTCCCGTCTATAGTTTGTATGGTGAGCATAGGGAACCTACTGATGCAATGTATGATAATCTTGATGTAGTTCTCGTGGACCTTCAGGATATAGGGACCCGTTATTATACCTTTATTTGGACTCTGTACCTTTGTATGAAAGCAGCTGAGCGTCTTGGAAAAACAATTGTAGTTTGTGATAGGCCCAATCCTATAAATTGTAGAGATGTTGAAGGTCCTGTACTCGAGCTTGATCATACCTCTTTTGTTGGATTACACTCTATCCCAGTTCGTCATGGTAAAACCATCGGAGAACTTGCCGTACAATTTAAAAAGGAGTGCTTTCCTGATTGCGACTTGCGAGTACTTGAGATGGAACACTATTCTAAAGAAATGTGGTTTGATGAAACAGGACTTCCTTGGGTGTTACCATCGCCGAATATGCCTACTCTTGATACAGCAATTGTATATCCTGGAATGTGCTTGTTTGAGGCTACTAATGTTTCTGAAGGGCGGGGGACAACTCGCCCCTTTGAGCTTTTTGGTGCCCCTTTTATTGACGCCCCCAAAATGTGCACATTCCTCAATGGATTAGAGTTGCCAGGGGTCCATTTTAGAGAAGCCTATTTTCAACCTACTTTCCATAAATGGAGTGGGGAGATGTGTGGCGGTGCACAGTTTCATATTTCTGATCGTGATCAATTTATGCCCTTTAACACAGCCATTGAAATATTAAAGTATCTAGTAAAAGAGTACCCCAACGATTTTATCTGGCGCACAGAAGCATATGAATATGAATATGAAAAATTGGCTATTGATATTCTTCTGGGTAGTGGCACTTATAGGAAGAAGTATATTGAGGCTTAAATCGTGTTTAATATATGTCAGCTCCAAATAAATTGATACTCCTTGCGCGACTATCACCGTCTATATTGGCTTTAATATAATGACACAAATGAAGGGGCGTTCAAAATGCTCTTAAAATCCACATTGAAGTTTAAAAAATAATGATTAGTCTTTAGTGACGAATTCTCGGCCTAAATTTCTCAATAATAGGTTTTAGAAATTTTAGAGTTATTTAGAAGTTTTAGGTTCCCAAAAATCTTTTTTTTGTACATTGCATTTTGTAATACTAATAGAATTGTAAATTAGTAAATTACAATATGCCGCTTTAAGACGTCGTAGTTTGTGAAATTGATGTTGTTGAACTCAATTAGCTTTATCGATTTAAAATCACGCTACGACGTCTCTTTAATTTCCTTCATTCTTTGTGTTATTTGATGTGATTACTATCACACCAAGGTTAATCTTAAGGCAAAACTTCAAGTAAAAGTGTAAAATCATTAAAGTGATCAATATTTTGGTCGATATATAGAATAAGGTGCAGTGCATCATTAACTATGGGAGAGTATAGTATGATGATTGATAAAGCTGGTGGCCTCCAAAGAATAGGTCAAATTAATAGAAATAGTGATTTCTGGTCAAAGATTCAGGAAAAGCTATCTACGGGTAAACGTATAAATCGTGCTTCTGATGATGCGTCAGGTTTGGCCATGGCCAAAGAACTCGAAAAAATGGTCCGAGGAATGAAACAAGCCTCAGTCAATATTGGTGATGCGAAAAGTGTATTAAATATTCAGGATGGGACAGCGAATGAAGTATCATCTATGGTGCAGCGCCAAAGAGAGCTTGCATTGCAAGCATCAAATGGCACTCTGACGGATAATGATCGAAAAGCGCTCAATACAGAGTATCAAGCACTTAACGAAGAGATTACTCGTATTTCTGAGTCGTCAAATTTTAATGGTCAATCAGTTGCTGACGGTGGAACGCCCCTTTCAGATGGTTCAGGCACCGTTCAGGCGGGAGCGCAGGCTGGAGATCAACGAAGTTTTCAAGAGTTTGATATTACGGCAAATGGAATTGGGGCAGGTGGAGATATTTCTACTGCGGCAGGTGCGCAATCAGCTGTTTCGCAAACTGACGATGCTATGAAAAGCTTGAATTCTCAGCGGGCAAATATTGGAGCAACTTACAACACCTTTGAGCACACAGATAATAACCTTAAAAACCAGGCGATACAGACTGCGGCGGCTCAATCGTTGATTGAAGACCTCGATTATGCACAAGGAGCAATGGAGAATGCACGAGCTGGGCTTTTAAGTCAAACAGGTATTGCTGCATCCAAAAACTTTAACGAAATATCCCGAAACAATATGTTGGGATTGTTGCAATAGTGTGAATCGATACTATGAGTGATCGTCGTCAAGAAGTGATTGAAGAGTATCGGAAAAGTGATATTATGACTGCTGGAAGCTTAAAATCATATGAGAAGTTACTCGACCGGGCGATAGTTTTAATGAAGAGCTTCAAAGAGGGAGACGCTGAGTCTCAAATAAAAATTCAAAACATATTATCTCAAGTGCAGAGTTCTCTTAATCTTAAGCAGGAACCAGCTCAGCTTCTTTTTGCATCAATAGCCCCTATCTGGGATATTGTGGAGACAGGGGATAGCGGGCTTATAGAAAAAGCAAGTGGTTCGGTCGAGTATCTAAGAGAGACATTACGCTTACTTATGGTTAAATCTAAATAACTAAAAAGCATCTGTTTTATTCAAACAGATGCTTTCTTTTATGGGTGTTACCCATCTCTGGGTAACGGGTGGGTGTCGTTGTTCACAAGAACATAGATTCAATATAACATAATGATAGGGTAAATGCCAATACGAAATACATTTATAGAAATGTATAGATCAGTGGAACGATGTTTTAATAAGAACTAGTGGAATTTGAGAAGCGAAGCTGCTTCTTTTTTAATGCTATCCATTAGTGATCTGTAGAGGGCTTCTCCATTACTCGTTTCACGTACCGAACTCATAGGTTGATAGAGTGGGCTGTTAAAAAGAGTACCAAGAGGGATAGGATTCTTGAGGCAAAAACATGCTTGTACGAGAGAGCTGAGTGAATCTTGTGTTTCTTGTGCTTTGACAGGCTCTCCTGCTTCAAATTGCTCTTTGATTTGAAGATACTTTTGTGCAGCTTCTGGTATATTGCCCGTAGCCGTTATGATACTTTTGCCACCAATTGAAAGCATGTGAAAAAATGAATCATCTTCCCCGCTAATCAGGGTAAAATCAAGCTCTTTTGTTTCATCTGCTACTTTTTGAGTGTCAGAATAATGTTCGCCATCTGGCTGAAATGAAACAGCTTGTTTCATGCCAATGATACTGCTATTTTCGGCAAGAGCAATAGCTGTTTCGGGTTCAATGTAACTTAAGGTTCGGCAAGGGACATTATACATGACAATTTTCGCATCTGTTTCAGCAGCGAGAGTTTCGTAATGAAGTTTTACACCATCTTGTGTTGGGTTGTTATAATATCCAGTGACACAGAGAACAGGAACAGGTGAAATCGTTTGAATTTTGTTAATCATTTCTACTGATTCACGGGTGCAATTAGAACCAGCGCCCGCGATAATAGGTACACGGCCATTGACATGCTCGACTACAAATTGAATAAATTCCAAATGTTGTGCATTAGAAAGAGTAGCTGATTGACCGGTTGTACCTGATGGGACAATACCGGTAATGCCAGCATTGATGAGGTCATCGATCATCGTTTTACTTTTATCAAAGTCAATAGAATTATTCAAACGCTTTGGGTCATCACTCTTAAGGGGAGTAAATAGTGCGGTAAATACACCTTCGAGTTGATGAGCGTGTTCAATAATCATAGTATGTTCCTTTCTTACCTGTTGAGCATAATGATAGAATTTCCAAGGATAATGTAAAGTTGATTATGGGGGAAGGGGGGGCATCAGCTTAAATGACACTACTATTGGGTGTTATATATATGTGAGAATATCTGGTTTATTGAGGCAGTAGACTAAAAATAGCCTAAATAATGGAGTGGCTCAGTATGAAAGGTAAAAAGTTAAGTGAATTAGATTTCATTAGAATTAAGAAATGTGATTGAGAAACAAATAATCTACATTTGAATCAAAATGTCAAAAACCCATTATATAGGTAGAAAACTATGACCACAGCGACTATTACAGACACCTGGAAAAAGGTACTGAGCAAGGATTTTGATCCAAAGACAGAATGGAATCTTGTTGAAGATATTCAGGCAGCGGCACTGAAATCAAACGAACCAGCAACAGTAAATTTTGGAACATCTGGCTGGCGTGGTGAGATTGGAAGTGAATTTACACTTCGTAATGTACAAGTTGTGGCTAAAGCAATTATCAAAATGTATAAAGAAGCTGATGCAGTTCTTTGGGGACATCTTGGAATCAACAGTTTTGAAGAACTCCAGAAAAGAGGACTCATCATTGGGCATGACAATCGTATGCTTGGTGAAGACTTTTGTCGTATAGCAGCAAATGAATTTATAAAAGAAGGCGTCAAAGTACGCTTTGCAGGTGAGGCATCAACACCAGAGTATTCAGCAGCTGTTGAAATGCTTGAAGCGGCATGTGCAATCAACATGACCCCATCTCATAACCCTGCTGACTATGCAGGCATTAAATTTAATCCAGCAGATGGTGGCCCAGCAGGTTCTGAAATTACTTCAGTTATTACAGAAAATGCAAATGAAATGATGGCTGATCATCAGTTTGAATTTCCTGGTGATGTTGCGTGGGAAACATTTGATATTTTAAAAGTGTATAAAGAGTACTTGATTAAAAAAGGTACTATTGATTTTACAACAATCGAAGCATTTTTAAATTCTGGAAAATTGGCATTGGTTACAGACCATGTACATGGCTCTACTCGTGGACGTCCAGAATATATTCTTAATAACCCTTCTTGTTTGACAACTATAAAAACTGACGACAACGTTCTGTTTGGTGGTATTGCCCCCGAACCTTCTTCTGTAAACCTTGCAGAGGTAAAAGAAGTTCTTGCTGGTAAGGGTACTGAGTTGAAGCTCGGAGTTATTTTTGATCCTGATGGAGACCGTATCCGTTTTTATGATGGTACCATTGAGATTGACATGAACCGTTTTGGTGCAATGGCTTTTCACTACCTTGCTACAATACGTAACATTAAAGGGTGTGTGGCTAAATCAGTCGCAACCTCAAATTTTGTTAACATTATAGCTGAGAAGCTTGGTGTTGAACTCAAGGAAACGGCAGTTGGTTTTAAAAACTTTCGTCCTTATAATAAAGTTGATGCTGACCCAAAATCACTTATCTCTTTTGAAGAGTCTGATGGGATATCTGGTTATAACAACACTATTGAAAAAGATGCGCAGTTTGGACTTCTTATTGCTCTTGAGATGATGGCTAATACTGGTAAAAGCCTTGGACAATACCTTAAAGATCTACAAGAAGAGTACGGTTATTTTTATCCTGAGCGTTTTGGTTTTGACGTTGATAAAAGTCTTATAGGCGCACCTCTTGTTGCACAGGTAAATGCAGTTGCAACTAAAGCACCTGTTGGCTCAACAGTAACTGTTGGTGATGAAGATAAAAAGGTTAAACAACTGGTAACTTTAGATGGCGTTAAAATCATCTTTGAAGATGATTCTTGGATGCTTATTCGTCCATCAGGAACAGAGCCGAAAGTTCGTATTTATGCAGAGTGCCGTAAAGAAGATGAAATAGAAGCAATGTTCGAAGGGGCAAAAAAGCTTTTTTTTGAATAACCTTATTAATTCTTGAGTCTAATTTTTAGACTATTGTGGGCCGGTATTTTTATACTGGCCCTTTTTGTGTTGAGTTAATGGTGATTATTGGAAAAAAATGTATTGAATAGGTAGCTGAAGAAAGATAAGTGAAGCTGTTTGATAAAAATCTGGTATACTCAATGTAATGATCTTGCTATTGAGAACAATGCCCTTCAGATGTAAACATATACTTGTTGTAATGGCCTGCTGTGTAATAGTTGGCTATTGTAATAGTTTGCCGGTGGATACCATTAGGGTTGGTGGATATGTTTTTCCTCCCTATATAGAGGCTGATTACAAAACTGGTTTTACCTTTGATTATATCGCGTTACTCAATAAGAGCCAAAGTAAATTTCACTTTACTTTTTTGGAAACTTCAGCGAAGCGTCGGTATGGTGATATTATTAATGGCAATATTGACTTAATACTTTTTGAAGATATACAATGGGGCTGGGCTCGCTACGATGTTTTATCGAGTAGTTTGTTTCATATTGGCTCTATACCGTATAATGATGCGGATCTTTTTGTTGCGTTACACAGTGAGACAAAGAATAACTCATTTTGTAAAACGCTTAAGGGTAAGTCATTGCTTTTGACCTTTGGATATCATTATGTATTTGCTGAAAATATTACTGATAGACAAATTTTGCAAAAACGATTTAATGCGTCCCTTTCTCGAAATCCTAACGAGGTGATTAAAAAATTACTTTTGCAGCGTGGTGATATTGCAGTGATTAGTCAATCGTTGTTACAGAAGTTTATAGGAGAGTACCCTGAGCATAAGAACAGTTTTAGAGTATGCGATAAAAAAGATTATGAATATAATATGCGTGCAGTATTTAGTGCTCAATCAAAAAAGTACTATTCATCAATTGTTGAGATCATAGAACATCTTAACCGCTCAGGTGAATTTCTTACATTATTAAAAAAGAAGCATTTAGTAAAATAGCAAGACCCCCTACACGGAAAAGTAGTTGTACGGATGTTCAGGAGGCCCTGCTGGCTGGATCATTACATATTTATGAGCTGTAGTTCTGGAGATGCTGACGTAGAGGATTCTTCATCTTTGAGAAGTGGTTTAATTTGGCCACGAACCTCAACAAATTGAATAGTCTCATCTTTGGCATCACTATTGATAAAGCTTCTAAAGGTTTTTCTGATTTCAGGAGTTGTAACAGCAGTTGTCCATTCACATTGAAATGTGTCAACAAGATACGCTATTTCACGGTCGAGATCGGTGCAGATTTTTAGGGAATCTTTCATGATAACATCTTGTAAGTGTTCAAGGCCGCCAGGGAGGCTTTCGAACCATGCCGCGGTTCGAGTAAGTTTATCCGCTGTTCTAATGTAATACATCATGAAACGGTCAATATATTGCACGAGGGTTGCATCATCAATATCGACAGCGAAGAGTACAGCATGTGCGGGTTTCATTCCACCATTTCCACAGAGGTAGAGGTTCCAGCCGTTCTCAGTTGCAATGACACCAACATCCTTACTTTGAGCTTCAGCACACTCACGAGCGCAACCAGAGACTGCCATCTTTACTTTGTGCGGAGTTCGAATGCCTTTGTATCGGTTTTCGAGGTCGATGGCCATTTTCACTGAATCCTGTACGCCGTAACGGCACCAGGTGGAACCAACACACGACTTAACTGTTCTGAGTGATTTTGCATAGGCATGGCCTGACTCGAGTCCAACAGCTATCAATTTTTCCCATATTACCGGAAGGTCTTCAAGTCGTGCACCAAAAAGATCGACTCGTTGGCCGCCAGTGATTTTGGTATAGAGTTTGAAATCCTGAGCAACTTGGCCAATCGTAATAAGTTGTTCGGGGAGTATCTCTCCACCGGGTACCCGAGGGACTACTGAGTATGTACCGTTTTTTTGAATATTTCCGAGGTATCGATCATTGGTTTCTTGAAGTGCGGCAAGGTCTTCTAGAAGTATGTGTTCATTTTTATAGGAAGCCAATATACTTGCGACTGCAGGTTTGCATATTTCGCATCCAGTACCACCATTACCATGTGAATTGAGAATATGGTGAAAGCTACGGGCACCAGTGGTTCTAAGTATTTGTGCTAATTCAATACGAGAGTAACTAAAATGTTCGCAAATTGATTTGTCAACGGAACCGCCAGCTTGTTCGATATAGTCCGAATGAAACTGTTTTACGAGTGACATACAGCTTCCGCATCCACTTCCGGCGCCTGTAATTTTTTTGATTTCGTTGGCATCTCCAGCGCCATCTTCAATTGCTTTCGCTACATCGCCATAAGTGACATTTGCACAACTACAAATTTGTCCTTTAAGGTCGAAGGAATTGTCAGTATCTCCTGTTTGTATGAGTAGTGATTCTGCAACAGGGGGGAGTGGAGTTTTTTCAATATAATATTGGTAAAGTTTGTTATAGTCACTGTTGTCACCAACGAGAATTGCTCCAATAAGAGTGTTTGTTATTTTATCGGTTATGATTTTCTTATAGATACCAGTGGTCTCATTCATAATAGAGACCTCTTTATAGCGAGGACTTTTTTTAAGTGGGTCACCAATGGATGATACATCAACTCCAAAAAGTTTGAGCCGAGTTGAGGAGTCCATCGTTTGAAATATGGAATCTGTTCCAGTGAGGCGTTCAGCGAGAACTTGTGCCATTTTGTAGCCAGGAGCAATCAGGCCATACATAATACCATCATGGAGTGCGCAATCACCAATGGCATAGATATTTGGGTCATTTGTTTGAAGATGATCATTAATAATGATACCACCACGTTCACCAGTATCAATTCCAGACTCTTTTGCAAGCTCATCTCGGGGGTATATTCCTGTGGATATCAAAACGATGTCAATAGGAAGCGTGGAGTTATCTTTGAAACGGAGAGCTTCTACATGTTCTTTTCCCTCAATTGCGACCGTGTGTCGTTCGAAGTGAGTTTTGATTTTTAGTTTTCGAATTTTTGTATTGAGAAGAGCTGCGCCTGCATCATCAAGTTGACGGGGCATCATCTTTGTTCCGTTGTTGATGATGTGAGTGGTTACTCCAAGATCTTTAAATGATTTTGCTGCTTCGAGCCCAAGAAGACCACCACCTATTACCGCGGCAGAGTTTGCCTTTTTTGCAAACTCTTCAATGTTTTCAAGGTCAGCTATATTACGATATACATAGACCCCTTTTTTGTCTTTTCCGGGGAAAGGAGGTACGTATGCTGCAGCTCCTGTTGCCATTACAAGGTGATCATATTCAAAGACTCTATCAGTTGAAGTAAGTGCGGTTTTAAACTCTTTGTCGATCTTTACTACTGATTCATTTATATAGATCTCAATGTTGTTTTTAATGTACCACTCAACTGGTGATATAATAAGGTCATCAACTGTTTTGCCATTAAAATATTCACTAAGGTGAACGCGATCATATGCAGGAAAACCCTCTTCACTAAAGGTGATGATTTGATAACGGTTTTTGGTGTCAAGCTCACGTAGTTTTTCACAAAACTTAAGGCCCACCATTCCGTTGCCTACAATTAATACAATTTCTTTATTCATAGTACTTTTCCTTTGTTCAGTTCTAATAGCCACCGTAACCAGCCATGATAGTGTGAGCTATTAGTCGTCCTGATTTAAAACTTTTCGTAAGTTAACCGCACAATGTTTATAAGAGGGTTGCCTAGAATATTTATCAAAAGAGGGGAAGGTAAGACGGTTGGTCTCTTTATAATGCATGGGGATAAATACCTGCCCCTTTTTTACCGTGTGCTTATAGTCTACACGGGCCTTTAACATTCCTCGCCTTGATTCTACAACTATCCAGTCATTGGGTAGAATGCCGAGTTTTTTTCCATCTTCTGGGTTAACTTCAACATAGATTTCTTTTGAATGGAGCATTCTTAAAATACCTGATTTATTAGTGCGTGTTTGTGAATGAAATTGTGATGACGCACCACGTCCTGTTAATAGAGTGAAGGGGTAATTGTTATCAGTCGGTTCATAGACTGGTCGAGGCGCTTCAAAAAGTAATTTTGCTTTTTGATCTGCGTGGTAAAATTTACCGTCCTCAAAGAGGCGTACTTGTGGAATAACGGACTTTTTATTATCAGTGTGCGGCCATTGAATTCCATGTGCTTCGTCAATGTGGTTGTATCCTTTGATTCCACTAAAATCACAGGGCTGTCCTTTAGAGAGGGCTTGCATTATAGAGAATACTTTTTCTGGATGAGTCCATTTTGAAAAAATATCGTCACCACAGTACTCTTGAGCGATGAGTCTAAAAATATTAAAGTCAGAAAGTGCAGTACCGGGGGCTTTTGAAACCCTCTTTTGAATTCCAATACGTCGTTCAGAATTTATAAATGTACCATCTTTTTCACCCCACCCTGCAGCAGGGAGTATGAGATCGGCGAATTCCGCGCTTTCGGTGGTGTGGTACATATCTTGAACTACTAGAAAATCAAGCTTGTCTCGGACGAGTTTGAATTCTGTGCTATTAATGAAGGTATGTGCGGTATTTGTTGCAACAAGCCAGAGTCCCTTGATTTTGTCTTGAAGTATTCCCTCAATGATTTGATCGTATGCTAAGCTGTTTTCTTGTGGGATTCGTTTTTGATCAATACCTAAAATGTCAGCAACATGAGTACGGTCTTTTTCTTTAAGGAAATCATACCCACCCAATAAATTTGTGGTGTTACTGTAGAGGCGTGAGCCCATTGCATTACACTGACCGGTGATTGAGTTGGCTCCGGTACCTGGCTTCCCAATATTCCCCGTGATAAG
Organism: Fibrobacterales bacterium; assembly: GCA_051532055.1. Classification (GTDB taxonomy): domain Bacteria; phylum Fibrobacterota; class Fibrobacteria; order Fibrobacterales; family JAOPTW01; genus JAOPTW01. The sequence goes on along the minus strand of JAOPTX010000002.1, from coordinate 36,324 downwards.
AGCTAGGTTTATGAGAGCTTGAGCGACTCGAACTCCCTCATGGCTTTGGTTGACGCCCATGGTCCACCAGAAAGATACTCGTTTCCCTGAGTGAATCATTTCAGCCATATCATATATGTCTTGTGAAGAGAGCCCAGTATGCTCAGCAACGTTTTCTGGTGAATATTCGGTTAAAAATTCTTTGAATTCATTGTAGCCATTTACATTTGCTTCGACATACTCAAGGTCTACCCAGTTATTTGATATGATAACCGATGCGATACTGTAAAAGAGGTAGAGGTCGCCCTTTGGGGCAAGTGAGTAGTAGTGTGTCGACATCATTGCCGTTTCAGTTTTACGGGGGTCGATACAGATAATTTTTGGATTGTGTTTATTCTTTTTTATCCGATTCCATAATATCGGGTGAGCGACACACATGTTTGAACCCACAAGAAAAATAGTATCTGACTCTTCAAGGTCTTCATAACTGTAGGGTGGAGCGTCAAATCCAAAAGACTGTTTGTATGAAACAACCGCTGTGGCCATACAGAGTCGAGTATTACCGTCACCGTGAATAATATTCATGCCAAATTTAGCGAGCGCCCCGAGGAAAAACATCTCTTCTGTGGGGATTTGTCCGGTACTTAAAAATGCTACAGAGTCATTACCATAGGTTTTTTGAATTCGTTTTACATTTGAAACAAATAAGGGAATGGCGGTCTCCCATGTGGTTTCTTTTAATTTGCCTCTATTGTCCCTAAGGTATGGTGTTGTCGCTCTATCATCTGCTTGGAGGGCCTTCATGGCTTCCCAGCCTTTTGGGCAGGCAACGCCACCATTAACCGGGTAGTCAGGGTCAGGAGTGATATTGATAAGTTCACCATCTTTGAGGTGGGCATTGAGTGAACACCCTGTAGAGCAGTAACCACAAATGAGTGAGGTTGTTGCTGTGGGTGCTTTGTGTTTGTTTGTCTTAGAAAGTCCTAGACCAGGTGAGGTCAGCTCAAGCTGATCGGTTAGCGGGCCTTGTTTTCTAAAGAGAATCTTTTCGAGTGGAGCAGGTAGTGGAAATTTCATTAGATCATCTCCCGAGGCATACGTGGTTTATCAACTGCGGCAAAGAAGGCAAATCGCTCAATTATTTCACCGACTGTTCCGGAGAGTGCAGCAAGGACGAGAAAAAAGAGGGCACCGTTCAGGTCGTTTCCGGATGTGAGTATTTGGATTGATAAAAAAGGAAAGAGAATGAGGCCTGCAGCACCAAAGGTCATGCGAGTAATACCAACAAATTTTAGTTTACCTGCAAGGAGTATTGCGGCACGTTTCATTGGCGTGAGTTTTTCTTCCTTAAGACTCAAGAGTACTGAAAATTCCCATGCAAGCTTGAGGGTTCCAGTAATAATCGTAATAAGAAGTATTGAGGGGAGTATTGTTGGCGCTGAACCGGTGAGTATATATGCAAGTGAGCATCCAATGGGGCCAAGGGTAAGAGTGGTTAAGAAAAATTTTGGCAGAGTTTGGTCGGCTCTCCAGAAGGGCCGTTTTGTTGCAACATATATCATAGCAGAACTGAGCACCGCACCAAGACCGAAGAGAAATGCTATTCCGAGGATTGGTAGAGCTGACACTGTTGGTTGGATTATGTTGTACCAAGGGATATCTATGCCGAAATAGTCTATTACTTTAATAGCAATTCCTGTAGCAAGAGCCCCCATGTAGTTGCCTAACATAAAAACTTCTCGACTCATCCACGATGTTTTGAGGCCAAGAATCGCCCTCCATGCTTGGGTCGGACGACCCAAATGAAACATGCTGAGAGCCATGGCAAGTATCCCCATTCCGAAGGTGCTCAGAAGTACAATGATATCTATTGAATTGGTGCCTTGTGCACTATCACTGCTTAGGAGGTAGCTTCCCAGCATTCCAACAGATAGTTGTGAAAATACGAGTAGAAATATAAGTGAAAAATGAGCATGTTGCAATTGAACGTCATAGTAGTCACCTGCAATACTATTTTTTGGTACCGGTTTATTAGTAATATACTGTGTTGTAGGTTTAGTGATTTCTGGAGTAGGGGCGCCAGAGAGGAAACTTCCTTTTTTTCCAAGTGCTACAACTTCTTCGGTATCTACAACAGTTATTGTGATAGCCTGTGTTGGGCACGATTGGGCACACGCAGGAGCTTCACCGTCTGTAAGTCGTTGTGTACACATATCACATTTTCTTACAATGCCAAGTTTTACATTAAACTTTGGTACATCATAGGGGCACATGAGGGTACAGTATTGGCACCCAATACATTGGTCATCAAGGTGCTTTACAATTCCGGTAATAGGGTCTTTTTCATAGGCTTGTGTAGGGCAGCCCTTAAGACACGCAGGTTCAACACAGTGGTGACATGCTGAGGTTACTGTTTGAAGATACGGTTCAACAGGATTGCCCCCTTGTATGGTGCCGGCAACTCTAAATGACTCCTCTTCATGAAGACCATTCAAAGAGTGGCATGCTGCAACACATGATTTACAGCCAGAACAATTATCAAGATTAACTTTGAATGCGTATTGTTGGCCTGCTTTAGGCTTTTCAATAGGCAGAAGCTCTTGATAGAGTCCGCTCAGTGATGGGGTTGTTGATGTAGCGTGTTTTTGAGAAAAACGCTCTACTGCTGTAAGAGTTGATTGTTCTTCTAAAACTTCATTAATTAAATCGAGTGTATTGTTACTCATTGGTTCCAGCCATTGTATGAGTTAATCAAGAATATATTTCTGAATATGTATTCGTTTTCCTAATCATTCTTATTGCATAATGTGTGCCAATAGTTTACAAAGCTGTAAATGACGTCATATTGTCATATAAGGTATATAAACATTAATGAGGCAATGTTTCTACATAATTGTCTTGAACAAAAATGTGGATCAACACAAAAGGGGAACAATTACGTGTTTACATTCTCCCAATTGGGTTAAAAACAACTTAAAAGGAGCTTGGCTTGAATATTGCATATACCAATGACAGGAAAAGTAGCTGGGTATCCAGCGGTAGTTTTAATTTTATAAGGATAGACGATGGCGTGGACTAAAATTGCTCTTGCAATAGACTTTACTATAGATGGTGGTGAATGCGTAAAAATGGATGGAAAGCATATCGCAATTTTTAATACGAGAAATAAAACGGAATGGTATGCTATTCAAAATACCTGCCCTCATGATAATTCCTCGGTGTTGTCGAGAGGAATTACCGGAGATAGTGCAGGTGAACCAAAAGTAGCGTGCCCACTTCACAAAGCAACCTTTGATCTTAAAACAGGAAAATACACCGGAGAAGGTGCTATTGCAGATGTAGAGACCTTTGATGTTAAAGAGGAGTCAGGGGTTATTTACTTAAACATATAAATGAAAATTAATGAGAGTGATGGGTACAAACAACCCATTCAGTAGAGCCATCGGTATAGTGCTCATTTTTCCAGATGGGTACTCTCTTTTTTACATTATCAATTATATACCGGCAGGCATCAAACGCTTCACCTCTGTGAGCGGCATTGACCCCAACCCATACAGCGATCCCTCCAATATCGAGTTTTCCAACACGGTGATCACAAAAGGCTGAGTGAATGCCAAAGGTTTCAATTGCTTCGTTTATTATGCGGTTCCCCTCTTTTTCGGCAAGTTCTTTATACGACTCATACTCAAGCCTGAGAACCTCTTTACCGTCGTTATGATCACGAATCCAGCCTTCAAATGAAGTGTAGGCACCACTTTGAGGATTACGACATTGTTTTTGAAGTTCATGCGGTTTTAATGGAATGTCAATAATTCGAAACATGTTAGCCTCCACAGACAGGGGGAATGAAGACTATTTTGTCTCCGGTGGTTAGTGTAGTACCATGTTCAACAAAGTCATCATTAAGTGCCACTCTAAACATATTGAGAGGATATTCAAAAGAGTACTGTTCTTTTATATGTTCAAAGAGCTCGGTAGTAGTTGCGAAATTTCCAGAGAGCGTCTCTTCTGTTTTGTTGGTTGCATTCTTTAGGAGGGCAAAGTAATTGAGGGTTACAGTGGTCATGGGTTATCTCTGGTTAAGTTTTTTAAATACAGTATCACGTTCTTCAGGGGTATTTGCATTAAAAAGTGGTTCAGTATTTTTGAGTGTGAGGCTTTCAATCGCGGAGTTGATCAGTACTTTTCTGGGGCATGCGTAGCCAAGTCCGGTAAATTGAAGTGCAATTTGATAAAACTTTGGTTCATATATTGTACAAAGAGGTTCGGGAAATCCTGACTCTTGATTTATGAATGTTGTTGCTGCTTTAAAAGGATTGCGATTTTTTATAAGGTATTCGATTGTCTCACTATCTAAGTACGGGAGGTCACATGCAATGGTAAGAAATGCACTGGTGCGATACTCTCTCAGTGCAGTGAGTATGCCACCTAATGGCCCCATGTCGGTAAATGTATCGACAATCTCTGGTAGTTGCTTCTCTACAGTTTCTGATGAGTGTGCTACCGAAAGAAAGGTGTTGTGACAAATAGGGGAGAGTAATGAGTGTAGGTATTCCTGTTGAGGGACGCCATGATAATCAAGGGTTCCTTTGTTTTGCTGCATGCGACTACTTTTTCCACCCGTTAACACAAGGCCGTTGAGCTGTTGCATAGAAACTCGAGAGAGCATAAAGTCTGTGACTATGTTTTTAATACTATCAATATCATCACGAGAATATTGAGGTATCTCATTGAGTGTGGTATTTGCAAAGGTAATTGGTGAGTCAGGATAGACAATGGCGATAATATCAGTTATGGAGCCATTCTCTATTGAAGTTATTATAGTCTGTTTACTATCAATGACTACAATTTTAGGTGTAGCACTTTCTTTATACCCTTCAATAAAAACCCAATCATTTTGAATAAGGGATTGTACTTGATTAAAATGATTAAAAGAGGTGGTCGAGCCCATGAGTGCAAAGGTGTCACTGTTTTGGATGAGTACCTGGGATGCACCAGAAGATGTAGCCTTGTGAGTATCTTTACCAGGATGATCAACAGCGAAGTGATGGGCATCATGTTTTACGTAACCAATAGTTCTTTCTTTTGAAAAGTGAGATATAAGTGTAGAGATTAATGTGGTTTTACCGGACCCGGAAAAGCCGCAAAAAAGTAATTCGAAGGGATGAAAGAGGTCCCTTTTCTTTTTGGTAGTGCTCGACTTATCAATGCCGCAGGTTGATGTCACTTTTACCCCCTGACTTAGAAATTAATCGTGTATTTGAAATAATAATATCATGGGTTAATGCTTTACACATATCATAAATGGTAAGGGCGGCTACAGATGCGCCGGTAAGGGCCTCCATTTCGACGCCTGTTTTACCTGATATAGAAACGGTACAGGTAATAATTACCGAGAATGTGTCTGTGAATTGAATGTCAAAAACGATGCCCTCTATAAGGAGTGGGTGGCAAAATGGGATCAGGTCACTGGTTCTTTTAACGGCCTGAGTACCCGCAATAATTGCAGTATCTTTAATAGGGCCTTTAGGCGATGCGAAGCCGTCTCCCTTCAGTTGTTGAAATGCTGCTTCGGGGAATGTAACCGTTGTTTCTGCAGTTGCTACTCGTTTGGTAATTTGCTTTTCTGATACATTGACCATTGAAGGGCTGTTATCGCTGTCAATATGGCTTAATTCTGTATTTATCTTATCCTCCAATAGTATGCATTGCTTGTTCTATGTGATCAATCCGGGATGTTGGCTTCTTGGCAATAACTTGTTGCATAGTCTGAGTGAGTGTATCGCCTGTAAGGTTGCGTATAGAGGTTCCTTCTTCGCTCATCAAACAGCTACGCAGAATACCTGTTGCAGTCAGACGGAGTCGAGAACATGAGTCACAAAATGGTTGTGATTCTGATGCAATAAAACCAATGCGGGCGCCGGCATCTGTTGAATAAATAAAAGAAGTAGAGTCCTTTTCGACTTCTTCACGCGTTAATTGAAATTGAGGCTCTAGCTGTGTAATCATCTCTTGTGCAGATATAAAATACTCTTCTTTCTTTTTGTAGTCACTGCCGATTTTCATGAGTTCTAAAAAACGGACCTCAATTTTTTCAATTGATGAGAATGTATGGAAGTCTAAAATTTCAGAATCGTTAATGCCTTTAAATACGACACAATTTATTTTAACCGTAAACCCCATGTCGCGTGCAGCAAGAATGTTTTTCAACACCAAGGTGAGGTCGCCATTCTTTGTTATGCGACTAAATTGTTGAGGGTCTAATGTGTCTAGACTTATGTTAAGGTTGGTGACGCCCGCATCTTTTAAAAAGGTGAGGTGTTTATGGAGTGTCTGCCCATTAGTCGTAAGGCCGTATTTTACATTGGGATATTGTGTGAGTACCGAGACGACCTCTTGGAAATCTTTACGTATTGTTGGTTCGCCCCCTGTAATTTTAATTTCTTCAATGCCATGAGAAATGAGTTCGGGTATCACTCTCCGATAGTCATCGACCGTCATAAGAGAATGGAATGGTTGGAAGGTTATGTTTTCGGGCATGCAATAAAAACAACGATAATTGCAGGCATCGGTAATCGAAACTCTCAGCTTCCGCATAGATCTGTTATGAATATCAATCATAGGCTCCCCGATCTGGTGATCCATGGATAAAATGGAGCAAGATAGCCTGCTTCAAATACTTTCTCTTCCCAGGTGAGTTCAATGAAACCATCACTTCCTTCAAGGGCATAAAAATCCCCAGATCCATTGCCAAAAACCGGGAGTGCAGTAAAACCTCCATCTGATTTGGGGATGAGTCGCACGGGCACAAAATATTGAAGTGCTGGATTAAAGGATATTTCGTTGCCAACTTCCACCATCATTGGGGTGGATAGGATAGGGGCACTACTCATATTTCTAATCATTGGGGCGATATATCGATGATAGGTCATAATGGTCGGCACTGGGTTGCCAGGAAGACCAAAAACCATTTGTTTTTGGGGACCTACTCCAAACCAGAGGGGCTTGCCGGGGCGTTGTTTGACCATATGAAAGGTTTGTGAGACACCGAGGTTTTTTAAGATATTGGGTACATAGTCAAATTTGCCTTTTGAAACTCCACCAGTTAAAATGACAACCTCAGATTGAGTGAGAGCAGTTGTGATCACTTCTGTAATAGTGTCTTTATTGTCAGGTACATGAAGAACGGTTGCAGATGCTAAAGATTCTGAGTCAATAAAAGCATTAAGAGTGTGGTTGTTTGATAAGCGGACTTGGTATTCATTAGGCTGAATGCCGAGGGGCACGAGTTCTGTTCCCGTTGAAATGATTGTGATGGAAACTTTTTTGGATACTGTTACTGTTTCGGCACCCACAGAAGCAAGAATTCCGATGTGAATACCGTTTAAAATAGTGCCTTGAGTGATAAGAGCGGCACCCTGTAAATAGTCGGACCCTTTAGGTTGAATATTCTGCCCCTCCCTAATTGATAAGCCAGGGGCAAGGGTAACTGTAGAACCTGTAATAATGAGGTCTTCATATCGTATAACGGCATTACAATCAGAAGGAGTGGCCGCACCCGTCATAATTTCAATACAGCTTTCTAATGTATCTCGTGTATGGGGGGTTTCTCCTGCTCCCTGAGTACTTGATCGTTTAAAAGTAGTTATACCTTTGGTGAGTGCATCAGTATGGATTGCAATGCCATCCATACATACCCGGTTGAATGCGGGGTAGTCACGGTCAGCATAAATAGTTTCGCGTAATACGCGACCATGAGCTGATGACAGTGCCACCTGTACAATGGGTTGCTCAGGGGTACTGTTTTGAATGAAATTATCAGCATCAGTAGGGTATATAGGGTGTTCAATCATAGTGACACACTGGAGAATAGTCATCTCTTAATGTAACAATTAAATTGATGTCCTTTTGAAATATGAGGTATAATCCGGTGAGTTGGGTTTTAATTGTCAATTGTGGAATATGCCGATCTATGTAATGAGTCCATAGTAGGTATTTGAGAGGGTATTCATATAAAATATACAAAATTTGGAATTTAATTATTTTGGATTGCCGCTATTTTCTAGGGCTATGTACATAAGTGTAGGCATGAAGTGAAAGAGTGCTCATGTACATAATTTGGAAAAAGCTAGCTACCAATTGACTTAGATGATAGGTGAGATTTAGAGCGTTTTATTCTATAGTACGCTTTTGTTGAATAAGCAGGTGACTCTATACACAATTGTTATTTTGCCCGAATTGACAAGAAATTGGGAATTTATAATATTCCTTACTAATGAAATAAGCTGATGGATATTCTTATCTGTTCTGTTCGTTCACAGAATGCATCACAACATGGTAAGCATATAACTCCTCGCTGTTTAGTTTTAGTTATGAATATTCTACCGCAAGATATTGTTGATCTATCAATTTATGCTCTTACAGGAACACACACATGAAAATAATGCTCATTAATATGCATGGCCTCATCCGGGGGCATGATTTACAAATAGGCAAAGATGCTGATAACGGCGGACAAATTCGCTATGTAATGGATATGGCTGAAGCTTTGAGTGAACACCCTAATGTTGAGAAGGTGTATCTCTTTACTCGTCGCATGGATGATCCAAAGTTATCGCCTGATTATAATTTAGCAGTAGAAAATGTGAATGAAAAGTTAGAAATTCGTCGAATCCAATGTGGTGGTAAAAAGTACCGGCCTAAGGAACAACTTTGGGAATTTTTAGATGAGTTTGTAACTGAGACTATTAAGCATATGAAGCGCTACAAAGTCATACCTGATTGGGTGCATTCACATTATGGTGATGCGGGCTATGTAGCAAAAGAGCTTTCAACATTTCTGAACATTCCCTTTGCCCATACGGGGCATTCACTGGGAAAACATAAATATCAAAAGTTGATTGAGGAGGGTTTTGATCACGACCTCGTTATGAAGAAGTTTAAATTTGAGAAAAGGTTTGAAGCTGAAAACGCAACTCTTGCTCTGTCGGAATTTGTAGTTACTTCTACTCAGCAAGAAGTTGGGTCTTATGAAGATTATAACAACTTTAAACTTTCAAATTATACGGTTATACCACCAGGTATTAATGTTGATAAATACTTTCCTTACTATGAATACTCCTTGGGTAATGTGGATATTTCAGAAGAACAAAAACAAGCGCAGTTTCATATTAAAGAAGAGCTTGAAAAATTTTATACCCATAAAGAGAAGCCGATTATTCTGGCATTGGCACGACCAGATAGAAAGAAAAATTTACATGCATTGTTAGAGGCTTATGCTACGGACCCTCAGTTAAAGGGGATGGCGAATCTCGCTATTTTTGCAGGGATTAGACTTGATATTGAAGAGATGCCAGAAGGGGAAAAAGAAGTTCTCACAGAAATTCTTCTTATGATGGATAAATATGATCTGTATGGGCGATTAGCTATTCCTAAATCTCATGATGCAAATAAAGAGGTTCCAGAAATTTATCGCTACTGTGCGATGAATAAAGGGGTCTTTGCTAATCCGGCTCTTGTTGAGCCTTTTGGCCTGACTATTCTTGAGGCTGCCAGTTGTGGTTTACCGGTGGTGGCTACCCAAAATGGTGGCCCGACAGAGATAATTGCAAATACTGGTGCAGGTGAACTCGTTGATCCTTTTGATATTTCGTCAATTCAGAAGGGTATTAAGAATTTACTTTTTAATGAATCTCATTGGAAAAAGTGCTCTGATAATGGAGTGATCAAAGTTCGTGAAGTCTATAGCTGGAAAGCACATATTGATAGATATCTACAGCTTGTACAAGAGAACCTTGAGGCTTCTCAGGGCAAGGGACTAAAGAATATTCACATTTCAGCTGCAAAAAGTAAAAAGCTTATGAAAACCGAAAAACTGTTTGTAACCGATATTGATGGAACACTTCTCCTCGAAGAGGATGGGAACCCAGGACTCGATGAGATTAAAGAAATTATTAACAACAGAGGAACAGATTTTGCCTTTTCTGTAGCATCGGGGAGGAGCCTCTCACTTATTCAAGATGTCTTTAAAAAATACGATCTTCCAACACCAGATGTTCTTATTGGTTCCGTGGGGACAGCGATCTACTACGGCTTTAACCCTGATAGTTATGACAAAGGGTGGCATAGTTATATCTCAAAGTATTGGAGTAGGGAAGAGATTGTTCGAGTGTTAAAAGGTGTTAAGTGGCTTAAACTACAGGAGAAAGAGGGGCAGACGCCTTTGAAAGTCTCATATATTGTAGATAATACCAAATATAATGAAGAGGACCTTAAAGCGTGCCTTGGTAAAATGTGGTATCAACTCAATATTATATACTCTCATGAGCAGTTTCTTGATATAATACCAAAGCGTGCCTCTAAAGGGCGGGCCATACGATACCTCTGTCAGAAATGGTCGATTTCATATAACTCCGTTGTGGCAAGTGGCGACTCGGGAAATGATCGCGACATGTTTAGAGGGCAAACGAAAGGTATTATTGTGAGTAACTATTCTCCAGAGCTTGATGATATGAAAGGTGGAAAAAGTAAAAACCTATTCTTCGCAAGTAAGCCCGCTGCTTCTGGAATTATAGAAGGCTTTAAGCACTTTAATTTTTTATAGTGAGAGATATATGTATTCAGGAAGAGGATTTAGCGAATGGGAAATAGGTGATATTGATGTTATAAAACACAATGGCCTGTATCATCTTTTTCACCTCATAATTCCCAATCACGATTATATCGCACATGCGGTTTCAAATAATGGTATCTCATGGCGTAGAGTTGAAAATGCTGTTTTTGTTGGTGATCCAGGAGCTTGGGATGATGACATGCTCTGGACCATGAATGTTGTATTAGAGGGTGATTGGTTTGTAATGTACTATACTGGCCTTATGATGGAAGATAAGGGTGCGGTGCAGCGAATCGGAAGGGCTCGTTCAAAAGATCTCTATCATTGGGATAAAATTGAAGGTAATGGTTTTCCTTTAGAACCGGGGCCTCCATTCTACGAAGACATTGATGATAACCCACGTGGTTGGGCAAGTTTTAGAGATCCTTATATTTATAAGGAGGGAAGCGAAGAGTATATGTTGATTTGTGCTCGGAGTAATACTGGGCCTATATCGAGAAGAGGAGTTGTTGCTCTTGCCGAAAAAACGGGTGATTCTTTTAAGTTGTCACAACCGCTCTTACATCCGTATGCTTATGATGATGTAGAGTGCCCGTGTCTTTTTAAGATGAATGACTTTTATTATTTACTTGGGTCAATAAGAGAAGATGTTAAGGTGCGTTATTGGTATGCACCAGAGTTAAAAGGTGAGTATCACTCTTTTCATAATGATGTGTTACTCCCACCCGGGAACTATGCAGCGCGAGCTGTACAGGATGGCAAACATTTATTGATATACTGCTTTTATGTCATGGGTGGTGATGTTAATTCACATAGAACACTGCCTCCGCCGAAAGAACTTTCAGTAAACAATCGCGGACAACTTGAACTTAAGAGTTACTATCGATGGGATTTGATGAAGCAAGCAGCAATTCATCAATCTGAATACTTGGGCTTTTTTCCTATAAATTCTAATCCTACGGGGTCATACGAAAAGTTAGAAGCGACTCATGTATTTGAATGTAAAAGTGGCTATGAAGTATTCCTCATAAAACAGATTTCTCCGAGTTTTATTTTTGAAGGTACCATTACTATAGAAGGAATGGGTAAGTGTGGATTGGTCTTTGATATGGATACCCAGGGGAATGGTTATTTCCTCTCCTTAGATTGTGTAAATGGTCTGGTGCAGATTCGTGCATGGGGTTTTGATGAAAGTAACCCAAAGAGCAACTTCATTTTCAAAAACTTACAGAGTAATGTATTTAAAGTGAATCATAATAATACGTATGAATTTAAGCTTGTCAATTATGGTAACTACATAGAAGTTTCAATAGATGGAATCGTTAAAGTTTCGTTGGTAGATTATATCTATGAAAATGATTATATCGGACTCTATTGTGCGAGTTCAAAAGTGTCCTTACATGATTCTCACATGTATAAAATAGATGAGCCAAAAGATGAATATGCATCACAGCGGTGTACTTTAGCTGATATTCACAGTGAAATTTCAGAGCCTGAATAGGAGAGTAGAGTATGATAGGATGTTTTGGAGAAATTGTTGTTGATTGTTTTCCTGATAAAGAAGTCGTTGGTGGTGCGCCGCTTAATGTAGCAGTACATTTGAAACGTTTAGGGGTTGATGTAGAGCTCATAAGTGAAATTGGAATCGATAATTATGGGGCCCTTGCGGCTCAGTTATTAGGTGAATTGAATCTTGATTCAAAAGTTGGAGTAAGCCCTGATAAAAAGACAGGGGTTGCTACAATTACTATGAGTAAAGAAGGACATTCGTTTGCGATTGATCGGGGATCAGCTTGGGAGTGTATTGAAACAGATAGTGCTGGTGTCTATGTGATACTTGTTTTTGGGACTCTTGCAATGATCAGTGATAAGAATAGGAAAAGCTTTGATCAGCTTCGTGGGAAGAGTAGAATGACCAGAACTTTTTGTGATCTTAATTTAAGATCGCCTCTGTATACGAAAGAGACCATTGAGTGGTCATTGGAACGAGCGAATTATTTGAAAATTAGCGATGAAGAGGCTCTTGAACTCGGGGAAATGTATGATCAGGGGAATGATATTCCTGCTATACTTGAGTGGCTTAAAAATAAATGGAACCTCATTGAAGTATACTGTACATTAGGTGCTGAGGGTTCTATCAGTATTCTCGAAGACGGCCTTTTTGAATGTTCATTTTCGGCTCATCCTGACATGACTATTGTTGACACGGTAGGGGCTGGCGATGCCTTTAGTGCAGCGCTTCTTTATGCAATGTATTTTGGTACTGAACGGAGAGAAGTAATCCCCAGAGCTCACTCCTTTGCTGCATCTATCTGTGCACTACCGGGAGCAATACCTCGAGATACTTCAATCTATGGTGTGCTTGTAGATCGAAATCCCCTTAATCTGTAATACTATTTTGAACAACAGCTCCGCTGTCTGACCACCACTGAGAGGTCACTACTTGTTGGTTTAGTAAAAAAGGTTCTCCCATAATTGGGGTAAAAACCGGTGTTTTCCGTTCTTTACCTAGTGCAGTAATCTGCTTGAAAGGGTCGTCCCAGCTATGAAAGGCAAGGTCAAACGTACCATTGTGTACGGGTAAAATGGCCTTGGCGCCTAGATCAATGGCGGCTTGTATACTCTCCGTTGGTTTCATATGGACATCGGGCCATTGAGGGTCATAGGCGCCGGTCTCAACAATGGCAATGTCAAAGGGGCCAAGGGTTTTGCCTATTTGTTTAAAAGTCTCAAAGTATCCACCATCACCGGTGTAATAGATGTTGGCACTGCCTGTGTGAAGAGCCCAGCCACACCAGAGAGTTTCCATGCTGTCAAATAACCCTCGTCCACTAAAGTGTTGTGCAGGAGCGGCGGTGATATTCATACTCCCGAGTTGTCTGTTTTCCCACCAATCAAATTCATTGATTTTTTGAGGATCGACACCCCAATCAATAAGTATTTCACCAATACCTAAAGGCACTGCAAAATAAGACACCTTCTCATGAATAGCTTTAATAGTTCCTTCATCTAAATGGTCATAGTGATTATGGGAAATAATAATCCCTTCGATGTCGGTGAGATTGGTATAATCAAGAGGGACGGGGTGGAAGCGTTTGGGGCCCGCCCATTGTACTGGAGATGCTCGTTCACTAAATACAGGGTCAATGAGCCAAACTGCATTACTATTGCGAATTAAAATACTCGAGTGGCCCAGGCGGGTCAATTCGACATCTCCATGTAAGATCGGGGTTAGATCTGAGACCTTCTGTTTTTTGATAGGAAGCTCTATTGAAGGCACGCTATTGATCTTTTTTTCAAAAACCCAGCGCTTAAGCATGCCAAATGCTTTACCTAATTCGAATAGGTTAAACTCTTTGTAGTTGGTGAATTTACCATCAATATTTTTGCTACTGACGAGTGGGAGCGCACTTTGGTCTTCTATGTTTTTATGTGAGAGTGAATCGGTTTCTGTAATAGAGTATGCGGTAGACAAAAGTGTCCCTCCGAGTAGTGCAATGGTGGTGTATCGATTTAAGTACTTCATAGAATGGTCTACATGTGAGTCGTTCTCTTAATACTAGGTATTAAACCTTTGTGTAGCTAGTGGAAAAGTGTGTAAAAGGCCATACGTTACACATTGTTACAGCTGGATATAATTTAGACTCAAATGTTTGAGGAAATGTAGATTGTAGAGATGTGTCATTTGTATTGAGGAGTTTACTGTGTTTAAGTTTTATTGTGGATTAGTGCTTTTTGTTGTGTGTACTGCCTCACTGAGTTTCGCTGGTGGGGTGTATAAAAAAGAAATTGAATATCTCCTCGGAGTAGTTCAAAATACCAATTGTACTTTTGAAAGAAATGATGATGCTTATTCGGGGGAAGAGGCAGTTAAGCACATACAGAAAAAATATGACTATTACTCTGATGAAATTGTTTCTACTGAAAGTTTTATAAGGCTTGCTGCGAGCAAGAGTACCTTTTCGGGAAATGAGTATTTTATAGTATGTGATACCGTTCGCACAACAAGTAGCCAGTGGCTTCTTGATACACTTCGCGCTTCTAGAAATACTCTAACACAGTAAAGGCTGTAGAGTGAGTACAGCCTTTTGAAATAGTATAATAATTATTTTATTTTTGAGGATTAATTGGGGAAGCTATCTCCAGGTTCACCATGGGCTTCTCTGAGTATGGAGCGGATGAGTTTACCTGACTCTGTTAAATGTTCTGCACCCCAGCCTCCGTTGGTAGGGGCTCCTCTATAGAGGGCGCCATTGGCTTCGCTTTCACCGCCACCTGGGTTGTGTTTGTCACTGATAGCCCAGTTACACCAGCTCATCATGCGGTTAGTATCTTTCATAAAATCAATCCAGATTTTTGTACTTTCAACATCAATTGATATTTGATCAACGGCATCACTAGTTCCCCATTCTGTAGCAAATACGGGGTATCCTAAGTCCATAGTTGTTTGAGAGTTCTCCCTATGGCCTTCTTTGTGTGCTTTCGCATAGAAATGCATTGAAAAAGAAAAATTTTCATCTGGATCATTGATTTTGCCGTCTATAACACTTTGAGCTGCGGTCTGAGGCGTAGATGACCAGTTTGGACTTCCTATAACAATGTGATTGAGTGGGTCATTTGCACGGATAACTTGAATTATCTCGTCCATGTAGGGTTCTACAGATGCCCAGTTAAAATTTGGATCCATGTTCCAATCAATGGGACCCACGGCTGTAGGTTCGTTAAAAATTTCATAAATAACATTTGGAATGTCTTTGTATTTTTTGGAAACCATATCAAAAAACTCTTTTGACTTGTTCCATTGCTCTGGATGGTTAGCAAAGTGGTCATGCCAATCAATTAATACATAGATACCATTGTCGATGGCTGCTTGAACTACTACTTCAATTTTAGCGAATTCAATATCTGGAAAAATAGTATACCCTGTTGCGTCTCCGCCTTTCTCATGGTCAACACCCATGGCCGCTCTAATGACATCGATTTTCCAATCCTTCACCAGCCAGTTTACGACATCTTCATTGTAAAAGTCCCCTTGCCATTGGCTCCAAAAGAGGCTCATGCCAATAAGTTGAACGGGAAGACCATCTTCACCAACTATCAAATGGGCATCTGTTGAGAGTCTACCGTGAAGGGCAACGGGAGATCCATCTGGGGCACCATACTTTGCGCCAAAATCAATAGGCTCAGGTTCGCTCGATGAGGATACTTCTTCAGAGGAACTACTAAGTGTCTCGCTACTGAGCGGTGATTGAGTAGAAGAAGAGAAGGTCTCAGAACTTGATAAGGGTTCGATTGAACTACTCGGTTTTGTATCTGATGAAGATTCAAGAAGGGTAGAGCTTATTTCTGATATACTTGAGTCGTCGGCTGATGATTCTTCTATGGAGCTCTGTTGTTCAGTGGATGACTCTTCAGTTGAGCTATATATCTCTGAACTTTCTGATGATGATTCTCCAGTGCTTGATTGTGAATTGTTATCTGAGACTGATGTGCCTAAACAGGCCGATAAGCTACTTGCAATAGTTATTGCAAGAAGTGTGGTGTAAATCTTCTTCATTTGTGTGTCCAATATATAGTGTGTAATTTAAATCTAATTATGATTTTGAATTAATGAGGAAGCAAATGAAGGGGGAGTGGATTATTGGGAAATTTGACAAATTTGAAAATAGGATAACAAAAAGGGCCAATGCATGTGCATTGGCCCTTTTTTGCGATAAATGTCCCCAGTATCGCGCCCTCTCTAGAATAGGAGATTAGTTCGGGTATTCGTCACCTGGAAGACCATGAGATTCACGTATGTAGCTTCTGATAAGTTTACCGGATTCAGATAATTCATCTGGTCCCCAGTTGCCTTTTAAGCTTGCGTCAACTTCTAATGCAGAGTTCGCTTCTGCTTTGTCGTTTAGTGCCCAGTTGCACCAGCTGATTTTGCGTTCTTTCATCCAGTCCATCCAAGCGATTGACTCATCTGCGCCAATTCCTTCTACTTCTGTATCATATGATGCAGTGCCCCATTCTGAAGCAAAGATAGGAATTGAGTTCTCTTCATGTGCTGCAGTGACATCTGTTCTGTGACTTCCTTCTGTTGGATTAGCAACCCAGTGTACTTTTGCGTAGATGTGCATTGTTGCAGAAATGTTGTTTGAAGGGTCATTGATCGCACCGTCATTAATTGCAGCAATTACATCGCCAGGTTTAGATGACCAAAGTTGTGATCCTAATGCAATATGATTTTTTGTGTCATACTTTCTGATGGTCTCTATGATGGTCTGTTGATGCTTCATGATGTTTTCAAGGTTGAAATTTGGATTTTCATGGCCAGCACAATTAGCTTGGTCGGCACATGGCATTTGAGGTTCATTAAATGGTTCATAAATGATGTTAGGATATTCGCCATAAGTTTGAGCCATCTCAGTGAAGAACTCTACAGCTTCAGCGGTATTGTTGTCAGCTTTGTGGTCATGCCAGTCGATAATGACATAAATTCCCGCTTCAATTGATGCTTCTATAACGGCAACAATTTTTGCTTTTTCTATCTCTGGTTTTTGCAAATAGCCATCAGGTGCGGCTTCTTTTTCTCCTGTTGGTTCGTCATCCTCATCAAGTACATCAGCCATTCCTTCTTCGTTTACACCGAGTGCTGCACGAATGATATCAATAGACCAGTCGAGAGCTAGCCATTTAACTACTTTTTCATTGAAGAAGGTGCCACCAGCTTCTGGTCCCCATTGGCTCCAGAAAAGACTCATACCAATAAGTTGAACAGGCTCTCCTGTTTTTACACTTATCAATTTGTTTCCTTCGGTTGCGAGAAAGCCGTACATGTCAACGGGGCTTCCTGCTGGAGCTTCACCAGGAGCTAACGTTTCATCTGCACTACTTACTGGTTCTTTTTCAGATGATGACTCAGTATCAGGGTCAGCTTTTTCAGACGAAGACTCTTTGTCAGCTTCTTCAGACGAAGACCCTTTATCTTTGTCAGCTTCTTCAGACGAAGACTCTTTGTCAGCTTCTTCAGACGATGATTCTTTATCGGTATCTGTTTCTTCAGAAGAAGATTCTTTATCGGTGTCTGCTACTTCAGAAGAAGATTCGGTGTCTGAGTCATTAGCGTCTTCTGCAGATACAGTATCTTCTGAAGAGCTCTCGGTTACAGCGGTGCTTGAGCCTGAGTCAAAACATGCCGATAGGAAGGCGAATGTTAAGAGCATTAACATAAGAGTAAGTAGTTTTTTCATTATTTCTCCCAGGGTATGTTGTGTACCCAGTTTATTTCGTTGTAGATAATCTAGGTTAATATATAAAGTTTCAAAGTGAAATGTTAAAAAAAAGTCTACACCTTGGACTGGTTTGTCCATAGTTATAATCCTCTGTTTGGCTTATATCAGCTATATGTGTCGTTTTGTTAAAAATTTTAGGAAATGCGATATTATTATATGTCCCTAATAAAAGGCTTTGTTTTTGGTGCTGTTTTGTGGATTTTGTGAATTGTTAAGAAGTTGATGGGTAGAGGAGTAGGGGATTCGGTCTTGTAGCTATGGACAGGGGTGTCCTTGAATTAGTGTTTTTGCTGATGAGTTAGACAGTAATTGAGGGAGAGATAAGTATTTTTATGACACATATACACACGGCTTATGTCATACTTTGCACTGTACACTATGATGGGCCATAGCTAGAAAAGAGAAAATTATGAAGAATATATTTTTACTGGGGCTTGCATTAATGTTGGGCGCTACTGTTCATGCAAAAAGTATTGTTGAAGTGTATGGGCAGTTAAGTGTTGATGGCCAATATATGGTAAATGAGTCTGGGGATCCGATTGCATTGCCTGGGGTAAGCCTTTTTTGGAGTGGTGATTCTGAGCAATACTATAATAGATCAGTAATTGATTATTTCGTTGATGAATGGAAAGTGACCGTTGTTCGGGCGGCCATGGACTCTCATGCATATAGAGATAGTAGTGATGTGGAAAAACAAAAGGTAATTGATGTTGTTGATGCATGTATTGCGAGGGGTATTTATGTTATAATCGACTGGCATTCTCATGATGCTCATGAAGAAACAGATGATGCTGTGGCGTTTTTTGAAGAGATGGCTACAAAATATGGTGAAGTACCCAATGTAATGTACGAAATTTACAATGAACCTGAAATGATTGATTATGGCTCACTTATTAAACCCTATTCTGATCGGGTAGTAAGTGCCATTCGTGCAATTGACCCTGATAATATTATTCATGTCGGCACATCATTTTGGTCTCAGAAACCTGATGAAGCATTTAGCAATCCTCCGCTACCTTCTGGTAATCAGGTCTACTCTCTTCATTTTTATGTGCACACCCATGGAGAAAGTTTAAGAAGCAGTATTGGAAACTGGATAAATAGTGGCATACCTCTCTTTATAAACGAGTGGGGGATTTGGGGGAGTTTACGAAGTCCTCAAAACTTAGAGGCAGAATTTGATTTATGGTTGCAAGCCATACGAGAAAATAAAGTGGGCTTTACCTATTGGTCGGTAAATGATAAAGTTGAGCAATGTAAAACAACGGGTGGTCCAAATACTTGTCAAGAAGGGTGGCAAGATAATGCGGTCGATGACTATGAGTTTGATTCTATGTTGAAAAATGGGACTGGTGGGGACGCGACAGTGTGGTCTGATGCCGATTTCTCTGATATTGGCCTTAAGATGAAGGAGTTTATTTTGGAGCGTTGGAATGCTTTAGATACTCTTCCTGAGTTTGATGAGCCAAGTGGACTTTCTGGTGCTGGCGAATCATCATCTTCTGTGGTCGTTGAGCTCTCCTCTTCTGTATTGTCGAGTGAGGCTGTGGTTTCTTCTTCAGAAGCTGTCAGTAGTTCATCTTCATCTGTTGCACTGTCTTCAGATGAGGTAATAGAAGAGGTGTCTTCAGAAGTTGAATCATCTTCTAGTGAGGGTGAAGAGAATGTCTCGTCTGAATCTTCAGAAGAAGGTACTTCTGAAGATGTATTGTCTCTCTATGGATCTATGAGAAGTGTTTCGGAACTAATGCCCTCATCATTAGTTGAGCGTGTTCAGGTATATGGTTTCAGTGGTAAGCTCTACGCTACAATTTCTCGTGTTAATTTTGCTGATGCAAGAATGGCTGTCAGTCGTCTTGAGTTGAATCAGGGTAATTATTTTGTGAAATATAGTGTGAATTCAGGGATTTACGCTGAAATAATTATTAAGTAAATAGTCAAAATACGAGTAAACAGAAAGGGCCAGATCAATTGATCTGGCCCTTTCTGTTTGGTAAGATAAAAAAGCCCGGGGTCATAATAAGCACACAACACATTTGATATAACCGCCGGGCCTTAAAGTGTGATGAATATCAACACACTTAGGGGTTCCGTGTAGAAAGCCTTCCTGTTAAACCCTCGAAGAAGTAAAACCCGGGGCAAGCATTAATGTACGAGACATAGATCCGCACCGCCGGGTTTTATAAGTGTGTCCCAATATATTACACACAAAGCTTTCTCAAAATTTTGACTTGAAAGATAGGGGTCTTTCATATGTCTGGTGTAAAGATATATTTCTCTTTTAAGGGTAGGTTGGGTTGTGGCTGTATTGGTCCATATAGTCAGGACAGATCTGTCCATGTTTGTTTAACAAGGTTTTATGCGATATGATAAGGAGTGCAAGGTGGAATCGAGGCCTAATCAACGCTAAATTGCAGTAAAATAAATGTATAGTGAAAGTTTACTTTGCGGACTGGTAAAAGAGTGGTTGGTGTATAGAAAGTGTGCTCATCTCGCAGGGAGTGTTACAGGTATTGTGATACAAAGTTGTACTTAGAGTAAATAATGGTTACTCTTGAGTGTATGAAGGCGTTGAATGGTACATGTTACAATGAGGAAACTATGAAGAATGTATTGCTAGGAATCGTTTTTTTACCTTTAGCTCTTTTGGCGGGGAACACGGAGCATAAGTCTACCGTTCAGGCCAATGTTGTCGAGGGGTATATGTATCTTGGGGAAAACATAAGGGGAAGTGGGGTTACTGTCACCTACAAGAGCAAAAATTATTGGGTGGTTGGTGCAAGTCAAAGTGAGTATAGGGCGGAT
This sequence comes from Fibrobacterales bacterium, assembly GCA_051532055.1. Lineage (GTDB taxonomy): Bacteria > Fibrobacterota > Fibrobacteria > Fibrobacterales > JAOPTW01 > JAOPTW01. Next base: position 15,648 of record JAOPTX010000002.1, on the reverse strand, counting down.
ACATTGATGTATAATGATATTCAGGCCAATGTTGATCTGTATTTAGGTCATGTTGGGATTGGCTATAGTGATACGTTTTGGTATTCGTCACTGTTGATTGGTGGTGGGGTGACGTCGCTGAATTTTGATTATTCTCCTGAAGTGTGTCGTGATAAAGATGTGTTTTTACATGCATCTGATGGATGTACTTCGGATGTGACTTTGGCAGCAGCCATAACTGGTGAAGTGGGAGTTAAATATGGCGTAGTTGGATTGGGTTTACAGGGAGGGTATGTTTATAATGATTTTGAGCCGTATATCAATTTTGGACTTGCCTTAATTATTGACATTCCTTTAGAAAGCCCTAAGTTTTAATGATACACACAAAAAAAGCCCACTCAAAAGAGCGGGCTTTTTTATACACTCGACAGGAGTCGAACCTGTAATCGCCTGATTCGTAGTCAGGAGCCTTATCCAATTTGGCCACGAGTGCAATGTGAGACCAATGATAGTAATTCTTGATCTCATATTAAAGACCTTTGGGGGTAAAAAAAGAGCAATTATTTAAAATTGCTCTTTTTAAAAGATGTGGTCTTTGAGTTAGCGTGACTTTTTACTGATATTGAGGGTGTATGGCGAGAATGCATCCTGGCGTGGGTCGATGATTGAAACGCGAACCCAGAAGGTGATGTATTCCATAGTAAAAAAGTCTTCAGCGCTCACGTAATAAGTGAGGTTATCCGCTGTGCCAGGGGTAAACTCTTTTTCGATAATAGCTTCAGCATCAGGAGTTGATTCTAATGTTTTTGACCCGTATACTCTAATAAGAATAGTATTGGTGATGTCAGAAACGTCGATAGACAGTGAATCACGGGCTTTAAGGCTCAGGCTATAATAATCCTGTGTATCATAGTTTAGTTGAGCTTTACCAAGTGCCCCAGAAAGGAAGATACCTTCTGTAATGAGTTTACCGTTAAGAAGAGTCTCAGATGGTAACGCGTCACTTAATTCGTTCAGATAGACTGCTGAACCAACATTGTCGTTCGCAGGTGTTGAGCCGTCACTAAAATCTAAATCAGTCCAATACATTGTTTGAAGACTGATAGTTGTATCTATAGCGGTGTTATTATGACCATCTGCAATGCTTTTAAGAGCTATGCTATAGGTGGTATTTGATTCTAGTTGAGGAATACCAGCGGTGCCAGTAGTTGGGGCGACACATTTAACATTACTCATGCTTGTAGAATCAAGCATACAGTTTAGTGTAGGGGTTGCTGAATAGTTTGCTTCAGAAAAAGCGAGTAGTTCTTCATTAAAATTAATAGTAATAGTGTCATATACTGAGTAGATGGTTTTTGAGAGGTCATTCACTACAGGTGGGTTATTATCAACAGGATCCTCTGAACAATTAATAGTGCAAAAAACCGCAATTGCGCTTGCAAACAGGGCAAATCTAGTCATACTTTCTCCGATAATTAGTACATTTATTCCAAAATGTAACATAATTTCCCTATGCGGAGTATGCCTTTTTCTTATCGGTATAAATTGGTTAATGAATGATTAAATCAAAAAATAATTTGGCTTCTGAGTCTGCGCGTCACTGGTATTCTTTGACTAAAACACGACTCCTAGTAATACTCATTTTGGCAATTCCCGTAGTCGGTTTTTTAGTAGGAGGGATAACTGTTGCTAAAGTTCTTCAAAGTGACTTACCCTCTCTTGAACAACTAGAAAATATTAAACCAAAATTGATAACCAAAGTCTATGACAAAGATAGCAATTTGGTTCATGAGTTTTTTGTTGAGAAACGAATCTGGATATCTATAGATTCAGTTCCTGATATCCTTCCTAATGCAATTATGGCTATAGAAGACAGAGAGTTTTATAATCATTGGGGGATCAACCCCATGGCAATTCTTAGTGCAATAAAGACGAAATTGACTGGTGGTAGTTTGCGAGGGGCATCGACACTTACTCAGCAGCTTACAAAAAACCTCTATTTGACTTTTGAAAAAACCCTTGAACGGAAAATCAAAGAGGCCTTGACGGCCATTGAGATTGAGAAAACCTACACAAAAAGAGAAATTCTCGAGTTTTATATAAACACCGTGTACCTTGGTGCTGGGGCCTATGGCTTTGAAGCTGCGTGTGAAACATATTTTGGGCACTCATTAAAAGAGGTAACTATTGCGGAGGCTGCGTTACTTGCAGGCCTTTTACAGCGTCCAGAGGGGTACCGCCCCGATAAACGACCGGAAGCAGCATTGAAACGTCGTAAACAGGTATTGTTTGCAATGAAGGATGTCGGTAGAATTACGGTAGATGAATACTTGGATGCTATTGATCAGCCCATTGCAAAGGCTGAAACTGAAGAAGAGCAAGTTGTTGGTGGCTATTTTATTGAAGAGATTAGAAAGTATCTTGAAAAGAAATATGGGGAAGCGAGTCTATATTCAGAAGGTATATCAATCTATTCAACATTAGATAGAGAGATTCAAGAATGGACAGAAGCTGCTTTGGTAAGCCGGCTTGATACTATTGAGTTTTATCTTCAAAATCGGGTAATCTGGGCATATAAGATGGTCGATAAATTGGAACTCCCTAAAGATACTATTTTAGCACATTTTGACTCTCTGTATCACCACTTTGATACGGCCTTTATTCAGAAAGAGGTTATCGCAATGGCAGAGATGGATGAAGAGGCCTTAAAAGAATATGAAATTGTTTATCCTGACTCCATGCGCTATAGAAATATTCAAGGGGCGGCGGTGATTATTGATAATACGAGTGGTGGTGTCGTGGCCATGGTTGGGGGACGTAGTTTTGATGAGTCAAAGTTTAATCGTGCAACGCAATCATATCGCCAACCTGGTTCTTCTTTTAAACCGTTTGTGTATGCTACCGCAATTGATAATGGGGCAAATCCTGCAGACTCGATAAATGATCAACCGATAACCATTCCTGACCCCACAGATAGTACAAAAGTGTGGCGACCGGATAATTATGGCCATAAATTTAGTGGATGGATGACCCTTCGCTCAGCACTCTATAGATCTAAGAATTTACCGGCAATACAAACGGGACTCAAATATGGACTTCGTAATATTGTGAATTATGCCAAAAAATTTGGGCTTAAAAGTAGACTTCGTGCAGTACCTTCTCTTGCAATTGGTTCAATTGGTGCGACCCTTAAAGAAATGACGTCAGCCTATACCGTGTTTCCTAACGGTGGTACGCGCATTGAGCCGTACATGATAAATAAGATAGAGAGTAAAAATAAAGAGGTGATTGAGAAAAACTTCAAACAAGAGCAAGAAGTTATCAGTTCTGTCACCGCCTTTTTAACTACTTCAATTTTAGAAGATGTGAATAAAAGAGGTACTGCAGCCAAGGTTTATCGTGAAGGATTTAAGCACCCAAGTGGCGGAAAGACTGGAACGACGAATAATTATAATGATGCCTGGTATATCGGATTTAGTAAACAATATACAATGGGTATTTGGCTGGGGCACGATGACCATAAGCCGGTGAGCCGAGGGCATACGGGTGGTGGGGCTGCAGCACCAGTCTTTATTGAAGTGATGAAAAAAATCCATGAAGAGTTACCTAAACTTGAGTTTGAAAAACCTTATGGTGTATCAAAGGTTGATAACTGTTCAATTACACATTTGCCTGCAAGTCCTAACTGTGCCCATACATATAAAGAGTATTATAACCCTAAAACTAAAACTGATCTTGTGTGTGATGGGTTGCACCGTAATAGCAAAAAACGTGAAAAAGGTGCAACGATCTTTTCTACAGTGAAAAAGAAAAATACTAAGAAATCAAAGCGTCGTAAAAGAACGTTCTAACAACTCTATATTGCCCTCATAGCTCAAGTGGATAGAGCCACCCTCTCCTAAAGGGTAGATGTGAGTTCGAGTCTCGCTGAGGGTACTTAATAGTACGAAAAGGTCTTAATTCAATTTAAGGCCTTTTCTTGTATGCGCTTATCTGTTCGAAAAAATAATACCCTCTATCCCAGAAATGGAAGTTGTAAAAACTTATAGCTCAATATTTTTAATATTTGAGCTATAACAAGTTCTTTTGCTCATATTATGTAAATATTGAGCATTAATTTTAGGGGAAGCTCGATTGCATTTAATCAAAAATCACCATGGATAAAACCTATCACCGAAATTTTGCGTATTGCTTATGAATCAATTCCGCTTAATGAACGAGAAGAGATGTTTGAATCTCGTAGAAGACCGCGGAAAAAAGGTAAACCTGTCTTGTGATTGATTATGCTCATTGTACTGAAAGAGAGTTGTGGGAATATGTAGCAACTTATCTAGCACAAAACAATATTAGGAATGTTCTTGTTGGGGGAGCGGTTGCAGTAGTATATAGTAAAGGTGCGTATCGGTCGGGTGATCTTGATATTGTTATAGAGAATTTTAACCTACCCAAGGGTAAAATAGCTGAACTTATGGGGCACATTGGTTTTATAAAAAAAAGGACGTCATTGGATTCATTCTGAATGCAGTCATCTGTATGTTGAATTTGTATCTCCACCTGTTGCTATTGGAGATGATTATTCAATTAAGCCTGTCGAGATACAAAAACATGGTATTTCCATTTATATACTTTCACCAGAGGATTGTGTGAAAGATAGGCTAGCGAGCTACATATATTTTAAAGCACGGGAATGTCTGGATCAAGCAGTATTGGTGGCTAATGAGGAGAAAGTGGATAAGGCTTTCATCAAAGAATGGTGTCATAAAGAAGGATCTGATGCTAAAAGAGCATATGTGGATTTCACTCAAAAATTGGATTACTGATAATTAAATTCGAGTGTTTATCTATGGTAACAGTTTAGTTAATTCAGTTCGAAGTTCGTTCAGGAAGCAGTATAAAAAAGCAGGCATCGGCTGCTTTTTTATACCCTTAGCGATATCCTTCGGATTCCCAATCACTGCTGCTACGATAAAGCAATTGATGTAACATTGGAGTACAATGTGTTGTTAAAATATGAATATATATGCGGACAAAAAAATCCTTAAATAGCTTAAAATATGCACATGCGAACACAATGCGGACAAAAAAGAGTAAAAATAACGTAAATAATGTGTACAAAAAGGATAACTTCTTGATGTAAAACTGTACGGATCTATATTAAGAGAAAATGCCCACACGACCTGGGGAGTGAATGAACATATTTGATTATTATAATTATCGTTCCTATCTGAAAGAGTACTATGACTATAAAAAGTCGATTGATCGCACTTTTACGTTTCGTGTATTTTCAAAACTCGCTGGAATTGGTTCGCCGAGTGTGTATGGAGATCTGGTAACGGGTAGAAGAAATATAACAGTGGCGCTTTTGCCAAAATTTGTTAAGGCATTGGGTCTTAACGAAAAAGAGGAACGGTATCTCAAGCAGATGATGCATTTTACTCATGCGAAAACACAAAAGTCAAAAGAAGAGACATTTGAAGTGTTGGCTAAAATGCTTCCAAACAGTATTCGCACGTTAACAAGAAGTCAACGAGAATATTATAAACATTGGTATCATGCCGCAATACGAGAGGCACTTGCAATTTTTGATGTTGGTGATGATTTGAGAGATTTGGGACATTTTCTTAATCCACAAGTATCACTTCCCAATGTTAAAAAAGCAATGAAGCTATTGCAGGAGCTTGAACTTATTGAAAAGATTGATGGGCATTGGCGTCCTAAAAGTGGTAAAATAATTGGTGATCACATTGATGTTTTTACCATGCGGGCTGTTCAAAAGCAATTGATCGATCTCGGGAAGGAGGCCATAGATGTCTATACTCCTGAAAAACGAAATGTATCGGGTATTGCAATGAGCGTTTCGAATAAAGGTATTGAGCGCATGATTCGCAAAATAAATATGTTCAGAAGAGAGATGGCAGATCTTGCACAATCTGACGAAGAGGAAAATCAGGTGTATCAGCTGAACCTTCAGTTTTTTCCACTCACAAAGGAGCGAGGATGAGACAGTATTTCGTCGCACATGTATTGTGGGTACTTATGGTTATGGGGTGTAGCCTGAGTGATGCGGACCTTGATCAAAGTGGGGACTCAACAGACTTTCCAAATGCAATAGCGGGAATAGTGGTCGATTCCTCCGGCCAGCCTCAGCAGAATGCTTCGGTCTATCTAGTTAAATCAGCCAATTGGCTTCAAGCACAAAATGACGGAGCGTCAGTTGTACTTGATAGCACCGTTACCGATTCTATAGGAAACTACACCTTAAATAGTTATACTCAAGAGACGGTTGCTATTGAAGTTGCACTGGATTCATTCGCCGCCCAAGTGAGTGGTATTGATCCTGCGGATGCAGCTATCAAGCACAATCAGGTTACGGTAGCACCTAAGAAGTGGTACCGGCTCACTCTAACCGATACTACTTATTTTGGCAAATCTCTTGCGATCTATGAAACCAGACACTCACTCAGTGTAAGTGATTCTGGTACCGTTGAATTTTATGGAGTGCTGCCGGAGAATGTTCAATTCTTCGCGATTCCTCCCCATAACGCAGCATTCCATAGACTTTCTGATTCAGTGATTCAGGTTGCGGTATCTCATACGCCTTTTGCTGAGGTATTGGATACCACACCTGATAACGGTACAGAGAATGATACGGTGGAGGTGAAAGATTCCGTTGATACTGGTGATAGCCTTGAAGTGACAGACCCTGCAGACACAAGTGATACTACTGCAGTAGCCGTACCCGACACGGTGGTTACTGAATTTGACTCCTTTAATGATGGGGATTGGTTTGGGTCAATCGGTGGTACGCGTAATTTTACCTGGTATATACAGTTACATTCTAATACCTGGTATCATCCAATAGATGATAATATAGGGAAAAATCAAACGGATGTTACCATTGCTCAGGGATTTGAAGGGAGTGGAGTATCTGTCAAATTAGATAATACTGATTATATAATACGGGGAATAATCTCAAGATTTGATGATACTCTCGTAGATGTTTCAGAGTTTACTCATCTCCGTTTTTATTGTAAAGGTGAGACCGATATTACGGTACGTTTTTATTTTGGATCCGCAGATACCCCGGAAATGAACGAATCGTTTATGGGAGTATTTCAGGTGTCTATAGGTGAAAAAGATGAGGATGATGAGGACGTTTGGAACGAAATTAGCCTTTCGCTCAACGACTTACAATTTAAAACATCAGAGGGGATTAGTGTTGAGCCGGAGAGCTCTATTCTAGAATTATTTACCCGACTAAAGAATGTCAGTTTCTCAACTAATACAATTGGGAATTTTAATATTGATTCTATAGATTGGCTCGCTATAGACACAGAATAGGTGGACACAACACAACAGAGCCAGGAAGACACTTAGGGATTCTTCAATACATTGAGTGAATAAAATTTCAAAAGATGATTTTGATGTTCTCTCGCATGCTCACCTGTGAGCATGCGGTTTAAAATAATGAGGGTAGTATGATACAGAGATATATGAAAAGTATTATGTTAGTGGGGGCATTGTGTACAATCTCATTTGTGCAGGCAGCAGAAAGGAATCTGGCATTAAATAAAGTGATTGCGACGAATGATCAGAGTCCTGAATATAGTCCGCATTTTGCCATTGATGGAAAAACCGGCAATGATAGCCGTTGGGCGAGTCAGGTAGGGGATGGGCCGTTTCATCTTATTGTCGATTTAGGGGCAAACTATTCTATAGATAGAGTAATTCTGGATTGGGAAGATGCTGCTGCGAAAGCGTATACTATAGAGACTTCTACAGATCTAACAAATTGGGAGCGTGTTGCAGAGGTTACCAATGGTACAAGTGGTGAAACCAAGGAGATCACTTTTAGTGAAACAACCGCAAAGTTTGTGAAGCTCAACTGTACCCAGCGTACTACCAGCTATGGTTATTCACTCTATGAGATGGAAGTGTGGGGAGAGTACAATACAAAAGATACTTCAAACACTGTGTTGCTTGAGCCCATTGGTGGAACTCCTTTTAAGTATATCCGTATTGGTGATATGGATGGGACCGGTTGGGGAGATGGTATGAGTGGGAACCTGAAAAACTATAAAGGAAATCCATTAAATGTTGATGGTGAAGGCATGCTCTATGGTGGTGACTTTATCCCTGATTTGAACCGAGATGGAACTACTAAATCTGGTGGTGATGAGTTTGACAATAGAGACGGTGCAGAAAAAGCAAATATGAAATACTCCTCTCGAGGCGCAGAGGTCGGTTCAGGAACGAGTGGTTCACAGTGGACAGATGTTGAAATAACGTGGGATACACGGGTGGTATTTGCTTTTGATTTCTCAGTAAAAAAAGGACTCATCAATCCTGATACTGCCCTCTATTTTAACCTTATTTTTGGGGATTATGATGTAAAAGGTGCGACCCTTCATCTTATTACTCAAAAAGGAAAAGAGATGCAGTTACCCATTACGATGCAGAATCAAGTAAAGCCGGGTGAGGACAATGATGGATTGATTCAGACTGCTTATGCAGAACTTACGTTTGATGATGTTTTTTACACCATGGAAAACGGATATCATAAGGCGTATCTTGAAGCGGTTTTTCAGACTAATGGCGATCCCTATGTGACTTTTGATTTTGCAGAGGTGAGTATTGTACCGATTCAACCCGATATAGTGATTGCACCAGGGCCGGCCTATTTGGTGGTAGACGATAGTGAGCTTGCAGCTGGTGATACCATTGATCTTGCAGCTCAGGTTTTTGATGTGTTTGATGATAGATACATAACTGACTCAGATAATTTTAGCTGGAGCATTGTTGGCGATGATGACATTGAAGAGGATGATTTATTTAAAGACAGCAAAGGTGTGTGGAAATTTACTGCAACCAATGCCTTTCGCACCATTCAATTGATGGTTGAATATGTCGATCCTGAATATCCAAAACGTCCATTATCCGAAATGGTAACGGTTACGATTGGGGCAGGGGCGCCCTATGGGATAGACCTTCAAAAGAAGCAGGAGACAGACAACCGTAAAGAGTATGCAGATCAAATAACAGTGATGCTGGGAGAAAACCACTCTTCAGAAATGGTCTATGCTGTAGTGCGAGACGAATTTGGTAATCTTGTTGAATTTACTGAAACGCTGAATTGGGAGGTTGATGATCAGGATGTTGCAGAGGTAGATTCAGATGGTGCTACCAGTGCAGAAATTGAAATGGTTGCAGGTGGAGAGACTGTGGTTGTTGCTCAGTACTCAGGGCTTGAACCAGATACGGTACAAGTAACGGCGGTTGAAGAGGTTGTTGAAGCAGTTCAGATTGCTCAAATTGAATCTGCCTTTATAAGAGATAGTGATTCAGATGGTCGAGCTGATATGATTACGGTTACGTTTGACATGGAGCTCGATGAGATTCCTGAAGAGATCGCTTCGATTGATTGGCCGCATGAGGGAGCACAGGAATATACCGCTACAAGAGGTGATATGGTGTTTGTTTCTAATGAGTGGGGGACTGAAGATCGTTCACGAGTAGAGATTAATTTCCCCGAAGGAACAATGGAGCAGGGAATTACTGCCGCCGATGATGATAATGAACCTACCCTGGAAATGAATGGGAAAAAAATATCTATTGCAGACAGTGTTGGACCGGTGATTTTGGAAGCAATAAAATATCCATCTCATTTTAAGCGGTATGCAGTCCAAACCGATGATTCTGTTGTTGTGAAAATAGCACCGGATACACTCATAATTACTTTGTCCGAAGAAATTGAAAGACCAATCGATGCAAAAATAAACAGAATGTTCAGGCATATAACAGATAAAAATGAAAGTACATTGCAAATGCTTGAAGAACCTGTCGCGTTAAAGGGTACTCAGCTATGGATGGTTTTGATTCACAATAGCCCTGACGAAAACCCACTACGTGTTGGAGATGAGGTTATGTTAAACCATGATATTGAGGTGGTAGATGTCTTTGGAAATATATCTGAAAACGTATCTGTTGAAATCAAAGGAACAGAGGGAAAAGCACGAAGTCTCAGAATGAATTTTCGTGAAGTAGTGGTTGGACTTTCTTCAGAGAATAGGAGTTCTATTCCATCAGAGTCAATAGCTCTGTATGATGACTCCGGTGAGCTTATAGAAGAAGAATATAGTATTGATGTTCCCCTTGGAGAAACATGGGTGACTCCAGTTGGTACGGACATAACATTTGATAGTGAAGGCAATGCAGAATGTTCTGATGATGACAATGAGGAAGAAAAGGAGTTTCAGTTTGGGTGCTATGCGTCAATGGCTACCGTAACAGGAATACTTGATGGGCCATACCGTGCTGATGTAACTGTGTTTGATAATATCGGTCAATTTGTAGCTCAGTGGACCCAGTACTTTGGGTATTGCGGTGAGTTTGAAAATGAAGATCGGCAAAGACAATCAAATCAGGCAGGTGTGTTTATTAATGATCTCATGTGGGACTTGAAAGACACCAAAGATCGGAATGTTGCGGCCGGGATCTATATGTGGAAAGTGAACTACCATTTTGCCTCTGGTGAAAAACATTCCGTTTCCAGAACAATGGGGGTGGTACGTCACGAAGCAACAGAAGAATGTGAAGAGTTATAAGTCTGTCCCTGGGTTAAATAAACAAAATTCCCCAGCCTCGTTATGATTTGACCTTGGGCAGACTTAGAGTTTATAAATAAAAATAAAAGGAAAAAATAATGAAATTAATTGTAGCACTTGTTGTATTTATTGTGTGTGGTTGCATCTTTGAAAACGCATCTCAAGAAGAAAAAAGCGCCATTCCACTAAATGCAATTGAGAATGGAACTTATTATGAAATAAACTATGCAATAGATGGTACGGTGGATGACACAACGTATTATTCATTTACTGATGATTCATTACATGTAGAGATAATACAGTTTGAAAAAGAGCTGAGAAAATATTGCTTAATCGGTGAACGGAATTTCTTCTATCACCTAACGGATTCAAATACCATTGTTACCGAATCGAATGGATCGGTATTGTATCTTAATTGTGATCCTAATAACTCAATTGGTATTGGAGTGCCTGGAACAGAGAAGGATATTGTTGCACTCTATAGAGAGATGCTGATTTTTTCAAAAATGCGCAAAAAAGATTCGGTCATAGTATATGATACGCTGTACCGGGTGCCATAATACTGTAATAGATTTCACACAACAATAAAAGGACATACTTATGAATTACATACTCATACTTTTTATGGCTATAATAGTAACACCTCTTTTTTTAGCCTGTAGCGATTCATCAACGTTACCATCGATCCATAAGGTTGAGGGAGATGATACAGTCGAAGGGCAAACGGAAGGGAATGACGCACAAGACTCTATTCCTGTTAATCATGATGTATTACAAGATCAGAAAAAAAGCGCTGGAACTGATAATTGGAGAGACTATTTAGAAAATAAGGAATCCGATAAGAGCAGTGATAAATTAGATACACAGGATAATTCAGATACCAAAGGTGATATTAATACAGATGCTGATGATGCTGCAAAAGATGCAGACCTAGTTGATAAATCTAACGATGAAGAAAAAGATGCAGACCTAGTTGATAAATCTAGCGATGAAGAAAAAGATGCAGACCCAGTTGATGAATCTCAAGATGAAGAAAAGGATGTAGATCCAGTTAATGAACCTAAAGACGAAGAAAAGGATGTAGATCCAGTCGATGAAACTCAGGATGAAGAAAAATATGACAAAGACCTCACTTGGGAAGAGTGGGAAAAAATGAAAGAATCTGAAAAAGTAGAAGAAGCAGAAGAGGAAAAAGATTTAGATGGTGGTGATGCTTCTGAAGATGATAAAGACCTCACTTGGGAAGAGTGGAAAAAATTGAAAGAATCTGAAAAAGTAGAAGAAGCAGAAGAGGAAAAAGATTTAGGTGGTGGTGATGCTTCTGAAGATGATAAAGACCTCACTTGGGAAGAGTGGAAAAAATTGAAAGAATCTGAAAAAGTAGAAGAAGCAGAAGAGGAAAAAGATTTAGATGGTGGTGATGCTTCTGAAGATGATAAAGACCTCACTTGGGAGGAGTGGGTAAAATTGAAGGAATCTGAATAAGCAGAAGAGGAAAAAGATTTAGGTGGGGGGATACTTCTAAAGATGAAGTAGAGGAAGATGAACTTGAGAAATAATATTTCACAGTTGGCGTGTAGGTATAGTGGAGGTGGCTCGTTGAGTTTAATAAAAATAGTATTAGGAATAGTAGTTTCTGCAGTTGTGTTTGGATGTAGTGAGAATACAATACAGGAAACTAATCTAAATGAGGGGGGAGGGGTGAGTAGTGCAGACAATGCCTCTCCTTCTTCATCAGCAGATGAGAATGCTTCTGATGAAGAGAATGAATCCTCTGGAGATAATCTAGAAGAATTATCCTCTTCCGAAAGAAAATCAGAAGGTTCCAATAAACCAAAGGAATATAATACTGGTGATCCCTTTGAATTACCTGAACTTGATGGGGATAGCGCTTATATCTTTGATGATGACGAATTGCGTACTTATAATATTTTAATCGATCCCGATGCTCTCTGGCATATAGATTCAGTCCCCCAAGATGAGGTCTATGAATATGCAGATCTTGTTTTTGAAGGAGATACGATTAAAGATGTGCAGGTGCGGTATAAAGGCTCAACTGGTGCGTGGTATCCCTGTACGAATAATGAAAATGGCTCACCGTGGCCGCCGGGGCCCAATAGTTGTATTAAACTTTCAACCAAGGTAAAGTTTAATACTGAAACAGATCCGGATCGAAAATTCTTTGGACTGAAAAAGTTACAGTTTCACCATATGCATTGGCACAAAAGCCAGATGAGAGAGCGAGTGGTTTATTGGTTTCATAATGCTATGGGTAACCCTGCTCCACGGTCTGTACATGCGCGAGTCTTGATTAATGGAGAATTGAATGGACTCTATGCACTGGTGGAACAGATAGATGGTCGTTTCACTAGAGAGCGTTGGGAAGATGGTGAAGGCAATATTTATAAGAATAATATGATACTTCAAGAGGGTGTACTCTCAGAAGATACCACACTCTTTAATGTATTAAAAACAAATGAGGATGAAGATCCGGTCTACACACAATGGCAGACATTTGAAGAAGAACTCGATGCTGCTGAGGATGGTGATGCAATAAAAGAGGTGATTGCAACATGGATGGATGTGCCGTTGACGGTAAGAACTGTAATTACTTCAATGGCTGTGGGGCATTGGGATAGTCCGTATATTAGATATAAGTATACCCACCATAATTCATATTGGTATTCTGATACTACAGAACAGAAAATTTATTCAATTCCATGGGATGCTGATAATGCAATAATCAGTTTGTCGGGAAGAAAAGGTGAACGGACCAATGGCGCAATGAGTGTTGAGGAAGTAGCGCAAGCTCTGAATTGCAATAGTCCGGTTGAGAATAAACTTCAAAGATACTGGCTCTGTTATCCTGATGAAGTAAAGGCTACTCTGGATAAACTGCTTGATGAAGTGTATCCACAGGTTAGTTCTAAAATTGATAAGTGGGAAACTCAAATTGAAGAAGTAACCCAGGAGGTCTTTGATATTCATGGTGCTACAAATGAAAAAGGCGAAAAGTTTCCTAGGGGAGCGCTCACAATGGAGCAGTGGCAGGATGCTGTTGATGATTTGAGAGCAGCACTGGTAGAAAGTGAAAGAATTGTTACAGAGTGGCGGAGTGGTCTGGAATAATGGTTTTTGATGAGATGGGTGGTTTGTGGTATGTATGTTCATAGGTTAATTTTTCTGATAGGTGTCATCGGATTCTTATACGGGTGTTCCGATTCAGCTGCATCACCAGAAAGTAATGAGTCGTCACACGCATATGCTCAGGATGATATGAGTAGTAATGAAACAGAACAGTCAGTAGAAACTACATATTCTCAAGACCAAAGGGATGCTGAGAACAGAGAACCAAGCTCTGAGCAGAAACAGAGGAATGAATACTCGGCTGAAGGTACAAGTAGACGATGTTACTCAGAAAATATTTCAATTGAAGGAATACTTCGAAGCGAAAATTGTGAACGTGAATTGTTGTCAGGTGAGGCATTGTTGTCGACAGAAGATTGGCGAGATTCAACACGATTTATCTATCATCATGAATATCTCCATACTTATGAATTATTAATAGAGCCTGAGGATTTGTCATACTTAGATGAAGAACCGAAAAGAGAGGAGTATGTTCCTGCTGCACTGGTGTTTCGTGGTGATACGATAGACAATATTCTTGTACGCTATAAAGGGTCGAAAGGTGCTTGGTCACCCTGTGGAGAAAAAACAAAAATATGCAATCTTTCAATGAAAGTAAAATTCAATACTGATAGTCATCCTGACCGCCTCTTTTATGGATTAAAAAAATTACAGTTCCATTCGATGAGCCATAGTCAATCTCGTTTATCTGAACGTTTTGCCTATTGGGCATATCGAGAGATGGGGGTTGCGGCTTCGCGGGCAGTACATGCCAAATTGATGATTAATGGAGAACTGGAAGGACTTTTTCTTGTAGTTGAACAGATAGATGGTCGTTTCACTCGGTATCATCTCAATGATGATGAAGGAAATGTGTATAAACATTACTGGCCACTTGATGATGATCTGATGACCACTGATGCTCTTTTGAATGAGTTTCTTAAAACAAATGAAGAAGAGGCGGATCATAGTGTTGTGAGGGCTTTTGAAAGTGATCTTGAGACTGCCGGCACTCAGGAAAACACACTTGCAGAATTTTTAGAGCGCTGGGGGATGCGTGACTTTATTGCGCGTCAGGTGGTCACCGCTACTACGGTGTTTGATTGGGATGGTCCCTACCTGGGGGCGTGGGATAGTGGTCACAATACCTATTGGGCTGTACTCCCAAAAACAGAAAGGATCATTATGATTCCCTGGGATGTTGATATGCCAGAATACGTTGATTTTATGCGTGGGCTTGCGACTAAGGGTATTTTATGGACTGATGGTGGGGGGTACCCGGGGTGCCCTGATGAAACAACCGCGCGTTTTACTAAAGCTTGGTTTTGTTTTCAAGAAGAATATGTCGCTGCTTTTGTAGATATAGAAGAGAGAGTGGTGTCACGGCGTCATGAAGTTCTCACTAGGTGGATAGAACAGATACGGCCAGTAATGGAAGAAATCGCTGAGACTTTTCCAATAGGTACCGATGTCATCTGGCCTGATCAAGGTGGGTATCCATATAAAGCACATACTATACCTATGTGGAAAAATGCAATCGACAATTATCAGGATATTTTAGATCAGCGTGAACGTGATTTAGAGAAGATGAAAAGGTCTATTGATTTGAACGAAATACTTCATGGTCTTCTAGTAGATCAAAATGACAATGCGCCATAATGGTTCGAAGTTCGTTCAGGAGCGGGTACTTATAATAAAAGCCAGCTTGTCTGGCATTTATTATAAGTATGTTTATCAGATAGGAGAGCTTCAGTTCGAGTAGTGCACTGCGAGTAGAAGTGCCTCACCCTGACAGGGTATAAAAAAGGTGCAAAATCAAGTCTTCAAGTGTACTAGCATATAATTGAGTTACACATAAAAAAACTAAATTCATTGCATTTTCAGGTGTTCTAGTTCCGTTCGGAAACGTAAAATAAGCCTAATTATGGGTGGTTTAGGT
>JAOPTX010000001.1:0-92580 GCA_051532055.1 Fibrobacterales bacterium | reverse complement strand
CAGGTGGAGGGATAACATGAGATTTACAAAAGACTTATTAGAAAAACCCGCTGACATATTGATGAACCTTACGAAAGAAGGTCCATTCAAAAAAATACATGCAATGGCCGATGCACTCGATACTCTTATTAGAACTCCTAATGAGACGACGAGTTCACGGGTACATGTACGAGATGCACTTGACTCAAAGCGTATGATGTCGATTGTTATTATGACTATCATACCCTGTCTTCTCTTTGCCTTTTATAATGTAGGATTTCAAAAACTGAGCAGTTTGACTGCAAGTAACGACCTCCTTACGGTATTTACAGGTATTGAACCAACAATCATTAATTCTTTCATTCATGGAATGTGGGCTATGCTCCCTATCGTCATGGTAACGTATATTACGGGATCAGTGATAGAGGTAATCTTTGGTCAGATTCGTGGACACGAAGTAAATGAAGGATTCTTTGTAACTGGCATGCTCCTACCACTCACCCTTGCTCCTACAACACCACTTTGGGTTGTTGCTGTAGGAACTGCATTTGGTGTAATCATTGGTAAAGAAGTATTTGGTGGTTCAGGAATGAACTTCCTTAATCCAGCACTCACCGCACGTGCATTTATCTTCTTCTCATATCCAACATTTATCTCTGGTGATGGTGTATGGAGAGCGATAAATGCTACAACAGATAAACTTGTTGATGCCTACTCAGGAGCGACTCCGCTTCTTGTTGCTTCACAAGGTACTGGTGCTGCGGTTATTGACTCACTCAATAGTGTAGGTTTTACATTCAGTAATCTCTTTCTGGGGTTTGTGCCTGGATCAGCAGGTGAAACATCAGCACTCCTCTGTCTCCTTGGAGCGTTAGTCCTCGTGTTTACCCGCCTTGGAAGTGGCCGAATAATGCTGGGCACATTAGTTGGTTCAACTATTGTTGCTCTTATTTTTAACGCATTTGCAGGGGCAGAATCAAATAGTCTTATGCATCTTCCTTTCTATTACCACTGGGTAATGGGTGGATTTGCTTTTGGTGCAGCCTTTATGGCTACCGACCCAGTGAGTGCCTCAGGTACTAACACAGGTAAGTGGGTATATGGTGCCCTTATCGGAGCACTCGCTGTAATCATTCGAGTTGCGAACCCTGCATACCCAGAAGGTATGATGCTTGCAATTCTATTTATGAATGTATTCGCGCCACTGATTGATCACTATGTGATTCAAGGCAATATTAAAAGGAGGCTCGCACGTGCAGGAAAATAAACGAGCAATTAGATTTGCACTAATTATCTGTATCATTAGTTCGGGGCTGCTCTCTTTTGCAGCTCAGTATCTCAAGCCTTACCAGGAAGAGAACATTCGAATTGATAAGATGAAAAATATTATTAAAGCACTCGACGTACGTGAAAGCGGCCAAGAAGAGACTGAAGATTATTTTGGTTCAATTCAAGCTACTACCATTTCAAAACTCTATACCGAGAACATTACAGGTGTAGTAGTAGATGCAAAGGGTACTATTATTGACGGTATACTACCAACAGACCTCAAAGAAGATGAGACAGAGCGTCGCGCACTCTACCTACACAAAGTAGGAAGTGACATTAAAGCGTACTGTCTTCCTATTTCAGGCAAAGGGCTATGGTCTACAATCAAAGGCTATTTAGCTCTTGAGAAAAACCTCAACATCGTTAAAGGATTAACCTTTTACTCTCATGGTGAGACGCCTGGTCTTGGTGGGGAAATCGATAAAAATTGGTTTACCAATAACTATAAAGGAAAAGAAGTGCTCGATGCCGATGGCTCTATCGCTTCAATAACCATTGTAAAAGGAAAAGCCCTTGAAAAGTCAAAGACGTTTAGCCACGAAGTTGATGGCATTGCAGGCGCTACTCTTACCGCTAAAGGGGTCAACGAATTCATGAAAAAAGATCTTGATTTCTTTGCGCCTTATATAGCACAGAATAAAACTGAATCAGAGGGGGCTTCTCATGAGTAAAATGAATGAGATGATTAAAGAGTCTACCTTGGCTCAGAATCCAATTTTAACACAAACCCTTGGTGTTTGTTCTGCTCTTGCAGTAACAACACAAGTAAAAACAGCGCTAGTGATGACCATTTCACTCATGGTTGTAGTAATGCTTTCTAATGGAATCATATCACTTCTTCGTCATGCAATCCCTAGCAAGATTCGTATGATTGTTGAGCTCATTATTATAGCAACACTTGTAATATTAACAGACCAAATATTAAAAGCATTTTTGTTTCAAACATCAAAAGAACTTTCAGTATTTGTCGGCCTCATAATCACCAACTGTATTGTTATGGGCCGTGCAGAAGCATTTGCTCTCGGTAATAAACCTTTGGTTTCAGTCTTAGATGGGTTTGGTAGTGGCATTGGCTATGGAGTAATTCTCATTCTTGTATCAACGTTTAGAGAAATTCTCGGAGCAGGTTCATGGTTTGGTTTTAAAGTTGTTCCTGATTTCTTATATGACCTTGGCTATACGGACATGGGCCTTATGGTTCTTGCACCTGGTGCATTCTTTCTTGTAGGAATCATCGGCTGGTTACAAAATAACTACCTTATTAAAAAAGGAGCTAAATAATGGAATTAGTTAACTTAGCTATTAAGGCGATATTTGTTGAGAACATTCTTCTCGCATTCTTCTTAGGGATGTGTTCATTTCTCGCCTGTTCAAAAAAGATCGAAACCGCCATGGGGCTCGGTATTGCAGTAATTTTTGTTCTTACCCTTGCAACACCAGTGAACTGGCTACTCAACTCATATCTACTTGAAAAAGGGGCCCTTGCATGGGCTGGTTTCCCTGAAGTAGACCTCAGCTACCTCACCTTTATCTCATTTATTGCGGTAATTGCGGCATTGGTACAAGTAGTGGAGATGATCATCGAAAAATCATCCCCCGTACTCTATGCATCACTCGGTATCTTTCTTCCTCTTATCACAGTGAACTGTTCTATTCTTGGAGCGTCACTCTTTATGGTTGAGAGAAAATACGATATTGCTGAAGCAACGGTATTTGGTTTTGGATCAGGTGTAGGCTTCTGGCTTGCAATTATTGGTCTTGCTGCTATTCGTCAAAAACTTGAATATTCACACATGCCCAAAGGTCTTAAAGGTACACCAAGTATCTTTATTGCTTCTGGACTCATGGCTATGGCATTTATGGCATTTGCCGGCATTAGCCTTTAGGAGACATGATGGTTGTAATTGGAATCATAATTTTTACGGTAATCATTCTCGCACTCGTGTTTGTGCTTTTGATTGCAGAAAACAAATTAGTAGCACAAGGTGAAGTTGCGCTTGATATTAATGGCGATGCGTCATTAAAAAAAGTAACATCTCCAGGTACTACACTATTAAACGCTCTTACGAATAACGGCATCTACCTCCCCTCTGCGTGTGGTGGTGGTGGTACCTGCGGCATGTGTACGTGTCAGGTACTTGAAGGTGGTGGTGACATTCTCCCAACCGAGACTGGCCACGTTAATCGTAAAGAGGCTAAAGACCACTGGCGCCTAGCGTGTCAGATGAAAGTGAAAAATGACCTGAAGCTCCAGATCCCTGATGAGATCTTTAATATTCAAGAGTTTAAGGCAAAGGTTAAATCAAATAACTCTGTATCTACCTACATTAAAGAGTTTGTTATTGAACTCCCCGAGGGGCTTGATCTCAACTATAAAGCTGGTGGTTACATACAGATTAAGATCCCTGCCTATAAAGACCTTTCATTCAAAACGATGGATATCCCTGAAAAGTTTAAACCTGAATGGGATAAATTTAAAATGTGGGATCTCTCAGCAACGAACCCGGCAGAGATGGTTCGCGCATACTCAATGGCATCATACCCTGCAGAAAAAGGTATTGTCATGTTGAATGTACGTGTTTGTGCTCCTCCATGGGATCGTGCCAAAGGTGGCTTTGCGGATGTACCTCCAGGACTCGCGTCATCATATATTTTTAATCTCAAAGAGGGTGACGAAGTTACCGTTTCTGGCCCCTATGGTGAGTTCTATATTCAAGATACTCAAAATGAGATGGTATATGTCGGTGGTGGTGCTGGTATGGCCCCACTCAGATCACATATTTTCCACCTCTTCAATACCCTTAAGACTGGCCGTAAAGTAACCTACTACTACGGTGCCCGTTCTAAGAAAGAGATATTTTACGAACCTCTCTTTAGAGCTATTGAAGAACAGCATGACAACTTCAAATTCCATATTGCACTCTCTGAACCTGAAGAAGGTGATAATTGGGACGGTGCTGTTGGCTATATTCACAACGTGGTACACGACTTACATCTAAAGGATCATGAAGCTCCTGAAGATATTGAGTACTACATGTGTGGACCTCCAATCATGTCTGACTCAGTTCACGCCATGCTTGATAATCTTGGCGTAGAGAAGAAGATGATCCATGCGGATGACTTCGGTATCTAAGTAAAAAGAAAAAAAAGGCCCATTCTACAATGTAGAATGGGCCTTTTTTTTTCTGCATTCTCAATTCAAATATATTTATCTTATCTCTATGAACCAAACATTACGTATTCATGGATTAGATTTTTTTAGAGGTATCGCACTGATTCTCATGGTTGAACAACACCTGGGGTCATGGCTCTGGCGAGGGATTCTACCCGGCGAGACCTTTAATGACTATCCTGTCATTGTTATTCTCTCTATATTGGGTGGATTAGCCGCCCCCTTTTTCATTACCGCTACAGCGTACAGCTCCCTATTACTCTTTCACAAAAACCCATCATGGCTCCTCTTTGCTAAACGCGGTTTACTCCTTATCATATTTGGTTATATACTCAATCTACTCGTTCCCAGCTGGTTCTCAATGAAGTCATGGTACATACTTCACTTTTTAGGTGTTATGCTCATAATTACACCTTTTTTAATAAAACGCTCATCTCTCTTTTTAGGGCTCTGTGCGAGTTCATCACTCATACTCTATACAACTTTTATCACCCATCTTTCTATACCAGATATGTTATCGAATACTGATATGTCAGGTACAAGCCTGTACATGAAAGTCTTCCCCTTTTGGGAACAATTCCTTAGAATTTCATTTATTCAAGGACAATTCTCTCTCTTATCATGGGCCCCCCTCTATCTGCTCTCCCTCTCCCTTTTCAAACCTTCGATTAATCCTCGACCCAATGTTCATTTCTTCCCAGTGATAACAAAAAGCTTACTTATTCAAGGATGCGGGGTGCTCCTTATGGTAACGGGCTATTTTATTCAAGACCTACACATCCATCCATTTATTAACAGGCTCTGCAGTCCCTCTCCCCTGTTTTACCCCATTAGTCCAGGAATGCTCCTCTTTTTAACCGGTACCGCCACCATGATATTGAGCCTTCTGATGCGTCTCCCCAAGCGACAGCATTCACTTATACTGGTTGGCATAGAATCAGTAGGACGGAGCTCACTCACCCTCCTCTTTGTACACATTCTTCTTTTTAGAGAGTTACTCATCTCCCTTGGTTTTTTTCGATCCACATCAGAAACTACTGCCCTGCTTATGACACTCCTTACACTTTTAGCACTCTTAGTGACGACAACATACTGGAAAAAATATTCTTTTAAATATGGGCTCGAATGGCTCATGCGTAAATGGTAATGAATACCTGTAGAGTAGGAGTAAATATGCCTGTTTTCGCCCTTTAAGACCAACTTTAAGGCAAAATAGTTATATTATTGAACATCCCCACACCTGGACTTACTCATGCATATAGCCGATATCTTTAAAGAGCACAAAATCACTTTTAGCTTTGAATTTTTCCCTCCCAAAACAGACAAGGGATGGAGCAAACTTTTCACTTCAATTAGTGACCTCATGCCTCTCGAACCCGCTTATGTCAGTGTCACCTATGGTGCTGGAGGCTCTACTCGAGAGAAGACTCATGATATTATTCTCGAAATTATGGAAAAAACTGACCTTACCGTCGTATCTCATCTCACGTGCGTCAACTCGACCCGTGCCGAAATGAAGATAGTGCTCGACGATTATGCAAAAAATGGTGTGAAAAATATTCTTGCCCTCAAAGGCGATCTCCCGCAAGACGGAACCCTACGTGATATTGCACCAGAAGATGGATTTGAGTACGCAAGTGATCTTGTCTCATTTATTAAAGAACACCATCCCGACATGGGTATTGGTGTTGCGGGCTTCCCTGAAGGACACCCAGACACCCCTAATAGATTGAAAGAGATGGAGTATTTGAAAGCTAAAGTAGATGCTGGTGCAGATTACATCGTGACACAACTCTTTTTTGACAACCGCGACTTTTATGATTTTAAGGAGCGCTGTGAGCTTGCAGGTATTACAGTTCCTATAATAGCAGGTATTATGCCCATTGCCACTAAAAAGAGCATGGTGCGTATGGCCGAGCTTTCCCTTGGCTCTCGTATTCCTGCGCGACTTCAAAAAGCAGTACTCTACGCAAAAAACGATGAAGACGTTGAAAAAATTGGTATGCACTGGGCTACAGAACAGGTACGTGATCTCGTCTATAACAACGTCCAAGGTATCCATTTTTACACTCTCAACAACTCTAAAGCGACTCTAAAAATTTATGATACAATCAACCTTTTGGAGGCTGATAGACTGTGAAGGTTGTAATTCTTGATAGCTATACCAGTAATCCCGGCGATCTATCGTGGGACCTGTTACACGATATTGCTGACGTAACTCTGTATGACAGAACAGAGCCTAGCGATGTGGTCAAACGTACACACGGTGCTGAAGTAGTTCTTACTAATAAAGTAGTTCTCGATGCTGAGACACTTATGCAACTCCCCGATCTTAAATATATTGGTGTCCTTGCCACAGGCTTTAACATAATAGACATTGACTTTGCCCAAAAGAACGGTATACTCGTAACAAACATACCGGGCTATAGTACTGACTCTGTCGCGCAATTGACCTTTAGTTTTATTTTGGCACATACCCATTCTACCGCACAACACTCGCAGAGTGTCCATAGGGGTGACTGGAGTTCTTGCCAAGATTTCTCATACTGGAACCATCCATTGGTTGAACTCAGTGGTAAGACTCTAGGCGTAATTGGATATGGGGCTATTGCTCAAAAAGTTATCACCATTGGGCAGGCATTTAATATGAGAACTATTGTACACACGAGAACAATACCATCGGAAACCATACCCCATATACAATTCGTTTCACGGCAAGAACTCTTTGCAGAAAGCGATTATATATCGCTCCATTGCCCCCTCACCGATGCTACCAAAGAGATGATTAACGGAGCAACTCTTAAAACAATGAAATCTTCCGCATTTATTATTAACACAGGTCGCGGCCCTCTTGTTGATGAGAAGGCACTTGCTGATGCTCTTCAAGATAAAACGATTGCAGGCGCTGGACTCGATGTATTAACTGAAGAGCCTCCCTCAAAAAACAACCCTCTTTTGTCTCTCAGTAATTGTATCATTACCCCGCATTTTGGATGGGCAACTGTTGAGGCACGCAAGCGGCTTATTGAAATGGCAACAAATAATATTTCTGCATATAGTGCGGGTACTCCAATAAATGTGGTGAACTCATGATCTATCAACGAATTTTTAAAGGGCTCCTCGAAACAACTATTGCTCCAGTGATTCTTTTGGTCATGGTTCTTATTCTAAACACCTACCTTGCAGACCTCCTTATATCACCCCCAGAACTTCTCTTTTTACTCCCTTATGTTATTCTTGGAGTTACAGCAATTATTACCTTACGGTTTAATAAAAACAATGCCCTCTTTGTTATAGTAACCATAACCTTCTGCTATTGGTGCCTTGGGCAAACCTTTCTCGTTCCTCATAGTATTTCACATACTGCAATTCTTTTAGTTACCGCTACACTCATCCCTCTAAACTACTTCCTCTTCGCCACCTCCAAAAACAGAGTACTGCTCTGTAGCTCTGGCCTTATAAAAGCCCTTCTTCTCGCACTTGAACTCTTTATTCTATACTCACTCACTCACCGGAACTCTGGTATTGCACGAAATTTCTTTGGCATGGATATTTGGTCCTCAAGCAAAGGTTCCTATGAAGGACTCCCCGACCTTGCGGTGATCCTCCTCGTTCTGGCTTTAATAGTTGGTACTGCTAAATGGCTCTATAAACACTCTCATATTGAAGGAAGCCTTATTGGCTCATTGATAATACTGATGGCAACTTATAGCAGCGCCCAGAATGACCTCCAATTCCTCATTGGTTACACTGGTGCAGCCCTAGCCCTTCTCATTGGTATTTTACAAACATCATATAACATGGCGTATCGTGATGAACTTACCAACATTCCTGGGCGACGTGCTCTGAATGAGTATCTTTTTTCACTTGGACGCAACTACTCAATAGCCATGGTAGACATTGATCACTTTAAAAAATTCAATGATGATTATGGGCATGATGTCGGTGATCAGGTATTACAATTAGTCGCATCTAAAGTACGACAAGTTACCGGTGGTGGTCAAGCATTTCGATATGGGGGTGAAGAGTTTGCTGTAGTTTTCAATAGAGCATCTATAAAAAAAGCTGTTCCCCATATTGAAGATCTCAGACAATCAATCTCTGAATATCAAATGTCTATTCGGAGCCGCCTCAGACCCAAAAGAAACTCGAAAGGAAAACAGCACCGATCAACTTTTAAGATCGCTCGAATTGTCCAAATTACGGTGAGTATGGGAGTTGCTGAACGCAGCGACCAACTGATCACCACTGATGAAGTGATAAAAGCTGCTGATAGAGCTCTATATAAAGCAAAAAACAAAGGACGAAATCAGGTCTGCTTTTAAAAGTATATTACCGACCGACTGCAATTTCTTCTTCTGTTAACTCTCTCCATTCACCAGGTTGTAATTCCTGATCAAGAACGATACCTGCAATTTCAGTACGGTGTAGTTCTACCACTTCGTTTTCAATTGATTCGAACATACGTTTCACCTGGTGATATCGTCCTTCTGTAATACGAAGCTCTGCCTCTTTATCACCTTTGAGTATCAACTCTGCAGGTTTACACGGAGTATCATCTCCTGAAAGGGTAATGCCCTTTTTAAATAGAGTAACATCTTTTTCTGAGA
This sequence comes from Fibrobacterales bacterium, assembly GCA_051532055.1. GTDB lineage: Bacteria > Fibrobacterota > Fibrobacteria > Fibrobacterales > JAOPTW01 > JAOPTW01. The sequence continues at coordinate 83,490 of JAOPTX010000001.1, read as the reverse complement.
GAATATCTCGAGCAATCACTTGATAAATTTTAAATTTGTCTTTTCGAGGAGAGGTTATATTGTGATTCCATACTCCATCATTGGTTAGAAGAACGAGCCCTGTAACATCTTTATCGAGTCTTCCCGCTGCTGCAGGTAACCGCATTTTGATATCGTCATCAAGAAAAGCAAGAACGGTCTCATTATGAGAATCTTTGGTACTACAAATCACCCCTTTGGGTTTATGCATCATAATATAGATGTCTGTGCGTAGGATAAGTAAGTCACCGTCGATACTCACTTCGGTATCAACGTCCACATGATCAGACGCTTTTTTATTAACTACACCAGCAACGGCAATACGGCCTTGCTTAATAACTTTTCCCGCCTCTTTTCGTGACAAGTTTGTGGTATCTGCTATAAATTTATCGAGTCGCATATAGCCCTTCTGCTCCAATTACGGTTATTATCATTATTCTGAACCAATTTCGCAATTATGGGACGGCTTTTAAGTGAATTTCTATATTTGCCATAAATATAGAAATATTAGATGAGGCTGTATGGAAGATCGCATAATCGAGCTTGAGAAAAAATTTAGTTATCAAGAAGATATGATCGACACCTTGAATACCATTATAACACAGCAACAAGACCAAATTGATGCACTCGAGCAACTTATTTATAAAGTTCAGGAAGGTATGGGTGATGATGGGACTGTCGAAAATACACCACCACCCCATTACTAAATGACAATTTTTAGGGCATCACTCACTCTGTCCCTATCTGTAGAACCTGATTTATTATATTTCAACTATATAATTCTAAGGTAAATCTTGTGATAGAGCAGTACCTCGAAATAATTTTTAAGCCAAATGAGAGTAAAGAAAGTTCAATTGAAGAACTTACTTACACTCTTGATACTGCGATCAAAAACCACTGCTATAGAATTGCTCTTAATATTGCGCTCCTTCACGAAATTGATTATCTCTACATAATTTCACTGGTATCTCTTCTCTCTGATTACGAAGATCGCGGAGTTAAATTTTGTCTTGTGGGAGTTGATTCAGAAATTGAAGGCGCTCTAAATAAAGCCTATCTAAACGACTCTATTGCAATCTATCAGCAAAGAGGCCAATTCTTCGTCAATAAAAATCACAAAATTGCCCATACTCATATTATGGGTGCCCCCATTGATCAATTAAGTATTGTCGAAATTCCAAATGGAACTGACTACTCAAATAACCCTACCTGCTGTGCAATTGCAGGACTCTATGAATGTTCTCAGTGTCATAGCAGTGAATACTTTATGAAGGGAGTTAATTTTGAACAATGCGATGGAGAAGACTGCACTGCTCACCTTCTTGATTGGGTCTTGATCGAAACCATATTCTAATTATTTTTTTTAATTATAATCCAAATTGATTTAATGCTTCTTTAAGATCTTCGGGCGTAAATGGTTTGTTCAAAACAATGTTTACTCCTGCATCAGTTGCCGCATTTTTATCTTGAATATCACTTTGAGTAGTCACCATCACAATAGGAATCTCTTCTTTTGAATAGGTTTTACGAAGCTCTTTAGTCAAATCGATCCCTGAATAGACCGGCATATTGAGGTCAGTGAAAATCAACTTCGGCTTATCATCTTGAACCTGTTGAAGTACTGTTTCAGGGAATTCAAAAAGTTTGCATTCAAAACCAAGTTTATGAAGGGCACTTCGGTAAATATTGAGTATCATACGAGAGTCATCAACAGCATAAATTAACACTTCAGTACTTTCTTTTTCAACTATATTTGCCAACTCAACAACGAGTTCAGCCCTATTGTTTTTTGTTAAAATGACGGTAAAGAATTTAACCACTTCAGCGTGTGCTTGTTCGCGAATATAAGTAAATATCCTCTCTTTGAAATCATCATCATCGATGAGTGTCAGAAAAATGTGGTCAGACTCTGACTCTACAATTGCAGAAATTATTTCATCACTATTAAAAGCAGATGACTGAATCAAATTTTTGACCCCAGCCCCCAATACCTCAGAATAGTTATTATTTATCGCTTTAGCCGCAGCCACTCGTACATTATCAACTGAATCATTTAGCCCATCTGCAAGGGCATAGGCCACTTTCTGAAAGGGAAGTTTCCCGAGTGCTTCATAGGCTGCAAACCTTATATTTGCATCACGTGGTTCACCATGTAGCAAATCTCTTATTGGTTTTATCGCTGATTCATCATCCATTTCTGCCAAAACGTTTAGGGTATGAATCACAAAATCAATATCATCACTCACCAAGTTTTCCAAAATTACCGGAAGTACTTTGGGACCAATATCAATGAGTTTTGTTTTACCATACGTTCTGATGTGTGCCGTATGAGAAGCCATCGTTTCATTTAATTTTTCGATACTTAAATGATCTTGTACCTTAGCAAATTGATCAATAATAAGAGAATCAAATTCAGCATCAGTCCCCATGCGTTCAGCGAGTTGTTTAATTGCGGTATGAGACCCAATTGCCCCGAGAGCCCTAATGGCTTCGGTTATAAGAGAACGGCTTGGAGCATATAAAAAGTCAGATATCATACGTGCATCTGCAGCATCACCAACTTTCCCGAGGGCTTTTATTATAAAGACAATATACGATTCAGAAGTGGTTCGTGCAAGCTGCTTTTCTAGCACTGGTACAGCCATTTCTATACGGAGTTCACCGATCACATAGACATAAAATTTTCGTTCCTCATCTTCGTCAGATTTTTCTAAAAGATCAATAATGGTGTTCTGACGTGACAAAATTTTCGCAAATAAGATTTCTTGTAGAATGGGAACTTCTTCAATTGTATTAATATTTCTCGACAAATAGTAGGAGAGTGCCTCAATAAGATTTTCATCTATTTTACTCAATTCAACAATCACTTTTTGTATTATTCTTTTGTCATCACCTTTAAGAAGGTCATTAATCAAAAGTTCAACCGTTTCAAATTCTACAGCTTTTATTGCTTCCGTAAGATCAAAAACTTTTTGTTGTATATCAGGATTCATGAGTGATTCCTACTGCTTAATGTGAGAGTTGTTTTTCAGTTCTATCGCACTATTATACTACACTCTCAGAAAGGAATCGAGCCTTTTACTTTTTTTAGGAAAAAATTATCAAATTAATAACTCTGATACTTAGTTAACTTATATAGCTTCAACGATTAAACCTTTTGATTGAGGCCCTAGCGGTTCTCTTTCAAAAGACCCATATAGTGATATCCCATGAAATCCAGCAGTTTTGAGGAAAAATTTTAACTTTTCTTGTGTTATAGGATTTAATTGAATAGTTGATTTCGATTTTTTGCCACTTGCAGTCTCTTTTAAGACCATGGAAAAATCAATAAGGCCATCAGTGCGTACTTTCGAATAGGTCCTCCTGAAGTGATAAGATTCTGTATCTATAAGAGGGAGTTCTTTAATTTCATCTGTTAATACCCAATCATAATTGACGATCTGTATAATAAGAGGACAGCCTTGTACAAGAGTTTGCTTACACGCAGTTAAAAAAGCGATACACTCTTCATCACTATGAAGATGCGGTAAGGTATTTCCAATACAACTTATAAGAGACTGGGAATTAGAATTCACATACTCGTGCAAATTGACCATAGAGGCCTTGTGGAAGTCGATAACAACCCCACGTCTATGTGCCTCATTTGACGCTCTTTCTAAAAGCGCTTGATTTACATCGATTCCAACAACTTTTTGCACTCTTTTTGCAAAAAATGAACTGAGTGCCCCTGTAGCACAGCCTATATCCAACACATGTGCATCTCGATTGAGATAGCAATCAAAAAATATTTTAGTCACCTCTTTCAGAGGAAATAGTTCATCGTAAGCAATATTTAATAGGGTATAAAAACGATTTTGACTCATAGGTAGTTTCAATAAAAGATATGGTACTAATATAAATCTTTACTTGATCTATGGTGAAATTATTCAAATGAGTGCGAAACAATTGCATAAATGTAGAATGTTACCCACCTTAGTATCCTTGCTTACAAATGAAACCACAAAACAATCTTAAATGCTTTTTTTTAGACGAATAAATTGAATAAATAGGCATTTTTATAGTAATATCATACAAATACTACCTAAAGGCAATCATGGGAAAAACAATAATCCTGATTGATGATGACAGTTCGATACTTTTTAGTGTCCAAGCATTTCTTGAAGATTGTGGTTATCAAATTTTCACCGCAACCAATGGACGCGAGGGATGTGAACTAATCGATTCTCATCCAGCCGATCTCATTATAACTGATATGCGTATGCCAGAAAAAACTGGTATGGAATTAATTGAATATGTGCGAGGAAAAGAACTCAAAACTCCCATCATTGTATTATCAGGAAACGGCGTTGCCGAAGATGTAATAGAAGCACTCCATAAAGGGGCTTGGGACTATGTACTCAAGCCTATCAGGGATTTTTCAATACTCACCATCACCATTGAGCGCCTCCTAGAAAAGTATGAACTCCTTAAAGAGAAAGAGCGCTATCAGGAAGAACTTGAACAAAAAGTTACGACACAAACCAAAGAGTTAACCACTAAAAACAGAGAACTCAAGCACTACCAAACCCATCTTGAAGAGATTATTGAAGAGCGAACCAATGCCCTTGGCAAAACACAAAACCTTCTCATTGATAGTGCCCATAAAGCAGGGCAAGCAGATATAGCTATAGATGTTATTCATAACATTGGCAACAGCATGAATAGTATTAATACTGCAATTTATGTTCTCAATAAAGATATTAAGTCCCTTCCTACAGATAAACTCAGAGAGGTATGTACTCTCCTTGATGATCATTCATCTGATCTCTATGATTTTTTGGTAACACAAGATAAAGCAGGACATCTACTCTCATTTTTGAAATCTATTAAAGATAGTTTTGTGAATACCATCAACACTATGGAAGTGAATCAAAATCGAATTATCGCTAAAAGTGATGAAGTGACCCATATTTTAAATTCATACCGAAAATTTATAGATGATGAAAACATCAGTAGCATTACTGAAATCAATACATTGATAGAAAATACTCTCGATATATTTATGAAATCTTTTCAAGACCATGGCATTGAAATTGTTGTAGATATGCCGGCCAAATACTTTGTAAAATCTTCAAAAGAACTCTTTATAGATCTACTCTTTAAATCTTTTAAAGCTGCAATCTCACTAGATACCGTTGCGAATGAAACCAAAAAAATTGAACTTTCTCTCCAAGCCGACTCCGATACAACGACTGCACTCATAACAATACATCACTGTATTATTTTACCCGACCTAATTTCAAATCATATAGCCTCACTGTTTGGCCCAGCAGACAATATTCAAGTCATTAATGAATTTCACTGTATTATAACGATGCTTCATTGGAAAATATCTATTTCTAAATCTTCGGAACAATCTCTCCTCTTTGAGTTTTCTATACAGAGCCTTCATTAACCATGCTGATGTCACCATGAAAAAATCCCCACTATTGATACTCAGCCTTATTTTAATTTCTATAGTACAGTGTGCAAAGCCACCTATAGAAATTGGTTTCATGAGCAATTTATCTGGCAGAAAATCTCAACTCGGAATTAACGCCCGCGCAGGTCTCTCACTAGCTATTGAGCAAATAAACAAAGAAGGTGGAATTAATGGACACCCTATTGTATTAGTCATAAAAGATCACGCCGGTGATAAACAGCGCGCAGAGCAACAAGTCAAAGAACTGGTACAAAACAATATCCCTCTTATTATTGGCCCATTTTTAAGTACCATGGTTCCAGCCATACTCAAGAATACAGAAAAGGCAAGTACCATTGTATTTAGCCCTACCGTAAGCTCTGATAAGTATTCAGGAATTGACGATCACTTTTTTCGGGTGAATACATCAGCAATTTATCAATCTAAATGGATATCAAAAGATATTCTCCGTAAAAAGTTAAAATCAATAGTGATTGTTGTTGATAGCACTAATCCTGAATATGTGAGTTCAATAATTAAAGGCGCTACAGAAACACTCACTCCTCACAATGTAACGATAAATATCGTAGGAATCCATAGCAAAGATTCTCTGAGACTCTATGCGAATCAAGCACAACACTTCCAACCCGATGGAATAATTTTTGCTTCGAGCGGCATCGATGCAGCAGGAGTCGCCCAACAGTTATTCAAAACTAATTATAAAGCTCAACTATATGGAACTATGTGGACAAAAATATCAAAAGTAGAGTTGTACGGCGGTAAAAGTGTTGAAAAAATGATTCTTGTTGATTCGTACAAAACAACAATTCCCTCTGAAGCAGAACACCTTTTTAATAAACGCTTTAAAGATCGCTTTGATATGGAGCCAAGTTTCGCAGCACGATTTGCCTATGAAGTTATGTACATCTATTCTATTGCGGCAACTGAATCACGTACGTTTAAAAGTATAGCCATTAAAAAATCACTTACTTCCATAAAAAACTTTCAGGGGCTCACTGATAGTTATTCAATTGACAAGTATGGAGATGTCAACCGCAAATTTTCACTCTACCAAATAATTAATAACCATTATGTCCATATTTCTGAAGTCAATTAATATTAAACAGTTCTTCATAGGGCTATTTCTCTTAGGTATTTTGATTCCTATCGTTCTTCTCGGGGCCTTTGGTGCATTCATATCTTCAAACACCCTCACCAAAGAGTTATCACTTGCCAATAAAGAACATGTTTCAGTTATTGCACGAAGTGTGGAACGATATATAATGGAGCCCCTCGAAGATCTAAAAAAAGTAGAAACCGTTCTCCACGCATATAATGATAGTATTACTCCACAACTCAAGGAATCAATTGATTTTATTATAGGTGCTCATTCTCATCTTCTTGGACTTCAAATTGTCAATGCGGATGGAATTTCCGAATATATATACCCTGAAGACTCCACAATGATTGGAATAGATGTAAGTGGGCACGACTATTATAAAATAGGCATTTCTCAAAAAGAACCCTATTGGTCTTCTAGTTTTATGTCTGATCAACTCAATGTTGTTAGTACCACTCTTTCTAAAAAACACAATTCAAAACTCATCACTCTTTTCATTTCACTTCAAGAAATTGAAGTATTATCTACTGCTGCTGTCCATGAAAATTTCGAAAGTAGATACATATCAATTACAGACCAACGCGGTGTTTTTATATCTCATAATGATCAAGAAAAAGTTAGACTCAGAGAATATGACCCCCATTTTATTGATAGTAAAAACAGATGGAATGGCGCTATAATTGAATCTGTTCTTCCATACGATGGCATTGATCAAATGGTCTATTCGCTCTTTTTACCTACGACGCTTTGGAAAGTATCAGTCTATCAACCTGCAGAGCAAACAACAGCCCCTATATATGAAATGATTAAATGGCTTATTATTGCAACAATCGTCATTGGAACTGTCGCACTTATAATTGCTCATCAATCGAGTTCTCTAATAACCCGTTCCCTTACAATACTGAATAAAAATAGTGAGGCTATCTCACAGGGGGTCTATCAAACTATTGATTCCCCTATCTACTTTAAAGAGTTTTCAAAACTAGCCCATACCATGAATCAAATGTCTTTTGATATAAAGAGTCGTGAAAACGCGCTCCATTCTTCCAAAGTTATGATAAAAAGTGTCATTGACTCTATGCCCTCTATGCTCATTGCCCTTGATTCCGACCTCCGAGTTACCCACTGGAACCAGAGCACTATACAAATGACCAATCTCCCTTTTAATGATGCATTTGGAAAGTCACTGTTTGATCTTATTCCGAGGCTCAAGTATATAGAACTCATTGTCCGTGAAGTGCAAGCATCATTCAAAGAACGATCAATCCCAAAGCAACTCTACACACGCAACAATCAAATCTATTACGAAGACATCACAATTTATCCACATAATACCAAAGGTATTTCTGGTGTCGTTATTCGTATTGATAATGTTACCGAGTATGTAAAAATGGAAGAAGTCGTTGTTCAAAATGAAAAAATGCTATCTGTTGGCGGACTTGCAGCAGGTATGGCCCATGAAATAAATAATCCCCTTGGCGGCATACTACAAAATGCAGAGAACATCATTAACCGTCTAACCAATAGAGAACTCAATGCAAATATAGCTGCAGCAAAAGAAGCCGGTCTCTCATTGTCTGCACTACAATCCTATATGGATTTGCGAAATATTCCGCGAATGTTTTTTCTTCTCAAAGATGCGGGAAATCGTGCTACATCAATTGTACAAAATATGCTCTCATTTGCTCGAAAGGATGGGGATCGATTCTCTACCCATAATATCACAGAATTATTAGACTCTGTTATTCAGATAGCTTCGACTGACTACGATTTAAAAAAATCTATTGATATAAAATCAATATCCATGATTCGAAATTATGAAGATAATTTACCAGAAGTTCCTTGTGAGGCTTCAAAAATACAACAGGTGCTCTTAAATATTATTCGAAATGGCGCCGAAGCAATGACAGCTTACTATACTGAAATCATTGAAAAAGGTGGGACACACCCATCTCCCGAGTTTACCTTTACCCTTAAACGTTCAAAGGATAGTAATTCAGTGATAATTTCTATACTAGACAATGGACCAGGAATGAGTGACGAAATAAGTAAAAGAATTTTTGAACCGTTTTTTACTACGAAACCAGTTGGAGTTGGGACTGGTCTTGGACTCAGTGTCTCCTATTTTATTATTACAGAAAACCATTGTGGCACCCTCCATGTTGAACCTTCAGAATCCCTTGGAGCACATTTCATAATTTCCCTTCCAATTGACCGCATCCCAAAAGTAACGCCACCTCACCTTACAAGTTCACAGAGCTAACCAGGACTATAATGAAGCTTTCTCTTAATATTAAAATAAATTTGCTCATGATAGTTATTGTATCTCTTTTTACAACTGGTGCCACAGTCTATTGGTACCAGAGTAAAATAGAGTCAGACACCTATATGCTTAAAAATGAGTTAGGGGCTATTACCGCTCGTCTGAGTCAATCCCTGGCAAAACCTGTTTGGGATATTGATTTTGATATTCTACAAAATACGCTCATTGCAGAGATGCAAAATAAAAACATTTCAGCAATAAGTATATATTACGATTCTTCAAGTACTATTATGCTGAGTAAAGGACGAGACCTTACATGGAAAATTATTTCCCTCAATCATGACATACCGGAAACAGAGTTTAAAGAGACCCTTTCAGTTTTTTACAAAAGCAGGCTTGTTGCAATGGTGACAGTCCAATTGACCGATCATTTTTTAAAAGAAAACATTCTTGACTCTGCACTTAGGCAGTTACGTTTTATTTTATTCGTAGTACTCTTCTTTATTATTGCTCTTTCTATTACACTTTTTTATTCAGTCGTACGTCCTATTAAAACTCTTGCCCAATTTATAGATACCGATTCAGACAGCAAGTTTAATTCACTTATGGATCACTATAAAAATGATGAGATTGGCCATCTTGCTCGGCGCTTTCAAGCAATGCGCAATAATATTCAAGAAAAAATTTCAAATCTCAATCGAGAAATTGTAGAACGATCTCAAATTGAGGCCCGGCTCAAGTCAAGTGAAACTAAATTCCGAACTTTTTTTGAATCAACCAAAGACACTATTTTTCTTATTGAACCTTCAGGAACTATCATCGACTGTAACTCTACCGCAATTTCGATGTTTAATATTACTCACAAAAATAAACTTATTGGTTTAAGCCCTGTAGACATATCCCCTACATTTCAACCAAATAGTGAAACATCTCGATCACTTACAGAAAAATATTTTGAGATAGCTCTCCAAAAAGGGACGCATTTTTTTGAATGGACTTACACCAAAAATGATTCATCCGATTTTGAATGCTCAATTATTTTATCTCGAATTGAGCTCGAAGGTAAAATAATATTACTCGCTTCAATTAGAGATATTTCTGAGTTTACCAAAACCAAAGAAGCCCTTCAGACCAGTGATGAAATTTATAGAACCTTGTTCGAACGTTCTGATAATGCAGTATTTTTAGTAAATCCTACTACAGGTCTACTTACCGATGCTAATAGTGCAGCAGAACAATTAACCGGAAGGTCAGTTGATGAACTCAAAACTCTGACCATACAAGATGTTTCACCCAAGGGGGCTGCTGATCGTCTCAAAAGAGCTATCGGAAGCAATACCCCTATTGACATGGGGGAGGTTGAATTTATACAATCAGATGGTTCAAAGCGAATAGCACTTCTCAGTACTACAATCATTAGTGACACCCTTCTCATTGAGATTGCCCGAGATATTACAGAACGGAAAAATTCACAAGAACTCTTAGTACAAAATGAGAAAATGCTCTCTGTGGGAGGGCTCGCTGCAGGTATGGCCCATGAAATTAATAACCCCCTTGGCGGAATAATACAGAACACCATAAACCTCGAAAATAGACTCACTAATAACACACTTTCTGCAAATATTGCTGTCGCTGAAGAGCTCGATATCGATCTTGAAGCACTTCAACGCTATGTGTCAAAACGAGGAATCGATCGTATGATTAGTTCTATCAAAGAGGCAGGCGGTAGAGCAGCACATATTGTCAGTAATATGCTCAGTTTTGCTCGTAAAACTGACGATGAATTTGAATTACACGACATGGTATCCTTACTCGATAGAACACTTATATTAGCATCTACAGACTACGATATCAAAAAATCCTATGATTTCAAGACCATCGATATTATCAAAGAGTATGACACCACAACTCCACAAGTACAATGTGAAGAAGTAAAAATACAGCAAGTACTCCTCAATATACTCCGAAATGGCGCTGAAGCTATGTACGAACATTTTTCTCAATTAGCGACAGACAATCTTAACACTCCACCACCAACATTTATTATTCGCCTTAAAAACATTGCAGACCTTGATGTAGTGCAAATTGAAATTGAAGATAATGGCCCTGGTATACCCGAAGAAATTCGCTCAAGAATTTTCGAACCATTCTACACAACTAAAGCTGTTGGTGTCGGAACAGGACTTGGCCTGAGTGTCTCTTACTTTATTATTTCAGAAAATCACAATGGTGAAATGTATGTTGAATCTGAACCGGAATCAGGTTCAACATTTATTATTCGACTCCCAATTACTCATATAAATGGACAATAAATGTATAGCGTACTTATTATAGATGACGATCAAGCCGTAAGGCAAAGTCTCGTAGACTTTTTTGAAGATTGTGAATGGACAATTTTTGAAGCGGCCTCAGCTGAAGATGCCCTAGAAATTGTTAAACAGAGTAACATATCAAGTATAATTGTCGACCTCAGACTTCCTGGAATGGGAGGCCCAGACTTCATCCGTACTCTTATCAAACAAAACATATTTATACCCTGTCTTCTCTGTACTGGTTCTCCAGAGTACCAACTATCCGAAGACTTTCTCCCAGTAAATACCATTTCTAAAAAACTATTTCACAAGCCTGTTATAGAGATACATCTTTTAGAGAGTGAATTGAAAAGTCTTATTGAAGCACATAAATAAATCACTTATGTATGTGTCATATCTATACAACTCCATTGCTAAGTTGTAAGAAGATTCTCCAAGTGATAGAATATTAATTAGATAATCTAATTTTATCTTTTCAGTTAATTTTGGAGTATTCTATGGCCCTCAATGTCCTTGGTACCAACCTAGAATCATGTAGTATAGACCCTATGACCGGTTTTTTTAGAACAGGTTGTTGTGATACCAGCTATGATGACGCTGGAATGCACACAGTGTGCGTACAAGTCGATGAAGATTTTTTAACTTTCAGTGCATCTGTGGGTAATGACCTATCAACCCCTGTTCCTGGATGGCAATTTCAAGGACTAAAATCAGGAGACCGCTGGTGCCTCTGTCTACAAAGGTGGGTTGAGGCATTTAATGCAGGGAGAGCCCCATTAGTCTACCTTGAAGGGACTCACATCTCTGCACTTGAGTTTGTTGACCTTAAAACACTACAAGCTTATACAGTCAATCAATAATCTAGTGCTTCAAAGTTGTAAAAAGGGTTAAGAAAACAAACGAATCCTATCCAATTATTCGAACCCTGCGTCATCGTATGTATATTTTTGTTAAACAAGCTGGAGTCACTTATGTGGAACATTGCACTGCTCATTCTCTTTATCGTTCATTTAACTGTCTTTTCTATTCTCTACATAAAGAGAAAAGACCGAAAATATATTGGTCCAGTTATAACTTTCATTCTTTTAGTTATGAGTTATGGCCTAAAGATAAGTGCGAGTGAGTTAATATTTGGTGCAACGCCACTTTATGAAATCGTACGATACCTAGCCTGGGGAACTCTCGCCGCTTCAATTATTTATAGACTTTCATGGTACACCCCCAAGCCTCAGCTTGAGGGATAATACTTTTATCGTTATTGTTCAACTAAAGTAATATCAAGCACAAACTCGATGTCATCAAGGATTAATTTATCTCCCAAACTCTTAATATCAAAAAAGCCTTTTGAGTTGTAAACGACCCCCCATTTTGTTCTATCGATAGAAAATGTAGATTTCAGTATTTTTTGTGACCCTTGATCAATTACCGCAGCATCAAAAGTAATAGGGTGCGTCTTATCTTTAATAGTTAAATTACCAGTAAGAGTATATGCCCCCTTTGGGGTTTTCTGTGCTTTAACAATATCAAAAGTTGCTGTTGGGTACTTTTCAACATCAAAAAAGTCTGCATTTTTAAGATGCCCTTCGAGCTTTGCTTTGTAGGTAGGGTCCGTTAGGTCGCTATTCTCTATTGATTGCATATCTATCACTATTGTACCTACAACCTGACCTTTATTGGTGGATACCGTCCCCTCCTTTATTTTCACAATCCCATCGTGACCCCCAACAACTTTTTTACCTACCCATTTCATGACACTTTTTTGTGTATCAATACTATACGTATTCGCCCAACTCGCAATAGAGCTTACTACCAATACAATCCCTACTAATTTTTGTATGCTTTTCATCCTGTCTCCTTATTATTTATATTATTTCGTAACTTTTCTAGTACTGTAATTGCAGATAGAACCACTTCATTTTCTAGTAGAAGAGTTACCGCATCAACATTTTTATTAATTTTCTCAGAAGCTTTAACGACAACATCCTCTCCCTTCTCAGAAATAAAAATCCATATCACTCTTCGGTCAGCCGTACATCGCTTTCGGTATACGAGTCCTTTTTTTTCCATTCTATCTAGAAGCCGTGTAACGTCAGGGACCTTTGTTACAAGTCTATCAGATATCTCACTACAAGTAATGCCCTTTCCTCGAGAACCTTTACAAATCCTTAAAATATTAAACTGCGTTTGTGAAAGCTCATAAGGTTTCAGTACAACATCCATGTTCCCTTTCAGCAAATCAGCAGTTTTCACCACATTTAGTATTAATGATTCCCCTACTGAGCGCAGGGGTTGAGTCTGGTGAATTTCCTCTTCAATACTCATAGTAATAAACCTTATAGCCAATTACTCTTCTGGCAATGAACGATGGGAACCGTCGCAAAAAGGGCCATTTTTCGTATGCTTACATGCACACAAGGCAGCCTTCTTGGTCTCTTCAGATGTATAGGCTAATGGTGAGAATTCACTCCCTGCATGCGCCCCATCGCAAAAGGGTTGATTGGCCGATTTACCACAGGTACAGTAGTAATATGTTTTCCCTGCTTCAAGTTCTGCCATTACTGGTTTTCGTGATGCAATTGTTGGTTTTGACATTGTAAATCCATAATTTAAAGTCTCTTCATATTATAGTTGTTTAAACAACTATTGTCGAAACATATAACAAAATAGAGCTAATTTCTATCTGATAGTACAATGTTGTATCTTAAGAATAGGTTTGAACGTTTCAAATCTGACAAGAATATTAAGAAGCCGCTAGTTAATCATCAAAAGATCTCAAAAATTTCTAGAATTTTTAAACACTACCTACTGAACATAAGGAAACCCAATGGATATCTTCGAATTTGCCCTTAAAATGGAGAAAGATGGCGAACTCTTTTATCGTGATCTCGCAGATAAAAGTACCACTCCTGGTTTTAAAAAAATATTTACTATGCTAGCAGATGAAGAAATTGAACACTATCGTATTATTAAAGAACTTCAAAATAAAGTTTCAGTGCCCTCTAAAGCCAAGGATTCATTGGCTGACGAAGCTCAAAATGTCTTTGAAACTATCAAAAAAAGTGATAAACTTTTTGGCCTAGACAAAAAACAGAAAGAACTTTATTACAATGCAGCGAAAGTAGAAGATGAAGCTTCTGCTTTTTATGCAAAACAAGCAGAAGAGAGTGATAATTCTGATTTAAAAGTGCTTTTTAATGCACTTTCTGATGAGGAAAAAAAACATAGTAGACTTTTAGAAGATATTGGAGATTTTGTGGGTGCACCTGATCACTGGGATGTAGATGCAGAAAGTACCAATTCTAGAGAAGAGTTTTAGTTTCACAACACCTTAAATCCAGAGTTGACTTTTTTTTCAAAAAGTCAACTCTTTCAACTCATTTCCTCATGTCGGGAGAGTTGACTTTTCCTATATTTGCCCTCTATGAAAGTCCACCCAATATTTCAAAGATTAGAGCTCATTACAGGGAGCACTGCTATTCAAGCACTAAACACTACTGAAGTCATCATTTTTGGAGTAGGTGGTGTTGGAAGTTGGTGCGCTGAGTCCCTAATACGATCGGGTATACATCACCTAACAATAGTAGATTCCGATGTTGTTTGCATTACCAATATAAACCGACAACTCCAAGCGACGGCTAAAAATATTGGTCGTTCAAAAGTAATGGAACTTAAAGATCGGCTTCTTACAATAAATCCACGCGCAACGATTGAGACTGTTCACGGAAAATACGATGATACAACACGTGATTCCTTCAAATTATCTCAATTTGATTACGTTATTGACGCCATAGATAGCTTAAGTCCTAAGGTATCACTTATTGAGCATGCTTATAACAGTGATACCACCCTCTTTTCAGCTATGGGTGCCGGTAACAAAATGGATCCTCTTCAGATTAAACAAAATTCAATCTGGAAGACACGTCATTGTGGCCTCAGTAAGATGCTTCGGAAACGCCTCAGAAAACGCGGTTTTTCTGGTGATTTCCAATGTGTCTATAGCGATGAAGTCCCATTAGATATTACCCATACATCTTCTCAAGATGGCTCACACCATTGTTATTGTTCTAGTACCGTTAAAGATGCTCCTGATGAGAAATTTGAAGCACACGACTGGTGCCACACCAAAGCAGAAATAAATGGATCAGTTGCCCACATGACCATAATTTACGGTAATGTACTTGCAAGTATGGTTATAAGAAATGTCATTCAAAAAGTAACCGATTTAGAATTATTAGAACAACCACAACAACTCATATTAACAGAGTAAGCCAACGGCCCCTTTATTTCTGAACTCATTCAAATTTTTCTTCTTTAGTTATAGTGATCACTCTCAAAACAATAACAATGATAGTACTCAAACAAAGAATGACGATAAGTAGATAGAGACCTTGGATATAATCAATCTCCTCAAGTAATAATTCACTGTCTACTTCGAGCATTAGAATATAGCCCGTTTCGCGGATAGGGGCATAAAAAATTATTCTCTCTGATTCATCATAAGCCTCTTCAAGTTCTAAAAATCCAATAGTTCGGTCAAATAAAATTCTCTTATGCTCATCTCTCAAACGAGGATTTTTTTCTTGGTAAAGTGAAAAAGATTCAGTTATAGTCTGACCTCGCGCATCATACACAAGAGCCCCAGTTGAGTCTCTCTTAAGCTTCAGTGTTTTATTTTTATCCCAATGATACCAATATGAAGCATTGTGAGAAATAAGTGCCACTTTAGGATCCCAGCTATATTGATTAAAATAGGCACCTGATAGTTTTTTGAATACCTGTTCTATACGTTCCCAAGTAATGCTCACTCCTACCATTCCATCAACAATTCCACGCTTTCCTATAATAGAACTCGCAATAACTACCTGTTTTGCGCCTGTTGTGTAGGATATCATTGGCTCAGATATTATTGATTTAGTCACATGAAAATCGTTAGCACCCACAGTGTACTTCCAATAGTCCCTCCCCACAATAGTCTTTGGTTGTGCACCCTGTGCCGTGTCATCAAAGGTACGCAAATTACCTACATAAGGATTACCACCAGCAGTATTGTAAAAGTATCCATCGCGCGTTCCTACAATAAATTTTTCATAGCGCCCCTTGTGGCGATCAAGTTCACTTTTCAAGAAGGGCAAAAATTCTACAGATTCCATCTCTTTGAGCATCGGTAATTGCGCATAGAGTTCAACTTGACCAACCGTACTTTGAAATTCAGCAGAGATAGAATGAGCCGCAAGAACCAGAGCATTTTTTACCGATCCAATTGCTTGGTCTCTCATCGTCAATGCTGAATTCCATAGCATCAGGACGATAACAAGTATAGAAACTGACATAATAATCAGCATTTGATTGAGCAATTGTGGTTTACTTCTCATACTCGTATGGTACCACTTTTAAGACTCATATGACATGTAATAACAGTATTTAATTACAATTCTTCTAAACAGAAAGTCTAATAACACCATATAATTCCCTAAAAACATACTAGAACCATCAAAAATTAAAAAATTAGAGGGAGTGCCCTACAATAAGTCCACAGTGAACCCAACGCTTAAACCAGATAGGAATCAAAGAAAATAAGTGTTGTTGTTCATGGGCTTCCAAAATATTAAAAACCTGCTCCAAAGCATTTTCTAAGGGAATTCCTTCGTATAAGTGTTTTAAAAGTGCATGCTCCATTTCTGAAAGTTTTATCACATCGAGAACATCATTATATTGATAGAGAGCCCACCAACCATTAACCTTTTTAAAATTGGGAGTAATGATATCATCAGCATCTTTAAACACAAGTGCCCTATTCTCAAGGATATCCCATGACTCATTAAGTAAGGTAAAAGGTTCCTGAAATATTAGCTTTTCACTCCCTATGCTGCTGAGTTCGGCTTCACTCAGGGGAATAAGCCCAGGTTTTTGTAATTTTGAAAAAGCAGTAACAAATGCACATTCAATTGCTGCAATTTCCCTTGTAAGATCAGTATTCCAAGAATGGCTTTCACCCATAAATTGCAAGAATTGATCAGTGAGATGATTGAGCGAAGG
Organism: Fibrobacterales bacterium; assembly: GCA_051532055.1. Taxonomy (GTDB): domain Bacteria; phylum Fibrobacterota; class Fibrobacteria; order Fibrobacterales; family JAOPTW01; genus JAOPTW01. The sequence continues at coordinate 66,301 of JAOPTX010000001.1, read as the reverse complement.
GTGCTGTGATGGGTACCTTGCTAAATACTCTGTAACCAATTGATTCAATTCCCATGCTGAAAGGGTATGGCGCAATAAAGGGAAATCACTCTGGATTGCTGTGAATAATCTAAACCAATACTGTTGATTATACACATCGAAATGTTCTGCTTCTGACCGCTCCCCCTGAGTTTTAATAAGTGAGAGTAAATAAGGTTTATAAAGAAAGTGTTGATGCTCTACCCTACCTGTTGAGAAGTCATAGGGCGTTGTTAAGGCCTGACTAAATTCTTGTTGAAATATAGTCAGACTTTTCGGTGGTTTTGGTTCTTTAACCAACTGCGACCCCCTGATACTGTTTTGCTTTCTCAGCTTCTGCAATTGTATCAGGAAAGGAAAGAAAATTCCCATCCCACTCCAAGAGAGTTGAAAAGCCTTTCCCTGACAACTCCCAACTCATACGGTAGAGTTCCCACACTGCATCACACACAGGCATATCATGAGTGTCCAAAATAGTTCCATCAGGATTCACTGTATGCCCTGCAATGTGTACTTGAGTTACTTTATTAAAATCAATCGAAGAAATATACTCTTTAGGGTCAAATTTTTGATTGATTGCCGACACATATACATTATTTATATCAAGCATATAATAACAGTCAGAGAGCTCTATAACGCGATTATAAAACTCCCACTCAGTCAGCGTTGAGTTTTCAAATGATACATAGCTCGAAAGGTTTTCTAACCCTAAAGGTCGTTCTAAATAATCTTGGACAATATGAGCCCGCGCAGCAATGTATTGGGCATTTTCTTCAGTATAAGGCAATGGCAACAAGTCATGGTGATGGGCTCCCCCAGCACCACTCCAACAAAGATGATCAGTGACGTACGGAGTGTCCGTTTTATCCGCGAGTTTTTTTAGGTCTGCTAGATATTTAAAATCGAGTGGATCAACAGAGCCCAAATTCATCGAAACTCCATGTTGAACTACTCGATACTGCTCAAGTATTCGCTCAAGATTTCTTATGGGTAATCCCCCATCAACCATAAAATTTTCGGATATTATTTCGAAAAAATCAACCTGAGGGTTATGTTCAAAAATATAGGAGTAGTGCGGTATACGCAACCCCACTCCCACTCCCATATTCTTAAATTGATTTCTCATTGAACCCATCTATTAGCCTTCAACCACACAAGATGCACCTTTACAGGTAGCCAAACCTTTGCAATCATGTGTAGCAACTACACCCGTGTCTTCATTAAATGACTGGCCTTTACAATCGTTATGCCCACCACATATATGTTCTGAAACAGTCCCAATGCTACTACAATCAGCTTTAAATTTTGCTAGAGTCATTGCTGCAGTAGAACTCATTGGCTGAGTTGCAGCACTCGATGCTTTCTCTACTCCATTACAAACAGCCGATCCATCGCAGGCTGTTTTACCTGCACATTCACTATCGACAACACCCTCTTTACTAATTGCAAGGCCAGCGCACTCGTGGTTCGCTGCACAATTTTCATTAAATTGATACGTCCCACCCTGCTCTTCACACGATATTTTAAAAGCTTCATGAGCCGATGTTGGAGCATTAGTTGATGTTTGTAGATCTTCAGAGCATGCTGAAATTCCTCCGGCAAGCATGCCAGCAATTGCGAGTTTTACGAGATTATTTTTCATTAGTATTCCTATTTGGTGAGTTAATCTATAGGCATTCGTCATACTAAAACTCCAATACTTACACTTTCTGTCTGTTCTTTTTTTATTTTACAAGTTTGTATGCAGTTAAGAAAAGAGCATAAAAAAAACAGTAAGGTAACCTTACTGTTTTTTTTAATATTATCACTGATAGATACTAGAGAACTCCTTCAGCTTTTTCTTGAGCAGTCCCTCTATGACATTTCGGTTTTTCATCTTCTTTCATAGCACTTTTAGGGCACTCTTTTTTAGTACAGTCTTTCTTAGCTTTTGCACACTCTTCTGGTGTTTTATCGCATGTTACTTTACTACACTTCACTTTATCACACTTGGAATGATCTTTTTTAGAACACTCTATTTTTTCACTTTTTTTACACTCTGGCTTGTCACAACTTCCGCAAGCAAATGCGATTGATGCACTCCCCAACAAAGCAATAAGTACAACAATAAATAGTGGCATTTTTCTCATGGTAACTCCATATCTTTCTGTTTATTCTTACCAATAAATCTACAATGCTCAGGTTCATCATGACAGGAAAAATAAGCGACTATTCATAAATTACAAGATTGCAATGCTACTATTCTTCTCCCATTGCTATTTATTCATCCCTTACTATTCTTAGAGCAAAATAGAATAGACAGACTCTCGACAATCCTCATACAACTCCAATCCAAACAAATTATCACAACTAAAGAGATCGCTGAGAGATTTTAATTAAGCCTCAGAACAATGTATCTCGACATTCGAGCCCTTGAACGAGCTGGAGTTCTCACAGGAGCAGAGGCTGGATATTTTTTACTCGAAGGGTACTGACTCCCCCCAGTCCAATGTACTCGATTTCTATCCATCGCCAAAAACCATTTGAAAAAACGAGTACCCCTCAAACTATTAATGAGATACAACAGGCTATCACAGGATCAAAAAACCTTCTAATTATCTATGCATCAAAAAAAAGTGAGACAACCGAACCCGTTATTGAACCAATAGGGCTTATACATTATAAGGACCACTAGCATCTTATAAGATATTGTCAACTCAGAAATAAATACCGATATTTTCGTGGCGATATAATCCAACAGATAGAATTAAGAAGTGATTCTTTCAACGCGCACACTCGACTCACACTTGTTCAATATATTGAACAACAAAAAACAGATAGTCCCATAATTAAAGTAACTCTACAAATCCACACTCATAACTTGGGTCTCTTAGATTAAAGTAAATACTATTTTTGATTTCATTCACAAATAAAAATTGGGCCTGAATGGGAGCTCACCTTTTATACTCCAGAGCTCATTCATTTTACACGATGGAAAATAAATTTTACTACCGCAATATCCAATATATCGCCACCTTCTCTCAGTGAACATATTCATACTCATCTCGATGAAGTATTTGAGCACTATGCTTTCTATTGCATTACTACAAATGGGTTTAGAATAGATATATAGAGTTCTGACAAAGGAGCCCAGCTTTTACGAGAACGTAGGAGCTGGTTCTTTTTAATTAATTACTGTAGTAGCTCCATATTCAAGAGCTGTAAATGAACCAAAGGCCTCTGGACCAGGGTATACAAATTCACCACGCCAAAGAAGTGTGACCTGATTCGTCGGTTTATAAACTTCAACTGTTTGGAGAGTTGCTTTTGCTTCACGGATTCCTATTCCAGTATTCAGCCAGAGCATAGGTTGTTCAGCGGGCAACTGAAAGTGAAACTTAGGATGTTCAGGGTCCATATACATCATAGTAATACGTTCACCACCTTGCAGCAAAGGCAAAGTCATTTCCATCGATGCACCGTTATAAAAAGAAGGATGTACATATCCTTTTATATCAGCATCGCCTTCTCTCCCCGGCTCAACACCTTTTTGAATCAGCATCATCCGATCGATTCCATGCTTTGATCGATATCCAAGAGCACACGGTACTGGCATAGTCTTCCAACGTTCGTGGTTTTTAAGAACTAATGAATCAGGAGTTAGTAAGTGATGAGGGTCCTCAAGATTGGGAAGTTCCAACCCATGAAGAACTAATGGATTATTTTTAATAATATAACCCTTCCCTATTGGATTAGGAGCATATACGTAGTCATACTCAGGGTCTGACTCACTATCAGAACCACCATACGCAAGTCCAAAATGAAGAGGCATCGACTCAAAAAGTTCTGGCTCCGAAAAGGTAAGACCCGAAGGTGTTACTAACGCTGTGCGGTTCCCTATTACCCGAACCGTCTTAAAAAGTTCATTAACCGCCACGGTTAAATCAAAAAACCGTGCTTTTTTACCATTCGGGCACTCTGCCTTACCAATAAAGATCACATCAGTTGATGGCTTAAAAGCTACAAGGTCCGATTCATGTTTTAAAGGGTCCTTTGTGGGGTCCCCTTCACCATAATAACTATCCTCTTCGTAGAGTTCAATGGGGGCATCAGTATCAACTTCAGCCATTGTCCCATTGGTATAGCGATAGGTTTCTTTAGCTAGTACACTCAATATCGGTGTACCATCTGGTTTATAGCCAGGGATAAGTGTTGTCTGCCACATACTCTTAACCCTAGTTTATCATTACCAAACCACCTTTGACGGTCATCATTGCTGAGCCTTCAGTGGTCACCATTGTTCCAGTAAATTTACCCTCAAGTCCTGCTTTAGCCTCAAGATTTAATCCACCTTCTAATGCAAGGTTCATACCGCCCTTAAGATTTGCATTCATTGCTGCCTCTATAGCAACATCACCAGCAGAACTTTTAGCATTAAGGTTCATGCCTTCAATGGCAACATCTCCCATATCAGATGTAATATTTACTGCAGAATGGCCTGTAATATTTACTTCATCACCATCCATATTAATGGCACCATCTGCTTTCATTTCGATATCACCACTCGTAGTTACACTTATAGTACCTGAAGCATCTATCTGAATTACATGCGAACCATCAGCATCTTGCAATGTAATTAAACCATCACCATCATGAATCTGAATAGCATGGCCTGCACCACTTTGAATAGCAATAAGCTCATTTGCATCATCCATCTTAATAAGATGTCCGGTAGCTGTCTCAATAGAGGTAAACTCATTGGGATTATCCATTGTAATGGTCGATTTATTTTCTTTGGTATTAATGATAATCATTTCATTTGTGTCATCAATCAATACCTGATGTTCACCCGTTGAAGTAATCTTAATCTGTTGCATTTCTGCATCATCATTGAACTCAAGATTATGTCCACCAGTAGTCATCAAATCAATTTTAGTTTTATCTTCAAGGTCATCCATACGAAACTGATGCCCAGAAGCGGTCTTAATAATACTTTCACTCTTATTTGCACTACTTACCGGTGAGCTTTGAGATGGATTTGGTGCTGTACCTACAGCTATAGGTTTATCAATATCCCCATTTTCAAAGCCAATAACTAGATCACAACCCATGTGCACAGGAAAGTGCATTCCGTAGTTGCTCCCCGAATAAGGTTGGGATAAACGTACAGGAAGACTCGCAGTTCCATCTGAAGCGTCGGAAAGATCATACGGCATTTTGACTTTATAGCGCCCAGTATCATCCAAATAAGCATAATCATCTTCTGGCCCATCAACTTTCACCGTCATAAGCCCTTCTATTTTAGGCTTTTTAACAGTAAACATAGGTCTAAAAGTTACTGATGCATCAATACAGTGAAATACATTCATATATCCTGTAGCAGCACCTTCACCTAAAACAGAAGCCTCTTGTGAACCTCGATGTTCAACACGAAGAACAAGATAGTCTGAATCAAACCCATAAATACCATCGTCATCAATTGTACATTGATATCCCGATTTAATTTGATGACAACTCGAGCGAATCCTGATCACATCTTTACGACAAACTAACATCTCCTTACGTAAAGTAGCAAGTGAGTTTGCTTGGTCAGTAGTACCCATTGTATCAGCAAACTGATAAAACTCTCCTACTCCAACATCTGCTTCAGCAGTTCCAAAAATATTAGTCTCAGGTTGAGAATAATTGTAATCTTTCATAGTAACTTTGCCAGTTACCATTTTGCGCTGACGATTTATGGATCGAACAGTATTAAGCTCTGGTGTAACCATATCCGCATTTGGTTGATAACGGAGTTGCGCCTCAAGTTGCATTTCTCCAAACGCAGCATTGTCATCACAAATTTTTAAAATTTCTGAGTCGCCTTCATGATCAAAGAAATAGTAAATTCCATTATACTCCATTAGGCGCTGAATAAAATTAAAGTCAGACTCATTGTATTGAGCAGTAAATTCTAATGGATCATAGCTCCCATTTAATTCAAATGAAAAATCATTTGATGTGAGCCCAGCACCTTCAAGTACTTCTTGCACTATCTCTTGCACACTCATTTCCTGAAATATTCTACTTTGAGTGGTATACTTAAGCAGTGAATGTTTCGGTTCAATAGTCAAAGTATATTGAGCTCTATTGTCGATGAAAGGTTCCTCATCGATTTCAGTGATTATGCCATGGTGCAAAATTGCTTCGTCAGCTATCTTAACTTCAAATGAGGTTTGAATTCCTATAAGCTCATCATAACTCAAGTCAGTCTCATTGCTAATGGCAACTACCTTGTAACTATATCCTATAGCAACTTCTTCAATTCCAGAAAATGAGAGTACCGTAAACTGATCTTCAGGAAGTCCAGAAACAGTTAGTCTATAGATTGTGGTATCTGCAGAACTCATAAATCCTCCTACTGTGCATCAGTAGTCTCTTCAGAGACTGCATCAGGTTCTGCTTCGGAACTTTCTTCCGAAGTCAATTCTATTTCATTCTCAACTTCTTCAATATTTTCATTGAGTTCAGGAGCATCAAAATCACCTTCAGAAAAATAGAACTGATAGTGCCCTTCATCATCAACTGAAATAAAGAGGTGTGTTACAACTTTTTCATCAGCAACATTAATCAAAAGGTTTTTAGAAATTTCCGGTAAAATCTGTTGATCAAGAATAGTATCAATGTTACGTGCACCAGACTGCATAAGAGTACACTGGTTAACTACTTTCTCAATAATTTTTGGTGATACCGCAAGTGTGACACCATGAGTATTCATGAGAGTATTCGCTACTTTATTGAGTTTAATAGCAATAATTTTTTGTAGTGAATCATATCCTAAAGGCAAGAATGGAACAACCTTACATCGCGCCAAAAGAGCTGGGGCAAAGTGCGCTGTGAGCTCATCAACTATTGCTTCTGAGTATTCACCATATTCATAATCGTTTTCTTCATCCACAGCCATATTACAGATAGTATCTGTACCTAAATTACTTGTCATCAAAATAACGGTATTACGGAAATTAATATCACGTCCTTCCCCATCTCTAAGTATACCTTGATCAAATACCTGATAAAACATGTTCAATACATCTTTATGCGCTTTTTCAACTTCATCGAGAATAACTACAGTATATGGGTTTTTACGAACGCCCTCTGTAAGTATACCACCATCACCATAACCAACGTAACCAGCACTTGCACCTTTCAATTGGGTGACGGACATACTATCTTGATATTCAGACATATTAATAGTCACTACTGAACGTTCACCACCAAACATTAGATCGGCGATTGTACGTGCTACTTCAGTTTTACCAACACCAGATGGTCCGGTTACTAGAAAAACACCCATTGGTGCTTCAGCTTTAGTAAGGCCCATTTTACCAGAACGAATAGTATTTGATATTTCGGCAACTCCCCAGGGCTGACCAATAACACGTCTATTGATTGTTTCTCCAAGTTCAAGAAGCGTCGCTGCCTCTGATTTCATCATATTACCAGCAGGGATTCCAGTCCACTCTTCAATAATTTGTGCAACAACTGCAGGAGTAACGTGGGCATGTACTAATGGTTTTTCATTTTGAATTTCTTCAAGTGCCTTCCACAATTCTTTCAACTCAGCTCTTAAAGCTGGCTTATCCGCATCTGATGCCGCTTGAACCTTTTCTTCAAAGGCAATAATTGCATTAACTTGTTCTAGCTCTTTACTCCACTCATTAGTAAGTGTCGCTGCAACTGTTTGAGCGTTTTCAAAGCGACCTTTTGCATCTGTGAGTTGTGTTTCATCAAGAAGAATTCCTGCATTCAAATCTTTCTCAAGAGTTTTAATCTCAATTTGAAGATTCGAAATACTTTGTTCAAGATTTTGTAACGCCGCAGGCTTGGTTTTAAGACCCATTTTAACACGCGCTGTAGCAGTATCTAAAAGGTCAACTGCTTTATCGGGTAATTGACGGCCTGCAATAAATTTATTGGAAAATTCACAAGCTGCTTTAACTGCTTCATAAGAAATTTTAACTCCATGGAAGTCCTCATATTTTTCACGAAGGCCTCTCAACATTATTGCAGCAGACTCTGGATCAGGTTCTGCAATTGTAACCGCTTGAAATCTACGTGCAATAGCTGGATCTTTTTCAAAATATTTTCTAAACTCAGTAAAAGTTGTAGCCGCTATACACTTCAGATCACCCCGTGCAAGTTCTGGTTTTAATAGGTTCGCAGCATCGTTCTTTCCTGCTTCACCACCCGCACCAATCATAGTATGTGCTTCATCAATAAAAAGAATGATGTGTTTATCAGACTCTTTTATCTCATTAATAATACCTTTCAAGCGGTTTTCAAATTCACCACGAACACCAGCTCCTGCCGAAAGAGTTCCCATATCAAGACTTCTCAATTCAACATCTTTAAGGGCATCAGGAACATCCCCCTCTGCAATTTTAAGGGCAAGACCTTCAACTACAGCGGTTTTACCAACACCTGCTTCTCCGATAAAAATTGGGTTATTTTTACGTCTACGAGACAAAATATCTATTGTCTGACGAATCTCATCATCTCTGCCAAAAATAGGGTCAATTTTACCTGTCTTAGCAAAAGCTACGAAATCTTCTGTGTAAGTACCTAAAAATGAGTCCTCAGAAATATTATCATCTTTACTTGTTGAGTGTTTAGTCGCTTGGCCTTCACGTGAAGCTGCAACTATTTCACCAAATTGATTTACGAGTGTTTCTGCTTGAATCAATTTAAAATAATCTTGAAGCCCTTCTGGCACGAGATTCATATTTTTTCTGAGTGCAACGACTACTGATCCTGTTCTGATTTCTAGGCAGTTCAAATTAAGTGTCGCTTCACTCCATGCTAATTCTAGTGTACTTAAGAAGGAGGGTGAAAAAACAGGTTTTCCCGAATTCCCTGATTGATACTCTTTAAGTTCTTCATTTAGTGCTTTTCTAAATAAGTTGGGGTCCACTTTAAAGAAATCAAGAATTTCCATGAGATCACCAGAGCTATCTTCGAGACACTGTGCGATAAAATGCATCGTGGTTATTTCATAGTGACCTCTGGTCACACAAGCTCCAAGCGCTCCTTCCAAATTCTTTTTAGAAAGTGTATTTAGTTTTTCAAGAATATTTTTAATACTTGCTGAGATCATAGGTTCCTCTAAAGGTTAAGTGTAATTTCTTCATTAGGTAAGCCGAGCCAGGTATTCCACCCCAATGCCCCACTACCAAGTGTGGTTACTTTTTCCATACATTCTGTATCCGTATGATCCAAAGCAACTGTTATTCCATATTCTAGTGGTGCATCTAAAAACTCATCAACGAGTTTTTTAACTTCACCACGGAGTACTCCAAGTTTCCCCATAGCATCTGGGAGAAAACGTTGAAACTGTGTATGAGACAAAGGGCCAATATCTACCTGAAAAGCCCCTGTGCGATCAATTATTGTACTTCCCAATACCGACCCACCCAATATTGCCCGAGAGCTTCCGATAGTACATGGTGCAGGATTAGTAATTTCCTTTGGAGCAAATTGTTGTACCACAACTTTTGGAAATGCAAAATAGTGTTGTAGTGTTCGTTTAAGATTGGCCGACGAACGTACTCTTTGAAAGACTTGTTTAGAAAGAGATAGGCGAGCCATCTCCTTTCGATATTCTGGAGTTTCTGGTGCATGGGTCGACTGTGAAGTACGACCAATGAGGGTATAGAGCGCCTTTGAATAATCATCAGGGCGTTTAGGATTGTACTGTATCTGATACCGATACTTTTTCCAAGATTGATAGAAAAGTGAATATACACGATGTGAAAAGATATCTAGAAATTTTCTGAGAGGCGCAAACTCTTCACGGCCTCTATTGAGAGGCTCGGTGAAATAAGATGGCAGTGGTGATGAGACTCCATAAAGTCCCATAAATGAGAGAGCCAGAGTATAGCCTCCACTCTTCGGATCTTTCACAACACTTACAACATCATTACCAGGAAAAGATATGGTATTATCAGTTTTGAATTGTATAAGCTCTCTGTTTCGCATACTTGAACGAAAACTATTTGAAGATGCTTGATTTACTAAATAGCGTTCAATAAGGTGCACTGACTGAAAAAAGTTATAGTCGTAAGACTCCGAAATTAACTGTTCTTCTAAATTGTGTGACATAGAGCCCTCCCGGGTTGCCACTCAAACTCAATCATTACAGGCTTCACCATAACTGTTAACGAGACAAAATAACTTGCTGAAACAAAGTTTTTAATAAAAAGGTTAAGTACTTCCCCGAGTAAACGATACTGTGATAATGTTTCATAAGAAGAGCGTTGACACTGTGGATCAACCAAAGAAAGCATTACTTTAGTTCCTCTAACAAAATGACCTTTGTCAAAAAATGCTTCTTGGCTACATTCTACAGTATCGATAGTATCAATGCATTTTCTTTGTTTTTCATTAACACCCCAAGCATATAAATCTAATACCTCTTTAAATGTATTAACGTTGCAGAGTGTCTTAATATTCATATTAAACTGATTGAGAATTTTCCAATAATAGTGTTTTTCTTGTACAGAAGGAATCACAGGAGTAGGCCGCGTAAAATTTGAAAATTTGAAAAAATCAGGAAATCCAGGTACAGGATTACATATATCCTTCTGCATCAATTTTTCTCTAGGCAATAAACCATTTGTACAGTAAGCTTTAATTGAGAGAAATTCATCTTTATAATGGCGAATACCCCCATGCCGATCTATAGTAATAAGGCTATTTTTACCACCACCTCGTTTCTCCTCCTGCTTAATTGCGTAAGTAAAACCTTGTGCAGCGGTTCCTTTAGATGCACTTGCATGTCTAAAATTGTGATACGGTTCATAAGCTCTAAAGACTTCATGCGCTGCCTTACCCCTACCTGAAACATCAATTATACTATACACCTCTTTGTCATTATTATTATCAGGATAAATTATATATTCAAAGTGTTTATTATTAATTGTTATTGGGTCTACATCATGCTCAAAAATATTGACTACGGGAGTGCAGTAAAGCTTAAAATGTTCATTACTTATTTTGCGTACTATTGAATCGGGGAGGTTTTCTGAAAATCTAAAGGTCAGTGTAAAAGATCGAGCACTATTCAATCGCTTGACACAATTAAGATTATTTACCCGTACAAAACGAAACTTCTCGATCGCACAAAAATATTCACGGAGCAAGTGACTGTTGGAGAATATCGATGACTTTTCCGGCAAAATCTTTGTCATTAAGTTCAAAGTGGGAACCACTGTACAGTTCTGTGTAAATATCTCCGTTTTTCCTTCTCCATTATAGATAACTTCCGTAATAGAATTTGTTAAGAAATAGTGCAGAGACCAGGCAATATCATCCTCACCAGAAAGATATAGATCAAGATGCTCAAGAAGTAAATCAGCTGGTTCTACAGTTTCTTCAATTTCAAAAGAAAGCTTAATCTCTGAGCCATGAAGTGCAGAATGTTCTACGGTTGTTTGCTTGAGTTGTAAAGGGTGTATTTCTACCTCTTGTGTCGTTTGAAACTTACACGGTTTTGGTACACCAGGCTTAGGGTTTGATAGTATTTCTGTCCCTTTCACTATAGTTGAGCTCTGAGGAAGCATACCACGGGGAGAATTAAACTCTACCAGTGCTATAGATGGAAAAGCTCTTAAATAGTCAGGAGCAACCATCTCCATTACATTGTGAGTTATTTCGGGAAAATCGTCATGGAGTTTCTCTTGTATTCGGGAACCTAAAAAAGCAAAACCTTGGAAAAGACGTTCCACATACGGGTCACGATCCTCATTTGCAGACATATTCAGGTAGTGAGCAACATCAGGGTATCGATCAGCAAACTCTTTTCCTGAGTCACTGAGATAGCGAAGTTCTTCCTGATAATAATGTAAGAAATCAGCCATAGTTCTTTCTCTTTGATTCTACTGAAACTTGTCCATTGGCGTTAAAAGCTGTTGTGAGAAATACCCTTTGTCCCCCTTTGATAACTCCATGTATGTCGAAATCAATTTTAAAACTAAATGGGTCAAAAGGGAGCACCTCAACTCTAATTTTTTCGAGTCTCGGTTCATATTTTTTAATGAGTGTTGTCATTTCGCGTTGAAGTTGTTCGATACTACCTGGTAAATTGGAATATATTTCACTCACATCAGTAAGACCATAATCCGGCATATGGGGAACTGTACCTTTCCGAGTATTTAACAAACGTGTCACATGATCACTAATACTTTTTACAAGTCGTACTTCCTGTGGAACGGCATTAAGCGGAGTTCCATCAGCATAGTGCTGTGATATTTTTTCGAAGAGACTCTCTTCTATTTTACGCGATCCAACCATAGTTCTCTATTCACATTAAAAAAAGGGCCTGCCGAGTATTGCCAATAATTGACACACGCGACAGACCTGAATGTAGGTGATAGACCTCAAATGAAGTCAATCAAAACATAAGCCGTTATTAACGTGCATTCCACTGGTCAGTGTGCTGCAAGTTACCATCAAGGAAGTTCCAAGTGATTTTTTCATAACGGATTGTTACTTCTTCTTGATGAACAAATTGCTCTTTGTTTTTGTCTTTAACATTGTGCATGTAAGACTGAACTGAAGAGATTTTACAGTTTTCAAGAATGTGCTCATAGTATGCTTTTTCTTCACCTTGATCAGTGATTTCGTACCATGTAATTTTGATGTTTGCAATTGTTTCACCAGTACAAACACGTTGATAAAGAATTGATGATGATTTATCGAATGCTTTATGGATCACAAGAGCACCATGTTTACGTGTACCAGTAAGGCTACCGTTATCACGGTCTACTGGGATGTATACTTGGTGATCAAACTGGAGCACTTCTACAGTGTCTTCACGACCTGCTACTGCTACTGATCCTGGGATGCCATCGATTGTCATATATGCTGGAATTGCCATTTTTATATCCTTTTTTAATTATTTGTTTAGTTAATGTTTAGTGGTTAAGTTTAAGTTTATTTGCCTTGCGGCATTTTAGATACCAATGAGAGGTTTACATTAATACCTTCTACTTGAAAGTGTGGTATAACTGACATTCCTACTTTGAAGAATCCTGGGTTATCCTCATTTTCTTCAACAGTTACCTCTCCATAACTGAGTGGGTGCGTCGCTGCAAGCTCCGGACTAGGATTCTGCATCTCTGTTACAAGACCAGATAACCAAGTATTCAACTCTTGCTGTAGCACTGTCGCACTTTTTGTTGCGCCAATGTTTTCACGTTGAAGCACTTTGAGGTAGTGTGCTAGGCGTGATGTCAACAAGATGTATGGAAGACGTGCATTGATTCTGCAGTTAGCTGTTGCTTCTGGTGAATCGTACTCTTCTGGTTTTTGAGTAGAATTCGCAGAGAAAAAACATGCATAATCAGAATTTTTATAAAAACTAAGTGGAATAAATCCTTGATTAGCAAATTCAAATTCTCTTGTTTCAGGAATAAGAATTTCTGTTGGAATTTTCATTTGATTACCTTTACCAACATCATATAGATGGATTGGGAGGTCTTCAACTTTACCACCAGCTTGTGGTCCTCTGATTTGAACACACCATCCGTTATCAGCAAATGAACGAGTCATGTTTGCTGCAAATGAAAATGATGCATTACCCCAGAGATATTTCTCATGGTCATCACCAGTAACTTTTTCCTGATAGTTAAACTCACGAACAGGATTCGCTTCAGGATCATACGGGTGGCGAAGTAGGAAACGTGGAAGTACCAGACCTACATAACGAGAATCTTCAGATTCACGGAATGAACGCCATTTTGTATATTCTGCACGATCCATATAGTTTTCAAGATCTTCAATTTGTGGCAATTCATTGATATCATCTTTACCAAAGAATTTTTGGCCAACAGCACCAATAAATGGACAGTGAGCTGCAGCAGAGACACTTGAAAAATTTTGAAGAAGGTTAACATCCATTGGAGTAGAACCGAATTCATAGTTAGAAACGATTGCACCAAGAGGCTCTCCACCTGGGGTGTCGTATTCGTCCGTATACACATGTTTGTATAGTGCAGATTGAATGATTTCTGGTGAATCTTCAAAATCTTCTACCATATCTTCTTTAGAAGCATTAAGCACTTCAATTTTGATATTCTTTTTAAAATTTGTACGATCAACAAGAAACTTTAATCCTCTCCAAGATGACTCAAGCTTTTGAAATGCTTCATTGTGAAAAATTTCATCAAGTTGTGAAGAAATTTTTTCATCAATATATGCAACCTGTGCATCAATCATTGCTTTATCAATTTTATCAATTGATGTAGCTGATTCAGAAACACTTTCGATGAAAATACGAAGTGCAGCTCCGAGTCGCTCGTTTGCTGATTGATCAAAAAGAGCTTCTGATTCTTTGTAGTTATTGAGATCTACTTCCTGTTCAGGAAGATCAAGATTCATTGATTCATATATGTATTCTAAGCCTTGTTCAGCCATTATACTCTCCTCTATTCAGCTTCTGCAGCTGGTGCATCTTCTTTAAGTGGTTGTACTTTATCGAGTTCAGCTAAGAGACTCTCCATTGCAGTTTTGTCTTTAACAATCGCTTCCATTCTTTTACGGAATTCACGATTATCAAGTAAATTCGAACCAAGATCTCTGATAAGATTCCGTGCTGCCATTAATTTTGAAACTTCTGGCACCTGACGAGCAACCTCAGCAGGAGTAAAATCTTTCATGCTTTTAATATCGAGATTTACTTTGATATCTCCACCATCTTTACTTAATTTATTTTCAACAACAGTACTCACTTTGAGGTCGAGTGATTCCATTACTTGATTAAAATTATTTTTGTTGATATTGATTTTTTCACGATCAGTAACTCGTGTAGAGTCCTTTTTACCAGTGAAATCACCAAGAATCAACATCTTAAGTGGAAGTTCCATCTTTTTTTGACCATCACCTTTATCGACGCTCAATTGTATATTGACGCGAGCCGGTGGTATTTCATTTTGATAACTTGAGCCTGCCATAGCGCTCTCTCCTTTTTAGTTTATGTTCTAAATTCACACAAAATTAAGTTTCGTTGCAGAAAGTGGGTTTACATTACTTAAACGCTTGTAAGTATCGCGTAAACGAATCTTAATAGCCTCTTTATCCGCAACATCAACAGTACTCATCTCGGTAATTGTAGAAAGTACTTTGATATGCTGGGTCCAAACCTCTATACAGAAGTCAGAATCCCACTCTACAAGTGCTCTTTTCTGAATTTCTTCATCAAGTTCACTCAATAAACTGTCAGCTATAAAATGCTGATTATTCTGGTAGCACATACGTGCCATAACCGTTTTTCTTTCGCACACTTCTTTCAAGCTTCCATAGGCACAGCCTGATTGAATTAAATAGAGCGCATCTTCAAATTTACCTTTTCCAAGCATCTCTTCTGCTGCAACCAAATCAGTCTTGAGGTCTGCAGACTTCTTTGTCGATACTTGAGTGGGAACAGAACTTCCCCCTCCTACTTCTGATGCAATTTCATCAAGCCACTCTTTCGTCTGGCTACTCGCAAAAGGGGTGTCATCTTTATATTTTAAATCTTTAAGAGTAGGCACTCTACTAAGAAGTCCAACAAGCTCTGTTTTAATTGCTATAGCACACTGCGCATAGGTTCCACCTTTAGCTGTGAGTGCCTGACAGACATAGTGTTGTAGGTCAAACCAAAAATGAAGCCCTGGTTCAGTAAAAACTGTCTCAGATTTTTCAATAACTCCATCCCAATTTTGTTGCTGCACCAAGTTTTGGTAAAAACTCACACGTTGTGCAATTGGAGGAGCAAAAAGTGTTTTTCCTGCTTCAGCTTTAGGCTCGGATTGTAACTCTTGCCATTTAACCATACGGAGTAGTTTATACCCCAATGGATTTGATCTTTCTTGAGTTGTGAGGAAAATAGCTATTTTTTGAAGATTTTTTTGAGCATCAGTCTTGCTCCCCATGTCAACCATGGGAGTGCTTCCCTGGCCTGTAGGCGCTACTGTTGCTGACGCACTAGATACTGTAGGCGTAGGAGCATCAGCTTTTTTCTCTTGTGGCTTTGTTGCCTTAACCCATTTTTCAACCTGCTGCACCAACCCTTTAATAGATGGTGGTGAATCAGGAAATTTTTCAAAAGTAAGAGTTTTTATGTTCTCTAATGCCTCTTTTGCAGCAAGTAACAGAGGATGTATTGCTTCAGAAACCTCAACTTTTTCAAGCATACCAAGAGTACGTTCTTCATTAAGCCATGAGAGCGAATTCATACGTGCACGTTCACGAGTTGGATGTATCGTATCCCAATGTTCACTTAACTGACGTGAGAATGCAACTATAACGGAGCAAAAATCTTCAATACCATTATCCATTGCCGAAGCTAAGATATAATACGAAAAGGTTGTTATATCTTTAGCTTGTTTCGTTAAAACAATATGACAGTTTTGAGCTACTACCTCAAAGTTACGAGATCCAGGTTTTGCGATCTCACCTTTAATAACCTCAAATTCATGATTATACTTTGGATCTTCTCCACAGGGGTCACTACCTGGAATTGGAGTACAGAGTTCAACAGTCAGGGCAGTGTCTTCAACAACTGCCTCTGAATTCTCTTCAGAATTTTTCGGCTCAGCTGCTTCTTTTGAAACTGCTTCTGTTACTGTTTTTTCTTCTTCTGCTACTGCTTCGCTCATAATTATTTTTCGTATCTTTTTTACTGAATGTTTAAACTACCAACTTATGATGAGAGAATATAACAACTATCAAGGTAAAAATGAAAGTGTTAATTCTAATTTACATTCCGACACCTTTGAGTGTGACAGTCATCACTTTTTACTCTTTTTCTTCTAAATTCGGCTCTTCAACCAACGTGTATTCAATCGGCAAAATGAAAAAGTCTCTGACAATGAGCGGATTAAAGCGCCGGTCTACCTGGATTTCACCGTCAACACTGATGTAATAAGATTTTGCTTTTATCGGCCAATTAATCTCTACAGTATTTTGATTTCGCTTCTCCCCAATATCTCTAACCATAGAAATCAAACCCCATACACCTTTGTAATTTTTTGTGTAGGTGTCATCAACTGTCTCGACTTCAACTGAAATCCCTTCAAGTTTCTGATCTGGCCATTTCATAGTAAAAACCTTTTGATCTTCACCACGCATCACTGAATACTCTTCATTGCCGTAGCGCATAACAAGGTTCGCTCTTTTTACAGCCATAAATTTGTGTTTAAGCTGATATTGTCTTAATCTATCGACATTAGGATGAAAGAGTGCTTCTTGTATCTTAAATGCTTTATGAATACCTTTAAGAGCTTTACTCGAAAAAGGCATAGAAATCCCCTTCCACTCTTTTAAACCACAGTAATCACTCTTCATATCAATAAAGTCATAGATTTTCTTATAAAAATTAGTGAAGGTCCCAGATTTTCCTCCAAATATAAAGGTAAGATCTTCAAGTGAAGCCATTTTTTCTCGTTCCTCATGATCAAAGGGAAAAGATGCCTGTAAGTATGACTCATAATTAGTTACCACTTGTTTTTCATACTCTTCTTGCAGGCCTATAGAAGCATAGGAAACTACTGAGTTGACTACCTCTCTGACAATAAGGAGAAGAGTATTTTTAAGAAGATCTTGTTGCCGTGCTGGCACTTCATCTATATATGCTTGGGCCGCCGAATATGCATGATTTGCAGGATTCTTTCGATCGCCTTTAAATAGCTCCCCTAAGAATGTTATTGCTTCATTTGGATTACCTGTAGTTTCAATTAAAAACTTCGAAGTTTTTACAAGATCCTCAAAATAGTCATCAAATTTTTTCCCTCGCACTTGTTCGGTAAGTACTGAGAAACCACTAAACTTTTTAGAAAGTCGTTCTTGTGGAGAGAGCATTGATTCAGGTATATCGTCTTGATACCGGCGTACTACTTTCATTTTATTATTTAGCTTTTTGTTGGGGCCACTCACTTTATTGGCGAGGTTTTTTGCTCCAGAAAGGTCCATCACAAGATTTGTATTTATCGAAACATGCTCTATAAATGCCCGAAGGCCAAGTAATGTTTCGTCTTGAGAAGCACTTGCAAGTGAAATAAGTTTTTCTGAGAGTCTTTGTAAATCTGGCGTACGTTTTGTGGTGATATTTTTAATAAAGCTTCTCCAAGTATATGCATAATCACGATAATACTTGTTCATCACTTTCTCTTCCAGTTCTTTACTCACTGTAGATTTCTCTTTATCTTTTCCTAGAACCCAATCCCCCTGAGCACTATTAGTCTTAGTAAAGAATGGTTTTATAACTGAGTCGTATACGGCTTTTGTATAAGCTGCAGGAACCTCACCGGCATTAATAATTATACTATTCTCTTCAATACCCAGGTCAGATAAACGCAGTGCTGGTGCACTATTTCCCGCCTCTAACATAGCTTGATAAATTGCTTCAACTTCACTCTCGCCTGCTAAAGCTCTTCGTGCCTTTTTGACAAGTGCAGGGTTTGCTACATAAAGTTTACTCCCTTTATGGACTCTTTCATCTATTAAATACTGAGCATAGAGCCGCGCATTCAATGGTAATGTCTCTTTAATATGTTGAGATGCAGTATATGGTGTTATTCCTAACAGCTTATACCACTTTCTTGCAAGTCCTGCCCCAACAGAGTCCACATTCATCTTATCGTAATTGCCCTTACCGGCAGTAGTTAATGAAGCATATAATTTAAAATCGTTATACACCTCTGTTCTCTCTGAATCTCTCACACCAGCAGTCAGCCTATTATTCAGTTCTTTTTCAAGAGTTTTAAGGCAGTTTCTAGTTAATGCATGAGAAAGTACAATATGTTTCTTTTCTGCTTTCGGTAAAATTTTTCCATCTGGATAGAAGCCTGGAGCAATTTTGAGCGATCTATTCTCTTCTATATCCTCAATTGCTAATCTCAATCCATCATATTTCGAAAATTCGCGAATTATAGTTTTTGGCTGACTCCACTTGAGGCGTCGGGCATCATTAACTAATTCTTCCCATCTATTCAACAATACCTTGCTCATAGTAAATCCATATACCCCATAACCTGCAACACCTGCAGCCCCAAGGAACAATAGAAATGAGATGAGGGCAGCGGAACGAGACATACTACTTTGACGATATTTGGGATACCGAGCAAGCTCTTTTTCTCCTTCAACCCATGCAAGAAAAGCATGGGCGAAATAACTGAGACCACCAAGTACTGGCTCAGGCTCTTCAATGGCATTCACTTCTGGTGCAGCAGAAACTGTCGAGCCTTCATCTTCAAAAAAGGCAGCTCCTCCAAAAGGGTCAAGAGCCGGTGCGACTGGCGCTGCCGATGGCTGATCTTTCGCCACTGACTCTACTCCAGTAAAATAAAGACCACGGAAATAACTTATCTCTTTAGTCAAACCTTTTTTACAAAGTATCTCGACATAATCACCAATGTTAGCTCTGCGTTCCTCAAGGCCTCTTACAAATGCATAGGTCTCGACAGGAGCAATTCCCTTTTTTTGTTGGGAATACATACTAAACATTTGATTATCATAGAGACCATCAAGGAGTTCACCATACCGTTTATCAAAAACAGAACGGGTATCTTTTGCTTCAGAATGTTTTATTGAAACACCAAAGCTTTGATTTAGAAAACTCTCTTCATGTGCATCGCAATAGAGTTTGGCACCTGGTAGTGTATCAAGATTAGTCAGAGCAACATAGACGGGAAGTTCCAATTGAATCTGAGCCATAACTCCTTCAACTGTCTTTCTATTAACCTGTGCACGAGCTTTAGCGTTATCGTTATCGGCTAAATCGTGAACCTTCTCAGTTACTATAATACCATCGAGCGTTTTTTTCTTAGGTTCATCACGAAGAAGTTCTAACAAAAAGAGAAGTTCTTGAGCAACTTTGTCTCCATTAGCCAGATAATCACTGGGAGCCTCTATATAGACTGCATTATCCGAAACACTCCAATTAAAGAATATCTGTCTTCGCTGCTGCTTATCGCGAGCTGTAGGAAAGATATAACGCATGTGATGGCCGCTTTCACGAATAAGTGTACTCTTACCAGAACCTTTTTGGCCTATAACAAGAAAAAATTTAGTTTTCTCAATACTTACATTGGTTTTTTTGTAAACCTCTTGAATGCGTTTGAGAATTTCTTTTGTTTCATCAGCTAATGGTTTTTGCCAACTTGTCTCCCACTCTGCAGCATTAGACTTTGGTTTTTTCTTTTGAATAGAGTTATAATGCTTTTTCATCTTTATTAAAAAACTGATAGAGAGCCCCAGCACTGCTATAGCCGCTGAAATCAGTATATTATAAAGAGAGTCATCAAGACCCATCATGGGTGCTGTAAAATAAAAACCTACAGCCAAAGCTATGATGCCTACGCAGATCCAAAAAAAGAGTGATTTTATCGCTTTCATTAATAGTCCTATTCTTGTTATACCTGAGCGAATGTAAGAAGTGCCATATACGCAATTCCAGAGAGTATTACCAACCCAAAAGCGTAGAGTAGAAAAGATTTCCCACTTTTTTCACGAGGGAGAGTCCCTGGGGCTATGGTAGCAAATTTAGAGAGGTCAGGAACCGCGCCTTCTGCATTAGGATACAGTATATCTGTTACCTCTTTAATTTTAAGTTGAAGTCCCTCAAGGCCTTCGAGCTGAAATTTTCCTTGAAATCCAAGGAGCATCAATACTCCATAGAATTCAGCTAAATCTCGTTTTGTATCATCATTTACAAAGGTGTCAAATTTTGTAAAAAAGCTTTCACCTGCGAGCTGATCATTAAAAACTTTCATCATAAGACGATATTCAAGCCATTCATAGCCTATGCTACTGTTTTTAAATATGAGTTCATCAAGAAATGACAAAAGACCATATTTCGCCTCTTCAACTTCCCCATCACTTTTACCCGTTGCAATTGCCGCTTCAACAAATGCTTCAGTTTTTTCAAGGATATCTTCTTGTAGCTTTGCTGGCGATTCAAATTGAACACTCTGAATCTGAACCCCCATGTTAATTAAGGGAGCAGCATGCTTTATAAAAGAACTATTCATTGTCTGCCTTTCATACTCTTTTAAGATTTAAGTCCAATGATTTCCACTGCAGTTACCGTTATTGCAGGAGGAAGGTGCAGCCCAAATATTCGAGTTGCAACTACATCTTTCCACAGAGGATGAGTATTGGATAGTTTAAAATAGGTTTTCTCGGGTTTTGGGCTAATAGTAAGCGGCGGGTCGAGAACATAATCAATATCTATACCAGGAAGTGCTGACACAACAAGGCTCTTGAGTTTGTCAATCGGTGCCGCTCTACCTATCTGCTTCACTTGAGTAACTAATGTCTGGGTATCAAGTGGAGAATCAATAGCAAGAAATACCTCAGAATAAATTGACGGATTAGCATTGGTTAAATCACCCTGATACTCACCCGCTGTACTCTGTTTCATTTTTGTTAATTCATAGCGAAGATCAACAGATGCTTCCAGAAGAGCCTTAAGTCCATCAAAGAGCTTTCCGAAACAATGTTGCTGACTTGCATGGTTATAAATAGGCAGTTCACTTGATTTTACCACAGGATTCGTAGTGCATAATGCCCCCGCAAATTCTAACAACTTGATATATAATTGTTCTGTAGAAGTATTAGAATTTATATAGTAACTATTTAACACAGGTAAAAACTGATTCAGAGTCATTAAGAGCATACAACTCGAGAGATTCTCTCCACCCATTACCAAGTTTTGGCCAATAAGCCAAGTCTGTTTCTCTGTTGCTTTGTCAATAACCTTTTTTAAATTCTGTTGTACATAGGGAGCCGCTACAGGAGCCAGCGTTATTGGCATGAAAGTATCACTCACTGCTATTTGAGCTTGCAAGTTTCTTTTGAGCTCTGCCACTTTAAGGACTTCATATCCAGTTATTTGCTCACCTTCAAATACGACTTTTAAATTCAATTTTGAATAGGTAACTGCTTTTGAATTAGAGCCCGTGTTTACATCGGGAACTGTTTTTTGATCTTTTATGAAGAGTGCGGAGCTGGACAATTTATCATCACTCACATTAGCTTTCGTATCTTCAACAAGCGGAGCTGCAAGAAATACGTCTAGAGTCTCCTTCTCAGCAGGGAACATTTCACCCACTGAACGAGATTCAACAAGATTTTCTACGTCATTAGACTCAAAATAAAGACCACTCGGGAATATCCCTTTGCACTCTTGGATAGAAAACACACCATTTGCAAGTGCATATGAGTCTACTGTAAGCGAAGTGAAGCCAAATGCATGGGGGTTAAGTGCAATAATTTTAGAAGAAATAAGAGATTCATAATACTTTTCAGCCTGCTGAAAATGATGGGGAAGCAGGGCCATTCCCTCTAGCCAAGAAATTTTCTTTATCATAAAAGTTAAACCGTATATAGATGATTTGCGAATTTAACATTAAATTTACTCAGTTTATACTATTTTTGAAGTGCTTATTGACATTTATCACTATAAAACGAAGAGAATAGTAACAGTGAAAAAAATAACTATAATTACCGCAACAGCATCAATACTAGCCATACAGACTTTCGCTGCAAGTCCACGATTTGGCACACTCGAAGTAACCACTACACCTGATAGTGCTACGGTTATTTTAAACGACATTACAGAGCAAGAGGTAACGCCCTATACTAACGACAAAATGGTATTGGGTAAACACAATGTCACTCTTAAGCCCATTAAACCCATTTTCAAGTCTGCAAAATACGAAGTCTCAATAGACCTCGATGAAACTGAAAAAATTGAGCATGACTTTTTGTACCGCAACAAATCATTCCTTAATGAAAATCTTTCTGTAGCTCCAGGCTACCTTCAGTTTGAATTGGGATATGCTTATCAACATAGAAACGGTAGCTACCAAACAGGGACGAAAACAGAAACCAATGATGAGAATGTAACCACTGTAGTGAATACCGGCGAGGATGTTTCTTATGCTAACGACAATTTAGGCAAGCAGTATATGATGCCCATTATTCTTCGCGTGGGACTCCCCATGAATATTGAATTACATGCGCGCCTTCCCTACGCGTCAATTGGCAAAGACAATGCTGAGAAGGCCTTTTCTCGAATGGATATAACCGCAGGCTTTAAATACACTCATCGCCCAATAAATTCTGCCATAAACGTTGATTTTAAATTTGCGAATGGTGACCAAAATGAAGTTGGCCATACAACAAATGCATACTCCATTGCAGCAGACCTCATTACTCTTCAAAGTTTTTATGGAGCAGAATTTCTTGGTCAATTGGGATATGAATACAATTTTTCTGATATTGATAACAACCAGATTAAGTTAGGCGACATTGTTACTGCGGATATTCAAGCAGGATACTTGCTTGGCCCTGTTCTCCCATTTCTTTCTATAAATGGTAATTATCAATTAGAAAAAGATAGTGCTGGAACCGTTCTCGACTCTGTATCATTTAGAGCAGGCTTAGAAATCGGTGCTATTTTTGATGTCACTAACAGCTTCACAATCCAAGCAGGGATTCCTTTTTCAGTAATGGGTGACAAAACTGAAAAATACATCGGCTTTAATCTCTCTGCCGCGCTCTCATTTGATCTAATTGGTAAAAAATCTGAATCGCGCCCTGTGACACAAGGTGAGTATACACCAAGCTTTAGCTATGACTCAACGGCAGCCAAAAACGCTGAAGCAGCTCTCATTTTTGACAGATCTGAAGTGACTAATGCTGAATACAAAGAATTTTGTGACCGTACTCGCACTACTTATCCTATCGACCCTGGATTTCCAGAAATTGAAGACTATTTCAGAAATCCTGAATATAAAGATTATCCTGTTGTAAATGTGAGTTATGCAAATGCTATGGCTTATGCTCAATGGAAAAACAAACGTCTCCCTACAGCAGAAGAGTGGAAGAAAGAATTCAGTACATCAAGTGTCGCCCCGAAAAGCATTGTGAACTCTACAGACAAACCGCAAGCTGTAACCTCGATCAATCAAGGAAACACCTTAAATCACATTTTAGGCAATGTTTCAGAATGGGTTGTAGAAGAGGGTGTTGGTGAAAGTGCTTCAACCGCCTTTCATGCTGGTTGTTCATACAATATGCCATCTGAACGCTGTACTAACCCTGATCGACTCGTCGATATGGCTTCATCTAAAGGCGCTAAATTTATTGGCTTTAGATGTGTTACTGAACTTAAATAGATTCAAAAGAAATGGAGAAGAGAATGAAACACCTAATTTCTTTACTAATAATTATTGCCCTCTCATGTTCACCAGCGTTTAGTCGCAGCTTTAGAGCAATTGAAAAAGATGCTCTAACAGTAGGTATGCTCACGAGCACCGCTCCTTTCGGTAAAATGAAACAGAGCACCCTAAAAGGTGTTGAATATGAGTTAGCTGCAGCTGTTGCAACAAAACTCGGTGTACGATTTCGAATCATCGAGATTTCTAATCTGAGAGAGGGTAAAAAGAAGCTCAAGAAAGATAGAATCGACCTTCTTATCTCTACCGTAAAAGAAAATAAGAAAGACGGTATTATCTACACTGCACCGTATTATAAAACGGGTCTTGGAATAATGACCAAGAAAAAAGATAATCGAGTCTTTTCTGCCATAGACTTAAATGGGAAATATGTTGCTGCAGTAGCGGCATCAACAGGTAATACGTTTCTTAAAAAGTTTATTAAGAAGGCAAAAGTTGAGCTTGTTACCAAAATGTCAGAGACCTATGATTTACTTGCAAATAACGAAGTTGATGCAATTATCGCTGATAAAGTTATTCTTGACTACGAAGCAACGGTAAACCCACGGGTTAAAACACTTGATCTTACACTTACTGAAGAAGAGTATGTAATGGGTGTAAACAAAAAATTTCCAAAGCTTCTTTCTAAAATAAATAAGGCAGTAAAATCAGTAGTATATGGTTCAGGGTCTGGGGCATCAAAGTTTGACGAGATATTAACAAAATATGGTGTTCCCCTCACTATAACAAAAAACCGTAAAAGTAACTCATCATCTATGAATGATCAATCTTCTGCACCTGCCTCAAACATGAGTCTTGAAGAGAAAGTTGAGTTCCTGATGAAAGAGGTTCAATACCTCAAAGGTGAATTAAACAAGCTTAAACGCTAATTAATCCCCTCATTACTCTATTAAAGAAGAGGCTGTTACCTATTTAAGGACAGCCTTTTTTTATTGTTTCCTATACAGATCGGAATAAAAGAACTAATCAGTCCCACCCAAGCTAACCGAACTACTTGAATTTAAAGTATACCAGCTTAAGCTTTAGTTCATACTATAGCTTTGCCTATAACTCTATTACAAGGCTACTCCAACCAATTAATCACCTGCCTACACCAGATTAATCTAGGAAACAAAAAAAGGTTCAGAGATGTTCTGAACCCACAATCATAATGCTAGACTTTAAAGATCTTTTTAATAAACAAATCGTTTAGCAAACTGATATTGCTTAGCCCAATACTTTTCATCAAGGCCTGAGTATTTTACTCCGCCAGAGGATGTTGCATTTATAAATTTACCATCCCCCATATAGAGCCCAACATGAGTAATGTCTTCTGGATCGGGACCAAAAAAGACCAAATCACCCGGTTGAATATTGTATTTGAATATAAAAACACCAAACTCACCCTGCCATGTCGCTCTTCTGGGCATATCAAGATCGTAGACCTCTTTAAACACTGCTCTAATAAAAGCCGAGCAGTCTATACCTTTACGCGTGTTGCCGCCCCATAGGTATGGGACTCCCAAATAACTATCTGCAACTTCTTTCAATTTCTCTTTTTTGATTTCTCGCCATTTGACAAGTTTCTCATTTATATTTTTACCACCGGCTCTGGAAAACTCTTTCTCAACATGAACAGTACGAACTTGTGGATTTCCTGCACATCCTATGAATAAAAATGCGATAGTGATTGCTATTAGGAATTTTGGCATAATCTCAATTATCTGGTTATTTCTGACAAATATAACTAAAAATAGGAAAGGTCAAAACGGAGGTATGATACAGATCACACTTTAAAGGCACAAATTGTGTTTTTATAGAAAATCACCAGATTTCAACTC
Source organism: Fibrobacterales bacterium (assembly GCA_051532055.1). Taxonomy (GTDB): domain Bacteria; phylum Fibrobacterota; class Fibrobacteria; order Fibrobacterales; family JAOPTW01; genus JAOPTW01. The sequence continues at coordinate 40,227 of JAOPTX010000001.1, read as the reverse complement.
AATTCTTACTAACTTTTTTATGCATTAAACCCTTTGAAAAAAGCTCTTTTTGCTATTTTTCACTTAAAATACCTCAAAAATGGTAACCATGAAATTTCTTATAGCCCTCCTTCTTTTATTAGCCCCTCTTTGTGCATCAGATGTCTATTATGGTGGTAAAACCCTGCGTAACCTCAAACAGTTTGGAGTTGAAGTTCGGGTACATTGCAATACAGAACTCAAACACTTTGAAAAAGAGTATCGTGAAATTATTTCAAAACGACTTAAGAGACGTGGCTTTAAAATTGAAAATTCAAGTAGTGTGATTTTAAAGCTCTTTATAAATGCAATTAGTAGTAACCAGGGTACCTATGTAGCCCATCTTTCTCTCCAAGTACACCAAGGAGCCTATCTGGGCTTTAACAATAAGCAGGTTGATGCTGCGACATGGGATACCTGGAAGATGGGTGAATACAAAGAGCTTGAACTCCTCAAAGCAGTTGACGACCTTGGACGGCTATTTGTAAACGATTATTTACAAAACAATTAATCACCCTTTTTTTTATATAATTTACTCCTAACTGTTTAAGACTTGAGCAGTGGGAAGCATTTTATTTTGAAAAAGAGTGTCAAACTTTTTATTAACAACTACAGTGACGACCTTATTGGTATACACAGTGTATTTAGAATAATTGCTTTTTAACCCAGCGAGTTGATATTTTGTTTTACCTATTGAAGAAACTTTTGGAACTAAAACTATGTTTACGAGAATAATCCCAGGAACATCACCAGACGGTACGCCCATACTGTCTGTACTTGGGAAAGAGACATTCAATTTCGAACATGGTCTTATCGCTCAAATCGATAAAGATGCCCCCATTCCTTTTCACGATAGTGATGAATATTATGGTGACAACCCAATTACCGACCCCATTAAACATGAATCAGATCTTGTAGCATTTAAACCTGCAACTGATGTTCTGTTTAAAGGTAAGGCAATAGCGCCCAATGGGAAGCGAGCAAAATACTTTGACCTCGCTGTTGGCATTGGCAACTTTATAAAACAGATACGAGTTTTCGGAAACCGAAAGGTAAATAAAACACCTTTTGGATTTGAGTTTACTGAACCCGAATTATTTGATGAAATGCCTATTCACTCCGGTTTAGCCTATGGTGGAATTGATGGAAAATCTGATGAAGGTGTACAATACACTTATCAAAAGAACCCTGCAGGCAAAGGCTTTGTTGTAAAAGACAAGGCTGAATCTCTTCATGAGCTTGAACTCCCTAATCTAGAAGATCCCTATAATTTACTGACTCCTGAGAAGCTAATTCTTAAAGACTATAACAATTGGAAAAAAGCACCTGACCCTGTAGGGTTGGGACCTGTAGCTAAAAATAGCTACCCACGATATTTGCACGCAGGACTCCCCATGGAACAACACATCGCTAATGAAGCGGCCAGAAAAGAACAGCTGGCTAATGGTGCTGATCCCCAGTCCCTCGGTGACCCCACCCCTTTAATCAACCCCTTATTCTACAACAGTGCCCAAACAGGGATGCGACTTCCGTATCTCAAGGGCGACGAAACAATCAGAATGATGTACATGGATGCAGACCATCCCAAATTTGAATGTAAACTTCCCGGTATTACTATGAAGGCATGGCTTAATGTCGGCACCGGGCTTCAAATTATGGATACTGTTATTCAGACCGTAGAAATTCACAAAGAGACCAATCAACTTACCCTGGTCTGGCGCGCTTCTAGTTTTTATGAAGGTGTGGAATCTATGAAAGATTTTTCTGATTTTAAATTCGGCATGGAGGTGTTCAATGGCCGGTAAACCAGCCGCACGACTCATGGATTCTACCGCACACGGTGGTATGATCAGTGGCCCAGGATGTCCGACAGTAATGATCGGAAAAATGCCTGCAGCCCGTTTAACAGATATGCATATGTGTCCGATGGCCACACCTGCGCCTGCCCCTATACCCCATGTTGGCGGTCCTATCAGTGGTCCCGGTTCCCCAACCGTACTCATTGGTAAAATGCCCGCAGCAGTAATGGGTGACATGGCTGTCTGTGTTGGCCCCCCATCTACCATAATTCTTGGTGAGATGACCGTTCTTATCGGCCCTGGTGCCGGAGGTGGAGGCGGTGGCGCCGCAGCTGCCGCAGCGAGTGCCGCTAAAGCAGCAACAAAAGGTCCTGGTGGCATATCTGCTGTTGAAGTAAAAGAACTTGCAGAGCCCACAGAGCTTCACATTGTTGATATTGAATTTTTAGATGCAGCCGGTAAACCGGTAAATGGTGTTCCCTATACGATGACTGACCCAGCTGGTGAAGAGCTCATTGGTACCAGTAATTCTGAAGGTACTGCACATTATGAAGGCTACCCAGATGCTGGAAGTGTTGAGATAAAAGTTAAGGATTTATGTAATGCTGAGATTGGCGCTGACCCTGTGAAACAAGATGAAGCAGTTACTATTACTTGTGAAGCGCCTGGTTTTGAGGATGGGCCGTGTAAAGTTCAAGTTATGGCTCTGGTGAATAATAAGGATCAGCATGTACTTGAGACTATTGATGCAAGTATTTCTGGTGAGGCTATTGAGGTGAGTTGGACGTTGACTGAGGATCATATAGATATGGTTGTTAGTCAAGATGATATAGAAGTGAGTTCACTCAACTGTTTTATGACTGCCGAACATCTTATAGCTGTTGCTTCTGCTGTTAAGGTTACTTCTACTTATGAAACGACACTTGTAGACCCTGAAGAAAATCCTGTTGCAGATAGAAATGTGAAAGTCCATTTTGCGACTGGCGCCATTGTTGAAGCTACAACAGATGGTGATGGTAACATTATGTTGGAAGATGTTCCACCTGGTAGAGCAACTGTTGAAGTGTTGCCTGAGGAGGTTGAATAATGGCTAGATTAAAAGATAATTTTAAGGAATCAGTTAAGTCAGGTGAGCAGAAAGTAGTTGTAAAGCCAGAGCTAACGATTAAATGGCTTGCTGATAGGCTCATAAAAATTGAAGACGAATCAGGTTACGAAACTGCTCTACAGGGTGTTCGTAATCTAAATTACCCTGCACTCTGTGAATTAGTTGACTTAGAAAGTACGGTAAACAATCCTAACCTTATGCCTTCACGGTTTATGATTCTTCCTGAAGCATCCGATACAGAGCTGGAAAGTAATAACAATCTTGACTCATTTCCTTATCCACTTCATGACAATCACCCCCACATAATATCTGTTCAAAAACTAGGTGAACTGCTCACCTTTGCAGGATACCTTAATGGTGACATGCCCATTTGGCATGAAATAACAGGTGTCAATGAAAATAATCAGCCTCTCACTTTTGAAAGCTTTGATGAGACCATGCTTAAGGCATTTTACCATTTTCTTGAAAAAAACAAATCTGCAGGAAATGGCCCAGAAATAGAAACGACCTATACAAGTCTTAAAGGTGACTCCCTAAAAGGAATTGCTCAAGAATATTCTTTACCTAGCTGGGAAATTATTCTCGAAGCTAATGAAGGAGTTTTTGACAATAGCGATGTCATCCCTGAGAATACAACGTTAACAATACCCTCAATTTCTGAAAACCCCCTCGTAGCAACATTTATACTCTATCAATGGGATAAACAATACCTCAACGGGAAGTCTTGGAAATATCCAGGCGGATATTTATCAGTGAGTCTATTAAATCCTGCTGGAGAACCGATTGAGTTTTCAGATGAGAAGTTTTTTGATGTATATATTGTCGATACTAAAGCCACCCCCCTCTATTCATTTTCTATTGATGATTACTCTCAAGTACTCCTTGTAGCTCCTGAGGGTATACCAGTAAGCTACGGTATTCAAGGATTCACCTTTAACCGTACAGATGGAACCGCATATTCCCGAGAAGCATACTTGAAAAACTTACAGCAAGAAGGCCCTTCAGGATCTGACCTTGATTCATCTGACCTTGCCTCACTTTCAGGACCGCGTGTCCCTCCTTATCGAACTGACTTAAACGAAGAGTAACTATGTCAAATTCAAACTCTACTTCAACATCTATTAAGCAACCTACAGGAAAAGGTGGGTGGAACTCAGTTAAGATTTTCTGGAATAATCAGGATGATAATGATTTCACTCATAAAGCATCCTTACCAAAACTCCATGAACCTGATTTAGATGATTTCAAAAAAATGGGTTCTGAAATTTTTGTTTCGCCTTTTGAACCTGATCATTTAAAAGATGATACCACCGAAACATTGCGTCAAGCTATGTTAGAGCAATCAAAAGCTTTAGAGGAGGAAGAAAAAGAAGATTTCATGAAGAAATTCTTCCCAAATAAGTTCAACTCATATATGTACGATGATTTATTCTTTTTTGATTCGTCTAAAAAAGAGCCTGAGAAATACGAACAACTCGGTGCACCCTGGGCACATGTCGAAGCTGAAAAAGAAGAGAACCGAGAAGAACGATTGGTAGTTGGAAAAATTGTTAATGCTGTACAACAATGGATTATAGTAGAAATTTCATCATCAACATTCATCGGCTCAACTATTTATCCCAATGTTGATGTTTGGGCCTTTTTACAACCAGCCACCATAGGTGGGAACAAAAGTAGACGAGCCATTAACAATGGATTTGTAGTTGATGATGCCCCCCGTTCAGGTTGGTTCGAAGCTAAAATTTTGGGTAATAATGGTTCACCTGCTATAAAAGCAGATCCATTTATTAGTGGTGGCGTAGTTGACAGTAAGCTTAAAGTAATGCTTGATGAATCGGATCGCGATAAAGGAATTATTCGGTATAAACTGAATGCAATTGTCAAAAACCGATATACCAAAAAAGAATTTAAAGAACTTGTCGCAGCTCGGAATGAATCAAGTATCGCAGCAGGTAAAGAGTATCTTGACCATTTTGAATGTGGGTGCTGGCTTAAAGTATGGGCACGAAACCCCGACATTCCCTGGGAGATGAATCCTGAGGATAATGACGCTGTTGGAATTGTCGATAGCATGAATAGTCAGGATGCCATCAAAGGTGTTCCCGGAACAAAAACCTACAATCCACAGCTTGCTCCTAATCATTCATGGAGACGTGCAAGACTTACAGATTATAAGATAGAAAAGGGCGACGACGGAGAAAAGAAACGAAAAAACCTCCTTTATGTTGGACTCTATCCTAAAGACATGATTGAAGCTCTTGAAAATATGGATAAAGAGCTTCAAAAGCTTACAAAAGAAACCGAGAAAGAGCATTCAGTTAATCCTGCCATATGGTTTGGGACTTCTATTGTTTGGGTCATTATAAACAGGTTTGCTCAAGCTTACTCGGAACACCTTATTAAGAACTACAAGCAAAAACCAGGTAAAGTTAAATCAGATAGTGAGATAGCAAAAGAGTGTTCTGATCAAGTGATTGATCTCATGAAATTTTTAAAGGCATCTGAAGTTTTTACCAGTTTCGCCATTTGGGGATTCAATGAATTTGGAGACGAAAAATCAAAAAAATTACCCAAGGAAGGAGAGGCCCCTAAAAAATGGGATGAAAAAGAGGTCTTAAAGCAAGCACAAAATTTATCCAAGAAATTCTTTGATACAATGGATAACGCTCAAAAAAAGCATCCTAAAACCTATGGTTTTACCAAATTTCTTTATGATCAAATAACCGATTTGATGCTCTGTCAAACACCCGCCCATTATATTGAACATTTAAAAACCCGTAAAGAAGAAGCCCAAGAATTTCAAGATTTAATGGAAGGAAAGAAAAAGCCTTTTTGGAAAAAACCCGATAGAGATTCTGCTGGGAAAATGGCTCGTGGTGTTTTTGCCTCATTTACACAAAGTGTGATGAAAGCTGAGAAGGTGACTAAAATACCAATCACCTTTCCTCTTATTGAGGGGGAAAAAATCAAACAATTCCCCGCTCCAATAGGCCGTCCCCTTCCCATTCCCTATATGCAATGGTTAATATATGCTGTTATATTAAAACTTAAAGCTAAAATCGAAGCCTTCGTTGAATTCGAGCTCACCTGGAAAGATGCCAAGACTGCAAAAGAGCAAAAAGCTCTTTTAGATAAAGCAAAAAATGCTGGTGGAGCAGAGCTTTCTCTTTTTGAAAAACACCTCGACAAAATGAAAATGAGCTTCGGCCTTCGTGGCAATGAAGCAGAAGGCCTTTCTGAATTTTCAGTCACACTTGACCTCCATGCAGCTTGGGGAAAACTCTCTAGCATGCCAGGAGCCAAAGGAAGCGCCTATAAAAAGAAAAATGGTAAGGACGTTCTACCAGATGCTATGAAACATGGTATAGAAGACGACAAAACTAATTTTCAAATGGGCAATATCATTAAGGAAGTATTTAGTTGGATTGATGTCCATGTATATATTGGTGCTGCACTTAAATTAGATGCAGTCGCCGGTGTTGAATTTGAAATGGATTATACTAAAACTGATCCTAAAGAAAAGAGCCGGTGGGGGTTTGATCCTTCTCTATTGAAACTTTCGTTTAATGCACCTGCTTTTGCCCAGATCAGTATTCTAAGCTGGCAAACAAGTGTTGCCAATGCAAACCTTGTTGAAGTCGATAAAGGTACTGCGGTGTTACTTAGAGAAGCAAAATTTTTGGGTAATACTCTTAATGTGCCGAGTTATTATTTTCGATTTGGAGAAGGGCGTTTCACTATTAATAGTTATTTATGGCAAACTCCTACTGCCGGAATTAAATGGGGTGATTCCATTCAATGGTATGCAGGATACACCGAATTAAGTAATTGCAAAGGTACTGGTTTAATTTATGGTACAGAGAATGGGGAAACAACTAAAGATGCATTAGTTAAAAATATCTCGTGTGTTGATGAAAAAAACATTGATACTGACACTTATGATGAATTTAAAAACTGGTTAAGAAGTGAATTTACTCTTTCTCAAGGCTCTCAGTACGTTAGAGAAGTACAAAAGGACAGTGAAACAGGTAAAGACCTTGACCTTGGAAAACTATTGGAGTATTGCTCAAAAGGGCGTTCTAAAGATGCTCAGGGTGAATATTCAAAAATTAATCTTTGGATCAACCCTGATGATAAAGCTCCGGAAAGAAAATTGGAAGCTGATCTGAAATTGTACTTCCCAGAACTTGTTAACTGTAAACTTAATACTTCACGTACAAAAAGCTCTATGATATATTGGGATGTGACTGTTAAGAACTTCAATGATACCAAAATATTTATTCGCCTGAGAGAAGATGATACTTTTGTTTTACGAGGCGATGACCCTATTAAATACCGTCAAATGGATGGAAAAGAAGAAAAAGCTAAAGAGTGGATTGCACAAGAAATTGTACTTAATACTCAAAACCAGTTTACAATTGGATTTGATATAAATAAAATGCACAATTTAAAGGCGCACTCTGAAGCGGAAAATGAATGGGGTACGAATGATTTGGAAGTCTTTCCGCAGTTTGCCTTGAAAGATGGAGAAGAGTACCTTTTTGTGGGCTGTCACAAAGAGGATGATGGTGATGGAGACAAAACTGAACGCTTTATCATTTCTGAAAAAATTGCCTTAGCTCATAAATAATTGTTTAAGACGAATACACAGTTCTATGGTTCGAATATTTAAGACTAATATTCGAACCATAGAGCCATCAATTCTACAATTCAATCGTTTTGTCTATCGAATAACCGCTGAAGCATTGTAAAAAAAATCTTAATTATCCTTTGAGTAACAATCCAACCATCATATTGTTCCACAAAAAATTCGATCGATTTACAATTATATTAGGTGTAAATTTCTCTATAATTCCAATAGATTAATATTCATAGCCTATAGGGATTAAATCTAAACCAATAGTGCCCTTCATTGAGCGCATAGCTATTACCCTTCCGGTGACCTTAAGTATTGGGCTCTCTTCAACACACAAATTCTCATTTTCCTCATCCCATTGGCACCTACCACAAAAATCATGACTAGGGAGAAAAATAATTTCTGAATTATCAGTCGAATCTATACGAATTTTCGAATGTTTCGTCCACCTCACTGCTTCCGATCCATAATTAAAGAAAATACTGAATCCAGTAGCATGAATGCCTTCAGATGTAACGACCCAATCCCCTTCACTAGGTGATAATCCCTCACGTTGCCATCGCTTTGTTTCTTGTGGTCTAAATGAAATTAAACAAGCATTCCCCCGCTCTTCATTTTTTGCATTAAATCCTAATGAGTGTAAATCAGTAACAGTAATAACCTTACCCAAATATTTCTCAACTGATTTTTCAAGTCCCATATCACGGATCTCTTTCCAATCAACGAGCTTGGATTCATCAACATTACCAACACGTATTGGTGTACGTCCACAGCCAATCAATACTATTGATACAATTAAAAGAGCAATTAACTTTTTCATTATTAATCCATTAGAAGAGTTTTGTTTAAATGTAATAATATCAATATGGGTTGCAACTATAATAGCTTATAACCAGAGCCTAATAGAGACCGAATCCTCTGTATATAGAAAGAGGTAAATATAGGACCATTACAATCATATTAAGTTTCACAAGATGGATAGAAGAAAAGACTAAAAAGGGGGATGGGCGAAGAAATTATATTCAGTGCAAAAAACGAGTATACTATGTTTTTATGATCAATATATGTAAAATCTAAAGGTGCACTCTGAAGCAGAGATGGAGTGAGCCACTAATTATCTAGCGATCTTTTCTCAATATACACCAAAGAACATTGAAAAGTATTTCTTGTAATTCCCCAGCCCCCCCCTAAAAAATGATCGATTAGTATTTATTAAAAACTGTTTTAACTAACAAGAAGGTTTTTCTAGAAAAAATTGTGCCCGAACTCATAGATCATAAGGATAACTAATTATATGAGTAAGTTTTGAGAGCCTTAATATTCATAGCCTATAGGGATTAAATCTAAACCAATAATGCCCTTCATTGAGCGCATAGCTATTACCCTTCCGGTGACCTTAAGCATTGGACTCTCTTCAACGCACAAATTATCATTTTCCTCATCCCATTGGCACCTACCACAAAAGTCATGACTAGGGAGAAAAATAATTTCTGAATTATCAGTCGAATCTATTCGTATTTTCGAATGTTTCGTCCAACTCACTGCTTCCGATCCATAATTAAAGAAAATACTGATTCCTGTCTCATTTATTCCCTCAGGAGTGATAATTCTATCACCTTCCCCTGGCAAGACACCTTCTTTTGACCAATTCTTAGCTTCTTGTGGTCTAAATGAAATTAAACAAGCATTCCCCCGCTCTTCATTTTTTGCCTTAAATCCTAATGAGTGTAAATCAGTAACAGTAATAACCTTACCCAAATATTTCTCAACTGATTTTTCAAGTCCCATATCACGGATCTCTTTCCAATCAACGAGCTTGGATTCATCAACATTACCAACTTTAACCGGAGTTCTCCCACAACCGACAATTATCATTGAAAAGAGAACCGAAGCAAATAGAAATTTCATAACCTGAGTCTTTTTTAGTTTTTTTATAAAAGTAATAACTCAAGGCCCTCTCTCCAAAGAGCATTTAATGATTCTATTGAATCTGGTAATACCCTTTTGTAGTCCCTACATTCATATTCCATGATACACATTTTTTGCCCAAAGGCTCTATAATCCTATGAGTAAAGCCTTTAATTAATGTATCCCCATCCCCTCATTGTGACCCACATCACAATCCCTCAAAAAACCATCACTATTCATGTAATATCCCGTTTACTTTCATTGAATAAATACCCGAAATTAACCATATTTACTAGGCATTCGAAATTTTATACCACCGGAGATACAATGCGTTCATTACTCGTAGCACTTACTTTGACAGCCTCAGCTCTTTTTGCAGATGCCCCTACCGCATCGGTACTTGATTTTGATGCTCAAGGCATTGAAAACTCTGCTGTTATCGAAGATATCCAAGAACGATTTATCACCATTTTAGCCGTAAATGACGCAGTGAACGTTATGAGTCTCCGCAAACGTGACTCGATGCTTGAGCGCAAAGGCGTTATGGTTCCTACTCGCTGTGAAGCAAGCTGTAAAAAAGAGCTTGGTACCGCTCTTGAAACTGATTATCTCATCATTCCTTCTATTGAGAAGAAAGATGGCACAACTACTGTACATTGTGAACTATTTGATGTAACTGCGGGTAAAACTGTAACTGTTGCTCATAACTACGTTGATGGCGGAATTAGCAAAAATCTCAACATGATCTCTGAAGAATTTTTTCAATCATCATCAGCATCTGTTGTATCAGGTAACGGACTAAAAGTAGCAGGTGGTGTCCTTGGAGCTGCTGGCGTTGCAGGACTTGTATATCTCTTTTTCTTTAATGAAACTGCATCCACTTTAGACCCCATCATTGATGACGTTCAAGTCAATAGCGTACTTTCTTACTAGGTTTTTCTATGAAAATTGAAGAGACCTTTGTCTCGACAGGTGTTTCAACAAACCCGTCGACATCCGCGAAAAAAATAAATACTAATCTTTCTGAGGCGCACCATGCCATTGTGTTACCTCGATCGTTCTCATCCTTTTCACCTATCGTAGTCAATAACGAAACATTGGCTTCAATAGAAGGGTGCCTCTCAGCAACAATTCCTATTTCTTGTAATGTCGAGACTCCTCTATATAGTGGTGACCTTTTTGGATCCGTTGTTATTACTGGAAGAGAAATAGCAACAACCCAACCTTTAAAACTTGATATTCCATTACTCAATCAAACGAGAGCAGCGCTTGCAATTTGCAAAGATGCACAGAATAGAACAATTGATTTTGAGACTTTTAATAAAGACCTCACGGCTATCCAATTACAAGGTTCTACAAAAGAAGATATTATCAATGCAATGTTTGATGTTGTTCAGCCGTCTATACCTGATATTGCGACTCAAACTACTACATCGAATGACGACACAATTAACGCCATACTCGGTCAAGTAAATACAGCCTCTGCTGGTAATAGTCCTGCTCAAAACTTTGTTGACTCAGTGGCTGGTTCTGAACCAGGGTACAAGCTCCTCAATGAAGGGGCAAAAGAGGTAATCAAACAACTCGAATCATTTATCGAACAGAGTACCCAAGCACTTTTTAAAAATGACCAACTTCTTGAAGTCGCTGGTTGGTGTACTACACTTAATAAACTTATTAAGAAGACTCGTGCACGCAATAAGCAACATATTATACTGATATCAGAGCTTACTATAGAGAATCATTTTGAAGCACTTGAAGAACTATTAAAAGACTATTCTGAGTCATTATCATCCATTACTATCCTTGATGAAGTTGATGCAAGCTTTACTGAGCTTATCGACAGAGCAAGTTTACTTTCGCACAAACATAACACACCTCTTTTTGTACAACCAAAAGATTCAGCTCTTCTTGAAGTTCTTGCTCAAATACATGCATCAGAAGGCGCAGAGAGTTCCTTTTTATTTGCAGGGTTTCTTGCATGTAGCACTCGATCTATATCTGGTTCAGATATCATGTGTTGGAAACCCGCAACTCTTGGCTTTTTACAAGGAGTTATTGAAAACTGTGAGTATGGTTGGGCAATTGAGGATCAACTTCTTAAGCTCAAAGATCAAGACATAATTATTCAAAACAATCGTTCTCAATCGACTCAGAAGCTCCTCGCTTCAGAAGAGTGGAATGACCTGCACAATATGAGAGTTAACTCAGTAAATGGTATTAGAAATAGCGATGTAGCGCTCTTTATGCCACTTGTAGCAGTCAAATAACATTTAAAAATTTGTAATAAAAACCACTTAATAGGCTTTGGCCATGAGTGCATTTATCAGAGTATAAAAAAAGGGTGTCTTCATAAAAGACACCCTTTTTTATGTATATAACTTCTTCGCTACTTTCGAATATCTTGTAATTTGAAAAATACGGTAATATCAACATCCACCGGTTTCGACCACTTACCCTTTCTATCTTTTGCTTTATATTGAAAGGTATCATCACCACTAAAACCTTTTTTAGGCCTATAAGTAAAAGATCCGTCTTTCTTAAATTTGACCTTACCATTACTTGGTTTCTTGACCAGCTTAGCAATCCGCGGTTTTGGTCCATCAGGGTCTGTGTCATTTACCAATACTCCATTCGCTTTTTTAACCTTTAGCCGTTTGCCTTCATCAGTACTGTAGGTATCACTGAGAGCCCGTGGAGCATCATTTACTGATTTTACCACATATGCTACTTTAATAGACGATTTGGCACCTTCTGAGTCTTGACAAGTTAATGTAAGAACCTCTTTGCCATTCCAGTCTTCATGGGGGATCTTAACCGTTAATACTCGGTTATAGTCAATAGCTGCAACAAGCTGATTACTTCCTTCTAAGAACCAAAAGAGACGGTTGTCTTTATCATCGCGATCCTTTACAAATTTATCTAGATTGACCGACTTGAACGTACCACCCTCATTTATTTTTTGAGATTTAATTTTTGAAATTACAGGAGGTTTATTTATTCTATTTACCGTAAATACTACCTTCTTAGAACTTTTTGCGCCCTTCGGGTCACGAGCGGTAAAAGTAATCTCTTCCAATGGTCCATACCACGTTTTAGACGGAGGAGTGATATATACCTTCCCCTTTTTCTGAGAGACTTTTAATTTTCTATTTCCTGTGATACTCCACTTAATAGCTGATTTCTCATGGTCAATATCTTCAACATGATTAGATAGTACAATCGACTTAAAAATAGAGCCTTCATTTATAACTTGATCCTGTATACCAAACACTTCTGGTGCATCATTTACAGATTTAACTTCAAAATTGAGGGTAATTCTGGCTTTTGATTTTTTCTTATCTTGTACCACAATAGTGTGACTTTCTTTACCATACCAATGTTCATCAGGTACTTCAATATTGACAAGGCCTTGTTTATTTATCGATAGAGTCAGTTCATTATTTTTCTGCTTCTTTGAACGGGGTGTTGAAAATTTTAATGAATAAAAGCCGTCATCAGGATCCGACACATACTTTTGCAAGTCTATTTTTTCAAACTGCCCACCTTCTTTAATTCTTTGACCTTTTAAACGAGAAATAACAGGTGGGTCATTTACTGCAATAACTGAAAAGGTTGCTGTTTTATGTACCGAAGCTCCTTCAGGGTCACTAACGGAAAATGTTAATGTCTCTTTCCCTGACCAATTTTTATCTGGTGCTACCACATGAATTTTTGAACCAGACGATTTAAGCTGTAATTCTTTATTACCCGTTACATTCCATTTAAGCTCATGATCTTTATGATCAACATCCTTAACTAAAGCATTGAGATCAATCTTTTTAAATGACTGTCCCTCTTTAACTTTCTGTGATGAAATTTTTGAAATCACCGGTTTATCATTAACAGGAGTAGCACCAAATACTACTGATGTTTTAGCCTTCCCCCCATCTTTATCTTGAACTTGAATTTGAATAGTTTCTGAACCAAACCAATTTTTATTCGGAGCTTTCACTAACAGTGAATTCTTTTTCTTGTTGTGAACAATCTTAAGCTTCTTATTTCCTTTGATTGACCATTTCAAAGATTTCTTAGAATGGTCAGCATCTGACACAAAATCATTAAGTTTGATTGACTTAAAGGAACTACCCTCTTGTACTGCCTGGTCTTTAATCTTAGTAAGAACAGGTAGGTCATTTACTGAAACTATAGTATAATTAGCACTCATCACCGCACGTGCCTTTTCAGGATCTCGAACAGCAAAAGTCACAGTAAAATTACCAAACCAATGCTCATGGGGGGCCTTTAGAGTAGCTACTCTGTTCGCATCAATTGATACTTGTAAGTCATTACTCGTATCTTTTTTCCTTTTTTTCTTTCTCTTTTTCTTCTTTTTATTTTTCTCAATTTTAGTTACAGTATAACTCCATTGTAATTCATCTTTCTTATGGTCACCATCGGTCACATAATTATCAAGATTGATTCTAGTGAATTGCTCTCCTTCTTTAATCTTTTCATTTTTAAGCTTCTTTAACTGAGGTATATCATTAATAGAAGCAACGCTGAATGTCGCCTTACGCGAAACTTGAGAACCTTCAGGATCAGTAACGGTAAATACTAGAGTCTCTTTGCCAAACCAATCTTTATTTGGAGCCTTAACAAGAATTTTAGTTCCAAGAGACTTTAAAGTTAGTTCTCTATTCCCTGTAATATTCCACTTTAATTCACTATCCTTATGATCAACATCATCTACAAGGCTATTGAGATCTATTTTCCTAAAAGTACCACCCTCTTTTATTGATTGAGAAGAGAGCTTATTAAACACAGGAGCATCATTAACTGGTACAACTTCGAATGGAACTTTGACTGTTGAGCTTCCCCCATCCTTATCTCTTACAGAAATACTTAATACCTCTTTACCAAACCAATTACTAGTAGGGCTTTGAACAAGAAACCTGCTCTTTTTTGTATTGTGTATTACTTTAAGCTTTTTATTGCCTTTAATCACCCACGCCAATGATTTTATAGAGTGATCAGCATCGGATACAAATTGGTTATATTCTACAAGAGAAAACTTAGCACCCTCTTTAATGGTCTGACCTGGAATACGTGCTATTACAGGCTTATCATTTACCGATGTTACAGAGTAAGATGTTGTAATTGTTGCAGATGCTTTTTCTGGGTCCACAGCGGTATATTTTACTGAAAAATCACCATACCAATCTTCGTGTGGTAAAACAATTGAAGCAACTCTCCTTTGATCTACTACAACTTTAATTCCATGCTTTTTAGACTTAGAAATTATCTGACTTTTCCAAGAGATTTTTGAATCGTTATGATCGGCATCAGAAACATATTCATCTAAAGTAATTGTTTTGAAGGCTTCTCCTTCTCTAATTTTTTGACCACGTATATTTTTAACCACGGGTTGATCATTAATTGACATAACAACATAGGGTACATTTATAGTGGCTTTTGCCCCTTCAGGGTCAACAACAGTCAGGGTAAGGGTCTCAGCACCATTCCAGTTTTTTGAAGGTGAAGACACTTTAAGTTTTTTACCTGCCAGCCTAACTTTAAGTTTTCTATTACCAGTCATACTCCATTTTAATTGAGTTACTTTATGGTCAGCATCAGACACATACTCGGAAAGTGAGACATCTTTAAATGAAGCACCCTCTTTTATTGTTTGCCCAACAATTTTTTTAATAGTTGGAAAATCATTTATGGAAAGAACTTCAAAGGCTACCCGTTGCTTTGCCTTGCCTTTGGCTGGGTCTTCTGCAGTAAAAGTAATGGACTCTTTCCCATTCCAATTTTTGTTGGGGATTTGTATCCGAGCAATATTTTTCTTATCAACTACGACTGTAAGCTCTTTATTTCCACTAAAACTCCATGTAATTTGGCTATCACTATGATCAGAATCCGTAATCAATGCATTAAGGTCATATGATTTAAAGCTTTCACCTTCTTTAACTGCCTCTGGAGCAATTGCTACCATTTGGGGCAGGTCATTAACAAACGTCACTTCTAAATCGACAATTTGTGTTGCTACACCACCATCCGGGTCGGTCACAGTCAGTTTAAGTACCCTTTTACCGTACCAATTTTCATCGGGATTAACAATTGAAAGTTGTTTACCTGAAACAATCTCAACTGTAGGATTACTCTTTTCTCCAGAACTTTTCTTAGGAATAAAATCCAATGACCATTTAAGCTCGTCAAAGGAATGATCACTATCACTTACAAACTTTGATAAATCAATTCTTCTAAATTCTTGTCCTTCTTTAATAGTCTGAGCTTTGACTTTTTTAAACAAAGGTAAATCATTCACCGAAGTAATGGTAAACAGTGCATTTTGAGAGGCCGTAGCGCCCGCAGGATCAGATATGGTAAATTGTATTTGTTCTGAACCATGCCAGTGCTTATTTGGAGGAACAATTTTAATTTTGCCACCACTGTTAGTTACCTTTAATTCACGAGCACCACTTATTGCTACTTTAAGCTCATTAAATCTATTATCAACATCTGTCATTAGGTTTTTAAGGTTAAAACCAGCGAAGGATTCACCCTCGTTAATTGTTTGAGACGTTATCGCTTGTAGTACTGGCGGGTCATTAATTTCTTTAACGGTATAATCGAGTACTATTGATGCTCTCCCTTTCTCAGGATCAGTAACGGTAAGGGTAAACTTCTCAGTAGGCCCACTCCACTCTTTGTTTGGGATAGTAACAAGTGCTCTATTATTAGCAATACTCATTTTAAGTTTACGTCCCCCCTTAACACTCCACTTAAGTTGTGTCTGACGATGATCCGAATCAATAGCGAGATCAGACAAATTAATTGGGGAAAATGCACCACCCTCGTCAATAGTCTGTCCACTAACGGAGGTAATAGATGGTTTATCATTTACAGAAGTGACCTTATAAACAACTGTTTCTTTTTTTGAGGCTCCTTCAGGATCCTCAACGGTATACGTAACCTCAGTTGTCCCATACCAATTTGTATCAGGGAGAGTAAATGTTGCCACTCTTTCTGGACTTACAGAAACAATCATTTCAGCACCATTCGAAGATGTGAGCGCTTTAGCTTCGACTGTCCAGAAAAGATCTTTTGATAAATGGTCTTCATCTGTTGCTTGAGTATTGAGATCGACAGATGGAAATTGTTCTCCTTCTCTAATTTTTTGATTGCGAAACTTTTTAATAACTGGTTCATCATTAATAGACTCAACGATAAATCCAACTTGAGTTTCACGATATGCACCAGCAGGGTCAGTAGCGCGAACGGTCAAATACTCTTCTCCATTCCAATTTTTACTGGGAACTAATATGATTAAGTTTGAACCAACAATAGAGGCTTTTAACTTTTTGAAACCTGTTAAACTCCATTTAAAGTCTCTAAATTCATTATCAATGTCTGTCAGATACTTTTTAAGATCTATTTTTTTAAAGGCGCTTCCTTCCTGTATCTCTTCACCTGGTATCTCAGCGAGTTCAGGTTCATCGTTAATAGAGCGGACCTCAAAAGTAGCAGCTGTAGAAACCCTTGCACCTTCTGGATCGACAGCTGTAAATGTCAATTTTTCAGGTTTGCAATAAAATTCTTCATTAGGAATCTTGATATATGCAGTTCTTGTACTCTGGTCCACTGTAACTTTAAGGCTTTTAGCGCCCTTTACTGACCATTTCATTTTGTCCACTTCATGATCAGAATCAAATATAAAGTCATCAAGAAGAACTTCTAAAAATTCATAACCTTCATCAATACGCTGGTCTGGAATAGTCTTAATAACCGGAATGTCATTTACTGATTCTACCATAAATGTTGTTGTTGTTGAAACTTTTGCCCCATCATAATCTTCAGCAGTAAAGACAACCTTTGAAGCGCCATAAAAATTCGTGTCTGGTATAATAATTGTTGCTACTCGTTTAGCATCAACCACTATGTCAAGATCAAGATCTTGAAATGTTCTTCCCTCTCTCGAAAGCTCATAGGACCATGATATTTGTTCTTTAGTATGGTCTTCATCTGAAATAAAATCATCAAGATTGATAGTCTTAAACTTTTGTCCCTCTTTAATTTTCTGATTTTTGATTGCTTTAATTTGGGGAAGGTCATTAATAGAGTTTACTGTAATGGCTACAGAAGCTTCAGCATAAGCCCCTTCTGGGTCAATTGCTTTAAGAACTATATATTCTTCTCCATTCCAATTTTCATTTGGTGCTTCGAAAGTCAGCTTACTACCTCGTACCTTAATACGAATTGCCTTGTTCCCAGTAACACTCCATTTTAACTGTTTTACTGAATGATCTAAATCCTTTACATAATCTGCAAGGTCGACAACGGGTAATTTTTTACCTTCATCCAGAGTAAAGGACGGAAGATCTTTAAATTCAGGCGCATCATTTACTGATGTCACCTCAAATGCTATCCTTGCAATAGCCTTCCCTTTTTCGGGGTCTTCAATTTGAATTGTCAACTGCTCAGCGGGGCCAAAAAATTCTTCATTTGGAGTTGTAACATTCAGAATACCATTTGTAATAGAGGCCTTTAATTTTTTAGTCCCTTTAACTGAAATTTTGAGATTTTCAAATTGATGATCTGCATCAGTAATGTAGTCTTGTAACACTACTTCAGAAAATGTCTCTCCTTCTTGTACTTTTTGACTAGGAATCTGACTTACAATAGGTTTATCGTTAACTGATTTAACTACAAACTCTGCACCTGCTTTTGATTGTGCACCCTCTGGGTCAGTCACTGTGAATTCGACTTGGGCAGTTCCATACCAATTTGTGTCGGGTATTTCTAAAAAGGCCTTACCATGCGCATCAACAGTAACCAGTAATTCACCCTCCCGTTTATCACCGCTATATTTCACTGCAGAGCTCCACTCCATTTCAGACGATTTATGGTCAGCATCTTTAACGATTCCTGCTAGATCAATAGCGGTAAAAGTTCCTCCCTCACGAATTTTTTGGCCACGAATTTTTCTTAAAGTAGGGGCATCATTAACTGATTCAACAATAAAATCTACTGTTGTTTCTCCAACATTACCTTTAGAATCTGTCGCTTTAAAGACAATACTTTCAGTACCATTCCATTCTTTATTAATTGGTTTAGCTTTGACAACTTTGTTGCTATTTACGACTACTCTCAAGTTTTTAGAGCCTTCAGTAATAATACGATATTTTTTTACATATTTTTTATCATTTACAAAGAATGGAGTCAAGTCAAAATTCTTAAATCCATTCCCCTCTTGGGTAATTTGAGTAGGTACTATCGTAAATTCAGGTAAAATATCTGAATCTACTTGTACCTGAGTAACATTGCTTGGTTGTGCTTGGGATGAAGCCGGTATACTAACAGGTGGATTGGAAGCAGATGTCGGTGCTGGCTGTTGCGGATCTGGAGTTGTCGATTGGCCACTAAGCTGGCTTGTAAAAATAAGAAAAACAATAGATAGTGATATGATGTATTTCATGGAAAAAAGCTTCTTTTGAGAAGGGCGGTAATTCATTAAAAACTCCGTGATATTTGAGTAATTCCAGCAATGTCGGCCTGATTTTAGGACTATAAAATGTAAGAAACATTCAGATTTTTAATAGAGGAAACGGACAAATAATGGTTTGATTCTCCATACTTTGTGTCGTCAATACCTTAACTGTATTAAGTTACCAATCTTCTTTCAGGAAATTAGTTGATTATTTAATTTTGCTGCTGGAGTAAGTTATATAGGATTATGAATATCTATAAACTCAACATCGAGATCGAGATCTTTTTTAAGAAGTATTGCTATAGCCTTTGGGCCATATACCTCTGTTGCGTGATGCCCCGCTGCAATAAAATTAAATCCTTCTTCTTTACAAAGCGACTGGGTATGCTCTCGAGCCTCTCCAGTCAAATAAAGGTCAGCCACACCATCAGTCTCTTTAACGCCATCAGGGGCTCCACCACTACAAATAGCAATAGTTGATATTTCTCTTGCTCCATATTGGAAAGTAGCTTTTACCGGTCCAATAGTAGACGCTACCAAATCCTGAAACTCTTCAACATTCATTTTTTTGGAAAGCGTCCCCAAAACCCCAATATCAGTTCCATATTCTCCCATAAATGTACCATATACTTCAAGCCCAAGGTATTTAGCGATTTGTGCGTTATTACCAACACCCAAATGGCCATCTAATGGAAGATGAAATCCAAAAAGGGAAATATTATGCTCTAGAAGTAGGGAAAGTTTTTTTCGAGTAGTTCCTTTCACCGTTCGAAGTTGCTTATCCCAAAATCCATGAGGGTGATGCACAAAAATAAAGTCAGATTTGCGTGATACTGCCATTTCTATTAATTCAATAGTCAATGAAACACCGGTTACTCCACGTGATACCTTTGGCGCCCCTTCCACAATCAACCCGTTAGGGCAATAATCCTTAAAGCGCTCTGGTGTGAGCAATTCATTTAAATATTTTTCTAAGTTTGACAATGAAACAGCCATGGTACCTCATTCTATTGATATTACTATAATAGAAAAGTTACGAACAATTACAAACAACCAAACGAATCGGATCAATCATGGGGCAATACAGAAAACCAAAACCTGTCAAACTGATTATTGGAATACTTGCTCGAAGTGAAGAACACATAAAAAATGCCATTCCTCATTTAATAACCCAATATGGGCCTCTCGATGTATCTCTTAAAGCATTCCCTTTTAGTTGGACCAACTATTACGAAGAAGAAATTGGAGAAAACCCTGTACGTGCTTTCATCTCATTTTCGAAACTAATTGAACGGGAAAGTATTGTAGATATTAAAAGGTTTACGAATAATCTCGAATTGTCACTCTTTAATGATTCTACTCGTCATGTAAATCTTGATCCTGGCTACATGACCCTTGGACAATATTTTTTACCAACAACAAAAGACCAGCGTCATAGAGCATATATACGTGATGGAATATTCATTGAGCCAACCCTCTACTTTCAAAATGGTGAATGGCATCACTTTGACTGGACCTACTATGATTATCGTTCTAAGGAATATCTAGACTATTTTCAAGAGGTGCGTAAATCATTACGCATTAATTTGAAAGAGAATTAATCACTATAATTTTGTCACACAGTGATATAACAAAAGAGCGGGTATNNATACCCGCTCTTTTGTTATATCGTATAAGGACTCTATTGGCTAGGTACTGCCGTAGGCTGTGGAGCAAGTTTAGCTTTCAACTCAGCTACTTGTTTCTTAAGGTCAATTTGAGAAGCCATAGCTTTTTCAATTATATCTTGAAAAATCTGTTTTTTCTCTCCTACAGAGACAATCTGAACACTTGTTTTCTGAAGCTGTTCAATACGTGCTTTTTGTTTAAAGTACTCAGGATCTTTAAACAAGGTCGACGGGTCGAATTTTTCAATTGTAAGAGCTAATGTTTCGTGGTCAGGATTTATCTCTTGTACTCGGTTTTTAATCTTAGAAGTCCATTGGTTATTAACCTGATAATGAGCTGATGCTTTTAAACCATTTGCATAGTGAGGTACCCCGCCATCTTCAGCAGTTTGAGCTTTTTCTTCAAGTGCCGCTATATAATCTTCACGAGCAAATTTAGCTTCTTCACGTGGTAAGTCTTTAAAACCAGGAACCGGAGCTTTTCTAAATGCCGATGCAACAAGGTCAAAGTTACTCCCTGTCTGATACCACATCTGCATATATCCTTCTTCGGCTTGTATAACTTCTCGATTATAGAAACCTTGTTCTCGAGCAATTTGGATATTTTTCTCAAAAAGTTTCCGAGCTTCTTCATAAAATGAAGGTAGACTCTGAACCACTTCAAGTCGCATAATAAATTCATCTTCAAGTTTTGATGTCCCGCGCTTCTTTGATTTTATCTCTTGCTCTCTAATTTTTTGTGATAACTTGACAAATAAGTTACCCATCTCATTAGTCGCTTTAAAAGTCCATTTTTCAGAACTAAAAGAAGCAGAATTAGCAAAATGGCTCATAGCAGTACCCAAAATATTGGTCAGCTTTTTGATCTGTTTACCTTTCTGCTTCTTACTCCCTTTAACAACTATAGGATCCATAGTCGCTTTAGTAAATGAGCCAAGCATAAATGACGCTTCAGCGGGAACAGATGGATCCGCTTTAACCTTTAGGCCAAATTTTTCGTACGATTTAAGTACTTTAGAATATTGAACTGCAGCACTTTTTTCATCTTTAAGCTTCATATAAGCTTTGGCAGCACGATCATATGATGCAATAAGCTTTGGTTTATCTTGTTTAAAATTATTAGCATAATAGATAAATGCCTCAGCAGCCATTTTCCATTTTTTAGCTTTTTCATAGGCAATTGGTATTGAGAATGCTGCATCGAGGGCATATTGACTCTCTTTATACTTACTCACTATATCACCGTTACATCTAATCGCCTCAGCAGTTAGCTTTTCATCTTCATAGGTACGACATGCATTATACAAGTAACCCGGAGTTTCAGGATGCTTCGGATACATCTCAACAGCTATCTCATAGGTTTCAGCCGCTTTTTTATTTGATTTGGCTAACTCGTACATATTGGCAGCAAAACCAATTGACTTAAAGGCCATTTTATCATCTTTAAAATTACGTGGTACAATCAAGAAAATATTTGCCGCTGTTTTAAAATCTTTAGCTTTTTTATAAGCACCCGCAGAACGAAGAATAGATTTAACAACTAACTCAGACTTCGCATAGAACTTTGGCATTTTAAGGAATGTCTTAGCGGCATTTTTATAGTCTTTAGCATTTTCATATGCTGCACCTGCTTCAAAGATCGCTTTATCAGAGTGCTCAAAGGTTGGAAACCTTTTTTGCATTGCAAGATAGAGTTTCGCTGCTTTTTTGTAACTTCCAGCTGCAGATTTTTTCTCAGCATCTTGGAACATAACTGCTGCAATAGAACGGTTAATATCATTAACCATCTTAGTATTTCTTTTTTTCCGGTATACTTTTAAGAGTGATTCATATTCCTTTTTAGCCTTAGAAAGTTTGCCTGCTTGCGTATAGGATTTCGCAAGGTTACCCTTAATAAGAAGAGTATGTTTATGCCTAGGAAAGTCCTTTTTTAACTGTTCTAGCACAGAAACTGATGTAATGTAATTTTCAGCTTCGTAATGAACTAATGCAACATTATAAGCGATATCAGGTGCTTCTTTACTCTTACTGTATTTTCTCATGAACTTTTTAACTTGATCAAGATATTTTTTGGTGGACGATGCTGTATATGCACGTTTCTTATTTCCAGCGAGTTTTTCAAGTGCCTGTTTTCTATTTTCATCTAAGGATACAACCGCATTATATGCTGCTTGAGATTTTGTAAGAAGATTTTTCGGAAAATCTTTCGGCTTTCTACCAAATGATTTTTCATTAACTTCTGCAATCCAGTTAAATTCAGCTGCTGCTTTATCATTATCCTTAAGTTCCATAAACAAAGCAGATAGATACGTATGGACTAAGAGATGATTCCAATGAGGCTTCGAATATTTTTTCAAATATTTAACATAATAACCAATTGCCTTATTATATTCTCCTCGCGCTACTGCTGGTTCCCCACGTTTTTTAGCACGCTCTCCTGCCCTGTGGTGATGAGCTGGCATATCAAAATATGCTTGTTGAATAGCATTATCTGCAATTTTCACTACTTCTGTATTGGATCGGTTGGCAGTATACCACTGTGAACCTTTATCAAAATTCTTAATTAACGTAAAACGAGATTGTTGTGCCTCATCATACCGTTTTTTATCTTCATAGATTGAGACCATAGCAATATGTGCTTTTGGCGCATCAACATAATTCGGTGAAAGCTCAAGAAGACGTTTAAAGGACTTAAGTGCTTCATCTAGGCGATCTCTTGCTCTGTTTTTCATACCAATTTCATAGTACAACGTATCTTTAAACGTCACACCTTTGTCTTTCATAAATTTCTCAGCAGTATAAATACCATCATCAAGGTCAGCAAATGCACCAGCCATAAATACCAACGATTCTGCTCTTAAGTCATCAGGATATTTTCCTTTATCTGCCCCTGTAATATATTTGAAGAACGTTGCAGCAGATTGCTCATACTCACCAATATTATTATAAGACTCAGCTAAGTGATAGAGTGCGAAAGCTGCCTCTTTGCCATTTAGTTTACCTAGACCAGTAACCTTGAGATAAGCAGTAATTGCTTTACGATGCTTTCTTTGATTAAACCAATATTCACCAATTCGCAGCCAAGCTTGTGGCGCCAGAGTGTGGCTCGGATAGTCCCCTACAAGTTTACTCCATAATTTATAAGCTCTTGTCTCTTTTCCAATAGTCATGTATATCAATGATGCTTGCATCAATACATTCGGAATATGACGATGTTTTGGATACTGCTTTATAAACTTTAAAAAGAGGCCAAGAGACTTTTTATGATTTGTTTTCGGCTGTTTTGGTTCCTTACCACGACCGTCTCTATTTTCCCAGCGTTCCATAGCTTGTTCATATTTTGAATTTTTCCCTAAGAAATCAGCTTCTTCCTTTCTGTAAGTGTATTTTGCAAGTTCTTTTAATGCATTTGCACACTTAGAATTCTTTTTAGCCTTACATTTCTTTACGTAACCCGCCCATTTTTTAATAACAGAGTTAAGATCTTGACCACCCTCAGTGCATCCAAGCTTTATCTTACTTCTGAGCTTATTATACTTATTTTTACAGGTATTGTACTTTGAAGTACCTTTTTTCATGGACTTACACTGACGGAAAATCTCTTTAGCTTGAGTCTTATTTTTTTCACATACTGACGCAGAATGCGATTGAGAAAATGCTATAAGAATCATTAAAAAGATAAGGGTTACTGTTTTATTCATTTTTCTCTCTCTATTTATTTAGAGAAAAGCTCAAATTAATCGAGCTCTTCAAGTTCATCACCAAAACTTTCACCAGTAGAGCCTAAACGAGACATAACGAGTGCAAGGGTATACTCAGCATCATCAAGTACTCTTTTTCTATTAGTATCAAACCGGTTACTCTGTTCAACTAACTGTAAAAATTGAAAATGTTTATCAATCCCTTCATTAGCTTTATCAAACTCTGGGCGAAGCTTTGCTCTTTTTTGTTTCACTCGAGGTGTTGGGAGCTGTCGAGCAAGATCTACTGCTTTAATTTGAACTTCTTCAAACTCTCCAATCATATCACTATACTTACGAGTTGCCTCATTACGTTCCTGATCAGATACCAATGGTTTTTTCGAGCGATTAACACACTCTTCTAGAGCTTTTCGTGCCTCTTCCCACTGTTTCTTAATGAAGTGATAATACCCTTTAAGAAGATACGACTCCGATACAAGATATGAATCTTGCATTTGGTTTATAATAAACTCTGCTCCATTCAATCCATTCTCGTATTTACCAATTTTCATCGCAGCCCAAGAAATTGCTAATATTGCCTCGTCATACACGTGAGAATTTCTTTCAATCTGCTTGTATAATGCAAAAGCTTCAGCCATACGTGGAGGGTCAGCATCATGATGAATATGCCCTAGTTTAACTTTAGCTGCATCTTGTATATCTCTTTCAGACTGATTATCTGGCTCACTATTTACAATATCCTGAAAGCATCCTGCAGCCTCTTCCCAGAGACCTTTTCTGGAGAAACTTATACCCATGGTATAACGTGCATAAAAGTAGTTTGTATTCCCCGGAATGATGGGAGATAACAGTGATATTGATTCATCATACTGTGCTTGAAGAAATTTAATCTGGCCAGCAATGTAGTCTGCATCAGCTTTAATATCTGTATCTGCAAACTTTTGAGTTATTTTTTGATATCCAATAAGTGCCCGTGAATATTTGCCTTCTTTATAGTCAATATTCATAAGTTGATAAGTGTATTTTGGAATTTGATCCGATGCTGGATAGGTTTTTATAGCCTCTTCATAAGTTGCGCGGGCGGCCTTATGCATACGCATATTTTCAAAAGACTTACCTTTGTAAAACGCAGCTTGGTCCACAAGGTGAAATGCCGGATATTTTGTCACTACTTTACCGAAAGCATATGCTGCTTCAAGAAATTTTCTTTCTAAATATAATCGCATTGCACGACGGTAATCTTGCTCAGGTTCAATTTTCAACCTACGATATCGATCTTCTCCGATATACTCTTCACGTGTTGGTCCAAATCGCCCACTTACTTTAACATTCATTAAGAATCCACGATTTTTACTATCAATAATATCATCGTGTGAAACTTCAAGATCTAGTTCGATATATTTTGCAAAATTCACATCTTTAACGTTTACCGTCCCCCCAATCACTGGATAGCCTTCTTTAGTAAAGCGTAATCGTGCCCCAATGTGGTTTGAGAGATAATATGTTGCTGTAAAACTCGTTTCTAATCTTTCGTTTATCTCACTTTTTTGACCTTCATCTTCCATAAAAAATGCATCAATAAACGAAAGTTCCATTTTAGCTTCTAAGCGACGATTAAAGCCTCGATAAAAAAACGAAGTATTAATATTAGAAGGGATATAATAAGCTTTAGAAGTATTTCCGCCAATACCAAAGAAACGGTCAGGAAAGAAAAATTTATACCCGCTATCACCACTTTCGGTTGATACTGCAGGTTGAAATGCATTTTGTAATGCTAATCCAATTTGTAAAAAACCAAGCTTCGAGTTGTTAATTGGATTCCAACTCAATCCAAGATCTAAACCAGCAGTAATCTCTTTTCGAACATCAAACTGATTAATTTGAAGAAGAGAAAGGTTTGCACCAATTGCAAACGAATGTAAAAGACGATATGCATAGCCAAACATCAAAGAACGTTCGCCATAACACTTACTTCCATCATCGACACATGCACCATTATCCCAAATCCCAACACCCATTGAATGCTTATAATCAACAGGGAAAGCCATACCAAGATATTCTTGACCAGCTTCAAAGCTAATAGTTCTAAACATTGCAAATGATATTTCGAGCTGATCATTTTCTGCGATACTTGCAGGATTAACATACATCGCATTTGTTTCGCCAAACTCACCAAACCAGTCATTTTGCTGATATTTATGCGGACTATATACTGGCCCAATGGCAAATGACGAGGCAACAAATAACGATACTATCACTAATGATTGTATTAACATATTTTTCATCATTTCATCTACCTCGTTCTCACAAATTCAATTCTTCTATTCTTTTCACGTCCAGCTGCAGTCTTATTAGAAGCAATAGGTTTACTTTCACCAGCACCATAAGACTTAATACGTTTTCTCGTAATGCCCATTTTTACAAGCCATTTTTTAACGGAATTCGCACGATCTTTTGATAGACGTTTATTTTTCTTTTTAGACCCTCTATTATCAGTATGCCCGATAATTTTAAATCGAGTGTCAGGAAATTCTTCAAGCTGATCAAAAACTCCCATGAGTCCAGCTTCAGAATCATCAGTGATTTCTGCAGAACCTGTCTTAAAATTTATTCCATCAAGAATAAAGGTCTGCGCTGGTTCAGAAGGAATCTTGTCTGGACAACCATCTTCATCCTTAAATTCATTAACAATCTCTGCCATATTTGGACAACGATCGTTTGCATCGACGACTCCATCGCCATCATTATCTGTCTCCGGACAACCATCTTCATCTTCATAGCCATCTTTGTCTTCTTGCTCATTTAAACATTGGTCATTTACATCGAGCACGCCATCTTTGTCATTATCAGTATCAGGACAGCCATCCTCATCTTCAAAATCATCCATATCTTCTGCAAGATCTGGACAAGTGTCATCAGAATCAAGTAAACCATCACCATCAGTATCACCATTTTCCTGTACAACAACATCTCGCTCAATCAAGCCAATATTTGTTTTACCCTTACCGCGTCTTACTAGTGGAGAACGCGTTGAAATAAAGAGATTTGGACTTGAGAGGGATGGGTTAATGAATTTAGGGTCGGTAGAAATATTTGTTCTATCAATTTTAATAAACTTATTATATGAGTAGTAGTTATCGACAATATCATTGAATTGAACCTTACTTTGACCAGCTGCAGGGTCAGCATAAATACCATAGTAATGGTTATCAATAAGAATATTATTCTCGATACGAACATCCGCGGGACCTTTCAGCGTTATACCTGAATACCCATTTTTTACAACAACATTATGTTCAATTTTTGAACTGAGGGATTTAGTACCCCAAGCAAGGATACCACTCCAGCGATTCCCATATATGACATTGTTTTTTATACTAGGGAGCGAAATAAATGCCGCAATACCCGAAGCATGATTATCAATAATCCAATTATGATGAATGTAGGGGGTTGCGTTCTCACACAAAACACCTTCTATTCCATTTCGAATAGTGAAATAGCCAATTTCAGCGCCAGGTGTTCCCATAACTGTTGGGCCTTTTCGCCCGCCATCAATTATTGTTGTTTGTGGATTATCACCCAATAACACAACACCCATGATCAAAGTGATATTTTCGTAATACACACCTCTAGAGACTTTAATTGTGTCACCGGCATCAGCATTTGCCAATGCATCGCCTATTTTCTTATAATCAGCGGGAACTTGGATGTATCTGGCTTGTGCCACAAAAACGCACAAAAACAGACACACAATAAGGGTTGAGGTCTTAATTATCATACTCCGAATTCTCTTTTATTGAAATTGATTTTGGCCATTTATTTGTTAATTTCTGGGATTAATATATGTTCTAAATTGTAATACGTCAAACATTTTCTAAATTACCTCAAGACTTTTAAAGTGCTGAAAAACATGCTTTTTCGTAAGTACACCATAAAACTTATGTTAACTTCTAAAATATTGTTAGTAAATTTTATTTTTACATTGGCCATCATGTCCTGTGATCTAAAAAATATTGACCGTACCATTCTAAAAATTGGCAATGGCGCTGATCCACAAACGATAGACCCTCATAAATGCACCGGAATGTCGGGATTGAGAATCATTTCATCTCTTTTTGAAGGCCTTGTAATAAGAGCAGACAGCGGAAAAGTTGCTCCAGGTGTCGCCCATAGCTGGGAACAACTTGACTCAGGAAAAACCTACCTTTTTCATTTACGCCCAACATTTTGGTCAGATAAAACTCCACTTACAGCTCACGATTTTGTCTACTCTTGGAGACGATTAGTTAATCCAAAAACAGCTGCTCAATATTCTTCTCTACTTTCTGCAGTAAAAAATGCCCCTGCAATAATTAATGGTAAGCTGCCAATTGATAGTTTGGGGGTTTCGGCTCCCAATGACAGTACATTTATTGTTACTCTTGACTTCCCACAGCCTTATTTTATTTCCCTCTGCTCCTTTGAGCCATTTTTTCCTGTGCATAAAAATACTATAGAACACCATAAACGCAATTGGACTTCCCCAGAAAAAATTGTTTCTAATGGTCCCTATATTTTGACAGAAAAAAAATACAAACAACATTTTGCTGTCCAAAAAAACCTCAACTACTGGGATCATCAAACGGTTTCAATAGAAAAAATTCATTTTAAATCAGTCGAGAATGTCAACACAGCAACAGCGATGTTCAAAAGTGGGGAGCTCGATTGGACTTTTTCAATCCCCCCATTTAAGATCGAACGCTGGAAAGATAAGCTAGAATATTCGTCTGTTCCACAATACGGGGTCTACTTTTATAGAATCAACCATACCCATCCTATACTTAAAAACAAGAAACTCAGAAAAGCACTATGCTATTCAATAAACCGATCCCTAATAACTAAATTCATTAAAAAAGGTGGTGAAGAAGCCTCTGATAACTACATTCCCCCTGGAATTGGCTGGTTTGAGCAGCAACACTTCTCACTTTTTAATGAAGAAAAAGCAAAGAAACTCCTAAAAGAATCAGGAATCAACCCTGATACCCTCCCTCCAATTGAGATTCTATATAACACTTCAGAATCCCACAAAACAATAGCTGAAGCAATTGGAAAGATGTGGGAAGATATACTTGGCATCAAAGTGAGTCTTCGAAATTATGAGTGGAAAGTATTTCTTGATGCACTGAACAAATATGAATATGACATAGCTCGGGGTTCTTGGATTGGTGATTACCTAGATCCAAGTACTTTTACTGATATTTTTACCTCTACAAACGGTAATAATCGTACAGGATTTTCAAATAAGAGATATGACTCCCTCGCTTATCTATCTGGCCTTACCGACAATTATACAGAGCGCGCTCGCCTGTTTACTCAAATGGAAGAGATTATTATCGATGAACTCCCCGTCATACCTATCTATTTTTATAGAAATAACGAATTAAGATCTCAAAGAATTACTAATATTACAGATAACTTACAGGGACTCTATAATTATAAAAGTATTACGTTCAAAGAGAGTAAATGAACTTATTTAGATCAACACTGAGAAGACTATTCGTCAACCTTCTCACTTTTATCACTATACTGACCATTTCTTATCAAGTTGTGAAACATGCTCCGGGTAACCCTTATACACAAGAAAAAGCGGTTTCTGAAGCACGTCTCAAAGAATTGAAGGAGAAATATGACTTTACCTACCTCGAATATATTCAAGGAGTATTTAAGGGCGATTTACGATACTCCTACAAGCATGAAGACCGCAAAGTCAGTGAAATAATAAGCTCTGCTCTGCCGGTGAGTCTAGAACTCGGGTTTTATGCAATGGGTATTGCGATGATACTCGGAATACTTCTTGGTACTATTGCTGCCTTTAGACAAAATCAAAGAATTGATTATCTCCTTATGGCCTTTGCAATGGTTGGTATCGCTATACCCAATTTCGTACTCGGGCCTCTTTTACAATTGCTGTTTACCTCTCACTTTGAAGTATTTAGAGTAGCGGGCTGGAACTCAATTTTTGACAAAGTGCTCCCCACTCTGAGTCTTTCAGCAATGTATATAGCTTATATTGCCCGAATCACTAGAGGTACCGTGCTCGAGAACCTCAAAAAAGATTATGTAAAAACTGCCTATGCAAAGGGACTCAATAGTAAAGAAGTTGCTCTACGACATGTTTTAAAAAACTGTTTAGTCCCGATTGTTAACTATTTAGGCCCTTCACTGGCTGCAGTGCTCACAGGGACCCTTGTTATAGAAAAAGTGTATAATATCCCTGGTCTAGGGAGTTATTTTGTTGAGAGCGCTATACAGCGAGATTACCCACTTGCTTTAGGAGTATTAATTACTTATTCAATACTCTTGCTCCTTATGAACCTTATTGTGGATTTTCTTCAAAGTATTATCGATCCAAGGATTAAGTTCGAATGACAAACAATTCCACTCCACAAAATCTTACTCCCTTCCGTCAAGCAGTTCGAAGACTTGTTGTAAACAAGGCAGCAATAGTTTCGCTCTTTTTCCTATTCATACTCGCTTTTATGGTTTTCGTTGGCCCCTATTTCTTACAAGACCCTTACCATCAAAACATAGAACTACAACTACAACCTCCTTCTATGAAGCATTTTGCAGGGACAGACCAACTCGGACGTGATTTATGGGCTCGAATATTTTTGGGGGGCCGCTTGTCACTGGCTATTGGTTTTTTTGCAACTCTTATATCCATCGTCATTGGGACAAGCTATGGCGCTATATCTGGATATTATGGTGGGCGTCTCGACCAAATAATGATGCGAATCGTAGATCTCCTCTATTCACTTCCTTATATGTTTTTAGTAATAATTCTTATCGCAAATTATGGTAAAAATATTTACGTACTTTTTGCTGCTCTTGGCGCAGTTCAATGGCTAACAACAGCCCGTATCGTACGAAGTCAAGTATTAAGTATTAAACACGAAGAATATATACTCGCCACCCAAGCTTTGGGACTCTCAACTCTAAAAATTATTTTCAAACATATTATTCCCAATATCATTGGTATTGTGATAGTTTATGCAACGCTAACAGTGCCTGCTGTGATCCTCCAAGAAGCCTTTTTAAGTTTTTTAGGGCTCAATGTGCAAGAGTGCACTTGGGGCGTTTTAGCGTCAGAAGGCGCAAGTCAAATGGACACTGATTGGTGGCTCATTGTTTTCCCCGGATCAGTATTAACACTAACCCTATTATCATTTAATTTTATTGGTGATGGCCTGAGAGATGCGCTCGACCCAAAAGATTAACTCTCATAGTTTTTCTTGATTAGAACAAGTTTTCTCATTACTTTATTCTTGTAACAATGAAGACCAATCATTAAACTCTCAACTATATCCAAAATTGTAGACACAAAAAAAGCCGGCATAAATGCCGGCTTTAAAAAAAATTCTAAATAGTATTAGTCATTTTTTGCTGATTGAATTTCTACACGCATCTCTTGACAGATAGCTTTAACATTTTGGAGTACTTTTCTTGCACGAGTACCGGCAGATTTATTTCCTCTATCAAATTTTTCCATCTCAATTTTAAGTTGTTCCATTTCGGCTTCTAGTTTTTCAATACTCATTATATGTCCTTTTGTTTAACTTCTAAGCTGTTACCTTTAACTGAAAAATATCAATTTTTAAAAAATTAATTCAATATTTTTTGAATATTTAGGCTTTTTTTGATGAATTTAAGGCTTTTTTTCTGCCCATATCCACCAAAAACAGCGATTAGGTGCTCATCAGCCCAAGAAAGCCATACAGAAGTGCCATCAAGCTCTATTAAATAGATGGTAAATTCATCATACCTCAGCTCTTCTAAAGGGATATTTTTACCCAAAATATTCAAAAATTTAGATTTTTCAATTGGTTGTACACTTTTCGCCAAGGTAACTTTCTCTGTTGTAAAGTCATACTTTATGAGCAAGAATTGTTCGTCAGTAAGTACGCCAAGTATACCATTATTACTCACTGATTCACTTTCAGAAATCCTGTATTGGAGGGGGAAGTAATTAAATGCTGCAGGATATTCATTAGCACTAAGGAGTTTTTTAAATTCATTTATCTCTTTTAAAAATCGTTCAGGTGAATTAATAATAAATTCAAATAAAGCATTCTTATACCAAAAGTAGTGAAGTTCTGTTTGCTTTGCCCCACCACCCAAACTTTTGTATGCTCCAAATGCTGAAATTTCTGAAGAGAATAAATAGGTATTCAATTGTGCTGTATCCCCCCCTTCTAAAAAATAGTAGTTTTCAAATGCATCGCTATTTTTATAAGAAGACAGAGCAATTGCATCTTCAATAGTAGATGTCTCTGTAGCATTAAGAACTTGAAACGGGGTCGATTGGGCGAATTCAAGTCGTTGTACAGACCCCTCATCAATCCAGCTTGGAAGGGACGACTGACAACCTACAAAAAGGTTTATAGCAATTCCAGAGATAAATGCTAATCTATACATTATGAGATTCATTAAATAGTTCTTCGAATTTTGAATGATTTAAATTATAAAAAAGATGTTCAACAAGGTGTGGAAATCCCGGTACAAGAAATGAATAAAAAGAACGAAAATATCGCATTCGCTCATCGCTATTTGGAAATGCGCGAGTTTTATCTTTTAGCGGTCCAAAGTCCCGCATAAACCTATGTGCATTTTCGCTTATTGCAATTTCGAGTGTATCAGGATTAGTAGCGGCATTAAGACCAATACCTACCGGATGTGGAAGGACAAACCAATTATAAAGCCTTTTTGCTTTTGTTTTTCGCTCACTATGAGCCCCCATATAAAAAACAGAACTACTTAGTTCCTCTAAAACCGTATTATAGTCATTTGATTCAATGAGTGTTACAATATTATTTTTCCGTACAAACTCACCAACGCTCCATATTATACCGGGTGCTTGCTCTCGTATTTCCCAATAAATACCCTGAGTATTCAGCTGTATTATCTCAATTAACGACCTCTGCTTTGGGGCTGGAAGCGCAAATATTTTATCGGAACAGTGAAGTAATAACTTATCGAGAATGGCAAAGAGACGAACCTCCTTAATCCCCTGATTGAGACAGCCCGCTAAAAGTGTAATCTCAGCTTGATGTGTTTCTATCGTTTTAGCTTGGTCTACCAGACAATATTTTTTAAATGTCTTACTCTCAAAAAATATATTTAATGCGTTTGGTTTTGACCTATACTCTTCTATAAGCCCCTTTAACCTTTTAACAATTAATCTATTGTTTGAGCTCCAACTCAAAGATTTTGCCCCATTAGAACAGCTTTTTCATGTGTACCTTCAAAAAGTCCAGGATTATTATTTGCGTATACTTTATCCGCCACAACAACTACAGTTGACCCGAGTTCAAAAATACCAAGTTCGTCACCTTTTGCTATTGTTATAGGTTCACTTGGTTGCCAATGTACAGCTTTTTGGGGTGCTAATGGTGATAGAGAGTTGCTTATTATCAAGTCAGTATAGCTAAGGCTTATGCGCCCCACATTTGTAGCTCCAACTTTTACCACTAAGCAAGTCCCACCATTTTCACCTTTGATGGTGGTTATTACACGCTCATTTACACAAAATAGCTCAGGAACACGAGCAATACTCATATCATTAACTGGCCAAAGATTACCGGGTATATAAGTAGTCTCTATGATAGAACCTGATACCGGAGAATGTATACGATGATAATTAAAAGGTGCCAGATAAATCGTAGCCCATACTCCATTTTCAAATGACTGAGCTACCTCTTTAGAGCCAATAAGCTTTTCAAGTGAATATGTTTTGCCCTTAGCTTGAATAAGCTCCAAATTAGGTTGGATAATCGAACCAAACTGGCTTAGTTTACCATCTACAGGAGAGACTATTTCATCTGATCCAATAGAGCGAGCTCCTTCTTTTAATCGACGAATAAAAAGCTTTTGAACTGAAGGGTATTCATTCTGCGCCAACTCGGCTTCACTCATATCAATTGAGTACATATTTACAAAGACATCTCTAAAGATTTGTGAAAATAATGGCCACTCTCGATATGCAAGCCAGCCAAATAGTTGGCTCACTAAGTTTTTGGGGAGGAGTACCAATATAGTCCAAATAATCTGTTCTTTCATACAATTTCCTTACTAGATATTTTCTTGAATGGGTACCATAAATGTCTAAAACTATTTATGGTACCCTACGGAGCAAATATATAAAAACTCAACCGGTTCAGAAGATGTGCGCTACTACTGTAGAACATCTGAGAATTATATAATGAGTGAATCCAATGTTTAAAAGTCGCCTTCCAATACAAATCGATGTGCATCTGCACTGATTCTCCAACGGAAGCGGTTATACTTATTAACTCCATCAGTATTGACTCCAAGATCAATAAGGTTAAGTAAATAGCTCACTCCTGCAGCTATAGAAGCATATAAGAGCCGATCTTTATTCGTTTGATAAGATTGATACGCCTGCTCTCTCTCGAACTCATCAGTACTGCCTATATCTACTAGATCCCTGTACTCTGATCGAGATTTTTTAAAAGAATCATAGTAAAAATAGGTCGCCCCCGCACTTCCCCAGAACATCAGACCTATGAGAAAGCCTTTAGCACGACGTTCTTGTGCAAACTGAGGAATTCCAGGTAAAATCGCCCCCGCTAGAACCTGATTTAAGGGA
The DNA here is from genome assembly GCA_051532055.1 of Fibrobacterales bacterium. Taxonomy (GTDB): domain Bacteria; phylum Fibrobacterota; class Fibrobacteria; order Fibrobacterales; family JAOPTW01; genus JAOPTW01. The sequence goes on along the minus strand of JAOPTX010000001.1, from coordinate 5,270 downwards.
GAGAATCGCACGTCACTAACATAGAAATGGTCTATAGCTACTTCAGATAATTTACCCACATACTGTTTTTTCTCAATGACTCCATGACGAACTAATGCCATTGTGTACCCAACTCTATCATTAGACCGATCTTTACCATAGGCCACCTCGAATACAAAGAGACCACCTTCATAGGATGATCGAGCTATCACTCCTGAACTATTCTCAACAATAGCTTTTGCAACGATCTTCCCTACTTGTGCAGTATACCTTATATTATTAGAGCGTTTTATCACTATTTTAAAAACGAGTTGTGAACCTGGCTTTGCAAGAAATCTTCCAAAAGCAATTCTATTGTTTCTTAATTTTAGAAAGGATGCCACACTTGCATATAAAAATGCATCACCTTTATCTTCAATGACACTCTTTTGGGCCACCTCTTTAACCCCTGATAATTCATTTGCAATACTAGGTATACATTCCGAAATGAGAAAGGAAGCTGGGCCATCATATTCTCGGGTGATGATTACCTCGTTACGGCCAGATTCTAGATCAACAACTTGAACATTCAGGATAAACACATTGCCGATATGGGAAACCGTTCCCGCTATAATTTTATCTACGGCCACCAGACGTCCAATCTCAACAGCGCATTCAGACTCATCGCAGGCGCCACTCTGTTGAAAACCTTGTTCTGCAAGAATTTCATTCATGAGTGTTCTCTCCATAACTCTATAAGTCTGAAGGTTATTCAATTCACTCATCATTTTAATTGTTATGCTATTAAGCAAATCATCATTGAGTTGCGTTGATGTAAATGGAAGAACTGCCACATTGATAGTTTTAGTACTTTTCGACAATTCTGCACCAAAAATATTGTTTCCAAATGCGATGAGCACTATACCACTCACAATCAGATATAACCTATTGATATTCATGATACCTCTTGGCTATGTAACTATTTCCATTATACCATTAATGAAGGTATTATGTAATTGAACTCATTTTCTATAGAAATAGTCTTCCAAGTCATCTTAAAACATTCAAACACCTCAATTGATTAAAAAGAATAGGATCTTATTAAATAGCTTTTACAATGAAGTTGATTATTTTGAGCTTTTGATTTCATTTCAAATAACTAAACAAATATCGCATTATCTAAGTTAGAAGCACTTTCCTATAAGGAAAGAAATGAAGATATTATGATAATTCAAGTCAGGAAAATAAAAAAGCCTTTCTCTTAGAGAAAGGCTTTTTTATGAGAGTGCTCAGGAGAGGACTTGAACCTCCACGGGCCGAAGCCCACTACCCCCTCAAGGTAACGTGTCTACCAATTCCACCACCTGAGCAAAAACTTTATGTACCTGTTATTTGGCTAATGTGGTATCAATAGCAACAGGTTGTTGTGTTTCCACCTGAGGAAGCGCATCCCCAAGACCAACACTCTTTTTTAACTCTGATTCCTGAACAGTTTGTTCAGCACCAACAGCCATCATATTAAGGGCGAATACTACTACCATAAAGGTAATTGCGACCCATTTCGTCAACTTCTGGATGAATGTCTCTGCTCCTGCACCAGCAAGCGCATTATTGTTACCCATTCCGCCAGCTAGAGAACCAAGTCCTCCACCTTTATCGCTCTGTACAAGCACTAGTAAAACTAAAAATGCGCATAATAAAACGTGAACTGCAATTAATACCCAAAACATTTATTGATTCCTACAATTAAGAATTTTTTTCTGCGGCTTCAATAATACCTAAAAACATATCTGCTTTCAAGGCTGCACCACCAATTAATCCGCCATCAATGTCATCTTGTGAAAGAAGACCTTCAGCATTAGCTGGTTTCATTGATCCACCATATTGTATAGTGATGCCATTTGCTACAGCTTCACCACTCATTTCAGCAATTACGCTTCTTACAAATTTCTGAGTATCTTGTGCTTGCTCATCAGAAGCAGTTACACCAGTACCAATTGCCCAAACTGGTTCGTACGCTACAACAGTTTTTGCAACATCATCTGCAGAAATACCTGCATATGATCCAGTAATTTGAGTTTTTAATGTAGACTCAAGCTTGCCACCTTCTCTTTCTTCAAGAGTTTCACCAATACATACGATTGGAGTAAGACCAGCTTCGAGTACTTTTTTCACTTTTTTATTGATTGACTCATCAGTTTCGCCAAAATATTGACGTTGTTCAGAGTGACCAATAATTACAAATTCAACACCTAAATCTTTAACCATATCAACTGATATTTTACCAGTGTATGCACCCTGATCTTCCCAGTGAATATCTTGAACAGCCAATTTGACATTAGTACCTTTCACTACGTCTGCAACTTTTGCAGTCGCAAGAAATGTAGGAGTGATAACTACGGTTGCTTTCTTGATACCTTTAGCAGCTTCAACGATTTCTTTCGCAAGCTCTACAGATTGTGCAACTGTTAAATTCATTTTCCAGTTACCAGCTATTACGTATTGTCTCATGGTCAATCCTTATTATTAGGTCGAGACAAATATAAGTATGACCCACTATTTTTAAAGGGAAAAAATTAAAATCCTGCCTTTTTCATCTATTCTAAATTCATTATTAAATATTGGCTCCTATCGATCTCATGTAGATAAAGTTGCACGATAAGTCGGGGGCCTTTCTGAAACGGGAAGCACCTATCAATTCTCTAACTCTTTTACTATGTTTATTCGGCGGTGGACTCATCCCACTCAGAAACACACTAACTTGCTTCGATTAGGATTTCAATGCACAAGATTTTATCCAAAAAACAGCTTTCAGCTGAGATCTTTTTGTTTACTATTGACGCTCCTCTTATCGCACGTGAAAGAGAGGCTGGACAATTTATATTATTGCAACTCAATGCAGAATATGGAGAAAGAATCCCTCTAACCATAGCTGATGCGTCTGAAGAAGACGGTTCTATTTCTATTATTTTTCAAACAGCAGGTAATACAACTCGTAAATTAAGTTCCTTGGATGTGGGCGACTCAATTCCCATAATTGTAGGTCCCCTCGGAACTCCTACACATATTGAAAAAATTGGCCATATCGTTTGCATTGGTGGCGGCATTGGAATCGCCCCACTTTTCCCTATTACTCAAGCACTCCATGCTGCTGGAAATACCATTACTACAATAATTGGTGCCCAGTCTAAAGATCGACTTTTTTATACCAATGAAATAAAGGCAATAAGTGATTCAGTGTCTCTCTGCACTGATGATGGCTCCGTTGGCCATAAAGGCTTCGTTACTGAGCCTCTTGCCCATATTTGCGCTGAAAACAAGCCCGATATGGTCATAGCTATTGGCCCCGCCCCCATGATGCAGGCCTGCTGTGAAGTTACTCGCCCTTTTGATATCAATACTGTAGTCTCGTTAAATAGCATCATGATTGATGGTACTGGAATGTGCGGCGGATGCCGTGTAACTGTAGATGGGACCACAAAGTTTGTTTGCGTTGATGGCCCTGAATTCAATGGCCACACTGTTGAATGGGGCAATATGAACGCACGGTTAAAGACCTTTAAAAAACAAGAGAAAGGACATTCCTGTAGGTTACCTAAGGGGGCCACCTCTCTGCCTAAAGGGGCACTATGAATACCACTCATACACCTATTAAGCATCATACTCATGAAGAACTCGGCCATGACGCAGGCATACTTTTAAATTTTTTATTATCAAAAGATAAAATCACAACAAAAGATCGCCTTGCTATACCCTGTCAAGAAATTCCTGTTCAACCAGCTGAGGAGCGTATCTGTTCCATGACTGAAGTAACTCTTGATTTTACTCCTGAGCAAGCACGACTTGAATCGATGAGATGCCTCCAATGTAAAAACCCTCCTTGTGTTACTGATTGCCCTGTGCACATAGATATTCCAGGTTTTATTGACCAAATAGCACAAGGCTCTTTTGTAGAAGCTTCACGGGTAATTAAGGACCAATCTCTTCTACCCGAAATTTGTGGAAGAGTATGCCCCCAAGAACAGCAGTGTCAAAAACGCTGTACTACCGGCAAATCCTTAAAAGATTTAGAACAGTCTGTATCAATTGGCCACCTAGAGCGCTTTGCTGCTGACTGGGAACGAAAAACTGGTCAAACAATTCTCCCTGAAATCCCCGCTGAAACCGGCAAAAAGGTTGCAATTGTAGGTTCAGGCCCTGCAAGCCTTATGACTGCTGTTGATTGTAGAAAAGAGGGGCACACCGTTGTACTTTATGAAGCATTCCACAAATTGGGTGGTGTTATGCGATATGGAATACCCGAGTTTCGACTTCCTAACTCAATAATTGACCATGAGCTCTCTGCTTTGGAAGAGATCGGTATACAAATTGAGAAAAATTTTGTTGTAGGTCGGACACGCAAAATTAAAGACATGCTTTCACATGACGGGTTTGACGCTCTTTTCATTGGTTCCGGAGCTGGCCTCCCTAACTTCATGGGGATCCCTGGCGAAGATGCCGTTGGCGTGTTTACTGCCAATGAATATCTTACTCGAGCTAATTTAATGCACGGATATGATAGCGAACTCTCAGATACTCCAATGTATGATTCTAAAAAAGTTGCTGTTCTTGGTGGTGGTAACGTTGCGATGGATGCTGCACGTGTTGCAATTCGGCTTGGTGCAGAAGAAGTTAATGTAATCTATCGTCGTACTGAAACAGAAATGCCCGCCCGAAATGAAGAAATTGCTCATGCAAAAGAAGAGCGTATCAATTTTTGTTTTTTACAAAATGCCACTGAGATTATTACTGATGATTTGGGAGTGGCCACGCATTTAAAATGTATTCGCTATGAACTCGGAAAACCTGATGATTCTGGGAGAAGACGCCCTATAGCAATTGATAATAGTGACTTTACAATGGAAATCGATACTGTGATTATTGCGATTGGCAATAGTAGTAACCCACTTATCGCTCAAACAACTCCAGAGCTTGAGCTCACCAAATGGAAAACCCTAAAGGTTGATGACAGCCTTAAAACTTCTATGGATGGGGTCTATGCAGGTGGTGACATTGTTACTGGAGCCGCAACAATAATCGAAGCGATGGGCCAAGGACAGATTGCAGCAAAGAGTATTAATACATTATTAAGCTCATAAGATAAGCATCAATACCTATTTAACACCTCATTTAGAAAAAAGAAAAAGCCAGAAGAGAAATCTTCTGGCTTTTTCTTTACTTTTGAAACCCATCTAATTTTGTATAAATCATAGATGGATTAGAGCAGAGTACACTCTTATTTTTCAGATAATGCAGCAACACCTGGAAGTACT